>CAYXAA010000091.1:0-2164 GCA_964462985.1 uncultured Hyphomicrobiales bacterium | reverse complement strand
GGGACGCGAAGCCTACCCGGGAGACGTCTTCTACCTGCACTCGCGCCTGCTCGAGCGGTCGGCGAAGCTGAACGAAGCCAACGGTCTCGGTTCGTTGACGGCCCTGCCCGTGATCGAGACGCAAGCCAACGATGTTTCGGCCTATATTCCGACCAACGTGATCTCGATCACCGACGGTCAGATCTTCCTCGAAACCGATCTGTTCTATCAGGGCATTCGCCCGGCGGTGAACGTCGGCCTCTCGGTGTCGCGCGTCGGATCCTCGGCTCAGATCAAGGCGATGAAGCAGGTTGCCGGTAAGATCAAGGGTGAGCTGGCACAGTACCGCGAGATGGCGGCATTTGCGCAGTTCGGCTCCGATCTCGACGCCACGACCCAGCGCCTCCTCAACCGCGGCGCTCGCCTGACGGAGCTCCTGAAGCAGCCGCAGTTCTCGCCGCTGAAAACCCAGGAGCAGGTCGCGGTGATTTACGCCGGCGTCAACGGCTATCTCGATCCGCTGCCGCTCAACCGCGTGAAGGCCTTCGAGGAAGGCCTGCTGCTCAACCTGCGCGGCGAGCATGCCGACCTCCTCGACGCCATCTGGGAGAAGAAGGAGCTCGACGCGGACCTGGAAAAGCGGCTCAAGGCCGCGGTCGACGCGTTCGCCAAGAACTTCGCGTAATCGACGACGGTAGCGGCCGGACCCTATGGTCCGGCCTCCACCGATTGACCGGCTCGAGCCCAAGGGGGCGGGCGTCCGCGGACAGGGAAACCTCGGTCGTGCGACGCCAGGCTGACAGGACGAAGGAGCAGGGGCGGCCATGGCCAGCCTGAAGGACCTAAGAGTTCGCATCGCTTCGGTGAAGGCGACCCAGAAGATCACAAAGGCCATGCAGATGGTGGCCGCGGCCAAGCTGCGCCGTGCTCAGGAGGCGGCCGAGGCGGCCCGTCCTTATGCCGAGCGCATGGAGACGGTGCTGGGCAATCTCGCAACCGCGTTCGAGGGGCGCGAGGACGCACCGAAGCTCCTCACCGGGACCGGTCGCGATCAGGTCCATCTGCTGGTTGTTGCCACGGCCGACCGGGGCCTGTGCGGCGGATTTAATTCGTCGATTGCCAAGCTCGCTCGCGAGCACGCCCGCTCGCTGATGAACGAGGGCAAGACGGTCAAGTTCATCTGCGTCGGCAAGAAGGGGTTCGACGCCCTGAAGCGCGACTTCGGCAAGCACATCCTCAAGACGATCGAACTGCGCGGCGTGCGTCAGATTGGTTTCGACAATGCGGATGAGATCGGCTCGCTGATCCGCAAAATGTTCGACGACGGCGAATTCGACGTCTGCACGTTGTTCTATGCACGGTTCAAGTCCGTGATCAGCCAGATTCCGACGGCCCAGCAGCTCGTCCCGGCCGTATTCGAGAAGAAGTCGGGCGCGGAAATGTCCGAGGCGGTCTACGAGTATGAGCCGAGTGAGGAGGAGATTTTGTCCGAGCTGTTGCCGCGCAATATCTCGGTTCAGATCTTCCGGGCGCTGCTTGAGAACGTCGCTGGCGAGATGGGCGCCAAGATGTCGGCCATGGACAGCGCGACGCGCAACGCTGGCGAGATGATCCGCAAGCTGACCATCACCTACAACCGCCAGCGGCAGGCGCAGATCACCAAAGAGCTGATCGAAATCATTTCGGGCGCCGAGGCGCTCTGACCGGATTGAGACGAGGATAGAAAGATGGCTGACAAGACTGTCGGACGCGTCACTCAGGTCATCGGCGCCGTTGTCGACGTGAAGTTTGACGACCACCTGCCGAAGATCCTGAACGCGCTTGAGGTGGACAATCAGGGCAATCGGCTTGTGCTTGAGGTTGCGCAACATCTCGGCGAGAACACCGTGCGCACGATCGCCATGGACTCGACCGAAGGTCTGGTGCGGGGCCAGGAAGTCGTCGATACTGGCGAACCGATTGCGGTTCCGGTCGGAGACGGGACGCTCGGCCGCATCATGAACGTGATCGGCCAGCCGGTCGATGAGGCCGGGGAGATTCCGCACGAGAGCAAGCGTGCCATTCACCAGCCGGCTCCGGCCTTCATCGAACAGTCTACCGAAGCGCAAATCCTGGTGACGGGTATCAAGGTCGTCGACCTGCTGGCGCCCTACGCCAAGGGCGGCAAAATCGGCCTGTTCGGCGG
>CAYXAA010000090.1:0-2524 GCA_964462985.1 uncultured Hyphomicrobiales bacterium | reverse complement strand
TCGTCAATCGCATCAACGCCGACCTGGCCAACGACCTTGGCAACCTGGCGCAGCGGTCGCTGTCGATGATCGCCAAGAACTGCGGCGGTACGCTGCCGATACCGGCGGCATTCACGGCGGCCGACGCGGCGATCCTGGCGCAAGCCGACGCCATGATCGAGCCCTCCCGCGAGGCGATGAAGCATCAGGCGATCCATCAGGTGCTCGCCACAGTCTGGGCCTGCGTTGCCGAGGCCAACCGCTATTTCGCCGGCGAGGCGCCGTGGGCACTCCGCAAGACCGACCCTGCGCGCATGGGCACGGTGCTCTATGTCACCGCCGAGGTGATCCGTCAGATTGCGATCCTGGCGCAGGCGGTGATGCCGGGAAGCGCCGGCAAGCTGCTCGATCTGCTCGCCGTTCCGCCCGATGCGCGCAAGTTCGACCGCCTCGGCGCCGCCGGGCGGCTTTCGGGCGGCACGGTGCTGCCGGCGCCGCATCCCGTATTTCCGCGGTACGTGGAGGAGGAAGACGAGGGGACAGTGTGATGCTGGTCGACAGCCACTGCCACCTTGACTTCCCCGACTTCGATGCCGAGCGCGACGCGGTGATCGACCGCGCCGCGGCGGCCGGTGTCGGTCTGATGGTGACAATCTCGACCCGGGTCCGGAAGTTCGATCAGATTCGCACGATCGCCGAACGCTATGACCGGGTCTACTGCTCGGTCGGAACCCATCCGCACAATGCCGGCGAAGAACGGGACGTCACCACGGAAGAGCTGGTGCGCCTCTCGGACCACCCGAAGGTGGTGGCGATCGGCGAGGCCGGGCTCGACTATTTTTACGACAAGGCGCCGCGCGACGCTCAGGCCGAGGGACTGCGCCGCCACATCGCGGCGGCGCGCCAGACCGGCCTTCCGCTCGTCATCCATGCCCGTGACGCCGACGGCGACATGGCTGCAATCCTGGAAGACGAGATGGGAAAGGGGGCCTTTCCGGCCGTCCTGCACTGCTTTTCCTCCGGACGCGGTCTGGCCCTGACCGGGATCCGGCTCGGGCTCTACGTCTCGTTCTCCGGCATCCTCACCTTCAAGCGATCCGACGAACTCAGGGCGATTGCCGCCGAACTGCCGCTCGACCGGTTGCTGGTTGAGACGGACGCGCCCTATCTCGCGCCGCAGCCGTGGCGCGGCAAGCGCAACGAGCCGGCCTATGTCGCGCACACCAACAAGGTGCTCGCCGAGGTCAAGGGTGTGAGCGAGGCAGAGATGGCGGCGGCAACCACGGAGAATTTCTTCCGCCTGTTCAGCAAAGTGCCGAGACCGGAGGCGGCATGAGCGCCGACAGGCTGGAGTTCACGATCCTGGGTTGCGGCTCCTCCGGCGGCGTGCCGCGGATCGGCGACATCTGGGGGGCGTGCGATCCTGATGAGCCGCGCAACCGCCGCCGCCGCTGTGCGCTGCTTGTGCGCCGCCACGGACCCGATGGCACGACCACCGTGCTGGTCGACACCGGACCCGACCTCCGCCAGCAGCTGCTCGACGCCAATGTCAAGGACGTCGACGCGGTGCTTTATACCCATGCCCATGCTGACCATATCCACGGCATCGACGACCTGCGGGCGATCGCTATCGCGCATCGTCGCCGTGTTCCGGTCTATCTGGACGAGCCGACCTCGATACGCGCCCACGAGGCCTTCTCATACTGCTTCGCAACGCCGCCCGGCTCGAACTACCCGCCAATCCTCGAGGAGCACCGTATCATCGCGGGCGAAGCCTTCGCCATCGACGGCAGGGGCGGACGGATTCCCGTGCAATCGGCCCTGGTCGATCACGGCGACATCGATGCGCTCGGCTTTCGCTTCGGCGACGTCGCCTACCTGCCCGACGTCAAGAACATTCCCGATAGCGCAGTCAGCCTGTTTTCCAATCTCGGCGTCTGGATCATCGACGCGCTGCGTCCGAGCCCGCATCCGAGCCATTTCTCGCTGCAGGATGCGCTCGGCTGGATCGAGCGCCTGCGGCCGGCTCATGCGATCGTCACCAATCTTCATGTCGATCTCGATTACCGGTCGCTCAAGGCAATGCTGCCACCCAATGTCGAGCCGGCCTACGACGGACTCCGCTTTGAGCGGCCGATTGCCTGAGCGCCGCCACGGAGGTACGCCGGTTTTGCTTTCCGGTCCGGCCGCGCTAAAAGACGGCATGACGGATGCCGACGACTTTCGGGACAACTACGACTTTTCCCGCTGCCTGCTCCTGTCGACAGTGATGGCGGCCCGGGCGATGACCCGGCGCTACGACGAGCGTCTGCGTCCGTTCGGCGTCTCCGTTGCGCAGTTCACCGTCCTCGGCGCCGTGCGCAAGAGCGCCGGTGAAACGATGACGGCGATAGCTGAGCGGATCGCGATGGACCGCACGACGCTGTCGCGCAATCTCGACCTTCTGGTCCGCAAAGGATTGGTGCGCGAGGAGAGGGCCCCGCGCGGCAACGGCCGCGTCTGCCACCTCACGCCGGAGGGCGATGCGTTGCTCGATGCCATCATT
>CAYXAA010000089.1:0-2631 GCA_964462985.1 uncultured Hyphomicrobiales bacterium | reverse complement strand
ACGCCCATTTTGCCGTCTCTTCCCATTTCACAACCTCCGTCCAACACGGAGGTCTGTAAGCGGAGCCTGCACCCCCTCTCTGGCGGAAGCGGCCTGGGCCTGATCCATTCGCATCGGTTTGCGGATAGATGGGGCGACAGCTTTGCAGGAAAGAGCGCAGTTTTTGTTGGACGATGGTCGGAAGACTGTCGAGCGGCTGGAGGTGCTTTCGGGTCCGACGGGCCGGCGGAGCTGGCCGGAGGCGGTGAAGGCGCGGATCGTGGCGGAGTCGTTCGAGGCGGGCGCACGGGTCGTGGACGTGGCCCGCCGGCACGATGTGTCGCCGCAGCAGGTGACGACCTGGCGTCGAGCGGCTCGGCGGGGGAAGCTGGCATTGCCGTCGGAGGAGACGGTCGAGTTTGCGAGGCTGGTGCTGGATGAGCCTTCCGCGGAGGCGACGCCGGCTTGCATCGAGATCGAGGTGAACGGGGTGGTCGTGCGGCTGGCGGGCGACAGCCCGGCGGCGCGTGTGGCGGAGATCGCGACGGCGCTGCGTGCGGCGTCATGATCGTTCCCGCGGATGCGGTGCGTGTGGTGATCGCGACCTCACCCGTCGATTTCCGCCGCGGCCACGATAGCCTCGCGGCGCTGACACAGAACCAGCTTGGGCTCGATCCGCATTCCGGTGTGATCGTGGTCTTCCGCTCGAAGCGAGGCGACAGGATCAAGGCTCTGGTCTGGGACGGGAGCGGGCTGGTGCTGATCTACAAGCGGCTCGAAGAGGGCAAGTTCGCGTGGCCGGCGGTTCGTGACGGCGTGATGCGGCTGTCGCGCGCGCAGTTCGAGGCGCTGTTCGACGGGCTGGAGTGGCGGCGGATGCACGGGCCGAGGAGGCGGCTGCGCCGGCCGACTGCGGCAGAATGACTCGGGCCGAACGGGTCGCGCGGACGCCTTCGGCCGTTATGATCCTGCTTCATGACCGCCGCCGAGATCGACCTCAGCACGCTCCCTCCCGAGCTGCGCGCCTTCATCGAAGCCGAGCGCGCGAGCCGGGCCGTGCTCGAAGGCGAGAAAGCAGCGCTCCGGGAGCAACTGACGTCGCTCGCCGAGCAGAACCGGCGCCTGGAGCATCTCGTGAAGGAGTTCCGACAGGCACTCCACGGCAGAAAATCCGAGAAGCTGAGCGCGGACGCGCGTCAGCTCGCCTTCGAGGACCTGGAGACCGCCGTGGCGGAAACCGAGGCGCCGAGGTCCGCTTCCGGCTTGCCGCGGAGACCGGCGCGGGCTCAGGAGGCGAAGCGCAATCTCGGTCGTCTGCCGCGGGAACTGCCGCGCGTCGAGCATGTCGTCGAGCCGGCGAGCATCCTTTGCCCTTGCGGGTGCGGGGAGATGACCCGGATCGGTGAAGAGCGGACCGAGCGCCTCGACATCGTTCCGGCGCAGTTCCGGGTGATCGTGACCGTCCGACCGAAATACGCCTGTCGCCGCTGCTCGGGAAGCATGGCGCAGGCATCTGCGCCGGCGCATCTGATCGAAGGGGCGTTGCCGACCGAGGGTCTCATCGCGCATGTGCTGGTCACGAAATACGCCGATCACGTTCCGCTCTATCGGCAGTCGCAAATCTACGCCCGCGCCGGGCTCGACCTGCACCGCTCGACCCTCGCCGACTGGGTCGGCAAGGCGTCCTTCCACCTCCGGCCGGTGTTCGACCGCCTGGAAGAGCATCTGAAGCGCTCGGGCAAGCTGTTCATGGACGAGACGACGGCGCCGGTGCTCGATCCGGGCCGCGGCAGGACGAAGACCGGTTATCTCTGGGCGCTCGCGCGCGACGATCGCCGCTGGGGCGGCACCGATCCTCCGGGCGTGGTCTACTTCTATGCACCGGGTCGCGGTGCCGAACATGCCGAGGAAATGCTGCGCGGCTTCGCCGGCGTGCTCCAGGTGGATGGCTACAGCGCCTACAAGACTGTCGCGCGAAAGCGGCCTTCCGAGGCTCCGCTGACGCTCGCCCATTGCTGGGCGCACGGTCGGCGGCAGTTGCGAGAGCTGTTCGACCGGGACGCCTCGCCGATCGCCGAGGCCGGGCTTCGCCAGATTGCCGACCTCTATGCCGTGGAGGCCGACATCAAGGGCCAATCGCCCGAGAAACGCCGGGCCGAGCGGCAGGCGCGCTCCAAGCCGATCGTGACGGCCTTCGGCACCTGGCTCGCCGAGGTGCGCGCGAAGGTCTCGCCGAAATCCCGCATGGGCGAGAAGCTCGGCTACTTCGCCAATCACTGGGACGGCCTTCAGGTCTTCCTCGACGACGGCCGCGTCGAGATCGACAACAATGCCGTCGAGAATCTGATCAGGCCGCTGACTCTGAACAGAAAAAACGCGCTTTTTGCGGGCCATGACGAGGGCGGATGCAACTGGGGTCGTATCGCTTCCCTCATCCAGACGGCGAAGCTGAACGGCATCGAGCCCTTCGCCTACCTCACCGCCACTCTTGAAGCCCTCGCCAAAGGACATCCCCAGTCCCGCATCGACGAGCTGATGCCATGGTCGGCCAAGCCGGCGTCAAGCTGAGCAACAGAGGGCACCCGGACGACGCTTACGGAACACCGAAACCGGCTGACGGAGAAGCAGCTTCGCCCGTGAGAGCTCGCAGGC
>CAYXAA010000088.1:0-2645 GCA_964462985.1 uncultured Hyphomicrobiales bacterium | reverse complement strand
CGCTCGGCAAGTCGATCGCGAAGGCCACGGGACGCGAGTTCGTGCGCATGTCGCTCGGCGGTGTGCGCGACGAAGCGGAGATCCGTGGCCATCGGCGCACCTATATCGGCTCGATGCCCGGCAAGGTCATTCAGTCGATGAAGAAGGCGAAGAAGTCCAACCCGCTCTTCCTGCTCGACGAGATCGACAAGATGGGCATGGACTTCCGCGGCGATCCGTCGTCGGCTCTGCTTGAGGTGCTCGATCCGGAACAGAACAACTCGTTCATGGACCATTATCTGGAGGTCGAGTACGACCTGTCGGATGTGATGTTCGTGACGACGGCGAACACGCTCAACATCCCCGCGCCGCTGATGGACCGGATGGAGATCATCCGCATCGCCGGCTATACGGAGGATGAGAAGGTCGAGATCGCCCGCCGGCACCTGCTGCCCAAGGCCGAGAAGGACCATGGCCTCAAGCCGGGCGAGTTCGAGGTCGAGGACACGGCCCTTCGCAAGGTGATCCGGCGCTACACCCGGGAAGCCGGTGTGCGCAACCTCGAGCGCGAGCTCGCGACGCTGGCCCGCAAGGCGGTCAAGGACATCCTGATGTCCGACAAGACCGTCATCAAGGTCGACGAGGACGTGGTGGAAACCTACCTCGGCGTTCCGCGGTACCGCTATGGCGAGGCCGAGCTGGAAGACCAGGTCGGCGTTGTCACCGGGTTGGCGTGGACGGAGGTCGGAGGCGAATTGC
Source organism: uncultured Hyphomicrobiales bacterium (assembly GCA_964462985.1). Lineage (GTDB taxonomy): Bacteria > Pseudomonadota > Alphaproteobacteria > Rhizobiales > Stappiaceae > CAYXAA01. Next base: position 1,907 of record CAYXAA010000088.1, on the reverse strand, counting down.
TGACGATCGAAGGCGTCATGATGCCCGGCAAGGGTAAGATGACCGTTACCGGCAACCTGCGGGATGTCATGAAGGAGTCGATTTCGGCCGCGGCTTCATATGTCCGGTCACGGGCGATCGACTTCGGCATCGAGCCGCCGCTGTTCGAGAAGCGAGATATCCACGTCCACGTGCCGGAGGGGGCCACGCCGAAAGACGGTCCGTCTGCCGGCATCGCCATGGCCACGGCCGTGATCTCGATCATGACGGGCATTCCCGTGCGTCGCGAAGTGGCCATGACCGGCGAGATTACGCTGCGAGGACGGATCCTGCCGATCGGCGGCCTGAAGGAGAAGCTCCTGGCGGCGCTGCGGGGTGGTCTTAAGACCGTTCTGATCCCTGTGGACAACGCCAAGGATTTGGCGGAGATCCCAGACAACGTGAAGAACGGGCTGGAGATCGTTCCCGTGTCGCGGATGGAGGACGTACTCAAGGTCGCTCTGACCAAGATGCCGGAGCCGATCGAGTGGGACGAGGAAAGCGTTTCGGTCCCATCGGAGCCGGCGGTCAACGACGAGGATACCCCCGGCCTGGTTGCACACTGAACGCATTTGCACGCCATGCGAGAAGCCCCGGCATCTGCCGGGGCTTTTTCTTTAGGATATTCGACCTGGAATCGCGGTTTTCTGCCATTTTCGGCTTGCTTTAGCAGGTGATTCGCAAGAGTGTCCGCCTCCGGGGTCTTCACGAGTCGTGGGGCTATCCGCTGATTCCAAGAAAGGGACTGCAATGAACAAGAATGATCTGATCGCCGCCGTCGCCGACAAGACCGGCCTGACCAAGGCCCAGTCCGGCGAAGCCATCGATGCTGCCATCGAGGCAATCACTGCGACCCTGAAGTCGGGTGGCGAGGTCCGTATCATCGGCTTCGGCAATTTCAGTGTTTCCGAGCGCGCCGCTTCGGAAGGCCGCAACCCGCGCACCGGCGAAACGATCAAGATCCCTGCCTCCAAGACCCCGAAGTTCAAGGCGGGCAAGGGCCTCAAGGACGCAGTAAACGGCTGAAATACGAACTCAGCTCAAGGGGCGGTGCCTTGCGCAATCCGTGCGCGGGGCGCCTTTCCCGGCGGCGCTACCCGCGGCCGACTTGAAAAGCCGGTCGTGACGGCATAGAGGGTAGTCCGCCCGGCGAAAGCTGCAGGGAGCCGGTGGTCGTTTTGCCCGGGCTTCGGCCGTAGAGGCGATACAGCCGGCGGCCTTGGAAGCGATCAGCCTCCGGTCTTATGCCGATCCGACGCGAAGGCCATCTGGAGACGGGAAGGGGCGGTTAGCTCAGTTGGTAGAGCGCCTCGTTTACACCGAGGATGTCGGGAGTTCGAGTCTCTCACCGCCCACCACCCGTCAGTCGCGTCTTAAGTTTCGATAACGTCGTTCTTGCCGAGAGCGTTCGCCTTCGCTACGCCAAGCAGCGCAGGGCGGGTCGACGTCACGGCCGGATAAAACTCTTGCTGTCGACGACGTCGGCTCCGTTCAGGGTGTCCTCGCCCAGGTCAGGTTTGTGAAACTTCGCCTTGACCAAGCGTCGCGCGGCCCCACTTGCCTGAGGAGCGGCCCGATCGCGCCGTTGCTTCCGGGCGGTTTTCCACAGAAGACCGACATGCATTGAAGCGCAGCCGAAACATCGTCAGGTGTTGTGGTGTGGGGTGAATTGGCGCTTCGCGGCATCGTTGATGGGGCGGACCTGCAGGCTGTTGATCGGACCAGATCCAAGGCGGGCGGGGATCGGTCGCCGGAGCCAGACATGCGCTTGACAGGCGCGGCGCACTGGCTTAAGTCCACGCCACTTCGATCGGCCCTCGGGACCGAAAGATACATGCGGGTGTAGCTCAGTTGGTTAGAGTGCCGGCCTGTCACGCCGGAGGTCGCGG
>CAYXAA010000087.1:0-3043 GCA_964462985.1 uncultured Hyphomicrobiales bacterium | reverse complement strand
TCCAGAAAGCGGTCGTCGCGGCCGACGTGATCGTGATGCCGCGCTCCTGCTCCTGTTCCATCCAGTCCATGGTGGCCGCGCCGTCATGGACTTCGCCGATCTTGTGGCTCTTGCCGGTGTAGTAGAGGATCCGCTCGGTGGTCGTCGTCTTGCCCGCATCGATGTGGGCCATGATACCGAAGTTGCGGTAGTCCTCGATCTTGTGCGTGCGCGCCATGACGTCAGCCTCTCGATCCGGTTACCAGCGGTAGTGCGAGAAGGCACGGTTGGCGTCCGCCATCCGGTGCGTGTCCTCGCGCTTCTTCACGGCCGTTCCGCGGTTGTTGGCGGCATCGAGCAGCTCGCCCGAAAGACGGTCAACCATGGTGGTCTCGTTGCGGTTGCGGGCAGCAGCGATCAGCCAGCGGATCGCCAGCGCGTGACGGCGCTCGTTGCGAACCTCGACAGGCACCTGATAGGTGGCACCACCGACGCGCCGCGAGCGCACCTCAACCTGCGGCATCACGTTCTCGAGCGCCGCATGGAACACATCGATCGGATTCTGCCGGGTCTTGCCCTCGATCACGTCGAAAGCACCGTAGACGATCCTCTCGGCGACCGACTTCTTGCCGTGAAGCATCACGGAATTCATGAATTTGGTGACCACGACGTCCCCGAATTTCGGGTCCGGAATGATCTCGCGCTTTTCAGCCCTGTGACGGCGGGACATATGCGATTATCCTCAGCCCTTGAAACCTTTGAGACCAGCCGATTACTTCGGCCGCTTCGCGCCGTACTTCGACCGGCGCTGCTTGCGGTCCTTGACACCCTGGGTGTCGAGAACGCCGCGGATGATGTGGTAGCGCACGCCCGGAAGGTCCTTCACGCGGCCGCCACGGATCATGACCACCGAGTGCTCCTGAAGGTTGTGGCCCTCGCCCGGGATGTAGCCGATCACCTCGTAGCCGTTGGTCAGACGGACCTTCGCCACCTTACGCAGAGCCGAGTTCGGCTTCTTCGGCGTCGTGGTATAGACGCGCGTGCATACGCCCCGCTTCTGCGGGCATGCCTCCATGGCCGGAACCTTGTTCCGCTTCGGCGGGTCCTTCCGCGGCTTGCGGATCAACTGGTTGATCGTCGGCATCCTTTGCCCTTCACCTTATGATCGTCACACCGGACGCAGCGCCTTTCGCACAAACGAAAAACGCCTGTCTCCACGCTGGAACGTGGGAGGCGCTGCGAAAATCAGAGGACCACCGGCGGCCCGGCGGTCATGCATTCGACGTTTATTCGCCTATAGACCCCGGCAGCGTTTAAGGGCTTTGGTTCCTTGCATGGCGCATCGGAACACAACAGGACTTACCGCCTGCCTTCGGGATGGCGCGGAACCTACTCACGTCGGCCCCCCGCGTCAAGGCCCGTCCCGAATTTTCTTCGATTTCGCCGAACCTTCATGCCCCGCGGCCGAAACGAAAAGGTCAGCGCGCCTCGGCGCAACAATTCGCCGTTGCGGCCGCCGTCTCTTTACGAAAGTGACTCAGCGTGAGGGCGGCTGCGGCTGCGCCGCGCGTTCAAGCCGCTGACGGCGAGCGAAACCGCTGCGACCGGCTTGCCTCACGCCATGATTCTCGCCGGTCGCCGGCGTCTCAAGCGCCACGGCGGCGGCCGTCGACCGACCACGCCCCGGCGCCGTTGGCCACCAGGAACAGAAAGCCGCCGGCGATGGCGATGTTCTTCATGAAGTTGATCATCTGCGCCTGGTCGCCTGGCTCGAAATGAAACAGATAGCCTGCGGCGATGCAGAATCCCGCTAGCAGCAGAGCCGCAATCCGGGTCTGGAAGCCGAAGACAATCAGGAGGCCGCCACCCAGCTCCAGCAGAATGACAAGCGGCAGCAGCAGTCCGGGAACGCCCCGGGATTCCATATAGGCCTGCGTGCCGGCATAGCCTCCGATCTTGGCCCAGCCCGACTGAACGAACATTACCGCGATAAGGATTCTGCCGGCCAGGTCGATCAGCGCTTGCAACTGCCTCATGTCCGCTCCCCTCCACCGGCCTCGCCCGACCCAATGCCGACTGCTCGAAGCCGCTTCCGGACCGGCATGCGCCAACGCCGCCGCATCCATCCCGAGCAGAAAACTCTTTCATCTACCAAGGCGCTTGTCCAGACGGTGCTGCAGGGTCAAGCCTCGTCGCGGAACGTGATCACCGCAACATTGCCGGCGAGCGCATCCTCGTAGGCGCTGTCGTAGGTCGGATCGTCCGGCTCTTCCGTGATGACGCCGATCTGATCAAGTTCGGCCTCGACGAAGCCCTGCCCTGACAGTGCCTCGAGTGCCCGGCGGATCGCGCTGTCGTCGTCCGGAGCCTGAAGCAGGATGTTGACCGGAATGGCGTCGTCGGGACGGCCGCCGGCGTCCTCCCAGGCTCGACCGATCAGAATGAACACGGTCGGCTCGTCCCGGTCCGGGGGGATGGTGTTGTCCATGGCTCAGCTCCGGTTGCAGAAACGCGAAGGGCCGCACGAGGCGGCCCTTCAACAGGTTGGCGGCGACGCTCGACCCTACTCCGCCGCGCCGCTCAGGTCTTCCAGCATCCGATCGGCGCTCTCTGCGCCGGACGCCGCCCGGCGGGCCTCCAGGATCAGCTCGTCCCGGTGCTGGGCGACCTGACGGATGCGGTTCATCATGCCGCCGGTGCCTGCCGGGATCAGCCGGCCGACGATGACGTTCTCCTTCAGGCCCTCAAGCGTGTCCTTCTTGCCGTTGACCGCCGCCTCGGTAAGGACGCGGGTGGTCTCCTGGAAGGACGCCGCCGAGATGAACGAGCGCGTCTGCAGGCTGGCCTTGGTGATGCCAAGCAGCACCGGCACGCCCGACGCGGGCTTCCTGGCGTTGTCGATCGCCTTCTGGTTGATCTCATCAAGCTCGAGCCCGTCGACCTGCTCGCCGGCGATGAGGTCGGTTTCGCCCGGATCGGTGATCTCGACCTTCTGCAGCATCTGGCGCACGATCACCTCGATGTGCTTGTCGTTGATCGTCACGCCCTGCAGCCGGTAGACCTC
>CAYXAA010000086.1:0-3357 GCA_964462985.1 uncultured Hyphomicrobiales bacterium | reverse complement strand
TGCCCGAAGGCAATCTCCTCCGGCACCGCAATGCGGTGACCTTGCCTACGGCTAATCGTTTGGACAAAGCTCGCGGCCTCGACGAGGCTGTCGTGGGTACCGGTGTCGAACCAGGCGAAGCCGCGGCCCAGTCGTTCGACATGAAGGTCGCCTCTGTCGAGGTAGTGCGCGTTGACGTCGGTGATCTCGAGCTCGCCGCGAGCGCTTGGCCGAATGCTCTTGGCGACCTCGACAACGTCGTTGTCATAGAAATAAAGCCCGGTGACCGCCCAGGGGGACTTTGGCTCCTTCGGCTTTTCCTCGATCGAAACGGCCCGGCCATCGCGGTCGAAGGCAACCACCCCGTAACGTTCGGGATCGACCACCTCGTAACCGAACACGGTGGCGCCGCGGCTGCGCGTGGCGGCCGTCTTCAGCTTCTCCGTCAGGCCGTGACCATAGAAGATGTTGTCGCCGAGAACGAGCGCGCAGGGCGAGCCGGCGAGGAAGGGTTCGCCGATCAGGAAGGCCTGAGCGAGCCCGTCCGGGCTTGGCTGAACGGCGTAGCTGAGGTTGACGCCCCACTGGCTGCCATCGCCGAGAAGTGCCTGGAAGCCGGCGGCATCGTGCGGCGTGGTGATGATGAGGATGTCGCGGATGCCGGCCAACATCAACGTGCTGAGCGGATAATAGATCATCGGCTTGTCATAAACCGGCAGCAATTGTTTGGAGACGCAGCGGGTGATCGGATAAAGCCGTGTGCCGCTGCCGCCGGCGAGGATGATGCCCTTCATCGTAATTCTCTCCACTCGGGGTCGAGTGCCCGTGCGTTGATGCCCCGGAGCATGGCTTTGGCTGGGATGCGGTTCGTTTCGCGCATCTCCATCGCGTTATGTCCGGCAGTGCTCCTGGACCGCGTGCACAACCGGCGTGTCGCAGCAACCGGCACGAGCAAGCCTGAACCCATTGCGCTCTACGCCTCCCGGTCCAGCCGATCCAGCATCCGGCCGAGTGCGTCCGGCCAGGGCGGCAGGTCCAGGCCGTGCACACGCTGAAGCCGGCTGCAGTCCAGCGCTGAATTCGCCGGGCGTTTCGCCGGCGTTGGATAGGCCGAGGTCGGGATTGCCTGGACCTGGGGCACCTTGCCGAGCCGGGACGCTGACAATTCGAAGATCGTCCTGGCAAAGCCGCACCAGGTCGTCTGCGGCCCGGCCGCGCAATGGAACGTGCCGAAGCCGTCCTGAGGCATGGCATCGTCTGCAACCCGCCGGGCGAGGTGCAGCACGACTTCGGCGAGGTCGGCAGCATAGGTCGGGCAGCCAGTCTGGTCGTCGACAACGCGGAGCTGGTCGCGTTCGCGGCCGAGCCGCAGCATGGTCTTGACGAAGTTGCTGCCGTGGGCGCCAAAGACCCAGGCGGTGCGCAGGATAATGTGGCGATCGGTCGCCGCCCTGACGGCGGCCTCTCCGGCCTCCTTGCTCTCGCCATAGGCGCCGAGCGGCGCGACAGGATCGGTCTCGACATAGGCGCCTTGCTTGGTGCCGTCGAACACGTAATCGGTCGAGACGTGCAGGATCGCCGCGCCGTGCCGTTCGGCTGCTCCGGCAAGGTGAGCCGGGCCGTCGCAATTGACGGCGAAAGCGGCAGCCCGGTCGGACTCGGCCTTGTCGACCGCGGTATAGGCGGCGGCATTGACAATCACCTTCGGCTTCAGCGCCCCAACGGCTCCATCGACCGCGGTTCGGTCCGTGATGTCGAGCTCGGCCCGCGCGAAGGCCCTGATGGAAAGGCCGTGGACCGCCGCCTGCCGTGCCACCTCGTGGCCGAGCTGACCGCCCGCGCCGGTGAGAAGCAGGTCCATCGTCAGACGCCTGCCACGAGCCCGAGCCGCTCGCCGGCATAGCGGCCCTCGCGGATCGCCTGCCACCATGGGCGATTGTTGAGATACCAGGCGACGGTTTTGCGCAGGCCTTCCTCGAAGCTGTGCCGCGGGCGCCAGCCGAGCTCGCCGGAGATCCGGGTGATGTCCATGGCGTAGCGGGCGTCGTGGCCGGGCCGGTCGTCGACGAAGGTGATGAGTTCGCGGCGCGGCCGCTCGCCCGGCACCAGTTCATCGAGCAGATCGCAGATCGCCTCGACCACGGCGATGTTGCTGCGCTCCGCCTCGCCACCGACGGCATAGACTTCGCCCGGCGTGCCCGCCGTCACCACCCGCCACAGCGCTTCGGCATGGTCTTCGACGTAGAGCCAGTCGCGCACGTTCTCGCCGGTGCCGTAGACCGGAAGCGGCTTGCCCTCGAGCCCGTTCAGGATCATCAGCGGGATCAGCTTTTCCGGGAAGTGATAGGGTCCGTAGTTGTTGGAGCAGTTGGTGGTGACCGTCGGCAAGCCGTAGGTGTGGTGCCAGGCCCGCACCAGATGGTCGGACGCGGCCTTGGAGGCGGAATAGGGCGAGTTCGGCGCATAGGGCGTCGTCTCGTCGAAGGCGCCGGTCGGACCGAGTGAGCCGAACACCTCGTCGGTCGAGATGTGGTGGAAGCGGAAGACATCCTTCTTCGCCGAGGGAAGGGCGCTCCAGTAGCGCCTTGCGGCCTCGAGCAGCCGGTAGGTGCCGACGATGTTGGTGTCGATGAAATCAGCCGGCCCGTCGATCGAGCGGTCGACATGGCTCTCGGCGGCCAGATGCATGATCGCGTCGGGCGCCTCCGCCGCGAGCAGATCGGCCATAGCCTTGCCGTCGCGGATGTCGGCCCTGACAAAGCGGTGACGCGGATGGTCGGCGACCGGGGCAAGTGAGGCGAGATTGCCGGCATAGGTCAACGCATCGACGGTGACAACCTCGACCTCCTCGACAAGCACGAGCCGGCGAACGACGGCGGACCCGATGAAACCGGCGCCGCCGGTGACCACAACCTTCATTTGCCGTCCGTCCCTTCGTAGTGGAAATAGGCCGGCAGCTCTGTAAGGCGCGGCTGCCGCCTATCCTTCTCCGACAGGATCGCCTCCTCGTCACGGATGCCCCAGTCGATGCCGAGAGCCGGATCGTTCCAGAGCAGGCCCTTGTCATGCTCCGGCGAGTAGTGATCCGACACCTTGTAGAGAACCTCGGTATCGGGCTCCAGCGTGATCAGGCCGTGGGCGAAGCCGACCGGCACCAGGATCTGATTCCAGTCCTTGGCCGAAATGACGGCGGAGACATGCTGCCCGAATGTCGGAGAGCCGGTCCGGATATCGACCACGACGTCGAGAATTGCGCCGCGCAGGACGCGCACGAGCTTGGCCTGGGCGTGAGGCGGCGTCTGGAAATGCAGGCCCCGCACGGTGCCCTTCTCGGCGGAGAAGGCATGGTTGTCCTGGACGAAGCTCGTGTCGATGCCG
>CAYXAA010000085.1:0-3432 GCA_964462985.1 uncultured Hyphomicrobiales bacterium | reverse complement strand
AACCCGTGTTTCCGCCGTGAAAGGGCGGCGTCCTAGACCGCTAGACGATGGGCGCGCAAGGCGTCGTGCCGACGTGCGCGGGTTATAGGGATGTTTGCCGGGGCGGGCAAGCGGAAAAGGGCGCCGTGTCCACAGGGGGCAGCATGGCGTCCGGGCGGCGCAGGAGAAGCGGCGGCGCCCGGAATTTCCTTTCGTCGTCAATCGCGTGCCGGCGGCTGTTCCGCCGGGTCCGGCGACGTTTCACCAGGTGCCGGTGTTCTCCATCGAGCGCCACGGCTCCTCGGCCGGAAGCGCGTCGCCCTTCTGCAGCAGCTCGATCGAGATGCCGTCCGGCGACTTGATGAAGGCCATGCGGCCATCGCGCGGTGGCCGGTTGATGGTGACGCCCGCCGCCTGAAGCGCAGCGCAGGTGGCGTAGATGTCGTCCACCTCGTAGGCGAGGTGGCCGAAGTTGCGGCCGCCGGTGTAGTCCTCTGGATCCCAGTTGTAGGTCAGCTCCAGGAGGGGCGCCTTGGCGCTGGCGGCCGCCGCCTCGTCGTCAGGCGCGGCCAGGAACACCAGCGTGTAGCGGCCGGCCTCGCTGTCCATCCGGCGCACCTCCTTGAGCCCGAACTTGTTGCAGTAGAAGTCGAGGGATTGATCGAGGTCTTTCACGCGGACCATGGTGTGCAGGTATCGCATCGGCTTCCTTTCGGCAGAACGGAGCATCAGGCGGGATCAACGGGACGGAACATATGCGACTGGTCGAGGAGATCAATGCCGCCGGCGCGGCGCTGGCGGAAGCGCTTTCCGGCGTCGGGCGCGGCGTCGGCTTGACCGGGGCGGGCATCTCGACGGAATCCGGCATCCCCGACTTCCGCTCGCCGGGCGGCCTGTGGACCCGGATGAAGCCGATCGAGTTCGCCGACTTTGTCCGCTCCGAAACCGCTCGGCTGGAAGACTGGAAGCGCCGCTTCGTCATGATCGAGCAGATTCGCGCCGCCAAGCCCAATCCCGGTCACCGTCTTTTGGCGCGGCTGGTCGCCGAACGGCGCTTCACCGCCGTCATCACCCAGAACATCGACGGCCTGCACGAACGCGCCGGGCTCGATCCGGCCGCTCTGATCGAACTGCACGGCAACGGCACCTACGCGCGCTGCCTCGACTGCGGCGCGCGCACCGAGCTCGACGCTGTCAAGGCCAAGCTCGATGCCGAAGGCGGCGCGCCGCGCTGTGACGCTTGCGGCGGTCTCGTCAAGGCGGCGGTCGTCAGCTTTGGCCAGGCCATGCCGCTGGAAGCGATGGAGCGGGCGTTGTGGCTGGCACAGCAGGCTGATCTCTTCCTGGTGCTGGGGTCCTCGCTGGTCGTGCAGCCGGCCGCGAGCCTGCCACTCGTTGCGCTCCGCGCGGGCGCCCGTCTGGTGATCGTAAACGCCGAGCCGACCCCGCTCGATCCGCTTGCCGACCTCGTCATTCGTGCCCCGATCGGGGCCGTTTGCGAATCGCTCGACTAGTTGCGAGTGTATCCGCAACGTCACGCGTTCATCTTTTTCGGATTTTGGGCTGGAGAGACGGACGTGCGATGGTATTCTTTGTGGATTGGAATCGACGTGTCGGGTCGTTTTCCAAAGAGCGTTTCGGCTCGGCGGCGTCAAGAGTACGGAGACAGGCGGACATGGTGGCGAAAACGGTGCCGCAACCGGGTCCTTACGAAGCTGTCGGCGACGATACAGCTGTCGATGTTCGCGAGGTTGCCGGAACCATCAAGTGGTTCGACGTCGCCAAGGGCTACGGCTTCATTGTTCCCGACGACGATCGCGGCGACATCCTGCTCCACGTCACCTGCCTCAGGCGGGATGGTTTCCAGACGGCCTATGAGGGCGCGCGCGTCGTGTGCGAGGTCATCGACAAGCCGCGCGGTCTCCAGGCATTCCGCATCCTCTCGATGGACGAGTCCACCGCTGTCCACCCGTCGCAGCTGCCGCCGTCGCGCACCCATGTCCAGGTCAAGCCCGAGAGCGGGCTGGAGCGGGCCGAGGTCAAGTGGTTCAACCGCGTCAAGGGCTTTGGCTTCCTGACCCAGGGCGAGGGCACCGAGGACATCTTCGTCCACATGGAGACGCTGCGCCGCTTCGGCATCACAGAGCTGCGGCCGGGACAGACGGTGCTGGTGCGCTTCGGCAACGGACCGAAGGGCAAGATGGCGGCCGAGATCCGGCCTGACGGCGCCGGCACCCACATTCCTTCGTCTCACTGAGCACCGGATGCGGCACGCTCCCTTCGCTGCGGCCGCCGCCGGCGCGGCCCTGCTCGTTGCCGTGGTTGCGGCCTGGGCGGCGGAACTTCCGCGCGCGCCGCTGACGGTGGTGACCGCCGACGGCGCCTCCCACGCCTTTACCGTCGAGGTCGCCGATACCCCCGACACCAGGGCGTCGGGGCTGATGTTCCGGGAAACCCTCGGCGCCGGGAGCGGCATGCTGTTCGACTTCCACAGGGAAGGCGAAGTTCATTTCTGGATGAAGAACACCCCGCTGCCGCTCGACATGATCTTCATTGCCGCCTCAGGCATCATCAAACGGATCGAGCCCGACACCGAACCCTATTCGGAGCGGGTCATCCCGTCGCGGCATCCGGTGCGTTATGTGCTGGAGGTTCCCGCCGGCACGGCGAAGCGGCTGAACATTGCGCCGGGCGATCGGGTCGAGAGCCCGGCGATACAGCAGGCGCCGCAGTAGCCCGAAACCTGCCCTGTTTGCGTCGGCGGCGGCGGCGGCGTTGACTTTCACAGCCGGTCGGGGAAATAAACGAGCCGGCCGCCGTTGCGGCCGCCGATGGATTTCAATGACGGGAACGCCTTTCATGGTGGCACGCATCTACCGGCCGGCGAAGACGGCCATGCAGTCGGGCAAGGGCAAGACGCATCAGTGGGTGCTCGAGTTCGAGCCGGAAGTGGCGCGCACCATCGAGCCTCTGATGGGCTACACGACGCAGACCGACATGAAGCAGCAGGTGCGCCTGCGCTTTGACACCAAGGACGAGGCGATCGCCTATGCCCGGCGCAACGGCATCGCCTTCCGGGTCGAGGAGGCGCAGGAGCGCCGGGTACCGAAGATCGCCTATGCCGACAATTTCCGCCACGACCGCTATATGCCCTGGACCCATTGACGGCATTCGCGCCTGGTCCGCCGTTTCCTGCCGCCCGGCTCCGCGCCGCCGGAGCGGGAGGCGCCAAACCTGCACCGTCGCGACGCGGCGGTGCCCAGGACGGCCCCGTAGCTCAGCTGGATAGAGCACCGGCCTTCTAAGCCGATGGTCGCAGGTTCGAATCCTGCCGGGGTCGCCAACAAATCAGTGTACGGCCCGGAGACATGGGTGACGGTTCGTACCTAAGAGATGGGCTACCTTCGGTCCGAAAGGGCGACTGGTTCCAGTCTCTTGTCTCATGGTCGGCCC
>CAYXAA010000084.1:0-3691 GCA_964462985.1 uncultured Hyphomicrobiales bacterium | reverse complement strand
TTGCATGTGTTAGGCCTGCCGCCAGCGTTCGTTCTGAGCCAGGATCAAACTCTCAGGTTGAAACAAAAAGTCGATCCGGCCTGGTCACGCTCAAAGTCCCCCAGTATCTCACGACACCAGGGCGACAGGGAATGTCATTCCCAACCAGCAAAACAGCCCGGAAAACAAAGCCCCGAAACCATCCCGCCAGCCGGAACGACCTTCCAAAACGTGTCCGCCGGAAACTCTTGCTCCATCAGTGCATTCAAGCACCCGCAAGAACTCCGCCGCCCACGTTTCTCTTTCTTCTCATATGCACTTGTCAAAGAACGGAAGCGGCATAAACCACTTCAAAACAACCCAGTCAAGCCCCTTTCGAGAAAACCGGCCAAACCCATAAAGGATAACGCCAGACCCCCCAAAAACGACAACAGCCGAAACAAAACCACCCCCCCCATCCGGGAGGCCGACATGCCCAACTGTCCGGGTGACCAACGACACTAATCCGCGCCGCAAAGCCGCAGCGCCCGCCGTCGATGGACCGCTATATACGCACCACCCAACAAACTGTCAATCAACAATCAGAAGAAAAATCAGCGGCCGCGGGACGGAGCTACCCCTCCTGGGGATATCCCGTGGCACCGGCAACCACGGCGCCACGGTTTCCGGGCCTGCGGGCCGCCCGGTCACCTGTGGAAATCGGCCGTTGCCGGAATAGGCGCCAAGGGTTCGTTCACATTGCCCGCGTGCTTTCAACCCGTTATAAGGTCTAGCGCCGCCCGGTGGCCGATGCCGGCGCCGATCCGCGGTTTGGCATCATCGCGCCGGCCGCAGCAGCCGGACTGACGGCGGGTGGAAGTCTTGCCGCCGCCCCGGGTGAGCGTGGTTACGGGTTTCGATCCAAGCAAGGACCTTTAAGCGGGCGCAATGCAGGCAGGACTCTTCCATCCCGATGTCGACCTCGGCGAAGAACCGCCGCTCGTCGTATATGATGAGCGCAATCAGGTTCCTGACCGCCGCCAGGTCAGCGTTCGCTGGCTCACAGGAACGGTGCTGACCGGGCTAACCTCTGTGGTTCTGATGGGCGGCGCCATGATTGCCGCGCTGGACGGTCAGTATACTGTCGCGGCTGCACCGGCCCGGGATGCCGCCGATACCGGAGCCGACGGTCTTGACCTGTCGACATCACGATCGGTCAAGGGCGACCGCATTACCCGGTCGGCCACGCATTTCTCCAACCGTCAGGTCATCCCGGTCAACACCGTGACCCGGATCGGCGACCGCGATCACATCAAAGCAAAGCCCTACGTGCTGGTGTCGACGACGCTGGCGACACGCCGAAGCCGCACGGCAGACGATCGGATCCCGCCGTTCAATCCGCTCAAGCTGTTCAACGACACCGATGTTTTGCCCGAACGGGCCGTCAGCGATGCGATCTATGGCGCCAAGGTCGACGGCGAGGTCTCCATCAGCGTCCGCGATTTTCCGGTCGAAAGCCCGTTGATCGACGTCAATCTTGCCCCGAGCGAGGCGGAGATCGAGAGTGTCGTGCGCCAGTCGGCCCGCTTCCTCGCCGCCAATGCCGATTCGGCCGCCGCCTACCCGATTGTCGATCCCGGTCGCTTCGACTTCGACCTCGCCCGTCAATCGGAATTCAGCCGGCTCGACGTCCGCATCACGCCGGAAAACGTGTCGTTCGTTTCTAAATCGGCCGACGGCGACAATTTCATCGGCATGGAAGAGAAGATCATTCCAATTGTCGCCAAGCGTGATTTCAGGGAGCTGCTGCTGGAAAACGAGGCGACGGAAGAAGAGGCCGACATGATCGTCGAGGCCTTCGCAACCGTCTACACCGTCAAGGAACTCGAGGAGGGCCAGCGGCTGCGCATCGCGCTCAATCCGGCTGACGGCAGCAACCGCATGCGGCCGGAGCGTGTCAGCCTCTATGCCGACACGGTTCATCTGGCAACGGTCGCACGCTCCGACACCGGCAGCTTCGTCAAGGCCGATGCCCCGACGACCTTTCTCGCCGACGCCTTCGCCGAGGCTGACAGGCTTGGCTATTCGGGGCCGACGCCGACCCTTTACGAGAGCTTGTATGAAACGGCGCTGGAGCAGGAGGTTCCGGAGCAGGTGATCAGCGATTTGATCCGGACCTTCTCCTTTGACGTCGACTTCAAATCCAATGTGAAGCCCGGCGACTCCTTCGAAGTCTTCTATGCGCTCGAGGACGAGGATGCAGAGGGTCCGCCGGAAGTTCTTTATGCGGCGCTGACCACGGGCGGCACGCCACGGCAGTTCTACCGGTTCCGCACCCCCGACGACGGCGTCGTCGACTATTACGACAAGGAAGGCAAGAGCGCGAAGAAGTTCCTCATGCGCAAGCCTTTGTCAGGCGGCAAGTTCCGGTCCGGCTTCGGAATGAGGCGCCATCCGATCCTCGGCTACAGCAAGCTGCATACGGGTGTCGACTGGGCGGCGCCACGGGGCGCGCCGATCATGGCCGCCGGAGACGGCGTGGTCGAAAAGGCAGGCTGGAGTTCCGGCTACGGCCAGTTCACGCTGCTTCGGCACGTCAACGGCTACGAGACCGCCTATGGCCATCAGTCTGCAATCGCGAAAGGTGTCGTCCCGGGCGCCCGGGTGCGCCAGGGTCAGGTAATCGGCTACGTCGGTTCGACCGGCTTGTCGACGGGGCCGCACGTTCACTACGAGGTCCGCATCAACGGCAACTATGTCGACCCGATGCGGATCCGCCTCCCGCGGGGGCGTGTGCTCGAAGGTGACATGCTGGCGGCATTTGAACGCGAACGCGATCGTATCGACGCGCTGATCAGTCACGGTGTCGGTCCGGCCCGGGTCGCGACCGCTGCCGCCCGCTGAAGTGGCGCGCCCGTACCATTCTGCAACGCGCCGACGAAAGCTGACGCTGCCGCTCTCCGCGCCCAAGACATGTGATCGGCCCGCGTTCCGGAGAACGCGGGCCTTCCTTCATCTTGCGGTCGGAGCCGTGATCGCGGTTGGCAGCGCGGGTACGGGTCAGGCGGCGGCGCTCGTCGCCCCGGCCACCTGGAACAGCAGCCGGTCACTGCCGGCCGTGGCGACCACGCGCTGCCCGTCCGCAATTTCGCCGGACAGGATCTTGTCGGCGAGCGGATCCTGAACGGCGCGCTGGATGATGCGCTTCAGCGGCCGCGCCCCATAGACCGGATCATAGCCCTTTTGCGCCAGCCAGCCGCGTGCGCTGTCATCGAGCTCGAGCACGATCTTGCGGTCCTCAAGCAGGCGCTGGAGCCGGGCAAGCTGGATGTCGACGATTGCCGCCATCTGCGAACGCTGCAGACGGTGGAACAGGATGATCTCGTCCAGCCGGTTCAGGAACTCCGGGCGGAAGTGGCTGCGCACCACGTTCATCACCTCGTCGCGAACCGCCGAGGAATCCTGCCCCTCCGGCTGATTGGCCAGATATTCGGCGCCGAGGTTCGACGTCATCACGATCAGCGTGTTGCGGAAGTCGACCGTCCGGCCTTGCCCATCGGTCAGGCGGCCGTCGTCGAGCACCTGAAGCAGCACGTTGAACACATCGGCATGCGCCTTCTCGATTTCATCGAACAGCACGACTTGGTAAGGCCTCCGGCGCACCGCCTCCGTCAGGCTGCCGCCTTCCTCGTAGCCGACATAGCCGGGAGGCGCGCCGATCAGCCGGGCGACC
>CAYXAA010000083.1:0-3856 GCA_964462985.1 uncultured Hyphomicrobiales bacterium | reverse complement strand
GCGAGGGCGGCCGCACCGTCGGCGCCGGCGTCGTCGCCTCGATCATCGAGTAATCGAAGCGATACCCCGCTCGCGGACCGCGCGAGCGGGGTCGGCGGTTGCGCCGTCGCCACGATTGCCGAGACATGGGATACGGAACGGGCGCCGGAAGGCGTCCGGAACGGTCAAGCGGGCGCCGGCCTGTGGCGGGCGCCCGTTCCTTCAAACCGCTTGAAAGACGGCGGTGGCGAGGATAACAAGAGCAGCCGTCGGTCTGCCGGCGGACGTAGGGGTATAGCTCAGTTGGTAGAGCGACGGTCTCCAAAACCGTAGGTCGGGGGTTCGAGTCCCTCTGCCCCTGCCACTTTTGCTCTTGATCGCAGAGCCGATAGGCTTTAATTAGGGCTTTCGGGCGTGGCGCGCGGACCCTTCCGCGCGCCCCGATCGTTATGGGCAGGCCGAAGACGGAATGGCGAGAACCAATCCCTTTACCTTCATCCAGCAGGTTCGTTCCGAAGTGTTGAAGGTCGTCTGGCCGACGCGGCGCGAGACGGCGGTGACCACCGTCATGATCTTCATCATGGTGGCGATCGCTTCTGTTTTCTTTTTGCTCGCGGATCAGCTGATGAGCTGGGGCGTGAAGATGCTCCTCGGCTTTGCAAGCTGAGGCCGGGCCCCACGAGACAATCGGATCTGAGCTAATGGCCAAGCGTTGGTATATCGTCCACGCCTATTCGAATTTCGAGAAGAAGGTCGCCGACGCCATCCGCGAAAAGGCGCATCAGCAGGGCCTCGACGATTTGTTCGAGGAAATCCTGGTGCCGACCGAGAAGGTCGTGGAGGTTCGGCGCGGTCGCAAGGTCGACGCCGAGCGCAAGTTCTTTCCCGGTTACGTGCTGGTGAAGATGGAGATGACCGACGAGGCGTTCCATCTCATCAAGAACACGCCCAAGGTGACAGGGTTCCTCGGCTCGGAGCAGAAGCCGATGCCGATCTCCGAGGCGGAGGCGCTGCGCATCCTGCATCAGGTGCAGGAGGGCGTCGATCGGCCGAAACCGTCGATCAGCTTCGAGGTGGGTGAGCAGGTGCGGGTGGCCGACGGGCCGTTCGCCTCGTTCTCCGGACTGGTCGAGGAGGTCGACGAGGAGCGGTCGCGGCTGAAGGTCGCGGTATCGATTTTCGGTCGGGCGACCCCGGTCGAGCTTGAATACGGTCAGGTCGAGAAGGTCTGATCCCGGGTCCGGCCGGCAGCCGGATGTGTTTCGGATCGGCGGGCCCGGAGGCCCGCTGTCGCGTCCCTGGAGTAACCTTCGCTAAAGCGGCGAGGACAGTGCTCCGGAACCCTGGAAGGTTCGGCGTTCCGGCCGCACTGCCGGCTGGACGAGGGTCGGTTCCAGGGGGGGCGCAAACGGGCGTCAGCCCGAAACCGGGTGGGGGGCAAAGCGCGGTCTGTTCGCCGGACGCGTCGCGCCACACCACCCGCTCCTGAACCAGGCGGACGGGCCGGAGACGGCATGGTCGGCCGAGCAATCTAGGAGTGATGCATGGCGAAGAAGATTGAAGGCTACATCAAGTTGCAGGTGAAGGCGGGATCCGCCACGCCGTCGCCGCCGATCGGCCCGGCGCTCGGTCAGCGCGGTCTCAACATTATGGAGTTCTGCAAGGCGTTCAACGCTCAGACCCAGGACATCGAGAAGGGCCAGCCGTGCCCGACCGTGATCACCTATTACTCCGACCGCTCCTTCACCTTTGAGATCAAGACGGCTCCCGTGAGCTACTTCCTCAAGAAGGCGTCGGGTGTGGACACTGGATCGAAGACCCCGGGCCGCGGCATCGTCGGCAAGGTGACGCGCGCTCAGGTGCGCGAGATCGCCGAAGCCAAGATGAAGGATCTGAACGCGACCGACGTCGACGCCGCCATGCGCATGGTCGAGGGATCGGCGCGGTCGATGGGTCTCGAGGTGGTGGAGTAAGACGATGGCCAAGGTTGGAAAGCGTATCGCCGCCGCCCGCAACGGCATCGACCGCAATCGGTTCTATCCGCTGCAGGAAGCCCTGTCGCTGATTAAGGAGCGTGCCAACGCCAAGTTCGATGAGACTGTCGAGGTGGCGATCAATCTCGGCGTCGACCCGCGTCACGCCGATCAGATGGTGCGCGGTGTCTGCGTGCTGCCGAACGGCACCGGCAAGAGCGTCCGCGTCGCCGTGTTCGCACGCGGTGACAAGGCGGACGAGGCCAAGGCCGCAGGTGCGGACATTGTCGGCGCTGAAGATCTTGTGGCCGAGATTCAGGGCGGCAAGATCGACTTCGATCGCTGCATCGCGACGCCGGACATGATGCCGCTCGTCGGCCGCCTCGGTAAGGTTCTCGGCCCGCGCGGTCTGATGCCGAACCCGAAGGTGGGCACCGTGACGACTGACGTTGCTTCTGCGATCCGCGATGCCAAGGGCGGTGCGGTCCAGTTCCGCGTCGAGAAGGCCGGCATCATCCACGCGGGCGTCGGCAAGGCCTCGTTCAGCGAGGACGCGCTCGGCGAGAACATCCGCGCGCTGGTCGATGCGGTGGTCAAGGCCAAGCCGGCCGGCGCCAAGGGCACCTATCTGAAGCGCGTGGCGCTGTCCTCGACGATGGGGCCGGGTGTCCGGGTCGATCTGTCATCGCTCTCCGCCTGAGGCGGAGCGCACCGGGAGCAAACCCGGGTCCGCGGACCCAGGGCAGGTTGCTTCCGGGTACGAAATTGGTCGGTAGCAGGACGTCATCGACGTGGATGGCGTCTGCCGATCCAGGAATTTGCCCGGTCCGCCGGGCAAATCGCCCGCCGGGAACGGCGGGCGGCCCTGTCCGAGACTGCAGGTGCCGGGCCGCTCTACGGGCGGTTCGACCTAAGCCCTCGCGGGCCTGCATAGACGGGTCGGAACCAGTTTCATCCCTGGTTCGAACCGTTTGTCCTTGCCGTGTTTCGACGCGGATGAGGGGACAGGAACCTCGGCGTCGTCTCGCCTTCGCCCGGCGGGTGGCGGCAGACGGCAAAGACAAACCGGCGGCGGCTTTCCGCCGTCAAACGGAGTAGGCAAGTGGAAAGAGCGGAAAAGCGCGAGTTCGTCACCGCCTTCAACGAGGTGCTCAGCAGCACCGGCGTTGTCGTCGTGGCGCACTATGCGGGCCTCTCGGTCGCCCAGATGACCACCCTGCGTGCGCAGGTGCGGGAAGTCGGCGGGACCGTGAAGGTCGCCAAGAACCGCCTCGTCAAGCTTGCCCTTCAAGGCACCGACCTTGAGCACATCGGCGACTTGCTGAGGGGCCCGACCGTCCTCGTCTATTCGGACGATCCGGTCGCCGCTCCCAAGGCCGTCGTCAACTTCGCCAAGTCCAACGACAAGTTGGTGATCCTTGGTGGTGCTCTCGGCAAGACGAACCTGAATGCGGATGGCGTCAAGTCGTTGGCAACCATGCCGTCGCTTGACGAGCTGCGTGGCAAGCTGCTGGGCATGATCCAGACGCCGGCCACCCGCATCGCTCAGGTCGTCAATGCTCCGGCCGGGCAGCTCGCCCGGGTCTTCGGGGCCTACGCCAAGAAGGACGAAGCCGCGTAAGGCGAACGACCCAAACACTGTTGCAACCCTCTGTGGTTCGAATTTCAAGGGACTATCGAAATGGCTGATCTCGCAAAGATCGTTGAGGAACTGTCCTCGCTCACCGTCATGGAAGCGGCCGAGCTGTCCAAGATGCTGGAAGAGAAGTGGGGCGTTTCCGCCGCCGCTCCGGTGGCCGTTGCCGCCGCCGGTGGTGCGGGCGCTGCCGCTCCGGCCGAAGCTGCCGAAGAGAAGACCGAGTTCGACGTGATCCTCGCCAGTGCCGGCGACAAGAAGATCAACG
>CAYXAA010000082.1:0-3873 GCA_964462985.1 uncultured Hyphomicrobiales bacterium | reverse complement strand
TCGGCATCGGTGCCGTCATCTGGCTGCTGCTCACCGCGTTCGTCGCGTACTTCCTCGGGTCGCTCCTGACGGCACGGTTGTCCGGCAAACCGGAACGATCTGCCGGCATGCTGCATGGGGTCATCCTGTGGAGCCGTAAGCTTCCCCGTCAAGTAGACAACTCAAAAGTAGAGATCCTGGCCTGTTGAAGGGCTTCGACGGGCGTCATGCCGCCTAGGCCGTCGTGATCTCTTTCCTCGTTGTACTCGAGCATCCATGCCCAGCTGAGCTCGCGAACTTCGTCAAGGTCACGGAACAACCAGGCATCCAGCACTTCTTCCCGATACGATCGATTGAAGCGCTCGATGTAGGCGTTCTGATTCGGCTTGCCCGGCTCAACGTCAGGGGCATCATGCCCGGGTGTCAGGTGCGGCGGGCCGTGACATGGCGAACTCAGATGCCCCTGATGCTTCGGACATTCCGCGGGTCTTGGCCCCGCCGCCGGTCATATTTCTAGCTGCCTTGGCTCTTACTGCCACCTATCTCCGTTTGCTCCTCTACTACTACACAAGTTCAGACTTGATCGGCCCTAATCATCACCCGATGCAAATTGCTGAGCTACTGTTGGACCTCCCAGAATGTGGTGACATAGACGCGGTTCGTTGCTGGATCGCGCATAATCACATCCACGCCCTCATCATAGAATTTGTAATCCCGCGAGGCCGCGCGCCGGGTCTCAGCCATCATTGAAAGCCAGGTTCCGGAGGAAAGAGTCTGTTGCGCGTCAAAAACGTGCGCATCAACTGATGCTGAGATCATGCATGTTCTAGACCTGCATTCAACGACCTCGTCGTCGAAATTGACAGCGAATGAAGTCCCTTGCAGGCCGTGTGCAATAGCGTCTTCTATCGGGGCTGCCCAAGACTCGCGCCGAGTCTGCTCCGCAAAGTCCTTCGCATACCGTCGGACAGAAGCACCATAGCTTGTTGCGTCAGTTTCCGCCAAATGCACTTCCTCGCTGCCATACCGGGCAAAAAGCATATCTATCCGATCGTCCGCAGTTGGGTTCGACCGCTCATCTTCCAACCGATCCGACGGTATCTGGTCCGCTTCACGCCCTTCCGAGCTACTATCGCTGTCGCTATCAGGCCCCCCATCGCTCAACGCCTCAAGTTTCGCCGTTGGCCTCCCTCGGTGCGGCTTAGTCACATCTCCGGCAGGACTTGAAGATGTTTGTGCGTCTGGACCGGCGTTAGGTTCGGAGAGGAAGCCCTCCCAAACGGCCCACGCGGAAACGACCAAAATAATGACAGTCGAAAGAAAAAGGATCCCGACTTTCACCGCTTTCCTCCAATCCACGCGTCGCTTGTAGACAGCTCGTAGGCCCCCTGCCAACCGCTCTTCTCACCTTGCCCATGCCCACCAGCAAAGTGTTCACCAAGGGAACAAAGCGGTCACAGCCTCCCAGTCGCCGAGTCAGAGAGCTCGAAGCGCGGAGTCCGCGGCTGCAATGGCCTTCTCGAGCTTGAGCGCTTCAATACATGCCACAACATAGTCCAAAGAGGATGCTTTAAACCCGGCGAGCTCGTATCTTATGGCCCCACTTCCGTCGACAATCCACATTCTCGGAATCGAGAGCATCCCCGACTTTATGAAATAGTCTCTGCCGAGTAGTACCGTAAACTCGTATCCATTTTCGTTCATGTACAACTCGACCGATTTCGAATCAACGTCAGTATTTATAGTCGTCACCTTGACGTCCGCCGAGGTTTCATACCGTGCCGCTATCGAGGAGAATCTTGGCATTGCGGCCTGGCAAGCGGCGCACCATTCTCCCCAAAACCAATAGACAGTGATCGAACCTAGAAAATCGGCCGAAGTTACTTCCTTGCCGTCTAACGTCTGCAAAGAGAAAGCAGGAACGTGTCGGCGAGTTGTCAATGCCGCAGCAGCCACATCCTTTTGAACGAGCTTCTTCCTCTTTATGTTTACATCATCCAAATAGCTCTCGTACTCAATCGCTTTGCCACCCCGCGACGTAAACAGATCGAACAAGGCGTTATTATTCAACTCATAGGCATCAGCATCCGCACGAGCCGCTCGATCGTCACAACGTTCGACGACACGCTGGCGGAACGGAACAGGAAGGAGCGTCACCCCGCCGCCAGCTCCTCCTCCGTGATCTCCACGACGATGTCACGCCTGGCCAGCTCGGCGTAGAACACCCCGGCATCGACGACGCCTTCCGGCGCGAACACGCCGCGGGTCTCGATCCGGCCGCCGCCGATCATCTGGGCCACGATCGAAGCGGACGTTCCGGTCAGCAGTCCCATCGGGCCGATAGCGGCATACTTGATGCGCATCGGCTTGCCGGCCTTCTCGCCGTGGACGAAGGTCAGGAATTCCGAGATCGGCGGTGGCAGGTTGCGCTTCTCCTCCTCGGCAGGCTCGGGCATCCGACCTATCAGGGCCATGGCGATCTCGCTGGGGCGCAGCTTCTGTCCGCGCACCTCGATCGGGACCTCCGAGGTAAGCCCGACCTCGCGCAAGGCTCGCATGAAGTCGTCGAAGCCGGCGACGCCGCCCTTCTGGGTCACCTGGCGCAGACCGGGGAAATAGCGTGGGACGGTGGCCGGCTCGGGGTGACTGACGAAATAGGCCTCGCGCCTGCCGAGCTGAGAGTATTCGACCGTCTCGGAGCCGGACATCGCGGGGACCTTGACGAGCTGACCGTCGATGAATTGCAGCACGTCGCTATCGATCATGTGGAGGCCATGCGCCAAGGCCGCCGACTGCGAGATGTCACCCTCAATGTCGGTCACCGGCACGTTCCAGCGGAAATGGACCTCGCTCATGCTGTCGAGCTTGGTCGAAGCATCGCGGACGTTCACGTTCATCAGGCCGGGGCTGACGCCGGCGCCGACCACCGCGGTGATGCCGGCGGACTGTGCTTCGTCGGAGAGGTCGAGCATCTCGAGAGTCGGCTCGGTGTCGTCGCAGATGTCGACGTAGTGGCACCCGGCCGCGATCGCTGCTTTCAGGATCGGGACGCCGAATCGGAAATAGGGGCCGACGAAGGTCAGGACGACGTCGACGTCCCGCGACGCCCCCGCGAGCTGCTGGTCATCGGTCGCATCGATCCGAGCGGCCGTGACTTTGGCGCTGCCGATGCTCGCTTGCAGGCGGTTTGCGGCTTCGAGGTTGATATCGCCGACGACCACGGCGTCGACCTGCGGCGATTTGGCCAGATCGGCCACTGCGCGAGCACCTTCCTGTCCCGCGCCACCCAATGCGAGAACTCTCATAGCCTCCACGCTCATCACAACGTGTTCGAGAAGGACGTCCGTACAAGGGAGAATAGCCCATTCCGGGAGAAAAGAGGCCGGCCGCCCCCGACGCCGGTCCCCGCGGTTGCACCCGGGCTGTTGCAGGGTTCGGGAGCGAATCCCGCTGCCCGGTATGCCTTTCTTCCGCCATTCCGCTATTCTGCTGCCGGCCACACGCGCTCAACGGATGGAAAAGAACCTGTCACTCTTGTGCCGGGGGGAGGAAGTCGGACATGCAGGATTGCGACGCAGACGCGGGGATCTGTCGTCTGCCGGGGGTGGAGGCGGCGGAAACGCCGGCGGCGGAGTCGGTTGAGGCCGAGCTGATCTATTTCGGAGACCCGATGTGCTCGTGGTGCTGGGGAATCTCGCCGCAGCTTCGCGCGCTCAGGGACTGGAGCCTGGAGCGCAAGCTGCCGTTTCGGCTCGTGATGGGCGGCTTGCGAGCCGGAGGCGGCGACCCGTGGAACGACGCGTTCCGGGGGTTTCTGCGACACCACTGGCGGGACGTCGCGGCGCGCACGGGACAGACGTTCAACGAGGGCCTGCTCGCCCGGGAGCATTTCGA
>CAYXAA010000081.1:0-4116 GCA_964462985.1 uncultured Hyphomicrobiales bacterium | reverse complement strand
TCTCGTGCTGCGCCTGCGGCGCACACGGCCCAGGATGACGGAAGGAGAGGTAGCGTGATGCGGCGGGCGGCAACTCATGGGAAGGAGAGGCTGGGGCATTCGAGGGTGGCGGCCGGGATCGCCGGCATCGTCTCACGCAAGCGCGGCGGGCAGCGCCCAGGAAATCACGCGGTCCGCGGGCGCGGAGCCTGATTTCGCGCTCATCGTCGCGCCCGGCCCTGGCCAAGCGATCGTCGGGTTCGGCAGGATCGAGGCCAGGGTGGAGGATCGCGGCATCGCAGTGCTCCCCGGCGGCCAGAACCGGGTTCGGCGCAGGCCGGTCCGGCGGCTTCGGTGAGGCGCTTCCACCCCGTGCCGCGCCGCTACGCCCCCTTTGCCAGCAACGTCCCCAACCGCCGCACCGCCGCCAGGTAGCCCTCGGTGCCGAAGCCGGCGATGATGCCATCGGCGCGGCCCGAGACATAGGAGTGGTGGCGGAAGGCTTCGCGCTTGTGAATGTTGGAGATGTGAACCTCGATCACCGGCCCCTCGAAGGTGTTGAGGGCGTCAAGAATGGCAACGGAGGTGTGGGAATAAGCGCCGGGGTTGATGACGATGCCGGCGGCCTCCCGCCGCGCCTCGTGGATCGTTTCGACGATGACGCCTTCATGGTTGCTCTGGAAGAAGCGGATCTCGAGCCCGGCTTCGGCAGCCACGGCGCGGCAGGCCGTCTCGACGTCGGCCAGGGTCTCGCGGCCGTAGATCTCCGGCTGGCGCTGGCCGAGCAGATTGAGGTTGGGCCCATTGAGGACATAGACGGTCTTGGCCAAGTCGGTGCTCCTGTGCAGGGTCGGTCGCAGGCGGATTCGCCCCTATGACGTACCCGATTTCGGCCGCGGAGCGAAGCGGCTCGGCAGCGGTCAGCGTCCGGCCGTCTGCCGCAGTGTCGCCAAGCGGGCGAGATCATCGGGCGAGGCCGTGGCGGGGCCCGTCTCCCTGCCGATTGCGCCCATGCGCTCCTGGACCTCCGCCACCGCGGCGGCGAGGCCGCCATAAAGACCGAGCTCTTCGAGCGTGGCGGCGCTTTCGCGCATCTCGGCGGCGCGGCGTCGGCCGTGCTTCAGCGTGCGCTCGATCTGGTAGTCGGCAAAGCCCGGCAGACCGAGCCCGGGATAGGAGCCGGCGAGCGAGGCCTGGATATAGTCGAGGCAACCGCTGGCGGAGGCCGCAAGCAGGGTCTCGACCGTGATCGCCTCAAGGCCCTTCACGAACAGGCTGCGCACCATCTTGATCGCGGTGGCGGCCCCGACCTCCTCACCCGCCACCTCGATGGCAAAGCCCAGCGCGGCAAGCCGGTCGCGCGTGGCTTGGTCGAGCGGCCCGGCCAGAAGCACCGGGGTACGATGGCCGCGCGGGTGCACCGGTGCCATCACCGCCATGTCAAGGTAGACGGCGCCGGCGGACGCGACCATCTCGGCGTTCGCGCGCTTGCGCTGCGGAGAGACGGAGTTGATGTCGAAGAAGGTCTGGCCCTGCGCCAGACACGCCGCCGCCGTCTCGGCCGCGACATGGCTCTGGTCGGCGGTCACCGCGCTGATCACCCAGGCGGCATCGGTGACGGCGGCCGCAAGTGTTGCGCTGACGTTGACGCTGCGATCGCGCATTGCCGCGGCGCAGGCACCGTCGAGGCCTTCGCTGCCGAGCAGGATGTCATAGGCCGAAAAGGTCAGTTTCGGGTCCGCCGCCGCCAGGCTATCGCAGAACGCCCGCGCCGCCTCGCCGAAGCCGATGAACGCGATCCGCATGGTGCTCCTCCAAAGGGTTTATCTCCGCAGGCCGGGCGGGCCGCGCCTGCCCGGGCCGCCTCTTCATTGCCTTTCCTTCGTCCTGCCGGGCTCGACCGGCCAGGCGCCGGCAGGATCAGCCCGGGATCTCCGGCCAATAGAGCCGGGTCGGGTTGTCGACCAGCAGCTTCTGCAGCCGCCCGCCATCCGGTGCGATCTCGGCGAGAAGGTCGACCAGGGCGCCGTCATCGGGCATGTGGTCCTTGAGGTTGGGATGCGGCCAGTCCGTGCCCCACAGCACCCGGTCCTCGAACCGGTCCACCAGCGCGCGGGCGAAGGGCACGGCGTCGCGGAACGGCGGCCCGGCGCGGGAGAGACGCTCGGCACCGCAGACCTTCACCCAGAACCGCGGATCCTCCATCAGCTCGACCAGCATGGCAAAGGCCGGCTGGTCTAGTCCGGCCGAGGCATCGACCCGGCCCATGTGGTCGATCACCATGGTGACGGGCAGACTTTTCAGCACGGGAGCCAGACGCTCGAGCCGGTTGGCGTCGAAATGCACCACGGCGTGCCAGCCGAGCGGCACGATCCTGTCGACGATCGCCCGCACGGCATCGACGTCGGCGTCCCGGCCAAGATGGCTGACGAAATTGAAGCGCACGCCGCGGACGCCACCGTCATGCAGCGCCTTGAGCTCGGCATCGGAGATGCCGGCGCCGACCATCGCGACGCCGCGGCAGCGGTGCTGGCCGGCGGCGGCGATCGCGTCGAGCATCGCTGCGTTGTCGGTGCCGTGGCAACTCGCCTGCACCAGCACCGTCCGCTCGAGGCCGAGCTTCTCGTGCAGAGCGAACAGCGTCTCCTTCGGCGCGTCGACGGGTGTGTAGGTCCGCTCCGGCGCGAAGGGAAAGCGCGCGGCCGGCCCGAACACGTGGCAATGAGCATCGCAAGCGCCGCGCGGCAGCACAATATCCGGCGTCTTGGGATCGGGATGGAACGGCAGGTATGTCGAGGTCATCGGGACGCCTTGGAACGGGGATGAGACGCTGAGGGGGCGGCGGCTGCAGCACCGACGGCCGCACGGACGAAGAAAAAGGCAAGGCCGGCGAGGCCAAGTGCGCGGGCGGCGAGCGTCACCGGGTCGGTGGCGTCGACGGCGGTCGGCCACAGCACCAGAAGCGACGCCAGCGTCCATCCGAGGCGCTCGGCAACCGTGAGCGGGCGCATGAGCCAGCCGGCAAAGGCAATGGTCAGCCCGATGACGGCGATGGCGGCAAGAAGGGCCGACAGCGCGATCTGGAGCTGGCTTCCGATCGCCAGCAGCCCCGGCATGGTGACGAACAGGAACGGCACCAGCAGCTTGACGAAGCCGAGCCGCACGGCCTCCAGCGCCGTTTTATTGGCATCGCCGCCCGAGATGCCGGCAGCCGCGTAGGCGGCGAGCGCCACCGGCGGCGTGATCGCCGAGACCAGCCCGTAGTAGAAGATGAACATGTGGGCGACGATCGCCGGCTGGCCGAGCTGGGTGAGCGCCGGCGCGACCAGGACGGCGAGCAGCAGATAGGCGGCCGAGGTCGGCAATCCCATGCCGAGCACGAAGGAGGTGAGCGCCGTCAGGATCAGGATCATCCAGACGCTGCCGCCGCCGGTCTCGACGATCAGCCCCGACAGCATCAGGCCGAGGCCGCTGAGGTTGAGCACGCCGATGACGGCGCCGGCCGCCGCGACCGCGGCGACGATCGGCAGCGTCGAGGTCAGGGTGTCGCGGCAGACCACCATGAGGTCGATCGCACCGACCCGTGTGTCGCGCCGCCACGGCGAGATCGCAAGGCCGACCAGGATGCACAGCACCGCGGCCCGCGTCGGCGTGTAGCCGGCGATCAAAAAGCCGATCAGCCCGAGCAAAGGCAGCAACAGATAGCCGCGCTTTACGAGCGTTTCGAGGAGGAGTTCGCGCCCGGCGGAGGCATCGCGGGCCAGGTTGAGCCGGCCGGCCTCGAGGCGGACCGAGATCATCAGCGCCAGCACGTAAAGCAGCCCGGGCACCACCGCCGCAACCGCGATCTGCCAATAGGGCACACCGATGATTTCGGCCATCAGGAAGGCGGCTGCGCCCATCACCGGCGGCAGGATCTGTCCGGCCGACGAGGCGGCGGCCTCGATCGCGCCGGCCAGCGTTGCCGAGTAGCCGACCCGCTTCATCAAGGGGATGGTGAAGGTGCCGGTGGTGACCACATTGGCGACGGCGCTGCCGTTGATGGTGCCGAGCAGCGCGCTCGACAGCGCGGCGGACAGGCCCGGACCGCCTTGCATGCGGCCGGTGAGGCCGCGGGCGATGTCGACGAAGACCTCG
>CAYXAA010000080.1:0-6107 GCA_964462985.1 uncultured Hyphomicrobiales bacterium | reverse complement strand
G
Organism: uncultured Hyphomicrobiales bacterium; assembly: GCA_964462985.1. GTDB lineage: Bacteria > Pseudomonadota > Alphaproteobacteria > Rhizobiales > Stappiaceae > CAYXAA01. The sequence continues at coordinate 6,106 of CAYXAA010000080.1, read as the reverse complement.
GGCGATCTCCTTCGACGGGAACTGCGCCATCAGCACCGAGATCTCGAGCACGATCGTCCAGAGCCGGACGGCGTGCTCATAGGCGTCGACGTCAAAGGAGCGGTCTTCGCGGCGGAACTGCAGCAGGTTCAGTGAGGCGAGATTGCAGGCCGTGTCGTCCAGGAACATGTATTCCGAGCAAGGGTTCGACGCGCGAATCTCGCCGGAGGCCGGGCAGGTGTGCCAGTCGTTGATCGTGGTGTGGTACTGAATGCCCGGATCGGCGGAGGCCCAGGCGGCATAGCCGATCTGCTCCCACAGCTCCCGTGCCTTCACCGTCTTGATCACCTTGCCATCCTTGCGGGCTGTGAGATCCCAGGTGCCGTCCTCGGTAACGGCCTTGAGGAATCCGTCGGTCACGCGCACGGAATTGTTCGAGTTCTGGCCGGAAACCGTCAGATAGGCCTCAGAATCCCAGTCGGTGTCGTAGGTCGGAAACTCGATCGCCGTGTAGCCCTGCCGCGCGAACTGGATGACGCGGCGGATGTAGTTCTCCGGGACCATCATCTTCTTGGCGGCGCGGATCTCGCGCTTCAGCGCCGGATTCTTGGTCGGATCGAAGCAGTCGTCGCCCGGGCCCTCGCAATTGACGCAGGCCTTCATGATGGCGTTGAGGTGCTTCTGGCAGATCTTGGAGCCCGTGACGAGGGCAGCGACCTTCTGCTCCTCCTTCACCTTCCAGTTGATGTAATCCTCGATGTCGGGGTGATCGATATCGACCACAACCATCTTGGCCGCGCGGCGCGTGGTGCCTCCGGACTTGATCGCGCCGGCGGCTCGGTCGCCGATCTTCAGAAAGCTCATCAGTCCAGAGGACTTGCCGCCGCCCGAAAGCTTCTCACCCTCCGCGCGCACCCGCGAGAAGTTTGACCCCGTGCCCGAGCCGTACTTGAACAGGCGTGCTTCGCGCACCCACAGGTCCATGATGCCGTTTTCGTTGACGAGGTCGTCCTCGACCGACTGGATGAAGCAGGCGTGGGGCTGCGGATGCTCATAGGCCGAGGCCGAACGGGTCAGTTCGCCCGTCTGGAAGTCGACGTAGAAGTGGCCTTGGCTCGGGCCGTCGATGCCATAGGCCCAGTGCAGGCCGGTGTTGAACCACTGCGGGCTGTTCGGCGCCACCTTCTGGGTGGCGAGCATGTAGCGCAGCTCATCGTAGAAGGCGCGCGCGTCCGCTTCGCTGTCAAAATAGCCGCCCTTCCAGCCCCAATAGGTCCAGGTGCCGGCGAGACGGTCGAACACCTGGCGCGCGTCGGTCTCCGAGCCGAAGCGCTCGGACTCGGGCAACTCGGCGAGCGCGGCCGCGTCGGCCTCGCGGCGCCACAACCAGGACGGGACGGTGTTTTCCTCGACCGGCTTCAGCCGGGCAGGGACCCCAGCCTTGCGGAAATATTTCTGGGCGAGAATGTCTGCGGCGACCTGCGAGAACTGCGCCGGAACAGCGATGTTCTCCAGACGGAATACCACCGAGCCGTCCGGATTGCGGATCTCGCTCGTGGTGGTCCGAAACGCGATTTCGGCGTAGGGCGACTGGCCGTCCCTGGTGTAGCGCCGCTCAATCCGCATTCTATGCCCCTTCCTTGAGTGTCGGATCCCCGCTCGAGGATCCGCCGACTAATCGGCGTGGCCACGGTCTTTCCGGGCACCGGTCCGCCCGGCCTCGATCCTGGGCCGCCCTGTTACAGCATGCGCCGCGCCTCGAACGGCGCGATCATCTTGTTGGAATGGTTGCAACACTATATATAGTGTTGCCCGCGTCGAAAGTCACGAAATCCAGGCGATCCAAACGAACACCACCACGCTCCCCGGCCAAGGACCGGGACGTTCGAAGGGGGCCGTTCCTGATGAGAAGAGGACGCGGAGCTTGCTGCTCCAGCCTCGCAACGCGGTACGTCGTGACTGAGGATGAAGGTAGAGTGAATCGGTCCCGAGCGTCAAGCGTGGCTCAAGGCCTTGTGGGGTGTTTTTGTCGAACCCTACTAAATGTTGTGGGATCGTGTGGAAAAGATCGGCCGGCGTCCCGGCGGCGTCAGGCACGCCGAATCGCTATCGCCCCCGCACCAATTGGCGCGCCACAAATCCGGCGGTTTTCAGCGGATATGCGCGTTCGGAATCGCCGATCGCGCTAAGCATACCATCAGTGCGCGTCGCATTTTCCTAAAAATGGATCGAAAGGGAGTTTGCGGACAAATGGCCCCCTGAACGTCGGATCGTGTATTGCCGTTACAAACCGGCCCGCGGCATCACGCCACTTGCCCTACGCTGGACAGGGAGACCCGCCCGAGGCATAGTCGCGCCGACTTTGCGGCGGGACCTTCGCACGGGAGACAATTGCGCAATGAAGGAACTCCTTCTCCAGTTCTTCACCTGGTGGAACGGCCAGACGTGGGGCACGCGCTTCTTCACCTGGCGCAAGGGCGAATTCGTCGGTCAGGACGAGTTCGGCAACAAGTACTACCGAGAGCGCGGTGGGCGCCGCCGCTGGGTGATCTATAACGGCTTGGCCGAGGCCACGATGATCCCGCCGGGCTGGCATGGCTGGATGCATCACCGCACGGACGTGGCTCCCAGCGAGGAGGACTATACGCCGCGCACATGGCAAAAGCCGCATCAGCCCAACCATACCGGCACGCCGGCCGCCTATCGCCCGCATGGCTCGATCCTGTCCCCGGAAAAACGCCCGGCGGTTACCGGCGATTATCAGGCCTGGACCCCCGGCAACTGATCCTCCTGGGCAGACAAGGGGACGCGGGGCTTCGGTCAAGCGGGGGCGATGGCATGCTCGCTCCGCGCGGCGCCGTTCCGCTTGCCGGTCGGTCGGATTGTTTCGAAAGGTCTTGAAAGCGTCGGACGGGGCGGCCCGAAGCCGCCCCGCACTCTCGGCGTTCGTCAGGCGACCTCGGTCTTGAGGCCGAGCCGGCGGTCGAGATAGCCGCCACAGACGCCCATCAGCTCGTCCATGTGGTTTTCGAAGAAATGGTTGGCGCCGGGCACCACGGCGTGGTCGATCACGATGCCCTTTTGCGTCTTCAGCTTGTCGACCAGGGCCTGGACGTCCTTGGCCGGCACCACCTTGTCGGAATCGCCGTGGACGATCAGCCCGGACGAGGGGCAGGGCGCCAGGAACGAGAAATCGTGCAGGTTGGCCGGCGGGGCGACCGAGATGAAGCCCTCGACCTCCGGCCGGCGCATCAGCAGCTGCATGCCGATCCAGGCGCCGAACGAGAATCCCGCAATCCAGCAGGCCCTGGCATCCGGATGCACCGTCTGAGCCCAATCCAGTGCCGCGGCCGCGTCGGATAGCTCGCCCTGGCCGTGGTCGAAGCTGCCCTGGCTGCGCCCGACGCCGCGGAAATTGAACCGGAGCACGGCAAAGCCGCGCTTCGCGAACATGTAATACAGCTGGTAGACGATCTGGTTGTTCATCGTCCCACCGAATTGCGGATGCAGATGGAGCACCAGCGCGATCGGGGCTGTCCGGGATTTGGCCGGATGGAACCGGCCTTCGATCCGCCCGGCCGGTCCGTTGAAGATCACCTCAGGCATGGGTGCTCTTGATCCTTCTCGTTGTTGGGGGCGGCGAGCCGCCGCCCCGCCAGATCGAAACAGCGGGTATGCACGGTGTCGCCTTGACTCGCCGCGTCCCTGTTCCTAGAAACTCTTTAGAATCGTTCGAAAGACGAACGACCACGGATCAACGACGGGTGCGGCGTCGAGATCGTCTGCGCCGGCCGAGGTGATCTGTGGGCGCACTTATTTCTCATCTCGGCAGGAAATTGCAAGATTTCCGTCGTTCGTCGCCGAAAGGACCGCTCGAACCGCGCCTCGGCGGCGGCAAACGATCGAAACGAGGCGGACGCAGGAAGGGTGTCGAGCCGTGCCGGACGCAAGGCGTCAGATCTACCTTGACCACAACGCCGGAGCGCCGCTGCGTCCTGTGGCGCTCGAGGCGATGCGGACGGCGCTCGTGCGTGGCGGCAATGCTTCGTCGATTCACCGCAGCGGCCGGGCAGCCCGGGCTCTCGTCGAGGAAGCCCGCCGCTCCGTCGCCACTATCGCCGGTGTCGATGCGGCACAGGTGATCTTCACGTCTGGCGCCACCGAGGCCAATGTCATGGCGCTGTCGCCGGTTTGGTTCCTGAACGGCAGGCCGGTCACGGTCAGCCGCCTTCTGGTCGGAGCGACCGAACACCCGTCCGTTCTTGCCGGCGGCCGGTTCCAGCCGGATGCTGTCGAAGTTCTTCCCGTCGATGGTGACGGGCGGATCGATCCCGCAGTCGTCAGAGCGCGGGTCGAAGCGCTGACTGCCGCCGGCGAGCGCAGTCTTGTGTCGGTGATGGCCGCCAACAATGAGACCGGCGTGCTGCAGCCGCTTGCCGAAATCGGGGCTGCCCTGAAGGGCACAGAAGCTCTGTTTCATATTGACGCAGTTCAGGCGGCCGGCCGGATGCCGATCGACATCGGTGCCTGGCGGGCGGATGCGTTGTCGTTGTCAGCGCACAAGATCGGCGGTCCGCAGGGCGCCGGCGCACTTGCCCTTGGGTCCGCCGAGCTTGCGCCAGCACCTCTGCTGGTCGGCGGCGCCCAGGAAGGGCGGCGCCGCGCAGGGACTGAAAACGTGCCTGCGATTGCCGGTTTTGGCGCGGCCGCGGTGGCCGTTACGGCGGAACTTGACCAAAATACTCAAGTTTATCGACTCAGGGCCTTTCTTGAGGACGGTTTGAGGCATATATGCCCGGAGACGGTCGTGTTTGGCGCGGCCAGCGAGCGACTGGCCAACACCACGTGCTTTGCCGTTCCCGGTATCAGCGCGGAAACGGCGCTGATTGCTCTCGACCTTGAAGGGATCGCCGTTTCGTCCGGATCGGCCTGTTCCAGCGGCAAGGTCGGGACGTCGCATGTTCTGGCCGCCATGGGGGTGGCGCCGGATCTGGCCCGCGGGGCGCTGAGGATCAGCATGGGTCAGGATACCACCGAGGAGGAGATCGCCGGTCTGCTCAAGGCATGGCGTGACATAGCCGGGCGCATGCGGTCGGCCAAAGCCGAACGGGCTGCTTGAGGGAGTTCGGACATCGGGCCGGGAGGCACCGGCCGGTGACTGACAGTGGAATGACATAGGGCGACGAAGCAAGCGGTCGCCCGCGCAAGGCTCGACAACCCGCGGTCCTTGACACCGCAGTGGATGGAGACACGGATGCCTGCAGTACAGGAGACGATCGACCAGGTCCGGTCGATCGACGTCGATCAGTATAAGTATGGCTTCTTCACGGACATTGAGTCCGAGAAGGCGCCAAAGGGTCTTTCTGAAGATATCGTCCGCTTTATCTCGGACAAGAAGGGCGAGCCCGAGTGGATGCTGGAGTGGCGGCTGGACGCTTATCGGCGCTGGCGCACCATGACCGAGCCGACCTGGGCCCGCGTGCAGTATCCGAAGATCGACTTCGAGGACCTCCACTATTACGCGGCGCCCAAGATGAAGGCTGCCCCGAAGAGCCTCGATGAGGTCGACCCGGAACTCCTGGCGACCTATGAGAAGCTTGGCATTCCGCTCCGCGAACAGGAGATCCTGGCCGGCGTGGAGCCGCAGAACCGCGTCGCTGTCGACGCTGTGTTCGACAGCATCTCTGTGGTCACGACCTTCAAAAAGGAACTGGCGAAGGCCGGGGTAATTTTCTGCTCGATCTCCGAGGCGATCCGCGAGCACCCCGAGTTGGTGCGCAAGTACCTCGGCTCGGTCGTTCCAATTACGGACAACTTCTACGCCACCTTGAATTCGGCGGTGTTTTCCGACGGTTCCTTCGTCTACGTGCCTGAGGGCGTCCGCTGCCCGATGGAGCTGTCGACCTACTTCCGCATCAACGAGAAGAACACCGGTCAGTTCGAGCGCACGCTGATCATCGCCGACAAGGGGGCCTATGTGAGCTACCTTGAGGGCTGCACGGCGCCCCAGCGCGACGAGAACCAGCTTCATGCGGCCGTCGTCGAGCTGATTGCCCTCGACGATGCCGAGATCAAGTACTCGACGGTGCAGAACTGGTATCCCGGCGACAAGGACGGCAAGGGCGGC
>CAYXAA010000079.1:0-6679 GCA_964462985.1 uncultured Hyphomicrobiales bacterium | reverse complement strand
CCGACCGTCCCAGCTCGGAATCTGAACACCCTTGTAACCAAGATCCGCGGCCCATCTGGTAATCGATTGCAAAGAGTTGAACGGTGCAGCATTGCTGACGAACTGCGCGAGGAAGATGCCCGGTCCCTTCATCGTCTTCATGATTTCACCGCGTCCTTGGGTTGTCCCGGTTACGTGCCAGGATCCTGTTGATTCAGAAACGGGGAGACGTGTGCTGCACACTCGCTCGGCACCGCTCCGGCACCGTGCGCATTCGCTCCCTCCCATCGAGAGAATGGCGTGCAATCCGCGACCGGTCAAATTTGGCCGGCACGCATCCGGTTCGTGGCGCGCACATATCGTTGCCATGCGCGTGTCCGCAGTTCCGGAAGCCATCATGCCGGTATTTTTGCGTCGTCAGATGCTGCGCAGGAGAAGCTGTCTGGATCTGTTACCCTGAACGGATCGGCGCGGCGCCGCGGGTTCCAGCGCAAGCGCCGTCCGACTTGATTAAGTACTACTATATGATCTAAAGAAAGGCCATTGGCAGGCCGCGCGGGTGGCGCGCTGGGAGGATGAAGTTCGTCATGCATCTTATTCAGGCTGTTGACCCGAGCGGCAGGCGTCTCGTTGCCGTTCGACAGGACGGGGTATTCCGGGTGGTGCCCGGCATTGTCACCGTTCGGGATCTGGCGCTGGCTGCCATCAGCGGCCGCCGGTCGATCGCCGCTGCCGTCGAGGAACTCGGGCTCGGCGAGGCATTCGATGCCGCCGCCGCGGCGCGCGAAGGTCGGCTGCTTTCCCCGATCGATCATCCCGACCCGGCGCATCTCCATCTCACCGGCACGGGACTCACGCATCTCGGCTCCGCCGCAACGCGCGACGCCATGCACCAGAAGCTTGATGCAGCAGAACGCGACAAGCTCACCGACTCCATGAAGATGTTCCGCATGGGCCTTGAAGGCGGCAAGCCGGCCGCGGGCGAGGTCGGCGTCCAGCCGGAATGGTTTTACAAGGGCAATGGGCATTGCGTCGCCGCACCGGGCGAGCCGCTGGTCTCTCCGGCCTTTGCCGACGACGGCGGAGAGGAGCCGGAAATTGCCGGCATCTATGTGATCGACGACGGCGGCAGGCCGTGGCGGGTCGGTTTTGCCCTTGCCAATGAATTCTCCGACCATGTCATGGAGCGGGTGAACTACCTCTATCTCGCTCATTCCAAGCTTCGTCCGGCATCCTTCGGGCCGGAAATTCTCGTCGGCGACCTGCCCGAGAGCATCGAAGGAATTTCGCGCATCCGCCGCGATGGCGCTGTGATCTGGGAAAAGCCCTTCTTGTCGGGCGAGGCGAACATGTCGCACACGATCGCAAACCTCGAGCACCACCACTTCAAGTATGACGTGTTTCGCGCGCCGGGCGATGTCCATGTCCACATGTTCGGTACGGCAACGCTGTCCTTTGCTGACGGCATCAAGGTGCTGCCTGGCGACGTGTTTGAGATCGAGGCACCCGCGTTTGGCATGGCGCTGACGAATCCGCTCGCGGAAGCCGAGGCTGGAGACGTTTCGGTCGGACACTTGTGACGCGTGTCCGAGTGTGCGGGTCGGCCGGGTGATGGTTGGTTAAAGCTGGGTTCACCGGCGTCCGCAGGGCGGGGCCGGCGATGAGGGCGCCGACGGCACGGCCGAGCGCGCCGGTGATGGTCCACCAAGGGAGGTAATGATGGTCTTTAAACTGAAGAAGACGATGCTCGCCGCCGCGGCATTGGCGGTCGCGCTCTCGGCGCCGGCCGCGATCGCCCAGGACAAGGGAACGATCGGCATCGCCATGCCGACCAAGTCGTCGGCGCGTTGGATCTCCGACGGCAATTCGATGGTCGAGCAGTTCCAGGCCGCCGGCTACGAGACCGACCTGCAGTACGCCGAGGACGATATCCCGAACCAACTCGCCCAGATCGAGAACATGATCACCAAGGGCGTCGACGTCCTCGTCATCGCGGCGATCGACGGCACCACGCTGTCCAATGCGCTCGAGAACGCCGCCGCCGCCGGCATCAAGGTCATCGCCTACGATCGCCTGATCCGCGACAGTGAGAACGTCGACTACTACGCCACCTTCGACAATTTTAAGGTCGGCGTGCAGCAGGCCAACTCGCTGGTCAAGGGGCTTGAGGAGCGCTTTCCGGACGAGTCTTCCTGGAATGTCGAACTGTTCGGCGGCTCGCCGGACGACAACAATGCCTACTTCTTCTACGACGGCGCTATGAGCGTGCTGCAGCCGCTGATCGATTCGGGCAAGATCAAGATCGTCTCCGGTCAGATGGGCATGGACACCGTCGGCACGCTGCGCTGGGACGGTGCGGTCGCCCAGGCCCGCATGGATAACCTCCTGTCCGCCCACTACACCGACAACCAGGTGCACGGCGTGCTGTCGCCCTACGACGGTCTGTCAATTGGCATCCTGTCCTCGCTCAAGGGCGTCGGCTACGGCTCGGGCGATCTGAAGATGCCGATCGTGACCGGCCAGGATGCCGAGGTCCCGTCGGTGAAGTCGATCCTTGCCGACGAGCAGTACTCGACGATCTTCAAGGACACCCGCGAACTCGCCCGCGTGACCGTCGGAATGGTCGATGCGGTTCTCGGCGGCGGCGAGCCCGAGATCAACGACACCGAGACCTATGACAACGGTGTCAAGGTCGTCCCGTCCTACCTGCTCGAGCCGGTTTCGGTGGACAAGAGCAACTGGGAAGAAGTGCTTGTCGGCAGCGGCTACTACACGAAGGACCAGATTCAGTAGTCGCACACCGGTCCAGGAACGGACGGGAGGCGCCCGCGCCTCCCGTCGGCACGGGAAAGCGGAGATGAGCGCCGACATCCTTCTCGAAATGCGCCAGATCACCAAGGAATTCCCCGGGGTCAAGGCGCTCGACCGGGTCGACCTCAAGGTGCGCAGGGGCGAGATCCACGCGATCTGCGGCGAGAACGGTGCCGGCAAGTCGACCTTGATGAAGGTGCTCTCCGGTGTCTATCCGGCCGGGAGCTTCGAGGGCGAGATCGTCTACGACGGCGAGCCTGCCCACTTCTACAGCATCCGCGACAGCGAAAGCCGCGGCATCATCATCATCCATCAGGAACTAGCACTGATTCCTCAGCTCTCGATCGCCGAGAACATCTTTCTCGGCAACGAGCGTGCCGGCCGCGGCATCATCGACTGGCGCGAGACCAACCGCAGAACCGAGGAGTTGCTCGCCAAGGTTGGCCTGAGGGAGGCGCCGACGCGGCTCGTCGACAATATGGGCGTCGGCAAGCAGCAGCTCATCGAAATCGCCAAGGCGCTGTCGAAGGACGTCAAGCTGCTGATCCTCGACGAGCCGACCGCTGCGCTACAGGAGACCGACAGTCGCAAGCTGCTCGACCTGATGCTGGAGCTGAAGTCCCAGGGCGTGACCTGCATCCTCATCTCTCACAAGCTGGGGGAGGTGCGCTATGTCGCCGATACCGTCACCGTCATCCGAGACGGTAGCACGGTTTCGACGTTGGACGCCAAGGCGGGTCTCAGCGAGGACCGGATTGTCCGCGACATGGTCGGCCGAGACATGACGCACCGCTTTCCGGAACATCATCGCGTGCCCGGCGAGGTGCTTCTTGAGGTTGAGGACTGGGCCGTCTGGCACCCGGAGCGAACCGATCGCCAGATCATCAAGAATGCGAGTTTCAACGTCCGCGCCGGTGAGGTCGTTGGCATCGCCGGACTGATGGGATCGGGCCGCACGGAGCTCGCGATGTCGATCTTCGGCCGTTCCTATGGCAGGAACATTTCCGGTTCCGTCAGGCTGAGAGGGCAGCCGATCGACGTATCCACCGTCGAGCGCGCCATCGCCGCCGGCCTTTCCTACGTCACCGAGGACCGCAAGTCGCTCGGGCTGGTCCTCGACGAGACGGTCCGCTTCAACACCACGCTTGCGAATCTCAAGGGGGTTTCCTCGAGGGGGGTGTTGAAACGCAACGAGGAGACGCGGGTTGCCGAGCGCTTTCGCGAGGCACTGGGCACGCGCACGCCCTCGGTGTTCCAGAAGGTTGTGAACCTGTCGGGCGGCAATCAGCAGAAGGTCGTGCTCGCCAAGTGGCTGTTCACCGCGCCGGAGATCCTGATTCTGGACGAGCCGACGCGTGGCATCGACGTGGGCGCCAAGTATGAGATCTACACCATCATCAACGAGCTTGCGGCCCAGGGCAAAGGCGTCGTTCTCATCTCGTCGGAAATGCCGGAGCTGCTCGGCATGTGCGATCGGATCTACGTGATGAGCGAGGGCGCTCTGGTCGGCGAACTGGCGGCTGCCGAGGCCAGCCAGGAGCGCATCATGTCGCTCATCGTGAACGATTGAGGAGGAAGGGCACAATGGCTGTGGCCGAGGGCGTTACCAAGGAGAACGAAGCTTCCTCCGCAAAGGGGATCGGCGCCTACCTCGCTTCGCATCTGCGCGAGTACGGACTGCTGCTCGCGCTCATCGTGGTCATGATCTTCTTCCAGGTGGTAACCGACGGCACGCTGCTGCGCGCCGTCAACGTCACCAACCTGCTGCTGCAGAACAGCTATATCGTCATCATGGCGCTCGGCATGCTGATCGTCATCGTGTCGGGCAACATCGACCTCTCGGTCGGCTCGGTCATGGGCTTCATAGGTGCTCTCGCCGCAGTGATGATGGTGAACTGGGGGCAACCGCTTCTTCTCACCATCGCAGCTTGCCTTGTGGTCGGCGCTCTCATCGGCGCAGCACAGGGTTATTGGATCGCCTATTGGAAGATTCCTTCCTTCATCGTCACGCTCGCCGGAATGCTGGTGTTCCGCGGACTGTCGCTGTGGCTGCTGCAGGGCCAGTCGGTCGGCCCCTTCCCGCGCGAGTTCCAGATGATCGCCAACGGCTTTGTTCCGGACGTTTTTCCAGCGGCAATCGGGGCTTGGCTAGCCGGCTTGTTTGACGCCCGTCAGGTCAACGTGCTTGCGCTTTTCGCCGGCATCGTTACGGCGGGCGCGATCTTCTGGATGGGTCTGACGCAGCGCACCCGCAACAAGGCCTACGGCATTGAGGACGAGCCGATGGGCTTCTTCGTCGGGCGCAATCTCATCGTCGCTGCGGCGTTGATCTTCATCACGTTCAAGCTCTCGACTTTCCGCGGCCTTCCGAATGTCCTGATCACCATGGGCGTTCTGACGGTGATCTACGCCTTCATCACCGCGAACACGGTCATCGGACGCCGCATCTACGCGCTTGGCGGCAATGAGAAGGCGGCCAAGCTTTCGGGCATCAATACCGAGCGACTGACGTTCCTCGCCTTTACCAACATGGGCGTGCTTGCCGCAGCGGCCGGTCTCGTCTTCGCTGCCCGACTCAACACGGCAACGCCCAAGGCCGGCTTCGCGCTCGAACTCGACGTTATTGCCGCCGTCTTCATCGGCGGAGCGTCGATGGCGGGCGGAGTGGGTACCATCATCGGTGCCGTTGTCGGCGCCTTCCTGATGGGCGTGCTCAACAACGGCATGTCGATCATGGGCATTGGCATCGACTACCAGCAGATGATCAAGGGCCTGGTCCTGCTCGCGGCGGTGATCTTCGACGTCTACAACAAGAACAAGCAATAGACGCGGGCGCACGCCGGGAAATGGAGGATCGGTGGCGGCGAGGATGACGATGGACCAGGACTTCGATACCGCGATCCTGCGCCGCGCGCCGGCCCGCACCAGCCATTCCCATGTTGTCAACCAACTGGGTGCAGCGATCGTGCGCGGGCACTATCCCGAGGGCACGATCCTTCCCGGTGATGCCGAACTGATCGCGGGCCTCGGCGTGTCGCGCACCGTGCTGCGCGAGGCGATGAAGACGCTGGCCGCCAAGGGCATGGTGCAGGCCAAGGCGCGGATCGGCACGCGTATCCTGCCCCGTTCGCACTGGAACATGTTCGACGCCGACGTGCTGTCCTGGCATCTGGAGCACGGTGTCGATGAGGGTTTCCTGACGGCTTTATCGGAAATGCGCCTGGCGCTCGAGCCGGCCATGGCGGCTCATGCCGCGACGCGCCGCACGGACGAGGAGGTGGCTAGGCTCTACGAGGTTGCCGACCGGATGGCCGAGCCGACCCTGACGGCGGCTGCCTTCGCCCAGGCAGACCTGCGCCTGCACCTGCTCGTCGCGGTGGCATCGGCCAATCCCTTCATGCGCTCGATCTCCAGCCTGACGGAAGCGGCGCTCGCGCTCTCCTTCCGCCTCAGCTCGCCCGCCGCCGACCCCGACCGCCAGCGCGACGCCGCGCTCCGCCATCGCCGCATTGTCGATGCAATCCGGGACCGCGATCCCGAGGCGGCGCGCGACGCGATGACCGTGGTGATCGATGAGGGTGCGTTCCGGGCAAGGGCGGCGCTCGCCGCCGGCACCGGGACGACGTGACGCCTGGCCTCGGGCCGGCCGGCACAGCTTGGCCGGCTGGACGGCAGGCCGCGTTAGCGCTCGGCGTTTCCAACGGGACAAACGGATGCCAGCTGCGCCATGTTCTCCACAGGGAGCGGCGTCCGGAAACCACGCTCTGCGCAGCGTCGCAATGGCAATGCGCAGGTTTTCCCCAGGCTGCCGCAGCGCGATCCGGATCTTTGCGTGGCCGCTGATTTTTCTTCTGATTGTTGATTGACAGTTTGTTGGGTGGTGCGTATA
>CAYXAA010000078.1:0-6836 GCA_964462985.1 uncultured Hyphomicrobiales bacterium | reverse complement strand
CGCGGCACGCGGTCCAGGATGACGCAAGAGTTGGATGCCGGGGGATGGGCGCTACACCCGGACGGCGACCGGGTCGTGCCAGCGGGCCGTTACCGGATAGCCGAGGCCCGCGAGCAGATTGGCGGTCTCATAGAGCGGCAGGCCGACGACGTTGGGATAGGAGCCGACCAGCTTGACGACGAAGGCGCCGGCGAGGCCCTGGATGGCATAACCGCCGGCCTTGCCGCGCCACTCGCCGGAGTCCAGATAGGCCTTGATCTCCTGGCGCGACAGCCGCTTGAAGCGAACCCGGGTCTCGACCAGGCGCTGGCGCACGACACCCTTCGGTGCATTGACGCAGAGCGCCGTATAGACCCGATGGGCGCGGCCTGACAGCAGTTGCAGGCAGGCGTCGGCCTGATCTCGAACCTCCGCCTTGGGCAGGATGCGGCGCCCGACCGCGACCACCGTATCGGCGGCGAGCACCAGGGCGTCGACATGGGCGTCGCTGCGGTCCGCCACACGGCGGGCGGCCTCGGCCTTGGTCCGCGCGAGACGGGCGGCAAGCGCCTTTGGCGTCTCGCCGCGATCCGGACTCTCGTCGATGTCGGCCGGCATCAACGCGTCGGGATCGATGCCGATCTGCTGCAGCAGGGCGAGCCGCCGCGGCGAGCCGGAGGCGAGAACCAGTTTCGGGCGATCGATCATGCAGTCGAACCTGGTGGAGGCGATCGGCCGCCGCAGCCGCGGCGCACGGATTACTTGAAGCGATAGGTGATGCGGCCCTTGGTCAGGTCGTAGGGCGTCATCTCCACCAGCACGCGGTCACCCGCGAGCACACGAATGCGGTTCTTGCGCATCCGCCCGGCGGTATGGGCAATGATCTCGTGATCGTTGTCGAGCTTGACGCGAAACGTGGCGTTGGGGAGCAGTTCGGTCACCACTCCGGGAAATTCGAGCACTTCTTCTTTGGCCATACAGAGGTCCTGATCCTGCAATGTCCCGGCGTGTTTCGGCACATCCTCGAAACGTCGCCGCCGAACACGCGTAAAGCTGTTGAATGTCTGGCGTTTCCGGCGCAAGGCAGCGCCGCTTGTGCGGAAAGCGCTGGCGTGGCGGGGAAACTAGCGGATCGGAAGGAGAAAGGGAACAGTCGGAAGGCCGCAATACGGCGCAATTTTCCCGCGCCAGGAAGGGGACCGCATGGGATCGTCCGGTCAATGAATCGGAATTTCGTGCCATGCCGGGTCCGTCCTGGGTTCCATCGGCCGGGCCGGCTCCCCCGGTGAGCCCATAGTTTGTTGGCCGCATTCGGGAAATGGCTTTCCAGCCATGCCGGCAATGAAGGCAGACAGGCGCAGGGCGCGGGTAACGGAAGTCATGCGCTTTTTGCGCTTTCAAGCAAGCGAGCCCGCACCCGGCTTCGGCGTCAGCCGCTCGGTGCCGCCGTCCAGCCGAAGCGCTTCTTAATCCGCGTCATCAGGAGATCGCGCACGGCACGGTATTCGTCGAGGATCTGCTGACGCGAGCCGGTGGCGAGCGTCGGGTCGGGCGTTGGCCAGTACTCGACATCGACCGCCTCGGTCCGCGTCATCTCGAGCGCCTTGTGGTGGGCTTCCGGCGCCAGTGTTACGACCAGATCGAAGCCCGACTCGTCGAGTTCCTCGAACGTCTTGGAGCGGTGGGCGCTCATGTCGATGCCGATCTCGCGCATCACTTCGTCGACGAAGGGGTCGCGTTCGCCGCTGCGCACGCCGCAGGAGCGGACGTAGATCTGGTTCGGAAACAGCGTGCGCACGATCGCTTCGGCCATCGGCGAGCGTACGGAATTCATGCCGCAGGCAAACAGGACGGCCCCCGGGCGCCCGGCCGCCATCGCCATGAGTCAGCCTTTCCAGTGCAAGGCGCAGACCAGCGTGAACAGCCGCCGCGCCGTCTGCATGTCGATCCTGATCTTGCCGTCGAGCCGCTCGATCAGGATCCGGGAGCCCTCGTTGTGGACGCCGCGCCGCCCCATGTCGATCGCCTCGATCTGGCTCGGCGTCGCGCGGCGGATTGCCTCGAAGTAGCTCTCGCAGATCAGGAAGTAGTCCTTGACCACCTTGCGCAGCGGGTTGAGCGACAACAGGTAGGTCGTCAACACCCGCTCGTCCTCCGCGGCGACCTCGAACACCAGGCGGTTCTCCACGATCGCCAGCCGCAGCCGGTACGGGCCGTCTTCCTCGACGCCGACCGGATCGAAGGTGTTCTCCTCGATGAGATCGTAGATCGCGACGGCGCGCTCGTGCTCGATGTCGGGGGTGGAGCGGGCGATCGAGGCCTCGTCGAGCACCACGCCGACCAGCCGCGCCGCGGTCTTGCCTTGCTGCCCGTCGGCCATCACCGTCCGTCCCGTGTCCGTTCCCCGACCGGACCGGCGCCCGGCGCTAAGATGCCACTCAAAGGTTCAGGCGGATGGAGACCGAGCGGCCGTGCGCGGCAAGTCCCTCGGCCTCCGCGAGCGCGATCGCCGCCGGCCCGAGCGCCTTCAGCGTCTCGGCATCGCAGCGCAGGACCGACGTCCGCTTGACGAAGTCTAGCACCGAAAGTCCGGAGGAAAAGCGCGCCGATCGGGCCGTCGGCAGCACGTGGTTGGAGCCGCCGACATAGTCACCGATCGCCTCGGGGGTGTGGCGACCGAGGAAAACGGCGCCGGCATTGCGGATCTTCGCCAGCAGCGGCTCGGGATCGGCAACGGCAAGTTCCAGATGCTCCGGGGCGATGCGGTCGACCAGCGCCGGCGCCTCGTCGAGCGATCCGACCACGATCACCGCGCCGTAATCACGCCAGCTCGCCCCGGCAACTGCGGCACGCGGCAGGGTCTGAAGCTGGCGCTCGACCGCCGCCTCGACGGCAGAGGCGAACGCCGCATCGTCGGTGATCAGGATCGACTGCGCGCTCTCGTCGTGTTCGGCCTGAGACAGCAGATCGGCGGCGATCCAGTCGGGATCGTTGTCGCCGTCGGCGACGACGAGGATCTCCGACGGGCCGGCGATCATGTCGATCCCGACGGTGCCGAACACGCGGCGCTTGGCCGCCGCCACATAGGCGTTGCCCGGCCCGACGATCTTGGCGACCGGACGGATCGTCTCCGTGCCATAGGCGAGCGCGGCCACGGCCTGGGCACCACCGATCCGGTGGATCTCGGTGACGCCGGCAAGGCGCGCGGCAGCGAGCACCAAGGGATTGAGCCGGCCGTCCGGGCTTGGCACCACCATGACCAAGCGCTCCACGCCCGCGACCTTTGCCGGCACCGCGTTCATCAGCACCGATGAGGGATAGCTCGCCGTTCCGCCCGGCACGTAGAGCCCGACGGCCTCGATCGCGGTCCAGCGCGAGCCGAGCTCGACCCCGATCGGGTCGGTGTACCGGTCGTCTGCAGGCATCTGGCGGGCGTGGTGAGCGGCGATGCGGTCGGCTGCGAGCTGCAGCGCGGCCATGGTTTCGGCCGGGACGGCAGCGAGCGCCGCCTCGATCTCGGCCTCGCTCACCGTCAGTTCGGCGAGGCTTTGGGCCGTGAAGCGATCAAAGCGCGCGGTGTAGTCGATCAACGCGGCATCGCCGCGGCGGCGCACGTCGTCGATGATGTTGCGCACCGCCTCGTCGACATCGACCGAGACCTCGCGCTTGCTGTCGAGCAAAGTGCGGAACCGCTGCTCGAAATCGGCGTCGCCGGTGGAAAGCCGCAAGGCCACGTCGTCGCTCCCGTTTCCAATCAATCGTCGTCGTGGCGCGGCAGGTGTTCGGTCGCCCAGGCAGCGCCGAGATCGGTGAGTTGCACCTCGATGCATTCGACGTCGCAAGTCAGCGCCGCACCGCCGGAGAACTGCAGCGTGATCCGCCCGGCCGGAGCATCGGTCTCCTCGAAGCGGATGGCGAGCAGCGACAACACCGCATCCCTGGCGTCCTGCCGGATCCGGGTCGCTCGCGGGCGGTCCGCCCGCGCGACGACGAGTGCGGCCCGGCGCCGCTCCAGCTCCGGCCTCCGGCGGCCGCGCGCCAGCGCCGCCTTGTCCCAGGCGAAGCGGTTCATGGCGAGAACGAGTTGCTTCTTTCGGGAGTCGTAATGGATGTCGGCGACCTTCAGCACCGCGTCTTGAACCTGCGCCGAGACGACGTCGAGGTCTTCCTGATCGAGCGCCGCAAGTTTCAGCTGATCCATGCGTTTCCGTTCCGTCTCCTTCGGGGGTTCCAGCCGCAGACTTAAATCAAGCAGAGGCCGGAAGGAACCGTTTCGCGCGAGAAAGTTCGCCGGCCGCCGAGGCCGGCTTTGCCCCCCCTGCAACCGCGCGCCCGCCTTCGGGGAAGGATCGGCGGCTCAGGCCGAGATGCGCTCGATAACGGCGCCGCAGCGCGACAGCTTGTCCTCCAGCCGCTCGAAGCCGCGGTCGAGATGGTAGACGCGGTTGACCATCGTCTCGCCCTCGGCGGCAAGGCCGGCGATCACCAGCGAGACCGAGGCGCGCAGGTCGGTCGCCATCACCGGCGCGCCGCGCAGGGTGTCGACGCCGTCGATCACGGCCGAGCGGCCGTCGACGCGAATGCGGGCACCGAAGCGGGCGAGCTCCTGCACGTGCATGAAGCGGTTCTCGAAGATCGTCTCCGTGATCCGGCTGGTGCCGCCGGCCCGGGTCATGAGCGCCATGAACTGCGCCTGCAGGTCGGTCGGGAATCCGGGATACGGCTCGGTGACGACGTCGACCGGCACGATGCCGTTGCCGTTGCGGTAGATGCGCAGGCCCTCGTCGGTCGCAGTCACGTCAGTGCCGCTCTCGCGCAGCACGTCGAGCGCGGTATCGAGCAGATCGGCACGCGCGCCCGCCAGCACGACGTCGCCGCCGGTCATGGCGACGGCCATGGCATAGGTGCCGGTCTCGATCCGGTCCGGGATGACGGCGTGGCGATGGCCGCCGAGCCGATCGACGCCTTCGATCCGGATCGTCGCCGTGCCGGCCCCCTCGATTCTTGCGCCCATGCCGGTGAGGCAGGCAGCGAGGTCGACGATCTCGGGCTCGCGCGCGGCGTTCTCGATCACCGTCTCGCCGCGGGCGAGGCTTGCGGCCATCATCAGCGTGTGGGTGGCGCCGACGGAGACCTTGGGGAAGGCGATCCGGCCGCCGCGCAGGCCGCCGGACGGCGCTCTGGCGACGACATAGCCCTGCTCGATCTCGATCTCGGCGCCGAGCTGCTCCAGGCCGAAAATGAAGAGGTCGACCGGCCGGGTGCCGATGGCGCAACCGCCCGGCAGCGACACCCGCGCCTCGCCCATGCGGGCCAGCAGCGGCCCGATCACCCAGAAGCTCGCCCGCATCTTGGAGACGAGGTCGTAGGGCGCGGTGGTGTCGACGATCTCGGCGGCGCGCAGATGCACGGTCTGGCCGGTCATGGCGTCCTGGCCGGCGCGCTTGCCGTCGAGCGAATAGTCGACGCCGTGGTTCGACAGGATATGGGTGAGCTGGGCGACGTCGCGCAGCCGCGGCACGTTCTCGAGCGTCAGCGTCTCGTCGGTGAGCAGGGCGGCGATCATCAGCGGCAGGGCGGCGTTCTTGGCGCCGGAGATCGGCAGGGTGCCTTCGAGGCGGTTGCCGCCGACGATTCTGATCCTGTCCATGAAGTAGCGCGTCCGACTGGAGAAGCCTGGGATGCCGCCGCCTGGCGGTTGACCCGTCTACCATCAAGCAGCCGGCCAAGGCAAGGTAAGGCAATGCCCGGGCGTAGCCGAAAGCACGGCGCCCGGCGGCCGCCGCACCCCGATGTGGGGCGCCCGGCCGGGATCCAATGCCCGGCCCCGGACCGCCGTTTCCGTCAGTTCCGCTCTGGACGGCCGGCATCCGGCGACGGCGGCGGCGCCGGATCCTGCTTCGGCCTTGCCGCCGCCTTGCGCCGGCGCAGGTTGCTGCGCAGCGCCTCGGCCAGCCGCCGCTCGCGCTCGGCCCTGGCCGCATCGCGCTGCCTGCCCTTGTCGTCCTGCCCGTCGCCGACCATCGCCCGTCGCGCTCCTTGCCGCCGTGCTCCCGCCACCTTGCCCATGCCAATGCGCCCGCTCGGACCGCGGCTGCGCGTCCCCTGGACCCAACGATGTGGTGCCACGGCGCAGGCGGAAGCACAAGCGTGGGGGCAACGCATCGACCCGCCCTGCGGCAAAGGGTGCGGCCGCCGCCCGATCCGGCCCCTGGACGGGCAGGCTGGACGGAGGGGCGGCGCCGTTTTGGACCCGCACGGAAAAACCCAGGCGCGCTCTCTAGCGGCCGAGGCGATCGCCAGGCCTTAACTGCGGTGCCCGCGACGTCATGGCGGCTCGCAACAAAGTGACATTGACCGCCAAAAGGCTGCGACCCAGTACACGCTACTCATCCCGCCACACCACCTTTCGAACCATCCGCACGCCCGCAAGCCGTCTTATGCGGATGCTGGTGCGTTCCAGCGCGGTCGGCATCTCCAGGGTGGCGTTCAAATAGTCCTGCAATCCGCACCGTTCGCAGCGCATGCGGCGGACCACCTGATCGATCTCGACGTCGCCGAACAGCTGCTGAAGGTCGGCCGGCTCGTAGTAGCGGCTGATCCGGCAATGACCGCAGCGAATCCGGGCAAGCTGCCCCACCGCGTGGGCATTGCTGAGCCTCCAGGCGGGGCCCCGTCTGCGTCGTCCTGTGCTCTCCGGCATGGCGCCAGATAGGAGCAAGGGCCTGCGCCGGTCAACGCAGGCCCACCGCATTTGTTCCCTTTTTGTTCAATCTGCTCACAGAGAGTGGAAGAGGCGACGACGATCCGAGTGAGGAAGCACAGGAAGAATGGTGCTGCGAGAGAGGATTGAACTC
>CAYXAA010000077.1:0-7246 GCA_964462985.1 uncultured Hyphomicrobiales bacterium | reverse complement strand
ATCGTGCTCGAGATCTCGGTGCTGATGGCGCAGTTCCCGTCGAAGGAGATCGCCCAGCTTTCCTACGAGTACCGCACGCTCGGCCTCGGCTATGCCAACATCGGCGGTCTGCTCATGACCTCCGGCATTCCCTACGACAGCGATGCCGGCCGCGCGCTGTGCGGCGCGCTGACGGCGATCATGACGGGCGTGGCCTATGCCACATCGGCGGAAATGGCCAAGGAGCTCGGTGCCTTCCCGGGCTATGCCAAGAACGCTGACCATATGCTGCGCGTCATCCGCAACCACCGCCGCGCCGCCTATGGCGAGGTGTCCGGCTATGAGGCGCTCCACACCGATCCGGTCGCGCTCGATCACGCCTCCTGCCCCGATCCGGTGCTGGTCGAGCGGGCCAAGGCCGCCTGGGACAAGGCGCTGTCTCTTGGCGAGAAGCACGGCTTCCGCAATGCCCAGGCGACGGTGATCGCACCGACCGGCACCATCGGTCTGGTCATGGACTGCGACACCACCGGCATCGAGCCGGACTTCGCCCTGGTGAAGTTCAAGAAGCTCGCGGGCGGCGGCTACTTCAAGATCATCAACCGCGCCGTGCCGGAAGCGCTGCGGGTGCTCGGCTACAGTGAGAGCCAGATCGCCGAGATCGAGGCCTATGCCGTTGGCCACGGCTCGCTCGACCAAGCGCCGGCGATCAATCCGGCCGCGCTGAAGGCCAAAGGCTTTACCGACGCCAGCATCGACAAGCTCAAGGCGTCGCTGAAGTCGGCCTTCGACATCAAATTCGTGTTCAACCGCTGGACGCTTGGCGACGAGCAGATGGCCGCGCTTGGGGTCTCGCCGGAGGCCATGGCTGACCCGGGTTTCGATCTGCTGTCGCACCTTGGCTTTACCAAGGCCGAGATTGAGGCCGCCAACACCCATGTCTGCGGCGCGATGACGCTGGAAGGCGCGCCGTTCCTGAAGCTGGAGCACTATCCGGTGTTCGACTGCGCCAATCCGTGCGGCCGCATCGGCAAACGGTTCCTCTCGGTCGAAAGCCACATCCGCATGATGGCGGCGGCGCAGCCGTTCATCTCGGGCGCAATCTCCAAGACCATCAACATGCCGAACGAGGCGACGGTCGAGGACTGCAAGGAAGCCTACATGCTGTCCTGGCGGCTGGCGCTCAAGGCCAACGCGCTTTACCGCGACGGCTCCAAGCTCTCGCAGCCGCTCAACGCCCAGCTCATCACTGACGAGGACGAGGACGAAGAAGACCTCGTCGAGACGATCACCGCCAAGCCGCAGACGGCTCGTGCCGAGATCGTCGCAGAGCGGATCGTCGAACGCATTGTCGAGCGTGCGGTGCGCGAACGTGAAAAGCTGCCAGACCGGCGCAAGGGCTACACCCAGAAGGCGCGCGTCGGCGGCCACAAGGTGTATCTCACCACCGGCGAATACGAGGACGGCCGCCTCGGCGAGATCTTCATCGACATGCACAAGGAGGGCGCCGCCTTCCGCTCGCTGATGAACAATTTCGCCATCGCGATCTCGCTCGGCCTTCAGTACGGCGTGCCGCTCGAGGAATATGTCGATGCCTTCACCTTCACCCGGTTCGAGCCGGCCGGCATGGTGCAGGGCAACGAGGCGATCAAGAACGCGACCTCGATCCTCGACTACATCTTCCGCGAGCTCGCGATCTCCTACCTTGGCCGCAACGACCTCGCCCACGTACCGCCGGAGGCGATCGGCAATACGGCGATGTCGAGCGGACCGAACGAAGGCCGGCCGCAGGACAACAGCCACCCCGGCATCGTCTCACACGGCCTGGTGCGCGGCCAGACCGAGCGTTTCCGCCTGGTGAGCAACCCCGGCGACCCCGCTGGCGCCCTCACCTCGTCAAAGGCGACCCAGGGCAGGCTCTCCGGCTCGGTCCACGCCCAGACCAGCGCGGTGGCAACCGCCTTCAAGCGCGACACGGTGACGGAGGTCGAGGTCTCGGTCGGCAACACCGAGGCCGCCCAGCTCGCGGCCCAGGTCGCCCAGGCCCGGATGAAGGGCTACGAAGGCGAAAGCTGCTCCGAATGCGGCAACTTCACGATGGTGCGGAACGGCACCTGCCTGAAGTGCGATACGTGCGGGTCGACCAGCGGGTGCAGCTGAGGGGCGCCGAGTAACCCTGCGCCCCTGGCCGCTTATACCTCGGCCCGCCGCTGGCACCTGGCGGCGGGCCGCTGCACGGCGCGCAAGTGCACATCTCCCCCGACTAGACCGCAGCCAATCCCATTTTTTGTCGGCAGGCCGGCCGCCTCAGCTTCCCGCTCCATTTCCCCATCCAAACACCTCCAGCGCCTTGCACACCTCACTGTGGTGGTCATCTGCCCACCGCACCAGTGCGGGCGTTCGGCTCGAGCAGCGACTGGCCGAGCGGGATCAGGCCGTGGTCAACGCTCGGCGGCAGTGTTGGGAGGACAATGCGCTCGATTGGGCCGTCTCGCTGCAGATTGCGCAAAGTCTGGGTCACCATCCGCTGAGAAACTGACGTCTTTTCCGCACGATCCCGCCCCCTATCTTCGTTGAACTCTCGGAATGAGACCAAAACTCTTGGCGAGATCGAGCTCGCCGAAACAGGAGTTTGCCCGTGTCGAATTCATCCCCAACGTTCTTGGTGACCGGCGCAGCCGGCCATCTCGGCCACAGGGTGGCCGAGCTGCTTCTGGAGCGCGGCATCGGTACCGTCATCGCCGGATCGCGTGACCCGTCCAGGCTTTCCGACCTTGCCGCCGCCGGAGCCGTGCTGCGCAAGGTCGACTTCGAAGATCCGAACCTCGCCGAGGCCTTTGCAGGCGTCGACCGGCTGCTGATCGTCTCGACCGACGCCATCACGGAGCCCGGTCGGCGGCTCAGGCAACACAAGGCAGCCGTCGCCGCGGCGAAAGCGGCCGGCGTCAGGCACGTGACCTACACCTCCATGCCCAGGCCCGAGCCAGCTTCGCCAATTCCCTTTGCACCCGATCACCACGGTACCGAGCAGGCGCTGGTGGAAAGCGGGCTGTCGCACGCCGTCCTGCGCAACAGCTGGTACGCGGAAAATCTCCTGGCATCGCTGCCGAAAGTGCTTGCGAGCGGAAAATGGTTCAGCGCCGCCGGCGAGGGCCGAGTCAGCCATGTCACTCGTGAGGATTGCGCCCAGGCCGCAGCGGCGGTGCTCGTTGATCCTCCGCCGGAAGACGCGTGCTACACGATCACCGGTCCTCAGGCCCTGACCACCGCCGAGATTGCCAGCATAGCGAGCGCCGAACTCGGCCGGCCAATCACTGTGGTTCCGGTCAGCGACGAGGAGCTGGCCACTGGGCTGACGGCCGCTGGCGTGCCTGCGTCCTACGTGCCGCTGCTCGTCGCCTTCGACGTCAACACACGGCAGGGCCGTGTCGATATCGTCACCGACGCCGTCAAGATGCTGACCGGCCGGGAGCCGGTCGCATTGCGCGACTTCTTTGCAGTCAACCGCGGCGCCTTCCTCGCTACGGCCTGAACCGAAAGCCCAGGGGCACGGGCGCGTCCGTCCGGACGGCCCGGACGCTACCGGTGGACGCGCGCCGCCGGGTCCCTCCCGAGACCCCTGGCACGATCCGGCGCGTCGCTTGCAAACAGGGCCGCCGCCGAAGCCTCTCCCTTGCTGGTTCCGACCAGCCAGCGCGCAAAACGGCGCGCCGCCATGCTGAGCTCGACGCCTTGCGGATAGACAAAATAATAGGCACAGCCGCTTTCGTCGGCACTGCCGAACGGGGCGTCGAGCCGGCCGTCCTGGAGCCAGCGGTCGACCAGCGGTCGCCTGCCGATGGCAAGACCCAATCCCTCGGCCGCCGCGTGCAGGATCGGTTCGGCTCCATCGAGGGCGAGCGCGCCGTTCAGCGTGGGCGGCGGCACGCCGTGGGCAAGCGCCCATTCGTGCCACTCCTCGCGGTGGAGGGCATTGACGATCAGGCGGCAGGCATTGAAGGCGGCGTCGGGTGCAACCCCTTCCGGAATGAGGCCGGGCCGGCAGACGGGAAACGCCTGCTCATCGAACAGGTGCAGCGCCTCGTAGCCGGGCCAGGGGCCCTCACCATAGCGGATGGCACAGTCGATCTGCTCCCGCCGCAGGTCCGTAAGCCGGTTCGACGGCACAAGCTGCAAGTTTAACCCGGGCACGGCCTGCTCCATCTGCGCCAGCCGCGGCAGCAGCCAGAAGGTGGCGAGCGACGTCGGCAGCGAAACCGAAACCCGATAGGTCGGTGCGGCCAGCTCTTCGGTGGCGCGACGAATCCGGGTGAAGGCGGGATCGATCTCCTCGAAATAGGCCTGCCCGGCGAGTGTCAGCCGTACCGCATTGCCGGCGCGGTCGAACAGGCGGACGCCGAGGTGCTCCTCAAGCTTGCGCACCTGATGGCTGACCGCAGACTCCGAGAGTCCGAGCGCGGCCGCGGCATCACGAAAGCGGCCGTAGAGCGCCGCCGCGTGGAAGCTCCGTAGTGCGTGGAGCGGCGGCAGCGGAAATAGAGGCTGATCCATCATCCTTCCTCCAGCATGAATCATATTCAAGGAGCGATGCACCCAAAGCATTCTGAGATGCCAGGGAGTATCCCTATATTCCCTTAAGAGCAGGCCACGGTAACGGGCTGAAAGATCAACTTTCGCTCATGGAGACGGACAATGTCGATCTTGTCGTACTTCCGCAATCGCCGCCAGGCGCACCTCGGCAGCAAAGATCTGCTGCAGATGTCTGAGGCGCAACTCCGCGATCTGGGGATAGAGCCCGGCCAGGTTGGCGACGTGGCGGCAAAGATGATCGCGGCCCGCGCCGAAAATCCGGCACCGGATGCACTGCTGTTCAAGGCGGCCGTGTTTGCCAGGGTCGATTGGCCGGGCCGGCGCAAGAGCACCGAGGCAAAGCCAAAGCTGCGTCAGGCTTGATCCCGTGTGTGTGTGCCCTCTGCCGTCGGCCGTCGTGGCGGTCCTCACGCCGCGACGGCGGCGGCGAACAGCAGCGCAGCGATAACCGATGCGATCGTGCGCAAGGTGTTCCATCGCGTCCAGGCCTTGCAGTAGTGAGCCCAGACCGAAGCAAGTTGCGCATTTCCGGACGGAGTCTTGCGCAGTCGCTCGTTGAGCGGGACGTTGAAGGCCATGGTGACGCCGATCGAGCCCGCGAGGTAGAACAGCGCGGCCGTAAGCGTCGCCCAGCCCGCGATGCTCCCCAACGCACTGAGCGCCAGGACGCCCGCGGTCAGGGCGAGCACGCCGGTGCCAAAGAAGACGGTAAAGAACAGGGGGTTCAGCACCGTCTCGTTGATCGACCGCATCGCGGCCGCCCCCTCCTCTGCCGGCCGACGCGCGAGCGCCGTCATGACGAAGTTGGAGAACGCGAAGAAGATGCCGCCGACAAGGCCAGAGCCGGTGGCTGCCATAACGAGCAGAACGAGGCCGAGCTTGCTGTTCATCAGATGCTCCCTCAGGGACGGGCCTTGCTCCCCGGCGGCACGGTTGATCCATCATTGATCCGTTTAAATCATTCCGGAACAGCCAGGAGAAGCAAGAGATCGGGGACTTGCCCCTACCCTCGACGACGCGTCCCAAGTCGTCGCAGCAGGCGTCGTTGACGGCGGCTGCCCCCGAGGCTCCGGCGCCGGGCAGGAACCGAGCGCCGTGCAGCCTGCCGCCGCAACCACCATGCAATGTCGAAACGCTTGCTATCAAGTCTGTCCGATCCTAATTTGCAAGCGGTACACATTGAGAGGGCAGCGATGGCCGAAAAACACCGCTCCGGGTGCCCCATCAATTTGACGCTGGAAATGCTCGGCGATCGCTGGAGCCTGATCGTTATCCGCGACATCATGTTCGGAAACCGGCGGCATTACCGCGAACTCCTCAACCAGAGCGAGGAGGGCATCGCCTCCAACATCCTTGCAGACCGGTTGAAGCGCCTGCTCGGAGCTGGCCTCCTGACCAAGAAAAACGATCCGAGCCACAAGCAGAAGGCAATCTACAGCCTCGCCGAACCGGCGATCGAACTCGTGCCGGTGTTCGTTCAAATGGGCGCGTGGGGCCGCCGCCACACGCCGGTTTCGGAGGAACTCTCGATCCGGGCACAGTTGCTGGAGGAAGGGGGCCCTGCACTGTGGAAAGCCTTCATGGAGGAACTGAGGTCCATCCACCTCGGCACACCAATGACCGGCCCGTCCGTGCGGGCACAGCTTCAGGCTGCTTATGAAGAGGTCGTTGCCCGGAAGGTTCCAGGGCCAGCCAGGAATGAGACGGGCCGCCGTCAGCAGTCAATCAACCCGTGATAGGCAAGGATAGGCGCTCGACGGGAAGCGTCGCGTCGTTGGCGTCGCAGCGTTCCCTGCTCGGGCGACCGGCTCCAGTTCCTTGATAGAAGCAACAGGTCCTTGGCTTCTTCGATCCGCAGCGCCTGCACGTAATCAATCGGCGCATAGCCGGTGGCAAGCATGAATCGGCGCTTGAAGGGTCGCTCTGGTAGGTCGGACCGCGCCACCAGACGCATCACCGGATTGGGTCCTGCATAGTGATCGGCCAGCCATTGCGTCTGTGCGGCCTGGTCGGCTGAGGGCCGACCGCCCTACCCGCCTCGTCAGCGCTTCGCTGGCTGAAACAGTTCCACGAGATTGCCGGACGGATCCATCAGCAGGATCTGCGACCCGCCCGGCCCGGTCACGATGTCGTTGCGAAAGCGGACGCCCGCCGCCTTGAGCCGGGCCGCCTCCGCGACGATATCGTCCACGATGAGGTGAATACGGTTCCAGCCGCCCGGAACGGGCTTTTCGCCGTCCGGCATCGGCCGACCGGCCGAACTCGTAGGTCCGCTCAGCAGCAGCCGGAGCGCGCCACGCGACACGTCGGCAAAGGCGGGCGCGTAATTGGTAATGGGTGTGAAACCGAGATGCTCCACGTACCAGGCGACTGCATGCGCGACATCGTCGACCATGTAGCGCACGCTGACCATTTCCGAAGATGACATTGCCCTCGTCCCGGTGGCGTTTCCGCTGGCGTCCCATGCGGGTCCAGTCGCGCAACTCTAATCACATTCCGTACGGTCGGCCTAGAAAAGTCGGACATCAAGCCGGCATTGGGCGCTGCGTGGCGATGCGGGCCTTCAAAATGCCGGGCGCCATCCGGTCTTGCAGGACAAGGCTTCGGCGCGCCGAGTTGGACGGCAATAGCGCCCTCGAAGGCATACGTCATGACGACCTCGCCAAGTGCTATGAAG
>CAYXAA010000076.1:0-7507 GCA_964462985.1 uncultured Hyphomicrobiales bacterium | reverse complement strand
GCGGCCGTCAGCTGCGAGTGACCTTGTTCTTCATCCCGCACCACCGATCGCAGGAGATGAATCACCTCACGACACTCCCAAGACCCCCTTTATTATGGGCTGGAGCCGAAACAGCAGCATTGCGCGGATAGCAACGGCAGCGAAAGCTCCCCTCCAGGCGAAGCGCCGCAGACCTATCAATTTTCTCTCAGGGGCAGCGCCGCGGTGTCCTTCACGGTCGACACCACGATCCGCGACTGCACGTCCGAGACCATGGTGTTGTCGAGCAGCTTCAGCCTGAGGAAGTCGTCGTAGGCCTTGATGTCGCTCGCCACCACCTTGATCAGGTAGTCGACCGCGCCGGTGACGCGCTCGCAGGTGACGACCTCGGGCCAGCGGTTCACCAACTTATCGAAGATTTCCATGTTCTCCCGGCTGGGGACGGTCAGCTTGACGAAGGCATAGGCGACGAAGCCGAGGCCGACTGCCTCGCGGTCGACGACGGCAACGACATGGCGGATAACGCCCATCTCCTTCAGCTTCTTGATGCGGCGCCAGCACGGCGTCTGACTCATGCCGGCCTCGCGGGCGATCTCGGCGATCGACAGGGAGGCGTCCCGCTGCAGGATCCGTAGCACGCGGATGTCAGATGGGTCGAGGAGTACTTTTTCGCTCATAGCCGGTACTGCGGAACAAACTTTCCTGGAACTTGCCGATAAGCGGCACAATAGCACAGAAATCGCCACTAAAAAGGACCATATTAGGGTGACGGGATTTCATCCCCGGGCGCACCGTGCTGCCAGCGTCCGAGGCGACGGAGGAGGCCGCCGGATGAATGCGATTACCAAGACGATTTCGCTCGACGACAAATACCTTGCTGTGGGCGGACGGGTCTATCTGAGCGGGATTCAGGCGCTGGTGCGCCTGCCGCTCGACCGGGCGCGGCTGGACCGCGAGGCCGGGCTGAAGACCGGCGGCTTCATCTCCGGCTACCGTGGCTCGCCGCTTGCCGGCTACGACACCGAACTGATGCGCGCCAGGCGCCACCTCGATCCGGCCGGCATCGTGTTCAAGCCCGGCGTCAACGAGGAACTGGGTGCAACCGCCGTTTGGGGCTCGCAAAAGCTCGGCCAGAGCGGCAAGGGCACCGACTACGACGGCGTTTTCGGCATCTGGTATGGCAAGGCACCCGGTGTCGACCGAGCTGGCGACGTGCTGCGCCAGGCCAATGCCAGCGGCACGGCGGCCCATGGCGGCGTGCTGGCGCTTGCCGGCGATGACCACCTGGCGAAATCCTCGATCCTGCCGGCACAGAGTGAGTTCTTCTTCGAACATATCGAAATGCCGATCCTGAACCCCTCCGACATCCAGGAGGTGCTGGATTACGGGCTGCACGGGCTCGAGATGTCGCGCTTTTCCGGCCTGTGGACGGCACTGATCTGCCTTGCGGACACGATGGACGCATCGGCCACCATCTCGGTCGATCCGAAGCGACTTTCCTTCGTCCGCCCGGAGGACCGCGATCCGCGCAGGCACGACGACCTCAACCGGATGCTGCTCCTCGCCAACCGGCTCGAGACGGAGCGGCTCTTGCGCGACGTGCGCGTGCCGGCAGCGCAGGCCTATGTGCGGGCAAACGGCCTCGACCACGTTGCATTCGGAGCGGTCAAGCCGCGGCTCGGCATTGTTGCCACCGGCAAGGCATTCCGCGATCTCAAGGAGGCGCTAGCGCTGATCGGCGTCGACGAAGCGCGTGCCCGCGAGATGGGGCTTGCGATCTACAAGGTGGCAATGCCCTGGCCACTGGAGCCGATTGGCCTTTCCAACTTCGCCCGCGGCATGGAGAAGCTGCTGGTCGTCGAGCACAAACGCGCCTTTCTCGAGCCGCAGATCAAGGAGATCGCCTACTCCTGGCCCGACCATGCGCGGCCGGCGATCTTCGGCAAGCGCACGCCGGACGGCGGGCCGTTCCTGTCTGACGTCCTGGAGCTGTCCGTCGCCGAAATCGTGCCGGCGCTGCTCGCCTTCCTGCCGCGCGACCATGTCACGGCGGAGATGCGGGCCGTTTCCGAGCGGATGATGAAGCAGGTGATGTGGGCGCAGGGGCACGCCGAGCGCGCCGCCCGCGTGCCCTATTTCTGTTCCGGCTGCCCGCATTCAACCTCGACGCTGGTGCCCGAGGGCGCCCGCGCGATGCCGGGCATCGGCTGCCACGCCATGACCGAGATCCCGGGTCGGACGACGGACGGCCAGATCGCCATGGGCGGAGAGGGCGTGCTGTGGGTCGGCCAGGCCGACTTCTCCAAGGACAGCCACGTCTTCGCCAATGTCGGCGACGGAACCTACTATCACTCTGGCATTCTGGCGATCCGCCAGGCGCTGTCGGCCAAGGTGCCGATCACCTACAAGATCCTCTACAACGATGCCGTCGCCATGACCGGCGGCCAGAAGGTCGACGGCACGCTCACGGTGCCGCAACTTACCCGGCAACTCGAGGCCGAGGGCGTCGAGAAGATCGTCGTCGTTTCCGAGCGACCGGAACTCTATGCCGGCCGTCGCGACCTTGCCCCGGACACGCCGGTGCTGCACCGCGACGAACTGATGCGGGTGCAGAGGGAACTACAGGACTATCCTGGCGTCTCCGTTATCATCTACGACCAGACCTGCGCCGCCGAAAAGCGCCGCCGCCGCAAGAAGAAGGCCTACCCGGATCCGGACTTGCGGATCTTCATCAACGACCGGGTTTGCGAGGGCTGCGGCGACTGCTCTGTGCAGTCGAACTGTCTGTCGGTCGAGCCTCTGCCGACCGCATTCGGCGAGAAGCGCCGTATCAATCAGTCGAGCTGCAACAAGGACTATTCCTGCGTGAAGGGCTTCTGCCCGTCCTTCGTTCAGGTCGAGGGCGCAGACCTGAAGAAGGCGGAGGGCCGCGGCGTCGACGTCAATGCGCTGGTGGCCGGTCTACCAGCGCCCGTGCCAAAGCCCTTTGACACCACCCGGAACATGCTGATCGCCGGCATCGGCGGAATGGGGGTGACGACGACCGCGGCCGTGCTTGCCATGGCCGCCCATGTCGACGGGCTGACGGCCTCGACGCTCGACATGACCGGCCTTGCCCAGAAGGGCGGGCCGGTGACGTCGCATCTGCGCTTTGCGCCGCAGGGCGAGGCGATCAACGGCCCGCGGGTGCCGGCGGCCGGCCTCGATGTGCTGATTGCCGCCGATATGGTGGTGGCAACCAATGCCGAGCAGCTGGCGCTGATCGACCGCAACCGCACCATGGCCTTCGCCAACAGCCGGGTGGCGCCGACGGCCGAGTTCGTGATGAAGCAGACGCTGTCCTTCGACGAGCTCAGAATGCGCAAGACGCTCGAGGAGGCCTGTCCGACCGCCCATACGGTCGATGCCGCCGGGATCGCCGAGAAGCTGCTCGGCGACGCGATCTACGCCAATATGCTCCTGGTCGGCATGGCATACCAGGCCGGCGCGCTGCCGATGTCGGGGAACGCGATTGAGACCGCGATCACGCTGAATGGCGCCGCCGTGACGCAGAACCTGCGCGCCTTTCGCGCCGGACGTGTGCTGGTTGCAGCACCGGACAGGATTCTTGCGGCGTTGCCGAAGGAGGATGGGCCGGAGCCGATGGAGCTCGACGAGCGCATCGCCTTCCTCGCCCGGGAGCTTGCGGCCTATCAGGACCAGGCCTATGCGGACCGGTTCCTTGCGCTGGTGGAGCGGGTCAGGGCGGCCGACGCCGAGTTCGGCCCCGGCACGATGCGCCTGACCCATACCGTTGCCGACATGCTCTACAAGGTCATGGCGGTGAAGGACGAATACGAGGTGGCGCGGCTCTATGCCGACCCGGCCTTCCAGGAGAAGCTCGCCGCCCAGTTCACGAACCCGAAGAAGCTCAAGGTGCTGCTGGCGCCGCCGTTCTTGTCGCGCCGGCTCGATCCCAAGACCGGCCGCCCGCAGAAGATCGCCTTCGGCCCGTGGATCTTCACGGCTTTCCGCGTGCTGGCGAAATTCAAGGGCTTGCGCGGCACCTTTGCGGACGTTTTCGGCAAGACCCCCGAGCGCCGCATGGAGCGCGCGCTGCGCGAGGACTATTGCGGCGACGTCGAACGGCTCATCGGCCTGCTCGGCACCGCGCCCTATGGCCTTCTCGTCGAGATTGCCCGCGTTCCGGATCTGGTCCGCGGCTTCGGCCCGGTGAAGGAGGCGAATTTCGCCAAGGCGGCCGCGAAGCGGAAGGAGCTCTTCGCCAGGTTGGAAAAGGCGCAGGAGGACGTTTATCTCGACGCCGCGGAGTGAAGCGGCGGTTCACCCGCCGAACCGCTCGCTCCAGCAGGGCAGTTCATCTCCCTCGGCAGGCGTTGCCGAATAGACCGCGCGCGCGATCGCGCGCGCGGTCACCGCCGCCGCCAGCGCGCCGAGCTCGACCTGCTCGGCCAACGGATCCTTCATCTCCCGCTTACCCGTCGACACCGCGAAGATCACGTCGCCGTCGAGCGCCGTATGGGTCGGCCATAGCGCGCGGGCATAGCCGTCGTGGGCGACGATGGCGAGGCGCTTCAGCTCGGTCTTGGTGAGCTTGAGGTCGGTGGCGACGATGCCGATCGTGGTGTTTGCACCGTTCTGCAGCCGGCCGCCCTTGGTGCGGACCTTTACGGCATCCGGGGGCAGGGGTGCAGG
Organism: uncultured Hyphomicrobiales bacterium; assembly: GCA_964462985.1. Taxonomy (GTDB): domain Bacteria; phylum Pseudomonadota; class Alphaproteobacteria; order Rhizobiales; family Stappiaceae; genus CAYXAA01. The sequence goes on along the minus strand of CAYXAA010000076.1, from coordinate 2,833 downwards.
CAGGCCGAGGCCGCCGAATTCGCCGTCCTGCTCGAAGGGGGCGGCCCAAAAATGCGGGCTGTCGCCGACCGTGGCAACGCCGCGCGGATTGGCGGCGACCAGAGCGCCGAGCACCGCGCCCGTGGACGTGCGGGCCGACGCGGAGCCCAGTCCGCCCTTCAGGTTGGCCGTCGTGGCGCCGGTCCCGGCGCCCGCAGTTCCGAGCGCAAAGCTGCGGCCGTCGCCGGCAAGCGCGGCGTCGACGGCGGCGCGGCCAAGGGTCTGGTAGGGGTTGTCTGCTCCCCATGACTTGTCGCCGCCATTGAGCAGGTCGAACAGGATCGCCGTCGGCACGATCGGAACGCGCGCCGGACCAAGGGAAAGGCCGCGGCCAAGCTCGACGAGCCTTGCCTGAACGCCAGAACCTGCATCAAGGCCGAAGGCCGACCCTCCCGACAGCACGATGGCGTCGATCCGGTCGACCGTGTATTCAGGCTCGAGCAGCACGACGTCACGTGTTCCCGGCGCGCCGCCATGAATCGCGACCGAGGCCGTCGCCGGTGCGTCGGGCAGAAGCACCGTGACGCCGGACTTCAGGCGAACGTCGGCGACATTGCCAACGCGAAGGCCCGGAACGTCGGTGATCAGATTCACCCCGTCCACCATCAGCAGGCAAAGCCCTTCCGCTCTAAAGGTGCCTGTAGGTCCGGTCGAGATAGATCAGGGCAGGGCCGCGTGCGCCAAGCCGCAGCGCAGCGACGGTGCCGAAGATCACGGAATGCGAGCCGACCTCGGAGAACTCCGTCACCCGGCAGTCGATGGCAACGCGGGCATTGTTGAGCACTGGAGCTCCGGTCGCCAGCGCCGACCAGCCCGCCAGTCCGAATCGGACATCCATGGGAAGATCGCCGTGGCCAGCGAAAGCATGGGCGAGCGCTTCGCCCTGCGCGGGAAGCGTGTTGATCGAGAAGACGCCGTTCGCCTTTACGGCGGCGTTCATTCGGCCGCGGCGCGACAGGCAGACCAGTAACGTCGGCGGAGCATCGGACACCGAGGCAACGGCCGAAACTGTGGCGCCGAACCGGCCCGCCGGACCATCGGTCGCCGCGACATGGACCGCTGCGCCGAAACGGCTCATGGCCTCGCGAAAGGCAAGGGCGTCCACCGTGCCTGAGGAGCCGTGAGCCGTCTCCTGTCCGGCGACAATAACCGTCATGTACTCTCCTCATCGGGCCCACCGGCCCCACCTCCGGCAGACTTCGTATTCGCAACAGGACTGACAGTCAGCCCCGCTAAGCGTCGGCACTTCTGCCTAAGGTAAACGGATCGGCTGCAAGGTCCAGCGCAGCCTCACGCATTTGTGCGATGTCCGCCGGCGTTGTCGGCAGGCGCGTGGCGATCCAGTCGATGAAGGTCCGCGCCGCTGCCTTTGGCTGGCGGGCGGCGGTCAGCCAATAGGCCCGGCGGCGGCTGCCGATATGTCCGGTCAGAGGAATAAGGTCTCCGCGGGTGAGTTCGACCTCGATCAGCGACTCGACACAAAGGGCGACGCCGTGACCGGCCAGCACGGCGCTAACGAGCAGATTGAAGTCGTCGAACACCGGGCCGGTCGCGGCGCGGGCGGGCGGCAGACCATGCTCGGTCAGCCACTGGCGCCAGCCGACGCGATCCTCGTCATGCAGGAGCCGCGCGCTGGCGAAGGCCGCCGGCGTGTCAAACGGCCCGAAGCGTTCCAGATGCACCGGGCTGCAAACCGGTCGGGTGTGCCCGGACAGCAGGCGGAGCCGTGTCAGCGAGCGGTCTGCCGGTGGCGGTTCGTCCCACCAGTCGATCGCAATGTCGGCGTCCTGCTGGGCACCGTGCAGGGCGTAGAACAGGCGAAGCCGTACCGTCGGCGCAACCTCGCCGAAGTCGACCAGCCGTGGAATCAGCCAGCGCGTGGCGAAGGACGGCACGCAGGCGATGGTGAGCTCGGGTCGCCGCGCCTTCTCCTCGACATCGCGGCATACGGCGGCGATGCGTTCCATTGCCGCGCGGGTTGCCTCGGCGAGTCGTTCCCCCTCGTCCGTCAGTGCCACCTGGCGCCCGGAGCGGCGGACCAGCGCGAGTCCGAACCAGTCCTCGAGATTCCGGACGTGGTGGCTGATTGCGGCGTGGGTGACGCCAAGCTGCGCAGCGGCGGCGCCGACTCGGCCGGTTTGCGCTAAAGTAGCAAGGGCGCGAAGGGCATTGAGCGGAGGCAGTCGATCGGTCATTGTTAGAAAAACTAACAGAACGGTGCGGAAGTCTCAATTGAAGTCTGAGGAGTTTCGTGGCTTGTCAGTCTTCCCAAGGGCACTGTCCTCGGACAGGATGCGACAAAAAATAACATGTTATTCGGCGAAGGGCGCGGCGCGCCTTCTCACCGAGATGGGCGAACGGCATGCACCATAGGGTGCGACAGCGGCGGATAGCCTATTCGCCAAGGGGGGCGACGATTTTCCAGCGTGGGCGCTTCGGCGGAAGATTCGACCTCCGGCTCGACGAGCGAACGGCGCGCCGGGAAAGAGATTTCGCTTTTCCTTCGACGCGGAAACTGTTTCCTTTTCTGGAGACACGAAAACGGGGGCAATTGTCGCGCGGCAGTGAGCTTGCTAAGAGCAGTCCGCTTTTCGGTCACAATCGGACGCAGCTCCGCCAGGCCGACAAAAACGGCAAGAAGCCGATCCTTCCTGAGGGGATGACAGGGTAGATGGAATACTTCCTGCAGCAGCTGATCAACGGGATCACGCTGGGGTCGATCTATGGCCTCATCGCGATCGGCTACACGATGGTGTACGGCATCATCGGCATGATCAATTTCGCCCATGGCGAC
>CAYXAA010000075.1:0-8922 GCA_964462985.1 uncultured Hyphomicrobiales bacterium | reverse complement strand
AGGAGTTGGTCGTCGGGTTGGTGAAGGCGTTGATCGCCTTGGCGTGCTTCAGGATGCCACCGATGTAGAACAGACAGGTCTCCGACAGGTCGGCGTACTGATTGCCCGCAAACACCGGCTGACCGTCTTTCCAGATCGACTGGTGCACGTGCATGCCGGTGCCGTTGTCACCAAACACTGGCTTGGGCATGAAGGTCGCGGTCTTGCCATATGCATGGGCGACCTGGTGCACCGCGTACTTGTAGATCTGCATCTTGTCGGCGTTGCGGGTCAGCGTGTCGAACTTGATGCCAAGCTCATGCTGGGCCGCGGCCACCTCGTGGTGATGCTTCTCGACGGTAACGCCCATCTCGGCGAGTACGGTCAGCATCTCGGAGCGGATGTCCTGGCAGCTGTCGATCGGCGGCACCGGGAAGTAGCCGCCCTTGGTGCGCGGACGATGGCCGAGGTTCCCGGTCTCGTACTCCGATCCCATGTTGATCGGCAGCTCCATCGAGTCGATCTTGAAGCCGGTGTTGTAGGGGTCGGCGGAGAAACGGACGTCGTCAAAGATGAAGAATTCGGCCTCCGGGCCCACGTACACGGTGTCGCCGACACCGAGCGACTGCATGTAGGCTTCGGCCTTCTTGGCGGTCGTGCGCGGATCGCGATTGTAAGCCTCACCAGAGATCGGATCGATCACGTCGCAGATGATCGCCAGCGTCGACTGAGCGAAGAACGGATCGACATGCGCCGTCTCGGGGTCGAGCACCAGTGTCATGTCGGATTCGTTGATCGCCTTCCAGCCCGCGATCGAGGATCCGTCAAAGGCGACGCCTTCAGCGAACATGTCCTCGTCGACCATCGTGGCGTCCATCGTGACATGCTGCAGCTTGCCCTTGGGATCGGAGAAGCGCAGGTCGACGAACTTTATGTCCTTGTCCTTGATTTCCTTGAGGATGTCGCTAGCGGTCGTCATTTACGTCGTTCCTTAGAGAGTCGATTTCGCGTGAATTGCGCTGGTGGTGCTTGGAGCCGGCCGCCCTTTTGGAAGGAGCAGATCCGGAGCAGATGAGCGAGGTCAGATCGCGTCTACACCGGTTTCACCGGTACGAATGCGGACGGCTTCCTCGATGTTGGAGACGAAGATCTTGCCGTCACCGATGCGACCGGTCTGGGCTGCGTTTCGGATGGCTTCGACGGCCTTGTCGACAAGCTCGTCGGCCAGCACGATCTCGACTTTCACCTTGGGGAGAAAGTCGACCACGTATTCAGCCCCCCTGTATAGCTCAGTGTGGCCCTTCTGGCGGCCGAAGCCTTTGGCTTCGGTGACGGTAATACCCTGGAGGCCGACCTCCTGAAGCGCTTCCTTCACCTCGTCCAACTTGAAGGGCTTGATAATCGCTTCGATCTTTTTCATCGCCTCCATCTCTCCGCATCTGTACCTGGGATGCCGGACCTCCGGCTTGGGGCCGCGCTTCTTGCTAGCACGAGGCGTGCCAGCCGCAAATGACGGAAAACGCCTCAAAATTCGGCAGATTCCGCGGGTCTGGCGACCGCTTTTACGCGACATGTGAAACGCTATGGCTCAATTATTAGGCAGGATGGTGAAAGAATAAGCAAACGCTGGTTTGGCAAACGAGGCAACATCACCCCAGACAGTCACATCGCGGTGGTCGTAGTCTGCCCGATTTCGCTAGGATAAGGCCGTGGACGATGCATCGCCGCTAGCGAGGGGAGCAAATGCGGATAGTTGCGCTTGATCACCTGGTTCTGACCGTCAAGGACGTCAACGCCACCGTCGGGTTCTACGTCTCCGTTCTCGGCATGGAGGAGGTGGTGTTCGCCGGTGGCCGCAGGGCGCTGCGCTTCGGCAGCCAGAAGATCAATCTGCATCCGGCAGGGCGCGAGTTCGAACCCAAGGCCGAATGGCCGACCCCGGGGTCTGCGGATCTCTGCTTTCTCGTCGAGTCCCTCGACGATGTGATCGCCCGTCTTTCGGAAGCCGATATCCCGATCGAGGAGGGGCCGGTATCCCGCAGCGGTGCCGTCGGCCCATTGCGGTCGATCTATCTGCGCGATCCCGACGGCAATCTTCTCGAACTGTCGGAGCCGCAGGACGTGATCCTGTCAGGCGGGGGCGCAACCCCGGTAGGGACAACAGGCGGCAAGGCATCCTGATCGGCCAACGGCCGTGCCAGGCTTATGGAGGACGCGTCTTGCACGAACTCCTCACGCCCCGGGAGATGGCTGTGGCGGACAGCCTGGCCATCGAGAGCGGCACCACCGGCTTCACGCTGATGGAGGCGGCCGGGCGGGCGGTTGCTGACACATGCTGCCGAATGGCGGCCTATACCGATCACATCCTTGTGCTCGCTGGCCCCGGCAACAACGGCGGGGACGGCTTCGTCGCCGCGCTCGTGCTCAAGCAGCGTGGCTTTCGCGTGACCGCCCTGCTGCTCGGCGATCCGGCGCGGTTGAAGGGCGACGCTGCGCTGGCGCATGGCGTCGCGACCAAAGGCGGCGTCTCCGTGCTGCAAGTGCCCGAGATCGGCGTGCAAGGCGCGAAGATGCATCTGGACAGCTGCGGTCTCGTCGTAGATGCGCTGTTCGGTGCGGGACTTGACCGACCGCTCGACGGTGATGCGGCTTCGCTCGTCGAAGCGGTCAACGCCGCCGGTCGCAGGATCATTGCCGTCGACCTGCCGTCCGGCATCTCGGGCGCCACCGGGCAGGTGATGGGGACCGCGGTCCACGCGTCCCGGACGGTCACCTTCTTCCGCCGCAAACCGGGCCATCTGCTGATGCCGGGCCGTGCCGCCTGCGGCTTCGTCGAGGTCGCCGATATCGGTATTCCAGAGCGTGTCCTCGACAGGATCGCACCGCGTCTGTGGGTCAATACGCCGATGCGCTGGCGAGCTTCTTGGCAGCCGCCGCACCTTTACGGTCACAAATATGATCGTGGACATGCCGTCATCGTCTCCGGGCCGGCCACCGCGACCGGGGCGGCACGACTTGCCGCCGGGGCCGCCCTCAGGGCCGGAGCAGGCCTGGTGACCGTCGCGACGCCGCCTTCGGCAGCCATCGTCCATGCTGCGCATCTCACGGCCGTGATGATCCGATCCTGCGCCGATACGGCCGAGCTTGCCGCGCTGCTTGGTGATCGCCGGTTCAATGCGGTTGCAATCGGGCCGGGGTCAGGAGTCGACGAAGGGACGCGGGAGAAGGTGGCCGCATGCCTGGACGGTGAGCGTAGCGTCGTGCTCGACGCGGACGCTCTGACGGTTTTCGCCGACGACCCCGCGGACCTGTTCAACCATACCCGCGGGGAACCGGCACGAGCGGTGTTGACCCCGCACGAGGGCGAGTTTTCCCGGATCTTCCCCGATCTTGGCCGAGATGCGGTCCCGTCCAAGGTCGAGCGCGCGCGTGCGGCGGCGGAACGCAGTGGCGCGGTCGTCGTTCTCAAGGGGGCGGACAGCGTTGTGGCTCACCCGGACGGACGGGCGGTCATCAACGACAATGCGTCGCCGTGGCTGGCGACGGCGGGCTCCGGCGACGTGCTCACGGGCATTGTCACCGGTCTGCTCGCTCAGGGCTTGCCGGCCTTCGAGGCGGCAGCAATGGCAGTCTGGATGCATGGGGCTGCCGGCGAGATCGCCGGCCCGGGGCTCACGTCGGAAGACCTTGCGCCGGCGCTCAAGGCGGTCGTCGCGCGACTTGCCGCGGAGGGGGAAGAGGATGGGCGGTGATCTCGGTGTTTTTGCTTTGACGGTCGTCACCGCGGTGTTATAGAGGCCGCGCCTCGGCTTCGGGCGTTCTCGGGCGTCGCGGGCGTGGTGGAACTGGTAGACACGCCAGATTTAGGTTCTGGTGGCGCAAGCCGTGGGGGTTCAAGTCCCTCCGCCCGCACCACGCTTCCTCGCCCGGGTCCGATTGCAGACCGGGCGCCAGGCACAAATCTCAAGCGAACGGACAAAAGACCGGCAACAAGCCGGTCAATATCGAGGACGAAGCACAGCACCATGCAGGTAACCGAAACCGTAGCCGAGGGGCTCAAGCGCGAACTGAAGGTCGTTGTTCCGGCCTCCGAACTGGCGACGCGGCTCGATGCCTACCTTGAAGATCTCAAGGGCAAGGTGCGCATCAAGGGGTTCCGTCCGGGCAAGGTGCCGACCGCTCATCTGAAGCGCCTGTATGGTCGCCAGGCGATGGCCGAGCTTCTTTCGAACATGATCTCGGAGACGAGCCAGAAGGCCATCAGCGATCGCGACGAGAAGCCGGCGCTGCAGCCCGACATTGATCTTCCGGAGGAAGAGGCGGAAGCGATCCTCGCGGGTGATGCCGATCTGTCGTACCGATTGAGCTACGACCTGCTGCCGAGCTTTGAGCTTGTCGACTTCTCGACCATCTCGATCGAGCGCCCCGTGGTCGAGATTCCGGATTCCGAGATCGATGAGCAGATCGCAAGGATCGCCGAGAGCAACCGGCCGTTCACGCCGAAGGACGGCGCGGCCGAGGAGGGCGACCGCGTCTCGATGAGCTACGTTGGCAAGCTCGACGGCACCCCCTTCGAGGGCGGTTCCGACGAGAATGGTCAGATCGTGATCGGCTCCAAGACGTTCATCCCGGGCTTCGAGGAGCAACTGGTCGGGTTGAAGGCCGGTGACGAGAAGACGATCGAGGTCTCGTTCCCCGAGGACTATCAGGTTCCGCATCTCGCCGGGAAAGCGGTGACCTTCGACATCGTTGTCAAGGAGGTCGCGGCGCCGGGCGAGGTCGCCATCGACGACGAGTTCGCCAAGACTCTCGGCCTCGAGGGGCTCGACAAGCTCAAGGAAATCGTCCGGGGCCAGATCGAAAGCCAGTTCGGCGCCATGACCAGGCAGAAGGTCAAGCGCCAGCTGCTCGATGCACTTGATGAGCATTACTCGTTCGACCTGCCGGAGAAGCTGGTCGAGAACGAGTTCGAGGGTGTGTGGCGCCAGGTCCTGGCCGACATGGAACGGTCCGGCAAGACCTTCGAAGATGAGAACACGACGGAAGAGGCGGCCAAGGCCGACTACCGCAAGATCGCCGAGCGCCGCGTCCGTCTCGGCCTCGTCCTTTCCGAGGTCGGCGAGAAGAACGGGATCGAGGTCACCGACGAGGAGGTGCAGCGCGCCCTCTATGACCGGGTTCGCCAGTTCCCGGGCCAGGAACAGCAGGTGTTCGAATTCTACCGGAGCAATCCGCAGGCCCTCGCCAGCCTTCGCGCTCCAATCTACGAGGAGAAGGTGGTCGACTATATCCTCGAGCTCGCCAAGGTCACGGACAAGACCGTCACCAAGGAAGAGCTGATGAAGGAAGACGAGGAAGAGGCTGCCGCCTGACCTCCGGACGGCCGCGTGGGCACCATCTTGCCGGACGCGGTCGGATGCCTATCTTTCGAAACGGAGCGACATCCCCTATGTATGGGTGTCGCTTTTTTCGACTCACGGACGGGCGGCGCGCCCGGGCGGCCGCCTTGCCAAGGACGGCGCGGTATCGCCGAAGGCGCCCACGGGGTATCCAGCGTCGTTCGGCGCGGACAAGGTGCTCCAGGCATTGAGAGGCGATCACGCCCTGCATTGAGCCGTGTCCGGTTCAAGGCAGGCTGATCTAGGGCATGGAAGAGGCATGAAGGATCCTGTCGATTTCGCCGTCAACACGCTCGTTCCCATGGTCGTCGAGCAGACGAACCGCGGCGAGCGCGCGTTCGACATCTATTCGCGGCTCCTGAAGGAACGCATCATCTTCCTCACCGGTCCGATCGAGGATCATGGGGCGGCGCTGATCTGCGCTCAGCTGCTCTTCCTGGAGGCGGAGAACCCGTCCAAGGAGATCGCGCTCTATATCAACTCGCCAGGCGGTCTGGTGACGTCGGGGCTGGCGATATACGACACGATGCAGTTCATCCGGCCGGAGATCTCGACACTGTGCATCGGCCAGGCTGCGTCCATGGGCTCGCTGCTGCTCGCTGCCGGGACCAAGGGCATGCGTTTCGGTCTTCCCAATGCGCGGGTGATGGTGCACCAGCCGTCAGGCGGCTTCCGTGGCAATGCCGCGGACATCATGCTGCACGCGCAGGAAATCCTGAAGCTGAAGCGGCGACTGAACGACATTTACGTCAAGCATACCGGGCAGACTCTCGATGCAGTCGAGGAGGCTCTGGAGCGTGACAACTTCATGACCGTCGAGACGGCAAAGCATTTCGGCATCATTGACGAGGTGATCACGGATCGTGCGTCCCTCGCGGCGACGCCGGAAAAATGATCGGACGGCCTTGAGGCCGTCCAGAAATAGAGAAGGACCGGCATGACGGCTGTCATGCATTCGCCTTAAACCAATATTGATTTTTTAGGCGGAAGCATGATGACATTCGAAGATGCATGTCGGTGCGTCGAAAGTCCGGGAATTCGGGGGCATCAGGCGCCGCGCCGCGTCCCCCACCGGAAAGCAGCGGGAAGGCTAAGGACCTTCTCCAGCATGCGAGGTTGAACATATGAGCAAGGCCAGCGGCGGCGACTCCAAGAACACGCTCTACTGCTCGTTCTGCGGCAAGAGCCAGCATGAGGTGCGCAAGCTTATCGCTGGCCCGACCGTCTTCATCTGCGACGAGTGCGTGGAGCTGTGCATGGACATCATCCGCGAGGAAAACAAGTCCTCGCTGGTGAAGTCGCGCGACGGGATTCCGACCCCGCAGGAGATCCGTGCGGTTCTCGACGATTACGTGATCGGCCAGAACAGCGCCAAAAAGGTGCTGTCGGTCGCCGTGCACAATCATTACAAGCGGCTGAACCACGCGTCGAAGAACAACGACGTCGAGCTGGCAAAATCAAACATCCTTCTGGTCGGCCCGACCGGTTGCGGCAAAACGCTGCTGGCGCAGACGCTGGCCCGCATTCTCGACGTGCCGTTCACCATGGCCGATGCCACGACGCTCACCGAAGCGGGCTACGTCGGCGAGGATGTCGAAAACATCATCCTGAAGCTGCTGCAGGCCGCCGACTACAATGTTGAGCGGGCGCAGCGGGGCATCGTCTATATTGACGAGGTCGATAAGATCAGCCGCAAGGCCGACAATCCCTCGATCACCCGCGACGTGTCGGGCGAGGGCGTCCAGCAGGCCCTGCTGAAGATCATGGAAGGCACCGTCGCCAGCGTGCCGCCCCAGGGCGGGCGCAAACATCCGCAGCAGGAGTTCCTCCAGGTCGACACGACCAACATCCTGTTCATCTGCGGCGGTGCCTTTGCCGGTCTCGAGAAGATCATTTCCGACCGCGGCCGCAAGACTTCTATCGGCTTCAAGGCCAATGTCCAGGCCCCCGAGGACCGGCGCACCGGTGAGCTGTTCTCCGAGCTGGAGCCGGAAGACCTCCTGAAGTTCGGCCTCATACCCGAGTTCGTCGGCCGTCTGCCGGTGATCGCGACGCTCGAGGATCTTGACGAAGAGGCGCTGGTGACCATCCTGACCGAGCCGAAGAACGCTCTGGTCAAGCAGTACCAGCGGCTGTTCGAGATGGAGAACGTGGACCTGACCTTCCATGAGGATGCGCTGAAGGCGGTGGCCCGCAAGGCGATCGACCGCAAGACCGGCGCTCGGGGCCTGCGCTCGATCCTCGAGGCGATCCTGCTCGATACCATGTATGAGCTTCCCGGTCTCAAGGGCGTGAAGGAAGTGGTCATCTCTCCCGAGGTTGTGGACGGCAAGGCACGGCCGCTCTACATCTACGAAGACAGGGCCGAGTCCTCTGTCACCAGCGCATAGACGCAGGGTCACGGCAGCAGCGCTGGTTCTTGAGGCTTCAATTCACGGCCACCGGTTTGTACCTCGATCGGGTGCGGACCGGTGTCTGTGTGTTTGGTGGGGCTTTCTCGGATATTTGCGCCAGTCTCTCGGTGGCCCGAGCGTTCGCCGGGCCTGGATTTGGCGGTCTGTTGTTCTTCGCTGGACGACTCGCCGTTGATCGGCCAGCCTCCGGAAAGTTGCGATTGCCAGCTATGCCGGAGGTCGGCTTGACACCCCATCACCGGGTAGCCACCTAATAGGTCGACCAGCGGTGGGGCGAGTCCCGTCATGCTCAGGGGAGGTGGCGGGTTCGGCCGGACAGGCATCCGCGTCGCGGATCAGCCGTCGCCGCTCAAGAGCCCGGTCGCGCCTGCCTTATGGGGGCGGCGGGTTCGCAAGGAAAGGATAAGATATGACTGAGCACGAGACGCGGGCGAGGGGCGATGCGGAGGGCGGCGTGTTCCCGGTTCTGCCGCTCCGCGACATCGTCGTCTTCCCGCATATGATCGTCCCGCTCTTCGTCGGCCGCGAGAAATCGATTCGCGCGCTCGAGGAGGTGATGAACTCGGACAAGCAGATCCTGCTGGCAACGCAGGTCAACGCCTCCGACGACGATCCGGCCCCGGAAGACATCTATAAGATCGGCACGCTGGCAACGGTGCTTCAGCTTCTGAAGCTTCCCGACAACACCGTGAAGGTGCTGGTCGAGGGCGCCGCGCGGGCCGAGATCGATGGCTATACCGACCGCCAGGACCTGTTTGAGGCGCGTGCCGCGGTTCTGCCGGAAAATCCCGGCGAGAAGGTCGAGGTCGAGGCTCTCGCCCGCTCCGTGGTGTCGGAGTTCGAGAATTACGTCAAGCTGAACAAGAAGGTCTCGCCCGAGGTGCTCGGAGCGGTCAGCCAGATCGACGACTATTCCAAGCTCGCCGACACGATCGCCTCGCACCTTGCCGTGAAGATCCCGGAAAAGCAGGAGATCCTCGGCATCGTTTCCGTTGCCGAACGGCTCGAGCGTGTGCTCGGCCTGATGGAGAGCGAGATTTCGGTTCTCCAGGTCGAGAAGCGGATCCGCTCGCGGGTCAAGCGCCAGATGGAGAAGACCCAGCGCGAGTACTACCTCAACGAGCAGATGA
>CAYXAA010000074.1:0-9269 GCA_964462985.1 uncultured Hyphomicrobiales bacterium | reverse complement strand
GCCCTTCTCGGCGGAGAAGGCATGGTTGTCCTGGACGAAGCTCGTGTCGATGCCGTGGTCGAGCAGCGTCCGCCGATTGTAAGTTTCCGAAAAGAAACCACGGCCGTCGCCATGCTTCTTCGGCGTCAGCAGCTTTATGCCCGGGAGGGCGAGGTCCGAGACGAGCATCGCGAGCCTCCGAGTCGGTGATCCGTGGTGCCTGAAAGTCAGCGCACCGCCTTCACCAGCGTGCCCAGCCCGACGCCCTCCTTGCGGATGGCCGCCAACTCTTCGCCAGTCACGGCCACGGCATTATCGATCTGCTCGGGCGTGTGCTCGCTGGTGATGAAGAAGCGGATGCGTGCCGCCTTTTCGGCAACCGCCGGGAAGATGATCGGCAGGGCGTTGATGCCGCGCTCGAGCAGGCGGTTGGCCAGAACGGCGGCGCTGATGGAGTCGCCCGTAATCACCGGAACCACGGAATAGCCGGCAGACGGGCCGGTGTCGAGCCCGGCGGCCTTGGCCCGCTCCAGGAAATAGCGGCCGTTCTTCGCAAGTCTTGCAACGCGTTCCGGCTCGCGCAGCATGATCTTCGCCGAGGCGATGGCGGCGCCGGCAAGGGCAGGAGACAGGCCGACCGAGAAAACGAAGCCCGGCGCGGTGGCGCGCAGGTAGTCGCACAGCGCCTTGGACCCGGCGATGTAGCCTCCGCAGGACGACAGCGTCTTCGACAGCGTGCCCATCCAGAGCTCGACGTCATGGGGATCGATACCGAAATGTTCGGCGATGCCGCGGCCGCTTCTGCCCAGGACCCCCAGGGAATGGGCCTCGTCGACCATCAGCCAGGCATCGAAGGCCTGCTTCAGCTTGACGAGGCGCGGCAGGTCGGGGAAGTCGCCGTCCATTGAGTAAATGCCTTCGACCACGATCAGGACATGGTCGAACTTGTGGCGGTTCTCGATAAGCAGCCGTTCGAGGGCACTGAGATCGCCGTGAGGAAAGTTGATTCGCGTCGCACCGGAGAGCCGGGCACCCTCGACGATCGAGTTGTGCACCAGGTTATCGGTCAGGATCAGGTCGCCAGCCTTGGTGAGGTGGCCGATGCTCGTGACATTGGTGGCGTGTCCGCTGACCATCACGACGGCGTCCTCGACGCCGTGCACCTCGGCAAGGAGACTTTCCAGCTCCCGGTGGAACGGCCGCTCGCCTGCAACGACGCGGCTGGCCGAGACGCTGGTGCCGAAGGTCTCGATTGCGGCTTTGGCGGCAGCGTTGACCTCCGGATGACCGTTCAGGCCCAGATAATTGTAGGAAGCGAAGTTGTCGTAGGTACGGTTGCCGATCAGCGTCGTCGCCGAGGCGAGCGCGTCATGCGGGCGGAAGAAGGGGTTCTCGATCCCCATCATGTCCGCCGCCGCGCGCTGCATCTTGAGCTGCTTGACCTGAGGCAGTTCGGCAAAGTCGAAAGCCCGGCGCTTCTTCTCCTCCGGCCGCGATGCCGCCGGCGCCGGGCGCCGGTCCTTGGCGGTCTTGCGCCCGGCCCTGAGCTCGGCCATCAGCTTGTCGCGCGCGCCACCCGAAAGGCCGCCAAGGCTTCCGCGTCCGCGGTTCATAGCAGCGACCTCACTTCACCGCTCTTGGCGACGACCTGCGCGGCGACGTCGGTAAGATCACCATGCTCGGACATGTCATCGTCGATGTGGTGCCCGGCGAGTGCCTGGGTCTCGGCCGAGATCGTCGACCCGGCGTCGTCGCCGAGCACGCGGCCGGCAATCCGGGCGGACATGTCGTAGAGGGTCGCGCCGTTCGCCAGGGACATCAACGGAATATCGATGCCGAGCTGACGTTCCGCGTTCATGCGAAGCTCCAGCGCCATCAGCGAGTCCATGCCGATGTCGGAAAGCGGCCGCTGCGGATCGATCTCGTCAGGCGAGATACGCAGGATGCGGCCGATCTCGGCGGCGAGCAGCTGTGCGACCTTGGCGGTGGCCTTCGGCTTGTCGAGGCCGGCGAGCAGGGCGGCGAGATCGATCGCGCCGTCGCCGGCGGCAGCATCGTCGGCATCGCCGAGGCCGAGCATCGCGGTAATCGGCGTACCGAGAAGGGCGAGGTCGCGCCGCGCCGCCTGCCAGTCGATCCTAGCAAAACCGACGGCCGCGGTCTCCAGCCCGTCCTGCGGCATGGCCATCAGGCGGGTCAGCCCGTCGAGCGCCTCCTTGGCGGTGAGCGCGTGGCGGCCGAGCTTGCGGGCGAGCAGTTCATTGACCTCGGTGTTGCGGGCGAGATAGCCGGCGTCGGAGATCGCGCCCCAGGCGACGGCAAGGCCCGGCTTGCCCTCGGCCCGCCGCTTGCGTGCAAGCGCTTCGAGAAAGCCGTTGGCGGCGACATAGTTGGCCTGGCCCGGGTTGCCGACCAGCGTCGTCGCCGAGGAATAGAGCACGAAATGGTCGAGCGGGTCACCGGCCGTCAGCCGGTCGAGCAGTTCGGCGCCGCGGATCTTCGGTGCCAGCACCCTGGTAAGGCCGTCGTGGTCGAGGTTGCCGATCAGAACGTCGTTCAGCACCATCGCGGTGTGGAACACGCCACGGATCGGCGGCATCGACGCCCGTGCCCGATCGAGCGCTGCGGACACGGCCGCTTCGTCAGTGATATCGCAGGCCTCCGCTTCAAGGCGGATGCCGTCTGCCGCAAAGCTCTGGATGAGCTCGGCCGCACCCTCCGCCTCGGCGCCGCGCCGCGACAGCACCAGGAGGTTGCGCGCGCCATGCGCGGCAAGACGCTTGAGCAGCTCCATGCCGAAGCCGCCGAAGCCTCCGGCGACAAGATAGGTCGCGTCCGCCTCGAGCGCGAGTTCCTGGGCGGTCGGCAGGTCGGCCGGCACCGCGGGCGGGCGAAGCACGATCTTGCCGATGTGACCGGCCTGCTGCATCAGGCGGAAGGCCTCGACCACGCCGTCGGCGTTGAAGGCCCGGTAGGGCAGCGGTGTCAGTACCCCATCCTCGAACAGCGCGACGAGTTCGGCGAACATCGTCTTAGCCAGCTCCGGCTGGCGCGTCAGCAACTGGTCGGCATCGATACCGAAATAGGTCAGGTTCTGCCGGAACGGACGGAGTCCGATATGGGTATTGGCATAATAATCGCGCTTGCCCAGCTCAAGGAAACGGCCGAACGGTTTAAGCACCTCGATCGAGCGCTCCATCGCCTCGCCGAACAGCGAGTTGAGCACCACGTCGACGCCGTCGCCGTCGGTGAGGTCCAGAACGTCGTCAACGAAGGCGAGGCTGCGCGAATCCAGCACGTGATCGGCACCGAGCAGGGTGAGGAAGCTGCGCTTTTCCTCCGACCCGGCGGTCGCGATCACGCTGGCGCCGCGCCACTTGGCAATCTGCAGCGCCGCAAGACCGACACCGCCAGCGCCGCCGTGGATCAGGACGGTCTCGTCCTCGCGAAGCCCGGCGAGCTGGACCAGAGCGTAATAAGCGGTGAGGAAAGTCACCGGGATGGTCGCCGCTTCCTCGGAAGAGACCGTCGCCGGCATCGGCGCACAGGCGGCCTCCGCGACCGTCACGTGGCTGGCGAAACAGGCCGGGGCAAAGGTGATGACGCGGTCGCCAACCTTGAAGCGTGACGCCTCGGGGCCGACCGCCGTGACGCAGCCGCAGCATTCCATGCCGAGCGTCGCGCCGGCAAAGCCGTCCTCCAGCGCCTCTTCGGGAAGAAGGCCGAGCGCCCACATCACATCGCGGAAATTCAGACCGCTGGCTTCGACGGCAATCTCGATCTCCTTGCCTTCCGGAGCCCGGCGCGCGACCGGCAGCCAGGCGAGTTGGTCGAGCGACCCCTGGCGCTTGATCTCGAGCCGCATTGCCGGCGCAGCTCCCGGAGCCAGTGTGGCCTCCGGCAGGACGCCGCCGCGAACGATGCGCAGGCCCTTGCGGGTGCCGCTGTCCAGAATCACCTCACGCTCGTCACACGGCACCGCGATTTCGTCGGCGAGCCGCGCCGCCGCAACACCCGGTTCCAGTGTCGGCGACAGGTCGATCAGTCGCACGTCGGCATTGGGATATTCGTTCATAGCCACGCGGCCGAAGGCCCAGACCGCCGCCTGAGCCGGCGCATGGCACGAGCCGCCGGCAAGATCCTGGGCACCGCCCGGCGCCACGATCCACAGCCGCGCCGGATCGCCGCCGATGGTCTTCAGCAGCTGAGCCAGCGACCAGAGCCGGTCGTCGACCGCAGCCAAGGCGTCGTCGACTTTTGCATAGGCGCCGGCGATGTGGACGATGCCGGCTCGGGCGCTGGCGAGCAGGGCCCTAGCGGCGTCGACGTCGCCGCCGATATCGAGCGACCACAGGCCGGGCTCAATCTCCTTCGTCGCCTCGCCCGGCACCGCGATGGCGACCGAGAAGCCGCGCTCGTGCAGCGTCGAGCGCAGTGCCTCTGCGACCTTCCGGCTCTCCGAATCCAGGCCGGAGACCACCAGCATGGCCTCTTCGTCCTTTTCCTCCGCCAAGTGTTCGGCGCTTGGGGCGGTCGCTGCCGTCGCCGCGACCCGTCCCGCGATCAACGTAGCCTCGACGGTGCCGGTGGCGAGCGGCGCCGTCTCCAGATCCAGGAAGCCGGCCCCGTCAAGACCGCTCTTCCACTCGGCCGCCGATTTCAGCCGCGAGATCGGGAACTCCGACGCCTGTTGCCACCAGTCCTGGCCGACACCGCGGATCAGGTCAACCGTCGGTGACGGCGCCCGCTCGACGGCAAGCAGGAGGCCTCCGGCGCGGCCGAGCTTGCGGAGTGCCGCGAGTTGGTCGTCGGTCAGATCAGCCAGAGACCCGGCCGAAACGATGACGTCATAGGGCGTTGCGCCGATGTTCTCATCTTCGAACTCAAAAAAGCGAACCGACGAGCCGCCGCTCCACTGCCGGGCGGCGCGGACCACCTGTGCGGACGATGGATCGGTTACGGTAAGCGAGGCCACGCGTGGATCGAGCAGGGCATCCAGTGCACCGATCAGCTCCGTGTTCTGCGCGCCGACCAGCAGCAGATCGAGCGGTCGGTCCTTTGGCCAGCCGTCGACCAGTCCGGCCACGACGGCGCGCAGGCTCTCGGCGGCCGCGCGGATGCCGGGAGCGGCCGTCAGATAGGCGTCAAACAGACCGGTAGCGAACCAGCCCTGGGCCCGCTCCGGCAGCCCTTCGACGAGCAGGCCGCCGAGGCCGGTGGCAAGGCGCGCCAGAAGGGCCGCCTCGGCGACGTGCGCGCCGGCCTCCAACACGACAGTGCGCAGCAGCTCGGCGGCCGTCGGTCCATCCGGTTCGGCAATCGTCCAGCCATCGTCGCCCTGCTCGGCAAGGCCGCTGTCGGCAAGCCAGTAGAGCAGGGACTGGACGAGCGGGCGGGCGCTGGCGTGCAGCTTGCCGGCCTCAATCATGGCCGCAACGGAGAGATCGCCGTTCTCGGCAAGGCGATAGAGCGTATCGTGCGCGATGGCGCGGCCGAGCGCCTCCAGCAGGATGAGCGCGTCATCCGCCTCAATCTCCTGGTCACCAACGGTGCCAAGGCGGCGAGCGAGGGCGATGGCGTCAGCGGGTGTGACAGCTTCACCGTTGCGACTGCGCTCGGGCAGGAGGCGGGACAGGACGCGATAGGCCAGATCGTCGCTGTCGGCGGAACGGCCGAGCTGCACCGCCTTGAACCGGGCTTTGGCGATCCGTGCCGTGACGGCCCCTTCGCCGTCCAGGAACTCGAAACTCGCCTCGATCGACCGCTGCGAGGCTTTCGTCACGTGGATGCGGACCTCGCTCGGGTCGGCGCCCGGCTGAAGCAGGGCGAGCGAGCCGAGCCGGACCGGCAGGAAACTGGTGTGCTCTGGCGCGTCGGTTGTGCTGCCAAGCAGCGCAAACAGGCCGTGGAAGCCGGCGTCGAGCAGCGTCGGGCACATCGAGAAAGCGAGGTCGGCGGTCGCCTTAGGCCTGTCCTGCAGCGTTGCGACCGCGGTGCGCTCGTCGATCCGCCGCACGGCCTCGACGCGCCGGAACGCGGAACCGTATTCAAGGCCGAAGGTCCGGGTCAGGGCGTAGAGGGCGTCGTGGTCGAGCGCGATCGGGGCATCGCCGCCGGCCGGCAGCCTGGGTTCACTACGCCTGCGGCTGATCGAGACGAAGCGGCCGTAGGCGTTAAGCGACCAGTCCGCACCCTGCAGACGTGGCCGGCTCGACACTTCCACCACCCGGTCATCCGGCGAGATCCGAACCATGGTCTCGAAGGTCTCGCCGCCATCGAACACCAGCGGCCGCAGGATCTCGAAATCCCGCAGCTCGACGTCGTCCGCTCCCGTCCATTCCAGCACGGCGCGAAGCGCCATCTCGGCAAATCCTGCGGCTGGAAAGACGATCGACTCCTCGACCTTGTGATCGGCGAGAAACGGTAGGGCGACAGGGTCGACGTGGTTGACCCACTCGCTCGCCATCGGCTGCAGCCGGCCGCCGGCAAGCGGCCAGGCGACGCCGAAGATTGCATCGACCCGCTCATCGGTCGGCTCGGCACAGAACGGCTGATTCTGCCACGGATAGCTTGGCAGCGCCGGCAGGTTCTGCCCGGCCGGACCGACGAGCACGTCGAGATCGACCGGGCCGCCGTTTGCGAGAATCGCCGCGGCGACGGCCGTTACCGGATTGGTGGCGTCGTTGCCGTGCTCAGTCTGGTCGAACGAATGCAGCACCGCCGCCTTCTGGCCACCTTCGCGCAGCAGGTCGTTGATGTAGGTGGTCAGCACCGGCCGTGGCCCGATCTCGACGACGACCCCGACGCCGCTCTCGATCAGCCGCGTCATGGCCTCGGCAAACAGCACCGGCTGGCGCACATTGCGCCACCAGTAGGCGGCGTCGAGCACGGGGTTCTCTGCCTCCGGCTCCACGGTCGAGATGAAGGGCAGGGCGGGCGCCTGGCAGGTCAGGCCGGACAGCGCTTCCATCAGCGGCTCTTCGATCGGATCGACCAGCGCGCAGTGGAAGGGATAGGCGAGGTTGAGCTTGCGCAGGGCCCACCGCTTCTTGCGGGCGTATTTGGCGAAGCCGTCAAGGCTTTCGCTCGGCCCCGAGATCGTCACGCTGCGCGGGCTGTTGACGGCGGCGAGCTCAAGGCCGGGGAAATCCGGGTGTTCGATTGCCTCGCGCGCCTGATCCGCGGGCAGCAGGAGGGCGGCCATGCTGCCGAGGTGCCGCGTTACTTCCTGTTGCGTCGAGCGGGCGTGGATGACGCGAACGGCCGCGTCGAGGTCGAGCGCGCCGGCGGCCCAGGCCGCGGCGACCTCGCCGACGCTGTGTCCGATCACCGCCTGTGGCGTGACACCCTTGGCCTTGAGCGCGCTCACGAGCGCGACCTGAAGCGCAAACAGCAGCGGCTGGGCGATCTCGGTGCGCTCGAGTTCCGCCTCCAGGTCCTTGGAGAACAGCATGGTCAGGAGCGACCAGCCGGCGACGCGCATGAACTTCTTGTCGACCATCTCAAAGGCCGCACGGAAATCGGCGTCGCGCTGGTATGCCTCGCAGCCCATTCCGGCCCATTGCGAGCCGTTTCCGGAAAAGGCGAAGGCGAGCTTCTGCACCGGCTGAAGCGCCTGGCCGGCGAAGACCTGGTCGGACTTCCTGTCGGCGAGGAAGGCGTCGAGCGCCTCGATCTTGGCGGCCCGGTCGGTGCCAAGCGCCACCAGGCGCATGTCGAGCCGGTCGCGGCTGTGGGCGGCAGCGTCGAGGATCGGCCCGAGCGGTGCGTCGTCGGACAGGGCAGCGAGCCGGTCGCGATAGGCTCGGGCAAGGTCGGTCAGCGCACCCTTGCTCTTGGCCGACAGGATCAGCGGAGCATCGTCGGCAACGGAGCTGACCGGTGCCTCGACGGGGTCGCCATCGGCGATGACGACATGGGCATTGGTACCGCCAAATCCGAAGGAGTTGATGCCGGCGAGCCGCAGCTTGCCGTTGCGGCGGAGTGCGACAGGCTCCCCGGCGACGGTAAGGTTGAGGCCGGTGAAGTCGATGTCCGGGTTCGGCGTGTCGAAGTGCAGCGACTTCGGCAGCCGGTCGTGCTTCAGCGCCAGCATCGCCTTGACCATGCCGACGAGACCGGAGGCCGGCTCAAGATGGCCGAGGTTGGTCTTGACCGAACCGATCGTCAGCGGCGTGCTGCGCTTGCGCCCGATCACGGTGCCGAGCGCATGGGCTTCGGCCGGGTCGCCCACCCTGGTGCCGGTGCCGTGTGCCTCGACGAAGGCAAGGTCGTTCGGGTCGATCGCCAGGCCGTCGTAGATTTCCGTAAGTAGCGCCGCCTGTGCCTCGGCCGAGGGCAGCGACAGGCCTGCCGTACGGCCGTCGGCATTGATACCGGTCGCCTTGATCCGCGCCTGGATATGCCGGCCCTCGGCGCGCGCCGTCTCCTCGCGCTGCAGGATGATGGCGACCGCGCCCTCGGAGCGGACATAGCCATCGCCGTCTGCGTCGAAGGCCCGGCACAGCCCCTGGGTCGACAGCATCGAGGCGCGGGCGAAGCCCATAAAGGAGAACGGGCTGAGGAGCAGGTTGACGCCAGCGACGATCGCCGTGTCGATCTGGCGGCTCTCCAGCGCATTGACCGCCTCGTGCAGCGCCACGATCGACGACGAGCAAGCGGTGTCGACGGTGAAGCTCGGACCGCGCAGGTCGTAGATATAGGAGATGCGGTTGGAGACGATCGACAGCGTGTTGCCGGTCATCAGCTGCATGTCGCCGGCGGCCGGGTCGAGCACGAAGCGGTGGTGGTAGTCGAGCGCTGAGGCGCCGACGAAGACGCCCGCGCCGCTGCCGGCGAGCGACGACGCTTTGATTCCACCCTGCTCGAGCGCTTCGAACACGACCTGGAGCAGCAGCCGCTGCTGGGGGTCGATCTGCACCGCCTCGCGCGGCGAGATGCCGAAGAAGCCCGGATCGAAGCCCCAGACATCATCGATCTGGCCGGCGGCGAATGTATGCGTCTTGCCGGGGGCATTGCGGCTCGGATGAAAATACCGCTCCTGAGGAAACCGCTCGGGCGAAACCCTGGTAACGGAGCAGACGCCATCGTCGAGAAGGGTCCAGAAGCTTTCGGGATCCTTGGCTCCGGGAACGCGCAGTGCCAAGCCGGTGACCGCGATCTGACTTGCCCTAATCGACATCAACTATTCCTGTTAATCCGTTGTCGTATGCCCCGGTCGGGTGCTGTGGATCGCTGCGTCCTGAAATGCTTCGGAATCAATTTTGACAATCAATGCGGCGCCTTGAAGG
>CAYXAA010000073.1:0-9444 GCA_964462985.1 uncultured Hyphomicrobiales bacterium | reverse complement strand
GGCAATAGCGCCCTCGAAGGCATACGTCATGACGACCTCGCCAAGTGCTATGAAGACTGACGCCACCATGGGCAAGCGGCGCCAGACGTGCAGTCGACTCAGGCGGCGCCGCGGATCCTGCTCGCGCCGCGCGCTGCGTAGCGCGCTGCGTAGCGCGCGACCATCGACGCGCAGAATTCGGCATATTCCTCCTTCACCAGCGGCGGGCTCGTGTGATGAGGGGCAAGGCCGCGGTGCTCAGGCGTGAAACAGAAGGTCAGAGTGACCTCGAAGTCTTCGATCGCGGCCATCTGCCGATCGAACCACGCCAGGGCGCCAGGCTTGTAGCTGTCGGACCAGGAAAGTCCCGTACGCAGCGATTTGACCCCGAGCCGCTTCAGCAGCTCCACGCCCTGGTCGAGCCGTGGATCCTCGTAGTGGAACCATTGGCAGATCCCCAGGTCAGGCGTGTGATTGGCGAACTCCTCGAGCGCCGGTTTCGGCGTCCCGTCCTCTCGCACCATGCCCATATAGAAATGCCGGTAATAGGACGACCCTTCCGCTTCCCTATGGCGCGTCGTGGCGCCCCATGCCTGAGGCAGGTCGAACAGGCTGTACCACTGCACGCGCGGCGCCCTGCCCTTCAGGAGCTCGGCCGTCCGGCGCAGCCCCCAGAGCTGCACTTCCTCGGCGCCGAAGCTGGAGACGCCGACCTCGCTCACCCAGACCGGAAGGTGCGTCAGAGCCTCGATCTCGGCGAGCTTCTGCGGCCAATCGTGGATCGGCCACAAGTTCCAATCAAGCGGAAAGCCGTGGACGGCAATGGCATCGACATGATCGAGGACGCCGCGGCTTTGCATGTTCCGGATGAACATGGGATCGATCGGCGATATCCCACCGAGCACGATGGTGATGTCGGGATTGGCCTTGCGGATCGCGTCTGCGGCACAAGTCGCCATTTCGGCGAAGTGCGCCCAATCGGGATCGAGCTCGATGTCCCAGTGGGACTTGTTGTTGGGCTCATTCCATATCATCGCGGCTTCAATCATGGCTTCCCTTCCGCTGTACTGGATGGCTGCGGAACATTGAGTGCCGCGCGCTTCGGCGCGATCGGGCGACGGGCGGCCGGAGCGGCCGGGGAGACCTGCCCGTCGCTTCCGGCCGGACCCGACGCCGCACGGATGGCGCGCAGCAGTTCGCCCGCGGCGTGATAGCCCTCCAAGGTGCCGACATCGACATAGGCGAGGCCGGACTTGACCCCCACCGCTGCCCCGCCTTGGGCGAGCCAGGCATTGACCAACGTGCCGAAATACTCGTCGACCTGCCGGCGCTGCAGCCACAGCCGTTGCAGCTCGTGCAGGACACGGCCCGGCATGCGGAAGGCGCCCCACACCCAGTTCACCGTGGCGTCGGTCCGCTTCACCTGCACCTCCCGCACACGGCCATCGTTGTCGGTCACCACGGCGTCGAAGGCAGATGGGTCGTCGACGGGAAAGAGCAGGAAGGCGAGCGTCTCGGCCGGCAGGAACATGTAGCCGTCCGCCGGCATCCAGATCGTATCCGGCAAACCCACAAGGACATGCTCGTCGGGGGCGACCAGCGGCGCGACGCGAAAAATGGCATCGCACAGGCCAGCCGGCTCCGGCTGAACCACATAGGCGATGCAGGCCGATCCGTAACCCTCACCAAAATATTCCATGATGTCGGACTTGCCCGGTGCGATGACAAAACAGAGCTTGTCGGCGCCGCCGCGTATCATGCGCTCACAAAGGTATTCGCTCACAGCGCAGGGCCGCTCGCCGCCGGTGTCGCAACGACTGCCGACCGGCAGGAGCTCCTTGGAAAATGCCAGCGGCTGGATCCGGCTGCCGCTGCCGGCAGCGGGAATGACACCCCACATGATCACAGTCCTCGCATTTGCAGCGCCGAGCCACTGCGTCGCGCCTGCGCCACGGCCTCGTCTAGATGCGCCTCGAGCTCCGCAGCACGGCGGTCGGAGGTGTGCTCGGCAAGAACCCGTTCTCGCGCGCGGGCGGCAATACGCCGTAACTCGGTCTCTGCAAGGCCGAGGGCGGCAAGGACGTCGGAAGAACGGTCCGCCACCAGGATCTCGCGCTGTGGTTCGAAGAACGCGTCGAGGCCGTCCCACCAGTCGGTCACGATCGGAACCCCGCAGGCGGCGGCCTCGAACAGTCGGCCCGAGGGACACCAGCCCATTTCGGCCATGACGCGACGGGTGACATTGAGCGTCAGTCCGGCGGAGGAATAGAAGGCCGGATGCTCCCGGGGCGGCAGGTGTCGGACGAAGAAGATGTTGTCCGACCACGGGAAATCATCGGGATACTGCGCTCCGGCGATGACGAAGCGTGCCTGCGGCCGCTGCCGGGCGGGCACCACGAACAATTCGATTAGAGAGTCCTGCCGGTCGGGTGCATAGGTGCCGAGATACGACAGATCCGCTGCATAGTGCCTTTGCGGCTCGGTTGGGCGATGTGTCGCCGGGTCGACATGGCCATAGAGCGGCCTGACCATCCGAGCGCCAAGCCGGCTGCGCAATTCGGTGAGAGTTTGCCCGCCGGTATAGCTCAGCACCAGGTCGAACCCGGCCAGCCCGCGCGGGCCAACATATGGAATGGCGTCGCCCTGACCCAGCAGCGACAGCGTGACCGGGGTATCGAGATCGTAGAAGACCTTGAGCGGCCGCTCGGCCTCGAATGCGAGCTCGCCGGCTGCTACGCCGTCGGGACAAAAGGAGGTCACGATGGCGACATCGGCATCGCGCAGGTGTTGACGCGCAACAGGGACAACGACTCGCCAATCCTCATACAGAACCAGTTCGCCGCCTTCGAACCCGTAAAGGTCGCGGGCAGTCGAATAGTAGGGAACGTCGCGCTCGAAGAAGATCACCGTCCAGCCGCGGCGCACCAGGGCGCTGATCAGCCCCCGCCACAAGGTTGCGTGGCCATTGCCCCACGACGAGCTGATCGTTAGACCGAACACCACGATCTTCAACCCACCGCCTCCTGAAGAATGGGCAGGGCCCGTTTGCGGGGGACGGCAACGGATGCCCCATGCGCTTCAAACGCAATCGTCGTGATTGATGCCGGGGCGAGCTCGAAATCATGCACCGCCTGGAATGGCAGCCCTCGCAACCGGCAGATCACCGCCTTGATGACGTCGCCGTGGCTGACGAGGCAAATCGTTTTGCCGGAATAGCGCGTGCGCAGACGCTCGAGCAGTTCCATCTGCCGGTCCGCCACCTCGGCCATGGTCGCGCCGGCCGGTGTCGCCGCCGTGTCGCGGTTGCAGTTCCACTCGCGCCACGCCGGCTCGCGCTCCAGATCGGCGAAGGTATGGCCTTGCCAGCCACCGAAATCGATCTCGTCGAGGTTCCGGTTGATCGCCACCGCAGCACCGGTTGCTTCGGAAAGGTGGGCAGCGGTCTGGCGAGCGCGAAGCCGGGGGCTGGTGAAAATCGCCTCGATTGGGTGTGCGGCCATCTCGCCGGCGAGTATGTCAGCCTCCATCCTTCCCTGCACCGTGATGCCGATGCCGTACAGCCGTCCGGTGAGGATGTGGCCGAGGTGGCCGTGGCTGGCATGGCGGACATAGTGGAAGACGGTGGTCATTGCCGCGTCGCGTCCGGCTCGTCCGGTTCACCGGCGACGAACTTTAGTGTCCGTTCGCGGGCCTCGGCATCGGTGAATTGCCGCGGCGGCGATTTCATGAAGTAGCTCGACGGGCCGATCAGTGCCCCGCCGATGCCGCGGTCCCTGGCCAGCTTGGCGCACCGCACCGCATCGATCACGACCCCTGCCGAATTGGGCGAATCCCAGACCTCGAGCTTGACTTCCGCATTGATTGGAACGCCGCCGAAGGCTGTGCCCTCCATGCGGATGTAGGCCCATTTGCGGTCGGTCAGCCAGGGCACGTGATCACTCGGCCCAACATGGATGTTCTCGGCCGACATCGGAACGCCGAGCTGGCTCGTGACGGCCTGTGTCTTCGACGTCTTCTTGGATTCCAGCCGTTCGCGCTCGAGCATGTTCTGGAAATCCGTGTTGCCTCCGAAGTTGAGCTGGTAGGTGCGATCGAGCTGGATGCCCCTTTCCCGGAACAGGTTGGTCAGCACGCGGTGAACAATGGTCGCCCCGACCTGGCTCTTGATGTCGTCCCCGACGAGCGGGAGACCGCGCTCCTCGAAACGCCGTCGCCATTCGGGACGCGAAGCGATGAAGACCGGAATGCAGTTGACGAAGGCGCAGCCGGCCTCCAGCGCCCGCTCGGCGTACCAGAGCGAAGCCTGTTCCGAACCGACCGGGAGATAGGAAACGAGGACGTCCGTGCGGCTGCGGGTCAGCACGTCGGTGACATTCGCCTCGGGCTCAGCCGACTCTTCAACAACATCACGGACATATTGGCCGATGCCGTCGAGAGTCTTGCCGCGTTCGACCGTCACCCCCATCGGGGCGACGTCGGCGAACCGCATCGTGTTGTTGGGGGCCGCGAAGATCGCCTCTGAAACATCGCGGCCGACCTTGGCCGCGCTGACGTCGAAAGCGGCCGAAACCACGATGTCGCCCACCCGATAGCCCCCGAGGTCGGTGCTCATGAGGCCGGCAATGGGCTCGTTGGCCTGCGTTTCGCGATAGTAGCTCAGACCTTGCACGAATGAAGAGGCACAATTGCCGACACCGACAATCCCCACCCTGACACTCGCCTCCTGCATATCCACCTCCGCACGCCCGTGGCCGATCAGCGGGCGTTCGGTCAAAGCGATCGAGCGTCCAGCGGCTGATTGCCATTCCGGAACCCGGCCCGCCGACGCTGCGGCCCGGCAATCGAGCGCTCCAAACAGTGGCCTTGGGGGATTGTTCCAAGTTGCTGCGCGTTGTGGCTGCGCCGATGCCGCAAGCAGCGTCCGACGACCCTCCGGCCGCAGTTCCTGAGGCCCTTTCGAACGGCGGTGCGGGCCGGAAACGTCGATCGGTTCCAGGCTAGGCTCCGTTCCTCGCGGGCTCGGATCGCGGGCAGACGGTCGGCCAAGACGGTGCAAGTCCCGTCAACGATCATGGGGCCGCTGTCGCACGCCCTCGATGCGCCCCTCGATCTCCGGACGCAGCCTGTGCCAATTCTCTGCGACGCATTCCGCGGCCGGCCGGTCGTATTAGGACCACGGCGAGCGGCTCGCCCCAAGCGGTGCGAACGGCGTAAAGGCGCAAAAGGCCCGCGAGAGTGTGAAACGGCGTGGCGCCGGGGTCGCGGTGCCACAGATCCTACCACGCCGCCTCGATACCCCTTGCACCCGACACGATTTCGAACCGCATCGCGAGTCCCACGCGTCGTCTCGACCGAAGGCCTTCCGAACCGCGGCAAACGCGTTTTGGTTCGCTCAAATGCTGCCGATGGCCATGACGTCGGGCGAGCCGCCTGCCGCGGCTCGACCGCCGCTGCCGACGTCCGGGTTCGACATCAGCTAGTGGTCTGGAAACCACTCCACCATCTGCAGCGTGTTGCCGCCGAGGCTGGAGAATGCGCGCTGGCGGCAGGAAAAGACGATGACCTGCTGGTCGCGTCCCTGCCGGTGCAACGCGTCGAACATCTTCTCGATGCGGTCGTCGTCCGAATAGACCAGCGCATCATCCAGAATGACCGGCGTCGGCGTGCCGTCGCACGCAAGCAGCCTGGCGAACGCAAGCCGGGTCAGCACGGCGAGCTGCTCGCGCATGCCGCCGCTCAGTCGCTCGACATCTTCCTCCTGGCCGTTCCGGTGAACCCTTCTGGGCAAGAGCGTCTGGTCGTCGAAGACGACCTCCGCATCGTCGAACAACAGCCCCATCAGTGGCCGCAACTCGCGCAGAACCGGCTCGAAATAGTGGTCTCTGGCTTCAGCGCGAGCGTCGTGCAAGGCGGTGCGCAGCCGTTGCAAGACCGCGATCTCCCGTTCAAGGCGTGCGACCCTCGCCGCGGCTGCTCGATGCGCATCGGCCGTTTCGCGCCAAGCTTCCTCGACGGCGTCCTCGGAGCGCGCGGCAATGCGACCGTTTAGGTCCGCGATCTCCATGCCGAGCTTGTTGATCTCGTTCTCGGCCGCTTCAGCAACGGAACGCGCCCGCTTCACTGCAGCCTCGGCCGATACGATGTCGATGGCCGCCGCCTTCAGCGCCTCCACCCGCTCCACAATCCGGGACAAAGCGCGTTCCGCGTCCGCATACTGCTCGGCCAGTGCATTGTCCCTGGCGACGCGGTCGGGTTCGGGGCCGAGCGTCGCATTGATGCGCTCAAGCTCGCTGCAGATCGCGGCAAGCTGCGTCTCGGCCTCCACCGCAGCCTCGTCAGCCCGCTCGATCAGCGGACTGCACTCCCGCGACCGGTTTCGCGATTCCGTCACCCGGTCCCGGGCCGCTTCATGTGCCGCCCGTGCCTCCTGGGGATCGCCGCTTATGTCGAGATCGTCGCTCACGCACTCGGCCTGCGAGCGGGCCAGCGCGTCGCGCAGAGCCTCGAGGCCCTCAGGCGCAAACAACTTCAACCGCTGTTGGGCGAGCTCCAGCGCAGCCTTGCTCTGGCGCGCCGCTGCATCGCGCTGGCGTGCTTCCGCCAGGGACGCAACGCCGATCTGCGCCAGAAGCGCGCGATGCCGCTCTTCGGCTTCGGCCAGTTCCTCAGACCCGGACTGACGAATTTTGGTCGCGATGGTGAGCGTGCCAATTCCGCCGATGCGGAGGTTTGCGGGATCCCCGATCGGATAATCTTTTCCTTCCGCCAGCGCCTCGCCTTCCAGGCAGACCGAGCCTTCTGCGCCTTCGGCGTATTGGACGGTCACGCTGGGCGATCTCGCCGCAACGGCGGCCCGAAGTCCCGCCAGGTCGGTCTCGACCGCTTCCAGTCTGTCGAGCGCTTCCGGCGGAACACGCAGCGTGCGCAGCGCGGCTTTGGCCTGTTCGACCTCCTGCCGGGCGGCTTCGGCCTTCCGCAGGTTGTCCTGAAGCGCCGCGGTGCGTTCGGCCGCTTCCTTCGCACGCATGGCCCTGTCGAGACGCGCGAGCAACTCCTGCGCCTCTCTTTCTTCCTGTTCGGCCTTGTCCACCGCCGCTGCGGCCGCTGCCGCTTGCGCCCTTGCCTGTCGGCGGCGCTCGACTGCCCTGTCACGCTGCACAGTGGCCGGCGCGAGCTGCTCGGCCAGATCACGCGCCCGGGCGAGCAGGGTGCGATGGTTGCCGAGTTCGCGCGCGATGTCATCGCGGCGGCTGCGGCACAGCTCGGCCTCGGCTTCCGCAGCCTTGAGCGCGTCGTGGTGCGAACGCGCCGCCTGCAGTGCGGCCTCAGCCTGTTCCAGCTTTCGCCGCCGCGCGTCCGCCTCGTCGGGATTCTGCAATTCCGCCAAACGTTTTTTCGCCTTGCGGCGGGCATCCAGCGCCTGGCGCAGGCTTTCCACATCCTGCTCCAGACGCTGCTCCGCCTCGGCCAGCGTCTTGCGTTCGTCGATGGCCGCGGCATAGAGACCGCCAGTCTTCGCCCGGCCGGTGGCCGTGACAAGGCGCGAGAGCTCCTCCTCGCATGCCGCCACCGCCTCCACCATCCGGCGTCCGCCGGTCAGAGCCTCGACTTCGCCCTGTACGGACGACAACACGCCCTCGCGGGCGCGTTTCTCGCTCTCCTCCTCCGATTTCGACCGCTTCTCGACACCGGTATTTCCCTGCCTGACCCACAACAGGCCGGCAGGGCGAGTCCCGTTGCCGCACACCAGGGCGTCGATAAAAGCCTCGGCCTCGTCCGCCTGGCCGACGAGCCGGCCCGTTGCAAGATCAACCACGGTGGCACGCCTGCCGCCATAGAACTGCTTCGACAGGCGGTAGCGGCGGCCTGCCGTGACGATGTCGGCTTCGACAAGAGGGCTGCCACCGCTGTAGGGTCGCAACGACTGCACGGCGCCGGGCGTGCCGGTGTGGGGCTGGAAGAACAGCGCGTGGAGCGCATCGAAGCAGGTGGACTTGCCGTGCTCGTTGCCGGCGCAGAAAACGTTCACCCCGTCGCCGATGCCCTCGATCGCAATGCCCCTGTTGGCGAAGCGCCTGACATTGTGAAGGCGAAGCGCGGTCAATTTCATTGGTTCATCGCCTCGCAATAGGAAAACAGTCGCGCAAGAGCCTCCCGCGCCACCTCACGCTCGTCGCTCGAACGGCTGTGGTCGTTGCTCTCGGCAAGCAAGGCCTCGGCCGCCCGGCGCAGCGCCCCCCTCCGGTCGATCAGATCGAGATCGGAAGCTTCGCATTCGCTGAGCAGCCCGCTCATGTCGAGCGCGGCATAGCCGAACTCCGGCGCGATCTCCTCAAACAGGTTCGCAAGCGCCGACCGTTCGGCGATCTTCACACGCCCGGTGACGACCAGGCGCAACAGCGTCTGCCGGCGCGCCGCGGTCGCCGGCAGCAGATGTCGCATGGCATCGCCCAGGTCTGCGCCGCCGATAAGCGGAAGCTCGATCGTTCTCCATTCGAACAGGGCCGTGTCCACCGGCTTCACCTCCGGCACCGACCGAGGCCCGGACACCGACACCACCACTGCCCGGCCGGGAGCATTATGCTTGAAACGATCGGGCTCCGGCGTGCCGCTATACCAGGTGCGTTCATTGACCCGGATTTGGCCATGCCAATCGCCAAGGGCGAGGTAGTCGAGACCGGCGCGGCCGGCGCGGTCTGGTGCGATGACGTCCGAGGCACCGCCCTCCTCCGAAAAGCCTTGGATCGGGCCATGTGCCAGGCCGATCCTGATCTCGCCGTCAGAGCTCGTCGCCGAGTCCATCCATTCGGTCAAATCGCGTCCGGGTCGGCGGGTCGTGCAAGGCGCCGGCAGGATGACCACACCCGGTCTGAGCGCCATCGGTTCCGCCGCAGTTGCCAAAGCGACATTGTCCGGCAAGACGCGTCCTGCACCGGTCCACAATTCGTCCGCCAGCAGCGAGTCGTGATTGCCGGGCAGGATCACCCAGCGCATGTCGGACTGTTGATGCATGGCCGCGAGCGCCTGCCGCAGCATCGCCGGTGTGGGCGTTTCGGTGTCAAACGTGTCTCCGGCCAACAAGATGGCTTCGGCCCCGTTGACCCGCGCCTGTTCCGCGAGCCGTGTGATCGCGGAATGACGCGCTTCGCGCAGACGCCCGCGAACGTCCTCGGGCATGTTGCCGAACCGCTTGCCGATGTGCAGGTCGGACGTATGAAGAAAGCGAAACATGACGGGCGATTCATCCAGAACAGGAAAAGGGATAGCGAGAACACCGAAGCAAATTCAACATTTTCGGCGTCATACAAGCCCTCGGGCGCGCTCGATCGCCTCCTCGAGCCGGGCTCTGGAGGCTGCGGACAGCCGATCGAGGCCGATCAGCCGTGCGAATGACAGTGCCGGATCAACTTCGTCCAGCAGCTCCGGATTTAGGTGCACGCATCCGACGAGCTCGGCGATCGCGAT
>CAYXAA010000072.1:0-9729 GCA_964462985.1 uncultured Hyphomicrobiales bacterium | reverse complement strand
ATGGTGCCCAGGAGAGGACTCGAACCTCCACGCCTCTCGGCACAGGTACCTGAAACCTGCGCGTCTACCAATTCCGCCACCTGGGCTCAGACCGGGGCTTTTAGAGGGCGGACCGAGTCTTGTCAACGGCGCTTCTGCGGCGTTTCGTCATTTGCCTGCTTCGGCCTTCACAGCGGGAAAGCGACGGGCTATGAGACCTTTGATCGGGCCGCGAAACTGCGGTCGAATGCAGGGGTCTTGAAGCGCCGGGCATGCCGGGCACGCGGTGATGTTTCGGCGGGTGCCGAACGCTGCGGACCGGCGCTCGGCGTGGATGGGCAGGGCGAAAGGGCGACAGACATGACGACGGCGCTCAATGGCAAGCTGGTGACGGTGTTTGGCGGCTCCGGGTTCATCGGGCGTCACACGGTGCGGGCACTGGCGCGGCGCGGCTATCGGGTCCGCGTTGCCGTGCGTCGGCCGGACCTCGCCGAGCACGTGCTTCCGCTCGGCACGGTCGGCCAGATCATGCCGATCCAGGCCAACCTGCGCTACCGCTGGTCGGTCGACCGAGCCCTGATCGGCGCCGACGCCGTCGTCAACCTGGTCGGCATCCTGCATGAAAGCGGCGCCCAGACGTTCGATGCGGTCCAGGCGTTCGGTGCGCGGGCCGTTGCGGAGGCGGCACGAGCCGCCGGCATCTCCAGGCTGATCCATGTTTCGGCCATCGGTGCCGATCCGAACTCCACGTCGCGCTATGCCCGGTCGAAAGCAGCCGGCGAAGCCGCAATTCGGGAGACGGTCCCCGAGGCCATCACCATGCGGCCTTCGATCGTCTTCGGACCCGAGGACGATTTCTTCAATCGCTTCGCCGCCATGGCAAGAATCTCCCCCGTGCTGCCCTTGATCGGCGAAGGCCGGACGCGGTTCCAGCCTGTGTTCGTCGGCGATGTCGCCGAGGCGATCGCCCGCGCCGTCGATGGCGAGGCGGCAGCAGGCACGATCTACGAACTCGGCGGTCCTGAAGTGAAGAGCTTCCGTGAGCTGATGGACATGATGCTCAGCGTGATTCGCCGCAAGCGGCTGCTCGTGCCGCTGCCCTTCGGACTTGCCAAGGCCCAGGCGCGCGTCCTGCAGCTTCTGCCAAGGCCGCTGTTGACCGTCGACCAGGTCGAGCTGCTGAAACACGATAACGTGGTTTCCGACCAGGCGGTCACCGAAGCACGCACACTCGCCGGACTCGGTATCCAGCCGCGCACCCTGGCCGCAATTCTGCCGACCTATCTCGAACGGTTCCGGACCCACGGCCAGTACGACGCCCACCATCATCTCGCCTAGATCGAAAGGACATCCGTGCGGCGCCATCTGCAGACGCCTCGCCGCAGATGCACCGGCAAGCGCCTGCGTAGCGGATGGCAGGACGTGAATCCAAGTTGAAACAGGCCGCGTCCGCGGGCGCGGCCGTACCGGCAATGGTGGCACGGCCGGAACCGCGCCGGCGCGGCCCCGTCACGGACTACGGCCGCGATGCGGCGGCGGGCAGCGGCTGTCCCCGTCAAGCAGCTCGTAGCCGAAATAGGAGCGGGACAGGCCGATGTCCTTGAGCTGGCGGTCGTCCAGTCGATCGAGCGCCCGCTGTGTCCGATAGCGGCTGTATGCCATCCATGCGAAGCCGTAGAGGCTGCGCAGGAGTGCCGCGAACTCGATCCGAAGCCGCAGCCGGGCAGCCGCCCTCTGTACGATCGTCGTCATGATCCGATCTCCTCTTTTCGCCGTTCTTCGGCATAAGAAGAGGATGGCAGAGCAATCCTGACAGCTGTGAGTCAGGTTTGATCTCGATATGTTCCGGTCGGTGCGAATCTTTTATCAAAGCACCGGAAAAGAGGGACGCAGCGTCATGAATCCGATCGAGCGCGCACTCGGCATCCTGCTCATGCTGTCCGGGGGCAAGCTGGTGACGGCTACGGCGCTGGCGGAGCGTTTTCAGGTGTCGTTGCGGACGATCTACCGCGACGTCGATCGGTTGCTTGCCCTCGGAGTTCCGATCGAAGCCGAGCGCGGCGCCGATGGCGGCTACCGGCTTGCCAGAGGCTATATCCAGCCGCCAGTAGCCCTGACTCGCCGCGAAACTGCCGCGTTGCTGATCGCGCTGGCTCTGGTCCGAGGCCTGAAAGCAACGCCACTGGTTGCCGATCTCGATACGGCCGAACGCAAGCTGGTCTCGTCGCTTCCGCGTGCCGTCCATGACCTGCTGAGCGATGCCGAGCGCATCATTGGCATCGAACGGGCACCGCCCGACATCTTCCACCACGGCACGATCGCCGCGCCTGTTGGCGAGTGGCAGACTGCGCTCGACAAGTTCATGGAAGGCCTGCTTGCGGGCCGGCGCGTCCGGTTCGACCACCTCAATCCGGCTCGGGACGGACCGCGGCCGCACGAGGTCGAACCCTACGGCATCCTGTTCGACCGGGACCTGTGGTATCTCGTCGGTCGCTCGGTTGACGTCGACGATCTCCGTCTCTACCGCGCCGACCGCGTGCGCAACATCGAGGTCAGCGGGCTCCGCTTCCGTCCGAACAAGGACTTCACCATCCGCAGCCTGCTTGACCGAGCGTGGCTGTCACGGGCGATGCGGCGCTGGGAGCGGGAGGACGAGATTTCCGAGATCCGTGTCACGGCCGCGCAGGCCGCCCGGCTCGCGGAGGACTGGTACTACCGCCACGCCGTTTTCACACCGGCAGAGGACGGCAGGATCGCGATCTCGATTCCAACGACATCGCGGGACCGGCTCTATCCGCTAATTCGCTGGCTCGGTCCTGGCGCCGAGTTGATCAGCCCGGCGAGCCTGCGCCCCGATCTGGCGCGGCAGCTTTCGCAGATGGCACAGGCCCACGCCGACGAGGCGGCGTCTCAGCCGACGAGGTAGAGCCCTGCAAATCCGGCAAGGCCGACGATGATGCGCCACCAGGCGAATGGCGCAAAGCCATGGCGCCCGACGAAGCTGAGCAGGCCGCGAACGACGAATACGCCGGCAATGAAGGCCGCGATGAAGCCCACCGCTATCAGTGCTGCGTCGTCGAACGAGAGCAGGGCATAGTTCTTGTAGAGGTCGTAGGCGAAGGCACCGGCCATGGTAGGCATGGCCAGGAAGAAGGAGAATTCCGCTGCGGAGCGCTTGTCGGTGCCCATCAGCAGCGCCCCGGCGATTGTCGCACCCGAGCGCGACACTCCCGGGACCATCGCCAGACACTGAAAGATCCCGATCACGAAACACAGCCAGACCGGAAAGTCCATCGCAGTGGTGTACCGCGCCCGCACTGGCATGCGATCGAGCAGAAGCAGGAGAATTCCGCCGACGACCAGGGTCGTGCAGATCAGCGCCGGGGATTCGAACAGCACTGTCTTGATGAAGCCATGGGCCAATACGCCGACCACTGCCGCCGGCAGAAAGGCAATCAGCACGCCGAGGACAAAGCGTTGGGCGGCCGGATCACTGGGCAGAGCCCGGGCGATGGCCATCAGGCGAGCCGAGTAGACGGAGAGAATCGCAAGGATTGCGCCGAGCTGAATCAGCACCTCAAAGGTCTTGCCGGTGCTCTCAAAGCCGATGAAGTGCCCGAGCAAGAGCAGGTGGCCCGTCGACGACACCGGGATGAATTCGGTCAAGCCCTCAACCAGGCCGAGCACAAGGGCCTCGACGATCGTTTCCGATTGCATGGGAGCTCCGTCACAGAAAGGACGACGACAATTTGCCTCGATTGCCAATTGTCCGCCGCAATGCTCGGGACTATACGGTGCCGCCTAACGACGCAACACAAACCGGATCGCCGCCGCCGCATTCATTGGTTAACCGCGGCGGTCTAGCATCGGGCCTCATGCTCACCCTTTATCATCACCCCTTCTCGCCGGCCTCACGCTTCGTCCGGCTCGCCCTTGCCGAATACGGCGCCAAGGTCGAGCTCGTTACCGAGCAGCCTTGGGCGCGGCGCCGCGAGTTCCTGATGCTCAACCCTGCAGGCACGGTGCCGGTGATGATGGAGAACGACGGACCGCCGGTTTGCGGCGTCACCGCCATCATGGAATATCTCGACGAGACGCGCGGCTATGCCGTCGGTGATCGCCGGCTGATGCCCGATCATCCCGATGCGCGCGCCGAGACCCGCCGCCTTGTCGACTGGGCGATGAACAAGCTCGATCAGGAAGTGGTCGGCCATTTCGTCCGCGAGCGCGTCTACAAGCAGGAAATGCCGGCGTCGGCCGGGGGCGGCGCACCGGATTCGGCGGTGCTGCGCGTCGCCAGGGCCAACATCCACCATCACCTGCGCTATTTCGGCTATCTTGCTGCCTCGAGGAACTGGCTCGCCGGGCCGCGGCTCACCTTCGCGGACCTTGCGGTGGCGGCCGAACTGTCCTGTGCCGATTATCTTGGCGAAGTTCCATGGGCCGAAGAGCAGAACGTCAAGGCGTGGTACGCTCGCGTCAAGTCGCGGCCGAGCTTTCGGCCGCTGCTCGGCGAGAAGCTGCTCGGGATGCCGGCGGCGGCAAGCTATGCCGACCTCGACTTTTGAATGACAGCGCCGCCGCGCGCCTGAAGGCGGCGCTCGTCGACCGGGCGCACGCGCTCGGCTTCGACTTGTGCGGGGTGACGGCGGCCGATGCGATCCCGGAGGCCGCGGAGCGGCTTCAAACCTTCCTCGACGACGGCCACCACGGCACGATGACATGGATGGCCGACACCGCCGCCCGACGCGGCGCGCCCGCATTGCTGTGGTCCGAAGTGCGTTCGGTGATTACGCTCGCGATGAGCTACGGCCCGGAGGGCGATCCGCTGGCGACACTGCCCCAGCGCGATCGGGCGACGATTTCCGTCTATGCCCGCAACCGCGATTATCATGACCTGATGAAGGGCCGGCTGAAGGAGCTTGCCCAGGGTTTTCTCTCCCGCGCACGGGATTTTGGGGTTGCGCCGGAGGTCAAGGTCTTCGTCGACACCGCGCCGGTCATGGAAAAGCCGCTGGCCGAATCCGCCGGCCTCGGCTGGCAAGGCAAGCATACCAACTTGGTGTCACGTCGGCTCGGGTCGTGGTTCTTCCTTGGCGAGATCTTCACCACATTGGAACTGCCACCGGACGAACGCGAACGCGACCATTGCGGCTCCTGCCGGGCCTGCCTCGACGCCTGTCCGACGGACGCGTTCCCGGCGCCATACCGCCTCGATGCGCGTCGCTGCATTTCCTATCTCACAATTGAGCACAAGGGGCCGATCCCGCACGAATTTCGGGCCGCGATGGGCAACCGAATCTACGGTTGCGACGATTGCCTTGCCGCCTGTCCCTGGAACAAGTTTGCCGTTTTGGCCCGGGAGGCGAAGCTGCAGGCGCGAGACGACCTTATGGCGCCGCCACTCGGCGACTTGCTCACCCTTGACGAGGCGGCCTTCCGAGCGCTGTTTTCCGGCTCGCCGATCAAGCGGATCGGACGCGGCCGCTTCCTGCGCAACGTGCTGATCGCCGTGGGCAACTCGGCCGACCTTGCCCTGCTTGCGGCCGCCGAAAAGCTGCTCGACGATCCCGACCCGATCGTGCGCGGCGCTGCCGTCTGGGCGCTGGCACGGCTTGGCGGAGCTACGCCGTTTTTCCGCCTCATGGCATCTCGTGCGGACAAGGAAGACGACCCCTCAGTGCGGGCCGAATGGCAAACAGCGGCCGCTGCGCTCCGGACGGGGCGATGGCCGGACCACCGCGCCGATCAGACGCCCCAGTGCCAGTAATCGGAACCCTGGCGCTGGTAGAGCCGGGCGAGCACCATCTTGTGCACCTCGGAAGCGCCGTCGACGATCCGCGCCGCCCGGGCGTAGCGATAGATCCACTCCAGCACCGTATCGGTCGAGTAGCCGCGGGCGCCGTTGAGCTGGATAGCGGTATCCACCGCCTTGTGCAGGGTGTCGGCGACGTGGATCTTGGCCGAGGACACTTCGCTGCGCGCCTTGTCACCCTGGTCTAGCTTCCAGGCGGCATGCATGACCAGCAGCCGGCCGATCTGGATGTCATGGGCGATTTCGCCGAGTCTGAGCTGCACCGACTCGCGGTCGGCGAGGCGCTGACCGAAGCCCTCACGCCGAGAGACGTAGTCCTGGGCGATCTCCATACAGCGCTTGGCAAGACCGAGCCAACGCATGCAATGGGTTAGGCGGGCCGGGCCGAGGCGGACTTGCGTCAGTCGCAATCCGTCCCCAACCTCCATCAGCCGGTTCTCGTCGGGTATCTCCAGGGCATCGAACTCGAGTTCGCAGACCCCGCCGTGCTCGTCGGGACCCATGTTGTTGATCCGCCGCACGACACGCCAGCCCGGCTGGTCGGCATGAAACAGAAACGCCGTCAGATGGCGGCGCTTCTCCTTCGGATCCGGATCGGTCCGCGCGATCAGGATGAAGTGCCTGGCCACCGCTGCACCGGAGATGAACCATTTGTGACCGGATACCACCCATTTATCGCCGAACCGCTCCGCCCGGGTCTGGATCATGCCGGGGTCGGAACCGCCGCCCGGATGCGGCTCGGTCATGGCAAAGGAAGAATTGACCGCGCCATCTATGATTGGCTGCAGCCACAGGTCCTTTTGTGTCTCGGTGCCCACCGTCGCAAGCACGCGCATGTTGCCGTCGTCCGGCGCGGCACAGTTAAAGCAGACCGGGCCGAAGATCGAGCGGTTGGCCTCCTCGTAAAACGCGGCCTGCGCCACCATCGGCAGCCCAAGGCCGCCCCGATCGATCGGCATCTGCGGCGCCCACAGTCCGGCGTCCTTCGCCTTGGCCCGCAGCTGGTCGCGCAGGTCCATGCGAATGTTCTCATACTCGTTGAAGCTGGCGGGGTCCGATTCGAGCGGCAGGATGTGTTCGGCGACGAAAGCCCTGACCTTCAGCCTCAAGGCATCGTGGACTGGGTCGAGCGAGAAATCCATCGATGCAGCTCCTGAGCGCTGACGGATGAAGGGATCACAGCGACGAGACGAGATGGCCGCCGTCAACCGGGATCACCGTGCCCGTCATGTAGCATGATGCTTCGGTCGCGAGCAGCAGGAAGGCACCGTCGAGGTCCGACAACCTGCCGATCCGCCGCATCGGGATCCGCTTGACCATGGCCTCCCCGGCCGGGGTTCCGAAGTAGCCCTCATTGATCTCGGTGGCGAAATAGCCTGGGGCGAGCGCGTTGACGCGAATGCCGTAGCGCGCCAGCTCGAGTGCCAGCGCCTTGGTCATCTGCACCACTCCCGCCTTGGAGACGCTATAGGCGGCGACGCCCTTCGCAACGCGCTCGCCAAGCACTGATGCAATGTTGATCACCGTGCCCGGCTGGTCCTGGGCGCGCCAATAGCGCCCTGCCGCCATGGTTGCCAGCCAGACACCACGCAGGTTGACATCCATGACTGCATCATAGTCCTCCACCGTCTGGTCGAGGGCCGGACCGTCACGAGCAATGCCGGCGTTGTTGACGAGGACGTCAAGACCACCGAGCATTTCAATCGCCTTGGCCACGCCGGCTTCCACCGAACTCGGCTCGGCGACGTCGAGCGGTAGGGCGACGGTCGCAGCAGCGCCGGCATCGTTCAGCTCACGGATCAGGACCATGAGCCGGTCAATTCTTCGCGCCACGACTGCCACCCGTGCACCGCTACGCGCCGCTACGGTTGCGAAATGGGCGCCGAGCCCGCAGGATGCTCCAGTGACGAGAATGCGCCGGCCCTCCAGCAGTGCGCCAAGATCCATGCCTGTTCTCTGATTGCCCTTGTCGTTGCAATGCCCGCACGGTCGGTGGGGAAAGGAAGCGTACGGCGGCGCCGAACCAGAGTCGAGACGCGGGCCGCCACCGCCTGCGTTCCGGACAATCGATGAGTAGCCGATCTGCATAGCAGGCATATCGCGCATGCGCTTGAAGCGGTTGCGTCCTTCGCCGAGAATCACTAACTCAACCACATGGCCCCTCGCGTGCCGATGCCAGGTTGCGGCATCGCCGTATCGAGTGGGACGATACCCATCAAGAATGCGGACTGCGGGTCGCCTGTCGTTTCGGCGGAGCGAACGGCTTCAGCCGCCAGAAACTCTGAAAGGACAACAACATGAGCAACGTTCAGTTGCCTGCTGCGGGTCAGTGCAAGTGGGTCGAAGGCACTGGCGGCGATTACACCTTCCCCTGTCGCAACAGGGTTGCCGCCGGCGTGTCCTACTGCGACGCCCATCGAGCCATGGTTTATATCTCGCCCGAAGAGCGCCGGCGCAGCCGCGAAGGCACTCCATCCTTCGTGCCGGGGGTGCGTCGTATCGCCGCGTGACCGCGGCCGCGCCGTTGCACCGGAATTCCAAACGACAAGCGCCCGGCCAAGGACCGGGCGTTTCGTTTTTCAATCGCTCGTAAAGGGATGTCAGGCGGTCTTCAACGCCGCCTGAACTTCTCGCAGCTGACCGAGCACGGTCTCAGCCCGCTGCTTTGCCTCGCTGTCCTTGGCGTCGGCGACGTCCTCTTCGGCGTCCTTGATCTGTGCAGCGATTTCATCGGCCCGTAGATCCTGGACCGGGATCGCCTTCTCGGCAAGGACGGTCAGTCCGCCCGGCGCCGCGTCGGCGAAACCGCCGCGGACGAAGAACTCCTCGACAGAGCCATTCGGGCGCCGCAGCTTTAGGATGCCCGGACGCATCGTCGAGAGAAAGGGCGCGTGGCCCTTCATCACGCCAAACTGGCCCTCCGTGCCAGGCACGACGACTTCCACCGCCTCTTCGGAGACGAGCAGACGCTCGGGCGAAACCAGCTCGAAGGGGAAGGGCTCAGCCATGGATCACATGTCCTTCGTTCACGTCACGCCGCTTCGGCGGCCAGGCGCTGGGCCTTCTCGACCGCTTCCTCGATGGTGCCGACCATGTAGAAGGCGGCTTCCGGCAGGTGGTCGTAGTCGCCGTTGACCAGACCCTTGAAGCCCTTGATCGTATCCTCGAGCGCGACGAGCTTTCCGGGCGAGCCGGTGAAGACCTCGGCGACGTGGAACGGCTGCGACAGGAAGCGCTCGATCTTGCGGGCGCGGGCAACAGTGAGCTTGTCCTCTTCGGAGAGCTCGTCCATGCCAAGAATCGCGATGATGTCCTGGAGGGCCTTGTAGCGCTGCAGCGTCTGCTGGACCTTGCGGGCGGTCTCGTAGTGCTCCTCGCCTATGATGCGGGCGTCGAGCATGCGTGAGGTCGAGTCGAGCGGGTCCACCGCCGGATAGATGCCCTTTTCGGCGATGGCACGATTGAGCACCGTCGTCGCGTCGAGGTGGGCAAAGGTCGAGGCCGGCGCCGGATCGGTCAAGTCGTCGGCGGGCACATAAACCGCCTGCACCGAGGTGATCGAGCCCTTGGTGGTGGTGGTGATGCGCTCCTGCATCGTGCCCATGTCGGTGGCGAGCGTCGGCTGGTAACCAACCGCCGAGGGAATACGGCCGAGCAGCGCCGACACTTCCGAGCCCGCCTGGGTGAAGCGGAAGATGTTGTCGACGAAGAACAGCACGTCCTGGCCCTGGTCGCGGAAGTGTTCCGCAACGGTGAGGCCCGTCAGCGCGACGCGGGCGCGGGCTCCCGGGGGCTCGTTCATCTGGCCGTAGACGAGAGCGGCCTTGGAGCCGGCGCCGCCACCTTCCTTGTTCACGCCAGACTCGACCATCTCCCAATAGCCCTTCGGACAGCGTTGCCGTGCTCGGTAGCCCGCGAATGCGGAGAAAAGTCTG
>CAYXAA010000071.1:0-10689 GCA_964462985.1 uncultured Hyphomicrobiales bacterium | reverse complement strand
CGACGGGCCGCGGCTGCGGGTTGACGCAGCGGCCGTTGCGCAGCACCTGCGGCGGCTGGCATTCCACCGGGCGTGGTGGGCGCGGTCGATCCTGCGGAGGGTTTGGTACGCCCTTGTCGGATACGCAGCGGCCGTTGCGCATCACCGAGGGAGGCGGGCAGGCCTGCTGACCGCCCTGCTGCTGTCCAAAGCCAGGGATCCCCTTTTGCTGCGCAAAGGCCGGTGAGACGGACGGCACCGGGGAGGTGAGAACGGTAAGCGCCGAAAGTATGACGGCGGCAACCGCGGAAATCGCTTTGCGCAGGCGACGATGCATGGCGTTTCCCTTCGAGACAGCATCGGGATCCGGCGTGCCAGATCTCACGCGCGCTGCGACTCCACGCTTATCCGGAACTATAAAACAGTAAAATCAGGTGGTTGTGAACCTCCGAGGCGCGACTTGGACCGGATTGGAGACAAAGGCCGGAAAGCCAGCGCGCTGCCGGGTTGAATTCTGGAGCGGCGCAGCCGTGATGGCGCCAGCAAATGCGGGATCCGTCGGGTCAGGCGGCGCCGGACGGGCGTGTGATCACGAAGGCGGCACAGCCGATCAGCCCCAACAGCACGACAAGTGCGGTCGCAGGTCCAGGGCGCGCAGTCCAAAGGAAGGTCAGGAAGCCGAAGGTCATCCCCGCAACCGCAACGGCCTTGGCTCGTAGCGGGATGGCGCCATGCTCGCGCCAGGCCATGACCATGGGCCCGACCCGCGGATGGTCCATGATCCGGCGCTCGAGGTCCGGGGACGAGCGGGCAAAGCAGGCGGCTGCCAGGACAAAGAAGATCGTGGTTGGCAGCAGCGGGAGCACGGCGCCGATCAAGCCGATGACGACAAAAAGCAATCCGAGAGCTTTGAGGGCGGGACGCCGCACAACCGAGTTCCCCTAACGGATGTCCTATACTGTCTCGATCAGACGCAATCGCCTGGCAAAGCCGGCCAAGCCCCTGAACAAACTTTCCACATGTCGCCTCTGCGAAATCGCCTTAGATTATGTAGAAGATCGCCCGGCTGGGAAAAGACGGGCAACGGTCGAGCCGTCATTGGAGCGTCCGGACACTGCATTTGAACAGGCAAAATGACACAGAAGCCCGAACATGCGCCGCTCGGCGAGCAGATCGCCCACAAACCGGTCCGGCACGGGTGGATGACCCGTCTGCGCAACTACTTTCTGACCGGCCTCGTGATTGCCGGCCCGATCGGCATCACGACCTATCTGACGTGGTCCATCGTGAAGTGGGTGGATGGTCTGGTGAAGCCGTTCTTGCCGGCGGTCTACAATCCGGACACCTACCTGCCGTATCCGGTTCCCGGCTTCGGACTCATCGTCGCCTTCGTCGGCCTGACGCTCGTCGGCTTCCTGACGGCCAACATTGTCGGCCGCTCGCTTGTCGGCTTTGGCGAATCGCTTCTCGATCGCATGCCGTTGGTGCGCAACCTCTACCGCGGCTTGAAGCAGATCTTCGAAACTGTCCTGTCCGAGCGGGCCAACACGTTCAAGAAGGCCGGCATCATCGAATATCCGCGCAAGGGCCTGTGGGCTCTGGTCTTCATTGCCGCCAACACGAAAGGCGAGGTTTCGCAGCGTCTCGGTGAGGAATCGGACCTGATCTCCGTGTTCCTGCCGACGACGCCGAACCCGACGTCGGGCTACCTGCTGTTCGTCCCGCGAAGCGACGTGATCGAACTCGAGATGTCGGTTGAGGACGCCGCCAAGCTGGTGATCTCGGCCGGGCTCGTCGTTCCCGAATTTCCGAAGAAGCCCCCAGCGGGGAAGGGCATCGCCAAGCAGCCCGGCAAGCCGGATGAGACGGCGAGAGCCGCGGCGCTGCAGCAGACGGGGTAGGGCAGCGCACCTCATCCCGCCCGGATCAGGCGCACGGCCTCGTCGCGCGAGAACAGGTAAAGCAGCAGCCTCAGGGCCTCGCCGCGCGGCGTCTCGAGCCGCGGATCCGTCTCCAGTACCAGGCGGGCGTCATCGCGGGCGACTTCCATGAGGGATCCATGGGTCTCGATCCGGGCGATGCGAAAGCCCGGGGTTCCCGATTGGCGCGTCCCGAGGATCTCCCCTTCGCCGCGCAGCTTCAGATCCTCCTCGGCGATGACAAAGCCGTCATCCGTGTCGCGCAACACCTTGAGGCGGGCGCTCGCGGTCTCACCGAGCGGTCCCTTGTAGAGCAGAACGCAGGTCGAGGGCTTGTCGCCGCGCCCGACCCGGCCGCGGAGCTGATGCAGCTGCGACAGGCCGAAGCGCTCGGCATGTTCGATCACGATGATCGTGGCATCGGGCACATCGACCCCGACCTCGATCACGGTGGTTGCCACAAGCACGCGCGCCGTGCCGTTCTTGAACGCGCTCATGGCGCGCTCCTTCTCGTCCGCGCTTTGGCGGCCGTGGACCAGGGCGACGACAGGCCCGAGCGCGTGGCGCAGGTCCGCGAACCGTTCCTCGGCGGCGGCGAGGTCGGACTTCTCCGATTCCTCCACCAGCGGGCAGACCCAGTAGGCCTTCTGACCGGCATCGAGAGCCGCGCGGAGTCGCTCCACCACCTCGCCGATCCGGTCACTCGAAACCGTCACCGTTTTGATCGGTTGCCGGCCGGCCGGCTTTTCGGTCAGCCGCGAGACATCCATGTCGCCGAAACACGTCATGACCAGAGTGCGCGGAATCGGGGTCGCCGTCATCACCAGGACATCGACGCCCTTGCCCTTGGCCGACAGCGCCAGGCGCTGGTGGACGCCGAAACGGTGCTGCTCGTCGATCACCGCGAGACCGAGGTTCTGGAATGCAATGTCCCCCTGGAACAGGGCGTGCGTCCCGACCAGAAGATCGATTTCACCGGCCTCGAGTGCTGCCAGAATGCGGCTCCGATGCCGT
Source organism: uncultured Hyphomicrobiales bacterium (assembly GCA_964462985.1). Classification (GTDB taxonomy): domain Bacteria; phylum Pseudomonadota; class Alphaproteobacteria; order Rhizobiales; family Stappiaceae; genus CAYXAA01. The sequence goes on along the minus strand of CAYXAA010000071.1, from coordinate 7,777 downwards.
GCGCCGTCGCGGCCGGTGAGGACCTCGGCACGAATTCCTGCGGCGGCGCAAAGCGGTGCGATCGAGGAATGGTGCTGACGCGCGAGGATCTCGGTCGGAGCCATCAATGCGGCCTGAGCACCGGTCTCGATCACGGCGGCGGCGGCAAGCAGCGCCACCACCGTCTTGCCGGCGCCGACGTCACCCTGCAGCAGCCGCAGCATGCGCGTCGGCCGGCGCAGGTCCGCCTCTATGTCGGCGACGGCGGCTTGCTGTCCGCCGGTAAGCGCGTAGGGCAGGGCGGCGAGGATCTTTTGCTTGAGCGCGCCTGTGGGTTCGCGGGCCACGCCCCCGGCAGTCTTCAAGCTACGACGCACCAGCGCGAGGGCAAGCTGGTTCGCCAGGTATTCGTCATAGGCGAGGCGGCTCATCGCCGGCCCGGTTGCCGAGAAGAGGCTTTCGGAATCGGGCTGGTGGATCGACCGCAGCGCCTCTGCGAAGGACGGCCAGTCTTGACGGCGTTTCAGCGTCGGATCGAGCCACTCGGGCAGCGTCGGCAGCCGGTCCAGGGCGGCCGCAATCGCCTTGTGCAGCAGCTTTGCCGACAGACCCGCGGTCAGCGGATAAACCGGCTCCAGCAGCGGCAGGCTCGCCGCCTCGCTGGCGAGGACAACGTGGTCCGGATGGACGATCTGCGCCTGTCCATTGAACCATTCAGCCCGGCCGGAGACAACGATGTCGGCGCCAACCGGCATCTGCCGCCGGAGCCAATCCGCATTGGCATGGAAGAAGACCAGCGCAATCTCGCCGGTCTCGTCGTGGCAATAGACCTTGTAGGGTGCGCGGCTCGAGCGCGGCGGGGCCTGATGGCGATCCACCCTGACCTCAATGGTCACGATCGCGCCCTCGGGCACCCGGGCGATTTCCGGCCGCAGGCGCCGGTCGATCATGCCGGCCGGCATGTGGAACAGCAGATCGAGCAGCACCGGTTCGCGGTCGGTCGCGGTGCCGAGCAAAGTGCCAAGCTGGCGTGCCGTCTTCGGGCCGATGCCTGATATTCGGCCCACGGGTGCAAACAGCGGATCGAGAAGCGACGGTCGCATGGTCTCTAAGTGCCACCGCTGATCCGGTCCCGCAATCCGCCTGTCGATCGCCGAGGCTCGCGACGGCAGGTCGAGCCGATGGGATGTCGGGCGCTGACAGCGCCGGCGCGGCTCGTTATAAGGCGGCACATCCGAAGCCCCTTGCCGGAGACGCGAGGGACTGCAGACGCAGGAACATCATGTCATGAACGACGTTCCGAGATCCGACGGCCAGGCGGCGCTGGACGTGCGTCGACGCAAGCTGCTCTATCGCGCCGGACATCGCGGCATGAAGGAAATGGACCTCTTGCTTGGCGGCTATGTCGAGTCCCACATAAGGGACCTGTCGAACGAAGCGCTCGGCGTGCTCGAGCGGCTCCTGGACGAGTCCGATCAGGATCTTCTTGCCTGGATGACCGGGCAAAAGCCGGTCCCGGAGCGTTGGGACGGAGAACTGTTCCGCGACATCGTCGCCCATCAAAGAGAAAAGGCCCACGCGGAGCGCTGAGCCACCGGCCGCGCCACGGGCTCCGGAGTTCACTGCCGTGTTCGAGACTTTCCTGCGCGATCGAGGCAATGTCGTCATCACCGGCGTGCCGGACGGCGCCGAAGCCCTTGTCCTTGCGCGCGCGCTCGAGGAGCGGCGTGGCGGCGGACTGGCGCTCACCTTCGTCGGCCGCGATGCCGGTCACATGCAGATGGTGGCGGATGCGCTCGGCTTCTTCGCGCCTGAGGCCGCGGTGCTGCAGTTTCCGGCCTGGGACTGCCTGCCCTATGACCGGGTCTCGCCCAACGCCGGCATCGTCGCAAGCCGCCTGGCGACCTTGGGACGACTTGCGCAGGGGATCGAGACCGATCGGCCGGTCGTGCTGCTGACAACGGCGAATGCCGCGATCCAGCGGTTACCGGCACGGGATTGGACGCGGCATCAGCACTGGCGGGCTGCGCCCGGCAACCGCATCGACATTGCCAAGCTGACCGGGTGGCTGGAGGTCAACGGCTTCCTGCGCTGCCCCACCGTCCGCGACACCGGCGAATATGCTGTGCGCGGCGGCATCGTGGATTTGTTTGCCCCGGGCGTGGAGGCCCCGGTGCGCCTCGACTTCTTCGGCGACACGCTGGAATCGATCCGTTCCTTCGATCCCGAGACCCAGCGCACTGCCCGGCAGCTCAAGCAGATCGAGCTGACCGCCATGAGCGAGGTCGTGCTTACGGAGGAGGCCATCTCGCGGTTTCGCAAGGGCTATGTCGCCCGTTTCGGTGCGGCGCCGCGTGACGACATCCTCTACCACTCGATCAGCGAAGGTCGGCGCTATGCCGGCATGGAGCACTGGCTGCCCTTGTTCCACGACAGGATGGAGACGCTGTTCGATTACATCGGCGACACACCCGTGGTGCTGGATTCTGCCGTCGACGACGTCCTGCGCGAGCGGCTCGGACAGATTGTCGAGCACTATGGTGCGCGGCGCGAGGCGATGGAGGGCGGTGCAGCCGGTGGCGCCGTTCCCTACAAGCCGCTGGAGCCGGCCGCGCTCTATCTGACCGACGAGGAATGGGCGGCACGGCTCGCCGACGGGGCCACCGCCAGGCTCAGTCCCTTTGCCGTTCCGCCCGGACAGGGGCGTCAGGTGGTGGAACTGGACGGCCGTCAGGGGCGAACCTTTGCCGCCGAGCGTGCTGCCGGCGACGTCAACGTGTTCGATGCGCTGACAGCGCACGTCGGCGAGGTGGTGAAGGCGGGCCGGCGGGCGGTGATCGCCTGCTGGAGCGAAGGCTCGCGCGAGCGCCTCGCACAGGTGCTCGCTGACCACGGCTTGACCCACGCGGCCAATGTCGATGCCGAAGCCGCCGCGCGCGCTCTGCCCAGGGGCACGACCGCGCTGGCGGTGCTCGGCATCGAGCACGGCTTCGAGATCGATGACCTCGCGATCATCGGCGAGCAGGATATTCTCGGCGACAAGCTGGTGCGCCAGCGCAAGCGCCGGGCCAAGGGGGCCAATGTTCTGACAGAGGCGGCGAGCCTGTCGGAAGGCGACCTCGTCGTCCACATCGACCATGGTATCGGCCGCTTCGTGGGTCTGAAGACCATCAAGGCCGCCGGCGCCCCGCACGACTGCCTCGAGCTGCAATATGCCGGCGGCGACAAGCTCTACCTGCCAGTGGAGAACATCGAGCTGCTGACGCGCTACGGCTCGGACGAGGCCGAGGCCATGCTCGACAAGCTCGGCGGCGGCGCCTGGCAGGCGCGCAAGGCGCGGCTGAAGAAGCGGATCCTCGAGATTGCCGATGGTCTGATCAAGACCGCCGCGGCCCGTATCCTCAAATCCGCGCCGGTGATTGCGACCCCGGAGGGCGTCTATGACGAGTTCGCCGCCCGGTTCCCGTATGAGGAGACCGAAGATCAGCTGACGGCGATTGATTCCGTATTCGACGATCTCTCGGCCGGTCGGCCGATGGATCGGCTGGTGTGCGGCGACGTCGGCTTCGGCAAGACGGAAGTGGCACTGCGGGCTGCCTTCGTGGCGGCGATGAGCGGCAAGCAGGTCGCCGTTGTGGTGCCGACGACACTGCTGGCGCGCCAGCACTACAAGACCTTCTCCGAACGCTTCTATGGCCTGCCGATCAACGTTGCCCAGGCCTCACGTCTTGTCAGCGCAAAGGATCTGGCGACGGTAAAGAAGGGGCTCGCCGACGGCTCGATTGACATCGTCGTCGGCACTCACGCCCTGCTCGGCAAAGGCATCAGCTTTCGTGACCTCGGCCTTCTCATCATCGACGAAGAGCAGCATTTCGGTGTCAAGCACAAGGAGCGGCTGAAGGAGCTCAAGGCCGATGTCCATGTGCTCACGCTATCGGCGACGCCGATCCCACGCACGCTGCAACTGGCGCTGACCGGCGTGCGTGAGCTTTCGCTGATCGCCACGCCGCCGGTCGACAGGCTTGCGGTCCGGACCTTCGTGTCGCCGTTTGATCCGCTTGTGGTGCGCGAGGCGCTCCTGCGCGAGCGATACAGGGGCGGCCAGAGCTTCTATGTCTGCCCGCGGATCTCCGATCTCGCCGAGACCAAGGCCTTCCTCGACGACGTGGTGCCGGAGGTGAAGGTCGCGGTCGCCCATGGCCAGATGCCGCCCGGCCAGCTCGAGGACGTGATGAACGCGTTCTACGAGGGGAAGTACGACGTGCTGCTGTCGACCACGATCGTCGAATCGGGTCTCGACATACCGACTGCCAATACCCTGATCGTGCACCGTGCCGACATGTTTGGCCTCGCCCAGCTCTATCAGTTGCGCGGACGGGTCGGCCGCTCGAAGGTCCGCGCCTATGCGCTCTTTACCGTGCCGGCCAACAAGGCGCTAACGGCCACGGCCGAACGTCGACTGCGGGTGCTGCAGTCGCTGGAAAATCTCGGCGCCGGCTTCCAGCTCGCCAGCCACGACCTCGACATCCGCGGCGCCGGCAATCTGCTCGGCGAGGAGCAGTCCGGTCACATCAAGGAGGTCGGATTCGAGCTCTACCAGCAGATGCTGGAAGAGGCCGTGGCGCAGCTCAAGGCCGGCGGCGACAGTGTTGGTGAGGAGCAGTGGTCGCCTCAGATCTCGGTCGGCACGCCGGTGATGATCCCGGACTCCTACGTCCCCGACCTGCAGCTCCGTCTGGATCTCTACCGCCGGCTCGCCGATCTGACCGAGCCGGAGGAGATCGACGGCTTCGGCGCCGAACTGATCGACCGCTTCGGGCCGCTGCCGGAGGAGGTCGAGCACCTTCTGAAGATCGTCTATGTCAAGGGTTTGTGCCGCAAGGCAAACGTCGAGAAGATCGACGCCGGGCCGAAGGGTGTGGTGATCGCATTCCGCAACAATGTCTTCGCCAATCCGGCCGGTCTCGTCAGCTACATCGCCGAGCAGGGCGTGCTCGCCAAGATCCGGCCGGATCAGAAGGTCGTGCTGACGCGCGACTGGGAGACCCCGGAAAGCCGGCTGAAGGGTGCGGCAAGCGTGCTCCTGAAGCTGGTGCGCCTCGCAGAGGCGGGCGGCCAGAAGGCAGCGTAGAGCCGGATGCACCAGGCTTCGACTGCTTGACCCTGCGGCCTCTCCCTTGGCGTCATCAAATCGGTTCAACGTTGACGAAGAGGCGTTAGTCCTTGAGCTAAAGCCGACGCCGGTCGGCCACTCCTTCGGCGATCGCTTTCGGTTATCGATGAACACGGGCTGAACACTTCGATGCGGGACCCGCGCTGATCTCAACCCCCTGTTAAGCCTGATCGGAGAGACTCGGCAGATCGATCGAGCTCGTTTCTTTCAGGTTTCGCGTATCGTGCCCTTCCGTGCCACTCGTCAACGCAAGCAGACTGTCCGGCAGCGACTTGTCGTGCCGACAATTGCCATCGTGCTGCTCGGCTATTTTGGATTTCACGCGCTCAATGGCGAGTTCGGTCTCGTAGGGCGCGCACGAATCGATCGCGAGATCGCAGAGCTCGAAGCGACTCTCGCGACGGTGCGGGCGGAGCGGGAGGGACTCGCTCACAGGGTGACCCAGCTCCGGCCGGAGAGCCTTGATCCCGACATGATCGACGAGCGGGCACGCCAGTCGCTGAACCTCGTCCATCCCGACGAGCTCGCCATCCTGAGGCCCGGGCACGTCGCCTGGAAGTGAACTGAAATCCAGTTAATTTCAACCAATTAACCGAAATTCTGTTAATTGCCGTATGCTCATGAAATTATTTGTGTAATTTGACAATCTCGCGTCTGCAGTACGAGCTTCTGTTGACAAGGCCCGTCGAGTATCTTCCGCTAGGTTTGTCCATGGGGAGACGTCGCCCGCAACGGGCGCCAATTCGAGACGAGGGACATGGCTGCGACACCGAGGAAATCCACCGGCGGCAAAAGCAAGACCAGAACCGCCGGACGCTCACGTGCGAGCGCCGTCAAGGCGGCCCCTGCAATCGCCGAGTTCACCAAGGACGAGGAACTCCACGCCTATCGAGAGATGCTGAAGATCCGCCGGTTCGAGGAGAAGGCCGGCCAGCTCTACGGCATGGGCCTCATCGGCGGCTTCTGCCATCTCTACATCGGCCAGGAGGCCGTTGTCGTCGGCATGCAGATGGCCAAGCGCGACGGTGATCAGATGATCACCGGCTACCGCGATCATGGTCACATGCTGGCCATGGACATGGACCCGAAGGGGGTCATGGCCGAACTCACCGGTCGCCGCGGAGGCTACTCCAAGGGCAAGGGCGGCTCGATGCACATGTTCTCCAAGGAGAAGGACTTTTACGGCGGGCACGGCATCGTCGGCGCCCAGGTTTCCCTCGGTACCGGACTGGCCTTTGCCAACAAGTACCGCGAGAACGGCAATGTCTCGATGACCTTCTTCGGCGACGGCGCCGCCAACCAGGGCCAGGTCTACGAGAGCTTCAACATGGCCGAGCTGTGGAAGCTGCCGGTCATCTACATCATCGAAAACAACAAGTACGGCATGGGCACCAGCATCGAGCGTGCCTCGTCGACGACGGACTTGTCGCAGCGCGGGGTGTCCTTTGGCATTCCGGGCGAGCAGGTCGACGGCATGGACGTCCGTGCCGTCAAGGCGGCTTCGGAAAAGGCGCTCGAGTGGTGCCGGTCCGGCAAGGGGCCGTACATCCTCGAAATGCTGACCTATCGCTATCGCGGTCATTCCATGTCCGATCCGGCCAAGTACCGCTCCAAGGACGAAGTGCAACGCATGCGCACCGAGCGGGATCCGATCGAGCAGGTGCGGATCCGGCTTCTGGAAAAGAAGTGGGCGACCGAGGACGACCTCAAGAAGATCGACAAGGACGTGCGCGAGATCGTCGCCGAAGCCGCGGAATTCGCGCAGACCGACCCCGAGCCCGATCCGTCGGAGCTCTACACCGACATTCTGCTCTAGAGCGTCGCCGCGTCCGTCGGGCGTGCAAGATCATCCATTGCGATCCGTCTTTTTGTCCAGATCCCGCGCGATCAGGACAATTGATCGAAGGCTCAGGGGACCACGATGCCGATCGAGATTTTGATGCCGGCGCTTTCGCCGACGATGGAAGAAGGCAAACTGGCGAAGTGGCTCAAGCAGGAAGGCGATAGCATCGCCTCCGGTGACGTCATCGCCGAAATCGAGACAGACAAGGCGACCATGGAAGTCGAGGCCGTCGACGAGGGCACGCTCGGCAAGATCCTGGTCCCGGAAGGCACCGACGGGGTCAAGGTCAACACCCCGATCGCCATGCTGCTCGCCGAAGGCGAGAGTGCCGACGCGGTATCGGCGCAGCCGACGCCGAAGCCGGACGTCCCGGCGGCCGCAACGACCCCGGAGGCGCCGGCTGAGGCTGCCGCTCCGGAGCCCGCCCCGACGGCGCCAGCAGCGGCCGCCTCCGAGGCGAAGGTCGAGCCCGATGTTCCCGCCGGCACTCCCATGGTGAAGATGACCGTCCGCGAAGCGCTTCGCGACGCAATGGCCGAAGAGATGCGCCGCGACGGCGACGTTTTCCTGATGGGGGAGGAGGTCGCCGAGTACCAGGGTGCCTACAAGATCAGCCAGGGGCTTCTCGACGAGTTCGGACCGAGGCGCGTGATCGATACTCCGATCACCGAACATGGCTTTACCGGCCTCGGCGTGGGTGCCGCGATGGCGGGTCTGAAGCCGATTGTCGAGTTCATGACCTTCAACTTCGCCATGCAGGCGATCGACCAGATCATCAACTC
>CAYXAA010000070.1:0-11036 GCA_964462985.1 uncultured Hyphomicrobiales bacterium | reverse complement strand
GAACCAGGACTAACGGAGTCAGAGTCCGCGGGTCTACCGTTAACCTATTCCCCAATCCGTGCACTCGCTCCACGGAGGAGGAGTCTTGCGTCACGGCTGCGACCGCGGCAATGCAATGGTGTGCCGCCGGTCAAAAATCGGTGCCCGTGTGACGCGCCCTATATACGCAAGCGCGCGAAGGGATGCAACACCGCGCGGCGGGTTTTTCCACGGCGAGCCATGTGGCGCAACGGGCCGGCACGTGCCGGCCCGACGCAGGCCATCCTTCCGCAAGCCGGGCTCGCGCCGCGGCGAAAAGCGCCCCTGATACGGCCCGGTGGCGTTCGCTTTCCTATCCGGGCAAAAGCCTTGGCGTGCCGACCGACGGCATTGCAGCCGTCTATCAAGCTGTTACACTGGCGCCAACAGAGTTTGAAGGCTGCACGCCCACCGGAGCGGCAGTAGGGACAAACGTGGATGACTCGGGTGACGTAAGGCTGGGCTTCGGCCGGCCGGTCCCCGGCACGACGGCAGCAGGGGCGGACGGCGTCGCTGGCACCAGGCGGCGCCGACGCAAGAAGCGGAAGGGGAAGATTGACCCGTCGGCGGTCGTTCTCACCGAATCCGAACCGTGCAAGGACGCCGCGTGCCGGGAGCCGAAACCGGGACGGCGCAAGAACCGAAGGCGGCCCAACCGGGCCGAACGGCGAGCGTATCAGTTCCGCGGGCCGGAAGCCGGAACGCTGAAATCGCAACACGATTGCAAGGGGCGAGAGGACCTCAAACCCGTCTTGCGACAGCCCTCGCCGCCGGATCCAAGCAGGCAGTATGACGGTGCGGCATCGACCGCGGGGCCAGGGCCTGCGCATGGCGGCGGGCACGGGCCAGCCAAGCGCCCAGCTGCGACGATCCTCGTACGGCAGCAACCCGCCCGCGACGGTGTGACGCGTGATCTGCTCTACGCGGCACTCGATCTTGGCACCAACAATTGCCGCCTTCTCGTGGCTCGCCCCGACGGCCGCGGCTTTCGGGTGGTCGATGCCTATTCCCGGATTGTACGGCTTGGGGAGGGACTTGGCCGAGGCTGTCGTCTCGGCGACGCCGCAATGGAACGGGCCCTTGAGGCGCTGGCCGTCTGCCGCGACAAGCTGGTCGAGCGCGGCGTGAGCCGCTCGCGCCTGATCGCCACGGAAGCCTGCCGCGCCGCGGAGAACGGGCCGGCCTTCGTCGATCGCGTCCGCAGCGAGATCGGGCTCAGCCTCGAGATCGTCAGCCGGCAGACCGAAGCCCGGCTCGCCGTCGCCGGCTGTGCCTCGCTGGTCGATCCCGATGCCGACGGCGTGGTTTTGTTCGACATTGGCGGTGGCTCGTCGGAGATCGTCTGGCTCGACCTGCGCAACCGCTGCGGAGCCAGGGGCTATGCGCTGACCCGCTTCATCCGGACCTGGATCTCGCTTCCGGTCGGCGTCGTCAACCTCGCCGAGCGGCATGGTGGCAAGCACGTTTCATCCGAGATCTTCGAGGCGATGGTCCACGATGCGGCGGAGCATTTGGAAGCCTTCGCGCTCGGCGAGCAGCTCAGCGAGGCGATCTGCTCGGGCAAGGTTCACATGCTCGGCACCTCCGGGACGGTGACCACGCTCGCCGGTGTGCACTTCGGTCTCAAGCGCTACGACCGACGGCGGGTCGACGGCGCCTGGCTCGAGCAGCAGGACGTTTCCGCGATGATCGAGCGGCTGCGCGGCATGCCTTACGAGGAGCGTGTCGGCAACCCCTGTATCGGCGCCGATCGCGCCGATCTGGTGCTCGCAGGCTGTGCGATCCTGGAGGCGATCCGCCGGCGCTGGCCGTGCCGCCGGCTCAGGGTGGCCGACCGTGGCCTGCGCGAGGGTATCCTGATGGAACTGATGGCAAAGGACGGTGTGTGGCGGCGGAGCCGGCCGCCGCAGCGGACGGAGCAGCGGAGTCACGGGCGATGAGCGGATCCGGCCGCGGGCGCGGCGACCGTGGCCTGCACCAGCGCGTGAAGACGGCCCGCCACCGGAAGGACTCCTCGACCCGCTGGCTCGAGCGCCACATCAACGATCCCTACGTGCACCGCTCCAAGCTCGAGGGCTATCGGTCCCGCGCCGCCTACAAGCTGATCGAGATCAACGATCGCTACAAGCTGTTGAAGCCGGGTCAGCGCGTGGTCGATCTGGGCGCGGCCCCGGGCGGCTGGTGCCAGGTCGCCGCAGCCGCAACCGGGTCGACCGACGAAATGCCGACTGTCGTTGGCATCGACTATCTGGAGATGGATCCGCTGCCTGGCGTCGTCTTCCTGCAGAAGGATTTTCTCGACGACGATGCACCGGGCGCGCTCCTGGCTGCGCTCAGGGGAAAGCCCGATATCGTTCTTTCCGACATGGCGGCCCCGACGACGGGGCACCGCAAGACCGACCACCTGCGAACAATGCACCTGTTCGAGGTCGCAGCCGAGTTTGCCAGGCAAAATCTGGTCGAGGGCGGCGCGTTCCTCTCCAAGGTATTTCGCGGCGGCACCGAAGGGACGCTGCTGGCAGAGCTGAAGCGCGATTTCGCCATGGTGGCGCACGTCAAGCCGCCGGCGAGCCGCAAGGAGAGCCCGGAGCTCTATGTCCTCGCCAAGGGCTTCCGCGGCCGGCCGCGGCAGGATGACGACGATTGAGCCGATGGCCTCAGACCCGTGTGTCCGACGGTGGCCTAGCGGCGCCGCCGACCGTCGCCGCGTGACCGGACACTGCCGCACCGGCATCTGGCGCGAGCCGCGTGCAGGAGATGAGCGATAGCAGCATGAAGATGGCGACGACGAGGAAGGCCAACGCGTAGTCGACCGTGTTTGCCTCAGCGACGCCGCGCAGGGTTGAGGTCAGCGTCAAGCTAAGGGCGGCGACGCTGACCCCGACGGACAGCGAGACCTGCTGCATCATCGCGGTGAAGCCGGTGGCCCGGCTCATCTGACGCTCGTCGAGGTCCGCGAAAGCAACGGCGTTGAGCGCGGTAAACTGCAGCGAGCGGAAGAACCCTCCGACGAAAAGGACGCTGATCATCACCCATGCCGGCGTCGTACTGCTGAAAAGGGCGCAGGCGGCGATCGAGATCGACGCCAGTACGGTGTTCCACACCAGAACGGTGCGGAAACCCGATCGCGCCAGAACACGCGGGGCGACGAATTTCATCGACATGGCGCCGGCAGCAGCGGCGAAGGTGATGAGGCCGGTGGACAAGGCGGTCTTGCCGAAAGCCTGCTGTAGCATCAGCGGGAGCAGGAACGGAATCGCACCGATGCCGAATCGGAACAAAGTTCCGCTGACAACGCTGACGTTGAACGTCGAGATTGCCATCAGGCGAAGGTCGATGATCGGCGCCGGGTGCCGGAAGGCGTGCCGGACATAGGCGGCGCTGGCTGCAATACCTCCTCCGAGCAGCGCGTACCCGGTCCAACCGAACCGGTCTGCGTGAGGGGCGAGTTCGAAGCCGAACAGCAGGCCGGCGATCGCCATCCCCGACAAGGCAAACCCAGCCCAATCGAATTTGGCGACGTCGTTTGCCCGAACGTCCTCGAAGAACAGGGTTGCCAGAACGATGCCGACGGCCCCGATCGGAACATTCAGCCAGAAGATCCAGGGCCAGCTGGCATAGGTGACGATCAAGCCGCCGAGTGGCGGACCGACAACCGGTCCGAGCAGAGCCGGCACCGTCACCCAGGTCATTGCGATGACGAGGGAGGACTTTGGAACCGACCGCAGCAGGGCGAGACGGGCCACCGGCATCATCATTGCGCCGCCAAGGCCCTGAAGGACCCGCATGCCAACGAGCTCGCCGACGGACTGTGCGGCACCGCAGCCGATCGAGCTGCCGACAAAGACGATCACGGCAAGACGAAACACGTTGCGTGTCCCGAACCTGTCGGCGACCCAGCCGCTCATCGGCATGAACACGGCAAGAGCGATGAGATAGGACGTCATCGCCAAGTGCAGGCGGACAGGGTCGATTCCAAAGCTCCGCCCGATCGCCGGAAGGGCGGTGCCCAAAATGGTGGAATCCAGGGTCTGCATGAAAAGCGCGCACGCCACGACGAGCGCGACAAGACGTTGTCGGGGAGTCAAATGAAATCGTCCGGATGCGTACGACTGTAATACCCCTATAGCAGAGGCGCCGGGGTACCGGCAAAGACCGTCACGACCTTTGCCACGTGTGGCAAAGGTTTTCCGCAGAAGGACGCTCTGGCGGCGCCGGTGCCGGATCTTTGCTTCCCATCATGTCGTGCTCGTGTTATTGACCCGCGCCAACTTCTCCGGCACCGCCGAGGCCGTTGTCCGTCCGCCCGAGTCTTCCCGGCGTACGGCCGGCCTCCTGTTTCTTGGAAGGGGACTTGGCATGCCTGCATTCTTTGAGCCTATTCACGGCGGCGAGGCGCTGACGTTCGACGACGTCCTGCTCCTGCCCGGGCATTCGGAAGTCCTGCCGGGCGAGACCGACCTGAGATCCAGAGTTACGAAGGGCCTGGAGCTCAATCTGCCGATCCTGTCCTCCGCGATGGATACAGTGACGGAGTCCAGACTCGCCATCGCCATGGCCCAGGCCGGCGGCATTGGCGTCTTGCACCGCAATCTCAGCATCGATCAGCAAGCGGAGCAGGTCCGACAGGTGAAGAAGTTCGAATCCGGCATGGTCGTCAACCCGTTGGTGATCGGGCCGGAGGCATCGCTTCAGGACGCGCTGACGCTGATGGAGCGTCACGGGATCTCCGGTGTCCCCGTGGTTGAAAACGGCGGTTCAGGCGGCCAGCACACCGGCAGGCTCGTCGGCATCCTCACCAATCGCGACGTGCGCTTTGCCTCCAATCCGGATCAGCGCGTCGGCGAGCTCATGACGCATGACAACCTGGTGACGGTGCGCGACACCGTCAGCCAGACGGAGGCAAAGCGGCTGCTCCACCAGCACCGGATCGAGAAGCTGCTGGTCGTCGACGATGCCTACAACTGCATCGGCCTCGTCACGGTCAAGGACATCGAGAAGGCGCAGCTCAATCCCAATGCCGCCAAGGATGAGCAGGGCCGGCTTAGGGTTGCCGCGGCGACCAGCGTCGGGCAGGAGGGGTTCGAAAGAGCCGAGCGACTGATTGATGCTGGCGTGGACCTCCTGGTCGTCGACACAGCCCACGGCCATTCGCAGCGGGTGCTGGAGATGGTCCAGCGGGTGAAGGGCCTGTCGAATTCGGTCCAGGTTCTTGCGGGAAATGTTGCGACGCGCGAAGCGACCAAGGCCCTGATCGACGCCGGTGCGGATGCCGTCAAGGTCGGTATTGGTCCGGGCTCCATCTGCACCACCCGCATCGTCGCCGGCGTCGGCGTGCCCCAGCTTACGGCGATCATGGAATCCTGTGACGAGGCCGACAGACAGGGCATCCCCGTGGTGGCCGACGGCGGCATCAAGTTCTCCGGCGACCTGGCGAAGGCCCTGGCCGCCGGCGCATCCTGCGCCATGGTCGGCTCGCTGCTCGCCGGCACGGATGAAAGTCCCGGCGAGGTCTATCTGCATCAGGGCCGCTCCTACAAGTCCTACCGGGGCATGGGGTCGGTCGGCGCGATGGCGCGTGGCTCGGCCGACCGGTATTTCCAGGCTGAAGTGCGTGACACGCTGAAGCTGGTTCCCGAAGGAATCGAGGGGCAGGTGCCCTACAAGGGGCCACTATCCAGCGTGTTGCACCAGCTTGCGGGCGGCCTGCGCGCCGCCATGGGCTATGTCGGAGCCAGGACGATCACCGAACTTCAGGACAAGGCCAAGTTTGTTCGCATATCGGGCGCAGGCCTGCGCGAAAGCCACGCCCATGATGTGACGATCACGCGTGAGAGCCCCAACTACCCAAGCAACATCTGACCGAGCGCAAACGGCCCCTGAAAAGCGACGGATGAGGAGTGCAGGATGAAGGACGGCGGACGGCTGGCTGCGGCGGTCGACGTTTTGACGGCGATCGAATCGCAGCGCCAGCCAGTGCAGGCTGTCCTGAAGGATTGGGGGCAGAGTCACCGTTTCGCCGGCTCGGGCGATCGGGTCGCGATCGGCAACCTGGTCTTCGACGCGTTGCGGCGCCGGAGCTCGCTGGCCTGGGTCATGAAGAGCGAGACTCCGCGGTCGCTGGTGCTTGCCACCTATGTCCTAAGTTGGGAGCGCGGGCTGGGGGCGCTCGATGCGGCCCTCGCGGACGACCGGCACGCACCTGAGCCGGTGACCCCTGACGAGCGCAGCCGTTTGACCGCCGCGTCCCTTGAGAATGCTCCTGCGTGGGTCCGTGCTGATGTCCCGGAATGGTTGTGGCCGCAGTTTCAGGAGGCGTTCGGCGCAGACGCTGAAGCGGAAGGGCGCGCGCTCGGCGAGCGCGCACCGATCGATCTCAGGGTCAACACGATCAAGACGAATCGCGACAAGGTTCTGAAGCGGCTCGCCCACCTTGATGCAGAAGGCACCCGGATCTCTCCGGTCGGCATTCGGTTGAACGTGCCGAAGGGCGACGCGCGCGCGCCGCATGTCCAGGCGGAGGAGGGCTATCGCAAGGGTTGGTTCGAACTTCAGGACGAGGCCAGTCAGGTGGCCGCTCTGCTTGCCTCGGCGCGGCCCGGCGAGCAGGTGCTCGACTTGTGCGCCGGCGGCGGCGGCAAGACGCTGGCGCTTGCGGCCGAGATGGACAACCGCGGTCAGATCTACGCCTACGATTCCGATCGTCTGCGCCTTGCCCCGATCCATGAGCGGCTGGCCCGGGCGGGGGCTCGAAATGTTCAGGTCCGCGATCCCAAGGTGAGCCAGCTCGATGATCTCGGCAGCAGGATGGACCTCGTCTTCATCGACGCACCCTGCTCAGGGACTGGGGTATGGCGCCGGCGACCGGATTCGAAATGGCGGCTGAGCGCCAACGCATTGGCGGGCCGTGAGCAGGAGCAGGCGGCAGTGCTGCGGGAGGCGAGTCGCTTTGTTCGGCCCGGCGGCCGTCTGGTTTACGCGACCTGCTCGCTGCTGCCGTCGGAGAACATCGCGCAGGTGCACAGCTTTCTGGCCGACGCCCCGGACTTCCGGCTGGAAGATCTCGCTGAGAGCTGGCCCGCGCGCTTTGGTGCCGATGCCCCGCAACCCCGTCTCGAAGCCGGTACGCTCACTCTCAGTCCCGCCCGTACCGCTACGGACGGCTTCTTTGTCGCGGTGCTCACACGGATGCCGGCGTGACCGCTCTCTCGCACGTGCCCAGGTCATCGTATGGGCACGGACGTCAGGTCAGCCGCGCGTTCTGCTCTGAGTGCCAATCCGGGACGCCTAGCGCCCGAAATTGTTGAGCAGAGAAAAGTTGCCGTCGGGGTGCCGATCGGCTTCATCGCCCTCGTTGGGCGTTAGGTCCTCGTCGCTCTCTGCGCGAAGCGGTAGTGCCGGGACCGTCTCCCCTTCTGGATCATTCAGTTTGCGTTCGACAAGCGCCCAGACGGCCTCATCGACCTGATCCCGACGCCCACCGGCCATCAACACCATGCGGGCCTCACGCTGATGCCCCATGGCGGCGAGAGTGGCGCCGAGCGCATTTGCGGCGGCTCGGCTTTCGGGGTCGAAACGCCAGGCCCGATCGGCATCGCGCAGGGCATCGTGCAGATTGTTGGCGCGGCGTGCCACGATGCTGAGGCTCGTCAGGATAGCCGGATCGTCGGGTTTGAGGGTAAGAGCGGCCTCGAAACTCTCCCGTGCGCCGTAATGATCATCGTTGGCGAGCAGGATCTCTCCGCGCAGGCAATGTGCCTCCGGGTCCTTGTGGTTAAGGGCGAGGGCGCTGTCGGCATAGTGGAGCGCCTCCTCATGGCGGAGGCGATGGAGCAGGGCACCTGCGAGCCCCTTGAGAGCCGGCGCGTAGGATGGATCAATTCTGAGAGCGTTCCTGTATTCGGCGATCGCTCGATCAAGCTGCGGATCGCGCGACCATGTGTCAGCCACCAAGGTGAGCGCGGCGGCGTCGTCCGGAAGCAGGGCCAGCAGCCGCTCCGCCAAGGGCCGCGCCTCGGCGTGGCGCTCCTGCCGCAGCAGGATGGTGGCCATGCCGTAAAGGGCATTGCGATTGTCCGGCGTGCTGTCGAGCACAGCCGCAAAGGCCTCCTGCGCCGCTTCGAGTTGGCCAAGCATCAGCAGGCAATTGCCGAGGTGCGACCGTGCCGCTGTGTGAGCAGGCTCGGCAAAAAGAACCTGGCGCAGCAGCGGAATCGCAGCGTCGAACTGGCCGAGCCGCAGCATCGTCTTACCCGCCCGGTATTTCAGGTCGTAACTGTCCGGGTGGCGCCGCTGCAAACTGGTGTAGATCGCGAGCGCCCGATCGAATTCGCCGGAGCGTTCGAAGGCCGACGCCTGATCCAACGCCTCATCTAGGGGTATGCTGTCGTTCAAGGCGAACATCACTTCCCGCCATTTCGGCCTGCATCATCGGACCGTCTACCGGTCGGCAGAGGTCCGGGCTGATCAACGCCGAACCGCCGAAGCACCACCCTAGGGCATCTGATCAAGACCCATTGGGCCCAGTTTGCTTCAGTGGCCGTTGCTGCCGACCGAATCACCCCCTCTTCCCATTAATAAGCCTAGGGGGAGACTGCGGGCGGGTCAAAGCGGAATTGGGACAGAAGGGCTACTGTGGACGGCGGACTTAAACACCCGCGACTATTGACGTGATCGATCAAACCATTTCCAATGAAATAAAATAGATTGCCGCCGACATTCCGGAAGCGAAGCCGGGAGGAATGTAAGAAACTGAATAGAATCAATGGCCTGTCGTAAAGAAAGACGGACTCCGCCAGGCCTGCTTCCGGCCGCTAGCCTTCCGCCCGTGCGGTGTCTCAGATTGGTCGAATTTATTTCGTATACAACGATATGAATAAGGACAGGTGAGGAGCGGAGCCGGAGCGGACCAAATGCGGAAAAAACGGGACGAGACGGCCGGGCAGGGCGGGCTATTTGCTGCCGAGCCGGCCGCGACGACAGGTAATTCGCTGCCGCTCCGGCTCATCGCTGTGGCACGACAGGTCGAGCGCGTCGTGGTCCGGCGCCTGCGCACCGTTCATGATCTGTCGCTCGCGGAATGGCTGGTCCTTCAGGCGCTGGACCAGAATTCCGCCGCCTCCGTACGTGACCTCGGGCCGATGACCGGCCTGGATGCCGTCGCCATCAGCCGGGCGGCGGCACGACTCGCCGATCGCAAGCTGGTGCGCAAGACGGGAAACCGCGACGATCGCCGGTTGATCGTGCTGACCCCGAACAAGGCCGGGCGCCAACTCGCGGAGTCGGTGGCAAGGGACCTGCAGCAGCTCGATGCGCCTCTGCTCAAGGGGCTCGGCGTACAGGACCGGATCCGCTTCGGTCAAATGCTCGGTGTGATCGCGGCGAGCGCTGCCCAATCACCATAGACGGCGCTCGACGTCGGTTCGGCAGGGAGGGGTGCGGGACGGTCGTCCGAACGAAATTTTGGTTTCTTCGCCGCGGCCGAACCGTTAGATACGGCGCATGACGGACCGTATTCTCATCATCGACTTCGGCAGCCAGTTCACGCAGCTCATTGCGCGCCGGATACGGGAAGCTGGAGTTTACTCCGAAATCGTTCCCTTCCAGTCGGCCGAGGCGGCTTTTGCGGCCATGCGGCCAAAGGGTGTTATCCTGTCTGGGGGGCCGGCATCGACGACGGAGATCGGCAGCCCGCGGGCGCCGCAGGCCATCTTCGACTCCGGTGTACCGGTGCTCGGCATCTGCTACGGCCAGATGGCGCTGTGCATTCAGCTGGGCGGCACGGCCGAGAGCTCGAACCACCGCGAATTCGGGCGGGCCTTCGTCGATGTGGTCAAGGACAGTCCGCTGTTCGAGGGCGTTTGGTCCGTTGGCGGGCAGCATCAGGTCTGGATGTCGCACGGCGACCGGGTCATCGATCTGCCGCCGGGCTTCGAGGTCTTCGCCCGGTCTCCCGGCGCCCCGTATGCGGCCTTCGGCGATCCGACGCGCAACTATTACGGGGTGATGTTCCACCCCGAGGTGGTCCATACCCCGGACGGGGCAAAGCTCCTTTCCAATTTCGTCCACAAGGTCGCGGGCTGTGCCGGCGACTGGACGATGGCGCATTTTCGCGACGAGGCGGTCGCGCGCATCCGCGATCAGGTCGGCAGCGGCAAGGTGATCTGCGGCCTGTCCGGCGGTGTCGACAGCGCCGTCGCGGCGGTGCTGATCCACGAGGCGATCGGCGATCAACTCACCTGCATCTTCGTCGACCACGGATTGATGCGGCTCAACGAGGCGGAGGAGGTGGTGTCGCTGTTTCGCGGCCACTACAACATCCCGCTCGTGCATGTGAATGCCGCGGACACCTTCATCGATGCGCTCGAGGGTGAAAGCGATCCGGAGGTGAAGCGCAAGACGATCGGCCGGCTGTTCATCGAGGTGTTCGAGGCCGAAGCGAACAAGATCGGGGGCGCAGATTTTCTTGCCCAGGGCACGCTCTATCCGGACGTGATCGAGAGCGTGTCCTTTACTGGTGGCCCGTCGGTGACAATCAAGTCGCATCACAATGTCGGCGGCCTGCCGGAGCGCATGAACATGGCGCTGGTCGAGCCGCTGCGCGAGCTCTTCAAGGACGAGGTGAGGGCGCTTGGCCGTGAGCTCGGCCTGCCTGAAGCCTTTGTCGGGCGTCATCCGTTCCCCGGACCGGGCCTGGCCATCCGCTGCCCGGGCGGCGTGACGCGCGCCAAGCTCGACATCCTGCGTCAGGCCGATGCGATCTATCTCGATGAAATCCGCAAAGCCGGGCTCTACGATGCGATCTGGCAGGCCTTCGCCGTTCTGCTCCCGGTGCAGACGGTCGGCGTGATGGGTGATGGACGCACTTACGAATACGTCTGTGCCCTGCGGGCCGTGACCTCGATTGATGGCATGACCGCCGACTTCTTCCACTACGACATGGACTTCCTTGGCCGCACCGCGACCCGGATCATCAACGAGGTCAAAGGCATCAACCGCGTCGTCTACGACGTGACGTC
>CAYXAA010000069.1:1611-11284 GCA_964462985.1 uncultured Hyphomicrobiales bacterium | reverse complement strand
GCCCACGTTCATGTGGTTTCGATCCACGCCCCCGCGCAGGGGGCGACACGAGACCTTCGTGGCCGACATCGGCAAGGACATGTTTCGATCCACGCCCCCGCGCAGGGGGCGACCAACGCGCTTGCGCTCGTCTTCCTGCGCCTTGCGTTTCGATCCACGCCCCCGCGCAGGGGGCGACCGCCTCTGCGTAGCAGATTGTGGGGGCTGACGAAATCTTCCTGGTTGCGCGAACGGCGCTGGCACTCATAGGACGCGGCCGCGCGCATCCGGGTCGATCTATAAAAAGTTCACGATTTCAATGAGCTGCAACTCGCGCGAACCGGCCGGGGAACCGTGGCACGCTTGGGGTTCGCGCGACCGGCGACGTCCGATCGCAGGGGGCAATGCTGTCAGACGATCAGCGTGCCGCCAAGGTCGGCGGCCGGCTTGGCCCCGACATGCTCGACCCGTCGCTGCCAGTTGGCGCCGAGATAATAATAGCGCAGGCTGTCGACATCAGGGTCGATGATCTTCTCCAGGCGCGCCTTCAGCCTGGTCCACTGCGCCGGGTCGACCTCGATCTCGAACACGGAATATTGCACCCGCTGGCCGAAGTCACGGCAGGCCTTGGCCACGCGCCGCAGCCGGCCGGCGCCGCCCGCCTCTGCGGTCCTGACATCGTATGTCACGAGCACGAGCATGGCTCCTCCTACTTCCAGAACCAGGGCGGATAGGCGTCGAGGTCGCCGCGCAGGTGGCGTGACAACATCTGCGCCTGCAGGAAGGGTACCAGGCCAAGCGGCGCCTTCTCCTCAAGGAAGGGATGCAGCCGCTCCTCCTTCTTGCGCTCCTGCCAGGCGGTAAGCACGGTCTTGCGGCCGTCCTCGGAAAGCCAGACGGCGCCGCCGTCTCGAGTCTCAAAATCGCGGGCACGAAGCTGACGCCGGTTGAAAAGCGACAGCGCGAGCCGGTCAGCCAGAACGGGCCTCAACTCCTCCATCAGGTCGAGCGCCAGGCTCGGCCGTCCGGGCCGGTCGCGGTGGAGGAAGCCGACGGCAGGATCGAGTCCCACGCTTTCGGCCGCGCTGCGACAGTCGTGGGTGAGCAGGGTGTAGAGGAAGGACAACACGGCATTGACCGGGTCGAGCGGCGGCCGGCGCGAGCGGCCGCGGAAGGCGATTTCCGGGTCCGGCGCGCGAATCATGTGGCCGAAGACACCAAAATAGAGGCTGGCCGCCTCGCCTTCCGCTCCGCGCAGGGCATCAGCGCCGTCGCTGCCTTCATTGAGGCGGCGCAGGATCTGGGCCTGACGCGCGACCGCCGCCTCGATCGCGGCGCGTGCCTGCGGTTCAAAGTCCTCGGCATGGTCGCGCAGCGCCCGCATCAGCACGATGCGCTGGTTGGCCACCTTGCCGAGCACCAGGCCGCGCACGATGTCGTCTGGCGCATCCGAGGCGCGGTACTGCGCGCGCCGCAACAGCACGTTGCCCGCGACCGGCCCCTCGATCCGCGCCTGGAACCGCCCGGCACGGTCGAGCAGCACGATGGTGATGCCGGCCGCGGCACAGGCGCCGATCAGCGCCGGGGACAGGAAGACGGCCCCGAAGACAACGACGGAGGCGAGCATGTGCAGCGGCACCCGCGCCCGCTCCATGCCGTCGACCGCGGCAACGAGGTTCTCGCCGTCCTTGCGCAGGCCGGCACCCTCGGTGGTGACGTAGAGCGTGTTGAGCAGCTTCTTCATGGCGGCGCGCCTTCCTCGGCGAGCACCGCCCGAAGGCTGCGGTCACGCCAGGCCCGGGCGGAGCGGGCGCCAGCCTTCGGCCGACACAGTTCGGCGAGTGAGCAGGCGCGGCAGCGCTCGGCGCGATAGACGGCCGGCGGGGTGCTCTGGCTGACGAACACCTCGCGCAGGTGTGCGATCGTGTCCTCGGTCAGGGCGCGCAAGGCGGCGTCGAACGGCACGGTGACGCGCCGCTTGGTCGTGGCGTAATAGAGCGCCCCCTCCGGCACGGGCCGTCCCGTCATTTCCTCCAGGCACAGCGCCTGCGCGCAGAGCTGCACTTCGTCGGCACGGTGCAGCTTGGCCTTGCCGCGCTTGAACTCGACTGGATAGGGCGTCTCACCGCCCGCGCCGGGATGAAACTCGACAAGGTCGGCGACACCGGCAATGCCAAGGCGGGTGGAGCTGAGTGTGAGCCCCGTCTCGCGCCGCACGCCGCGCGCCTTTCGGCTTTCAGCACGGTCGGCGACCTCGTGCAGCACGCGGCCCTCGGCCGTGAACCGGTTCTCCGCCCACAACCGCTCCAGATGGATGAGCGCCGCCTGTCGCAGGCAATAGACGGCGTGTTGCAGGGCCGAGAGGGGGATCGGGTCGGGCGGTTCCACGACCACCTCCCGACCTACAGCACCTCGATGATCTCGACGCCGTCGGGCAGCCCGTCACGATCGATCGTGATGTCATAGTCTGAGAAAGCGCGCGCCGGAGGCAGGTTATCGAGACGCCGGTCGCCGAGCGGATAAAGGTCGCCGTTGGAGCGCCGCTTCACCACCACCCGCTCGAACAGGGCATGCGCCGGGGCGTTGCCGAGCGCCGAGGCGTGCTTGAAGGCAATCACCTTGCGCGAGGCCATCTCGCCGCGCGCGGCGGAGCGGTCATGCTCGAACATCACCGTCAGCGCCTCGAACAGATGATCGAGGTCGGCCTGCGAGAAGCCGGTCTTTTCGGCCAGCTTGGCGTTCACGAACATATGTGCGCGATAGAGGCCGTAAGGCACGATGTGCTTGCGGCCCATCGTGCGGTTCTCGGTGCGCTCGTCGCCCTCCGCACCCTTGTCGCGGTCCTCCTTCTCCTTCGCGGTGGTTGCGGCCATGCGGGTGATGGAGATTTCCAGCGTCAGGATCGGCTCGACCGAGCGGGCGAAGGCAATTTGCACCGGTCCGCGCACCTGGCCGGCATTGATGCCGGTGCTCATGACCGCACCGAAGGTACGCACATCGAAGAAGTTCTCGCACATGAAGCCGGTGATCTTGCGGGACTCGTCGTCGCCCTGCGGATTGAGCTTCGCCTCTTTGCCGAGCTTTTCGCTGTCACCGCGCACCGCCCTGTAGGCCTCGCGATGCCTCTCGTTGAGGATCGAGCCCTCCTGGACATAGATCCGCCAGCCCGGCTCCGCGCCCTTGGAAAGCTCGGTGTAGTTGCGGATCTTGCGCTTGAGACTGACGTCTGAGACGAGCCCCATGTTGGTCTCCGGATCTATGCGCGGCAGATTGCCGGCGTCCGGATCGCCATTCGGATTGCCGTTGGTGACATCGAACAGGAAGACGATGTCGTAGCGGTTCGATAACATGGTCATGCGGTGGCCTCCCCAGCCTCTTGCGCGGTATCAGACTTGTCGGTCTTGCGGAAAAAATCGTTGCGCTGGTGGTAGTAGCCGAGCGCGAACAGGCCCTGCTGTCTGTCCGACAGATGCGCGGGGAACGGATCGTCGCCGGGCGCCATCAATTCGTAAATCTCGGCCACGAGCCGGTCGAGCACGACCTTCTGCCCGGGACGCTGCTTGCCGATCTTCGACAGATGCGGCGCGGCTCCCTTGTCGAGCACCGGGAACACCTTGCGCGGCGACGATGATGCCGCACCGAAGAACTTGTCCTTGATCGTGGCATTCACCGAGCGGCCGAGGGCCGCCGTCTGGATCTGTTCGTAAGTCGCGAAAAGCCGACCGAGCAGATAGCCGGGCTCCCGGCATTCCTTGTCGAGCGACACGGGCACCTCCCCCTTGAATGTCTTACCGAAATTCCGAATGAGAACGCACTTGAGAATGGCAACACGCAGCGCGTTGACCTCACCGTCGGCACGCATGCGCATCAGCAGCGTCGACAGCAGCGTCAGTGGATAGGGCGTATCGGCCAAAATTGCCCGCATCCACTCGCCGGCCAGATTGGGCTGGATGTTCTCCGCCTTGCGAAGGGGCGCCGTCTCGATCAGCATCCGCCACATCGATGGCGCCTCCTCCTTGGGCGGCGGGTCGAGACGCATCCGATCGAGATGGCGCAGGTAGCGCTCGGCAATCACGCCGAAGTCGTCTTCAAGATAGAAGCGTTGCGACAGCCGCGCGGCGTTGGGGGCGAGGCCCAACACGTAGAAGCGCACTCCCGGTGGCAGATCCTTGACGATGAGATCCACAGGCCGCCCCTCGCGCAGGCTTTTCAGAACCGCTTCGATCTTGCGGGCTTCCGCCTTCTCGTCGGCACCCATGAAACTGGCGAAGAAATCCTCCGCCTCCCGGGCGGCCATGTCGTCGGGCGCCTCTGCCCAGAACACGGTCGAAGCATCGCCGATCTGGATGCGGTGGCCGCTGTCGCGGACGAGGAAGTGGTTGAGGGCGGCCGTATAAGCGAAGGCGGCCGCCTCCGAGACCGGCGCATTGTCGCCTTGTTCATGGCCGTAGGAGGTGAAGGCATCGAGGTTGAACGAGACGATCGAGCCGCCCGAGGACTGTCCGCCCCACACGCCCTTGATCGCCGGATGCAACCGCGAGATCGGGCCGCGCCTGCCCGTGATCAGGCAGACGGCCTCGGTCCTCTCGCCTTCCGAGGATAGACGCGCCCAGAGATCTCGCGCTGCCTCGCGGTCGTGAATGCAGACGCCGTCCAGCCGCTCGCTTTCCAGGGCGAAGACGACATTCTGATCCTTCATCTCCTGCGGCCAGCCGAGCGCATCGAAACGCTCGGGCCGCCACCAAGCAATGAAGCGGAGGAGCGCCTGAAGACCTTGGTCGTCGGTGCCGGCAAGCCATCCCGCGTGCCGCTCCAGGAAGGCAGCGTGTTCCTGCGCGGTGCGCTTGCCCTCACCGGCAGTGACGCCCAGCACATAGGCCGTCTTGTCCCAGAGGAAATTCGGTGCAATCCCGGATGTGCGCTTGACCGGTTGCGGCACGGCCATCAGCCGCGGCGCCCGCTTCCGCCCTTCGCTTGCGCGCAAGTCGATCGGCGGGCCGGCCGGCGTGCCGTCGCCGTTGAGCGCAATCAGGAAGCCGATCTTCTCCTGGCTGTAGCCGTAGGCCGGCACCTCGCCCCGCTTTGCCAGCCGGTCATAGGCGCGCACCAGCGCCGCGAGCGCGCTCATCGGCGGATCTCCGGCGAGTCGGGCTGCGGCACGTGGAGCACCCCCTGCTCCAGCACCGCTCGAAAGAACAGCGAGGCCCTGTCCCTCGTATGGTCGATGTCCCAGAGCATGAAGCCGAGGTCGCGGCTTTCGTCGATCGCCGCGGGCAGCGGCTCATCCGGCTCGATCAGCGAGAACCGCGCCGAGAACTCGCGGGTGCCGAGACAGGGCTGATGGAAGCACTGGCCCTTGCGGGCGCGGCGGTTGAAGATATCGAGGTGCTTGCCCTCATTGTCTTCGGCGCCGGCCTTGTCGGTCAGCTCGAAATGGGCGGCGATGACATAGGCGACGTCGGACAGCACCGTTGCAGCGCGTTGCTGGCGGTTGTCATCGGCGACGAGGATGAGATCGCCGACGGCACCGGAACGCATCGCCGACCGGACCCTGGCGACCGGCGCCTTGGCGCCGACCTCGTTGCGGCGGATCGACTGAAACCGGATCGGCTTCAGCACATGGATCGCGTCGACCACCCAGCGGATCGCCGGCTTCCAATGGATGGCTTCCAGAATGCCACGCGCAGCCGACGGCGTCATGACGTCGTAGCTGACGCGCTCGACCTTCATCTCCGGCCGCGTGAAACAGGCGTAGTCACCGGAAACCAATAGATTGATACCGAAAGGCACTTCCCCCGCCCCCTCAAATTATGTTGTCGTCCACCCCCAATTCGTCCGCCCGCTCCCACTCCAGCCCGATATCGCGGCTGTAGAAACGGTCCGTCTTCAGCACGGCGAACTGATCGCCGAAGCCTTCGAAGGCGACGTGACCGTTGGCGATCAACCGATCCCGCTCGTTTGGCGGCACCTGCACGAGATAGGGCTGCAGCCGCCGCGCCACGACGCTCGGCGTCTGGCCGCTCCGCAAGGCGCCGAGCGCCGCCCTCGGCTCATCCTCGATCGCAATGATCACCGGCGCCATGCCGCTTTCGATCAGGCGGAATTTCTCCGACACGCTGCGGTAGGGAAAATCCGTCGCGCCGGCGCTGATCTTGAAGCACTCCACGACCTTGTCCCGGTCAAGTTCCTCTCCTTTTTGCCAATAAACCTCCTGGAAATAACGCTCGATCGCCGTCGGCGTCAGCAGGTCTGAATGATGGGCTATGGTGCGCCTCGTCGCGGCGGCGAACCCCGCGATTTCCGATGGCGTCTTGGCGTCCGCCGGTCGGAACACCGTAACGATGCTGTCGTCCACCTTTCGCCGGCCCTCGCGGTTGCAGCGGCCGGCGGCCTGGATGATCTGGTCGAGCCCGGCCTCGGCCCGCCACACGCGCGGAAAGTCGATGTCGACCCCTGCCTCGATCAGCGACGTCGCAATCAGGCGGCACGGGCGCGGGTCGGTCGCATCGAGACGCGCCCGGACGGCGGCGAGGATCTCGCGGCGGTCGGTCGCGGTCTGCCGCGTTGTTAGATGCACCAGCCCTTCGAGCCCTTCCGCTTGCGCCGCCCGGTAAAGCCTGAGCGCATGCACCCGGCTGTTGACGATGACAAGACCTTGCTCGTGACGCGACAGCGCCGCCACGAGCGCGGCGTCGGTCATCGGTTGCGGCTCGATCCGCAGGCCCACGCGCCGCAGCCTGTCATGCAGCCCCTCCGGGTCCGGCGCCAGTTCCCGCTCGGGCGGAAGCGTCAGCCCGCCTACGAAACGCGGGGCGGCAAGCGCCGGCTGCGTCGCCGTGCATAGCACCACCGACGACCCGTAGTTGCGGGCCAATTCGTCGAGCGCGGCGACGCACGGCTTCAGCACGTGCAGCGGGATCGTCTGCGCCTCGTCGAGCACAATCACGCTTTCTGCCAGATTGTGCAGCTTGCGACAGCGCGACGGGCGAGCGGCAAAAAGGCTCTCGAACAGTTGAACATTGGTCGTCACCACCACGGGCGCCGCCCAATTCTCCGTGGCGAGCCGCAGCTTGTCCCGCCCTGCCCTGCCATCCCGCGGCATCTTGTCCTCATCGATCGCCGAGTGATGCTCCAGCACCACGCCCTCACCGAGGACATCGCGGAACACTGCCGCCGTCTGGTCGATCACCGACGTGAACGGAATGGCGTAGACGATGCGTTGAAGGCCATGGCGTCTGGCGTGGTCGAGGGCGAAGCCGAGCGAGGCAAGCGTCTTGCCGCCGCCGGTCGGGACGTCGAGGGTAAAGAGCCCCGGTGCCAGGGCCGCCTTGGCACGGACATGGTCGAAAATGGCGCCGCGCAGGCGGTTGAGCGCCGAAGGTTCGGCGCCCGCCTGCTTTGCCGCCATATAAGTATCGAATGCGCCGGTCAGCCGCTCGACGATGTCCGGCAGCCGCGGCCAGTCGCGGTCGACCGGCCGCCCCTCCTGCTTGGCATAGAACGCCTCGGTGTCGAGGAAGTCGGCGTCGACCAGGCAGGAGAACAGCATGCGCCCCAGGAAGCCGAGCTGAAAGGCGTAGCGTTCCCGCTGCTCATGCCAGGCAAAACGCTGCGGCAGCAGGTCGGCGGCCTTGAACGGGATTTCGTCGCGCCAGACCGGGTCGAGCGGCGCGCCTGTCTTCTGAAGCCGGCCGGTCAGCGACGCAGTCTCACCCGTCTTGTCCGGCAATCCGGCGTGATGGCCGGCCACGGCATAGGCGATCAACTCGGCCACCAGCCGGTCGAAGCGCTCAAGCGTCAGGGTCGCGGCCTGCCGGGCTCCGGCCGTCGAGTGATCGATGCTCGGCCCACGCCCCTCAAGATAGCGCTGGAAGGCCGGTGCATATTTGCCGAGATCGTGGAGCAGCCCCGCCAGTTGCGCGGCGTTCGAGCCGCCGAAACCTGCTGCGAACTCAGCCGCCAGGCCGGCGACTCCGAGAAGATGATCGTTGAGCGGCTGCCAATCGGCCTTGGTCCGGTCGGCGGTCGTATGGGCATAAAACATGAAATGCGATGAAAAGTTCGAATTTTGAAATAATATGCCATATGACGCTTCGGAGTCTACGATGGAGGGATTGGCAAATTCGGTTAACGCTTGCCGGACCGGTGATCGCGGAAATTGCCTGTCTTGGGAGGGTTTCACCACGCCAGCTTGAGCCTATCTCAGTCGGAACAACGCGAGAAATATTCAATGTCGCGAGCATCAAGCGCAATTGCCACCGCGCTCTCCATCCTTTTCTCGACTTCTGCTCTTGCCGATACGTGTTCTAATGTTTTGTTTGCCGACGAAGGAAACACGCTCGTCGTGCTGTTTCATAACAGTGATCACGAGACGGCTTTCACCGAGATTCGGAAAGGAGTCGGCTCGATCTGCAAAGCAAAATGGGTCTTCGGCCTTGGCGGCTATGAGGCTTCCTGCCCGGACGGAAGGCATATGGTCATCCAAATGATCTACAAGGACAAAAAGCCTTCGGGCATCCAATACGGAGACAAAACGCTGGGATTGCAGTGCGCTCGATAACCACCAAATGGGGGCCGATGGATTCAAGTTCTCGCAGCGTCCGCGCTCACCCTTCTAACAGCTGCCAATATAGTGGTGTTGGTAGACTAGGCAGTCCGGCATGGTTTGCCACCGCCGACCAATCAGACATCATCGCCTACTATGCCGACCGGTGCGAAGGGTACGGGACCAAGCCAGGCACATCCGAAATGGCAAGGCGGCGGGCAATATCACCGCTCGTCACTGCGATCTCGTGCGGCGCATCTCGTCACGCCATCGCGAACGCGGGAACCAGCCATTAGGCTCGACGCGTAGGGCGACCAGCTATCTATGCCGCCAGAACCCGCCTTCTTCCACCCGGCATGCCAATACATTTTCGCCGTCGAGCTCGCCGAAAGCAACGTAAGCCTCGGCACGGCCGATATCGATGCCCATGCCGGATCGCGGCCTCTTGCCATTCGGCACCCAGATCAGCAGCCGAGCCGAGGCGCAGGACAAGAGACGAGGCTCCACAATCTGTGAAGCCTCGTGCAGGTTGTTCACCTTTGCCAGACGGTCAGAACAGGAAATCGCCGGCGTCCAGGCTGGCAAGGGTGACGCCGCTAAGCCGGATCGTGTTGCCCGCCAGATCGTCAATCAGCACGTCATTGCCGACCTGCGACATGTGGTTGGCGGACAAGTCCGCCCAGTTCGTGATGGCAGCCACGCCCGACAGGTCGATCTGCTCGGCACCGTTCGAGCTATTGAAATCCGTGATCACATCATTTCCGAACGTACCGGAAAAGACGAAGACGTCATTCCCGGCTCCGCCCGTCAGCGTGTCGTTGCCCTGGCCGCCATCTATGATGTCGCGGCCCGATCCGCCGTCAATGCGGTCGTTACCGGTCCCCCCAAAGAGCGTATCGCTACCGCCGCCGCCCCAGATCCGGTCCCAGCCGTTCTCGCCATAGATCACGTCGGCCCCGGTTGCGCCGCTGATCCGATCGCCGCCGGCCCCGCCGCGAAGCGTGTCATTGCCCGCGCCACCGTTGATCGTGTCATTGCCGCCACCGCCCCAAATCCGATCCCAGCCGTTTTCACCATAGATCACGTCGGCTCCAGCTGCCCCGCTGATCCGGTCGCCGCCGGCGCCACCGCGGAGCGTGTCATTGCCGG
>CAYXAA010000069.1:0-1511 GCA_964462985.1 uncultured Hyphomicrobiales bacterium | reverse complement strand
CAGATCCGATCCCAGCCGTTTTCACCATAGATCAAGTCGGCTCCGGCTGCCCCGCTGATCCGGTCGCCGCCGGCGCCACCGCGGAGCGTGTCATTGCCGGCGCCACCGTTGATCGTATCGTTGCCGCCGCCGCCCCAGATCCGATCCCAGCCGTTTTCACCATAGATCAAGTCGGCTCCGGCTGCCCCGCGGATGTCATCACCACCGGCCCCGCCGCGGAGCGTGTCATTGCCGCCGCCTCCGTTGATCGTGTCATTGCCGTCGCCGGCAAAGATGTTGTCGTTGCCTCCGTTCACGTTGAAGACGTCGTTCCCTCTCGGGTTGAACACGACAGAGTCTCCCACTGTGGACGGCGTTATGTCGGGAGCACTGGTACCGTGGTAGGTCCAGTCAAAGCCGAGAAGATAATCTTCAATTGCGGAGCTATCCGAGCCAACAATCTCGGCCTCGACGATCGGCCTCATTTGCGAAACTGCGATGCTGGTGGAAATGGTGCCCTGAACGACACCCCCAACGGAGACCACGATGTTCTCGATGATACCGCCGCTGGGAGAGCCGATGCCGTCGTAGGCAAGGCCGACGCCGCTGACGGTAGCAACAACCGAGTTTCCGAACGGATCCATCCCGCTGATCCTGAACCCACTCGACGTCGTGTTGCTGATCGAAGCTTCCGATAAGCCCCAGTGCAAGAATGCTACAAAATCGCTGAAGCTGAACGTTGCGTCAGAGGTTGGAGTCACTGTTGCTGAAGGCATTTCTGTGTTTCCCCCAATACAAGTGCCTGACTTTCCGCCAGATTCCAGACAACCGCACACGCCCCTGTACCGCCCTTACCGGCGCAGGCCACCACACTCCGGACCGGAAGATGGATGTCGGTGCAGAAGGCATTTGCCTTGAATTTTGCGGCACGATTGGCTGTCGAGACGTGCGCCAAACGTGCTCGGCAATTAGGCCACAATCTATTGCAAAGTTCTCAAATGACTAGAAAGGTCTCTTTGACGGAAACCATAGTCGCGCGGCAAATTCAAAATTGTCATAATCTCCCCCAGCTACAAACTTCGACGTTGAGACTACCCACTATCGGCGTGGCAGGCCCGACTTCTCATCTTGTCGCTGCGCAAGAAACAAGATGAAACTCAGGAACCATAAGCTGTGCCCTGTCATCGGACTAGCCCCAAACGGGAAATACGGGCCGATCCCGCAGCAACGACGTTAACCGCGGGTAACGCAACGTGGTAATCCTCGACGCAATCGAAAGGCGCGATCCTGATGCCGCGGAGGCAGCGGCACGCCAGCATATTGAGAAGGCAGGCCTCACCCGCATGAGAATGATGTTCTCAGCGCCATAGTTCCGGCGCGATCTCGTCCCGACAAGCGGTTCGCGGGCCCGGCCGCTCTTTCGCCAGCAACTGAACTTTACGGTTGGCATTCCTGGCCGGCCTCATGGCCAGAATCCTATCGGTAGGCGCTCCCGCCTCGGGCACCGAGATCAATGCGCGGGCAATCTTTGT
>CAYXAA010000068.1:0-11558 GCA_964462985.1 uncultured Hyphomicrobiales bacterium | reverse complement strand
GGCGCAGATCGAGGAGACCACCTCCGACTACGACCGCGAGAAGCTGCAGGAGCGCCTGGCCAAGCTTGCCGGTGGCGTTGCGGTGATCCGCGTCGGCGGCGCGACCGAGGTCGAGGTGAAGGAGAAGAAGGACCGCGTCGACGACGCCATGCATGCCACCCGGGCAGCGGTCGAGGAGGGCATCCTGCCGGGCGGCGGCGTGGCGCTGCTGCGTTCGATCAAGGCGCTCGACTCGGTCAAGCCCGCCAACGACGACCAGAAGACGGGCGTCGACATCGTTCGGCGCGCGCTGTCGGCCCCGGCACGCCAGATCGCCCAGAACGCCGGCGCTGATGGTTCGGTCATCGTCGGCAAGATTTTGGAAAAGACCGAATACTCCGCAGGCTGGGATGCCCAGTCCGGCGAGTTCGGCGACCTGGTCAAGCTCGGCATCATCGATCCGGCCAAGGTGGTGCGCATCGCGATCCAGGACGCGGCATCGATCGCCGGCCTACTCGTCACCACCGAGGCGATGATCGCC
The DNA here is from genome assembly GCA_964462985.1 of uncultured Hyphomicrobiales bacterium. GTDB lineage: Bacteria > Pseudomonadota > Alphaproteobacteria > Rhizobiales > Stappiaceae > CAYXAA01. Next base: position 11,038 of record CAYXAA010000068.1, on the reverse strand, counting down.
GAGAAGCCGAAGAAGGAAGCTCCGGCGGCGCCGGCAATGCCGGGCGGCGGCATGGACTTCTGACGCCTCGTCCGAAAGCGGCGCCGCTCAGTGTGGCGCCGCGCGAATCTCAGTACAATTCGCAGCTCCCGATGCGTCGGGGGCTGCTTTTTTTATTCGAGTTTGTTCCAGAACGACCGAAGTGTGATGTGGGGCATAAAAAATTATCGAAACTAAGCCTACGGTATGAAAATCATCATTACTTTAAAGGAATTTTGATGATGAAAAAGGATAAGTATGGGAACAACTGTACCAAACGCCTGCCCATCCACATTCGGACGCTTGCACTTCCCAATTTCAATTACAGTAAAGCGATCGAAATCGCTGGAAAATTATTCGGGTCCAACGGCATTTTCATGGACATCCGATCCGAATTTTGCCTTGCTTTGAGCGAAGCAGATGCCGTGAAGTTCAATGTGATCGATGGCGAATGCAAGTGGAACCAATTCAGTTCTGAGCAGGAAGATCTTTACGAACTGGCGAAGATCAGCCCTGGATCGGGGGTTGCCGTCTTCATCGTCGGCGGGGTCAAGACCAGTTCCGGTTCGTTGAACGGTTGTGCCGGCCATGCTCCGAGCAAGCCGGCCGTTGTCATCGGCGCCGATGCGACGGTCTACACTCTGGCGCATGAAATCGGCCATGTGCTGCTGGGACCCTCGTTTTCGCCGGTCCATACGGAAAGCACCAGCAACATCATGTACAAGAGTACCAACGGCATTCCCGCCGGAAGCTCGCCGACCTTCAATGCGGAACAGGCGACGCAGATCAAGAAAAGCGGCTTCCTGATCGCCTGCTGATCCGGAAGCTGAAACTGGCGTTGCACCGGTTCGCCCGCCGGCGCCAGCCTCCTCGCTTTTCGGATCGGGCCAGCGATTTTCCAAGCACCTTCATGCGGCGAACGAGGGTAAGTCGATGACATCTGCAAACGCTCGAATCGTCCCGCGATCGGGGCGCAGGAGCAATACAAGAAGCGCCGCAGCCCTGCTGACGGTGATGGTCCTGACCTTCCTTCCGATCCGCGCTTACGCACAGGATGACAAGATGACGACGCATGTAGAGACGGCGGCCGAAGCCTCACGCCTTGCCGCGGAGCGGTTCAACACCCTTTTCTCGACCCTCTACTTTCGCAATCCGATTGATGGGTCATATCATCCGTTCCCGACGCTTTCCGCGTCCGATTTCAGCATATCGGGCGAGGATGCGTCGGGTTGGGTCATCGCCTACGACCCCCTCGTCGGCCCGATCGTCCGCGGTCGGGTCGCCAAGACCGGCGGATATGTTCAGTTCGACGGAATAGAATTTGCCACGGAATAGACCAGCCTGCACAATTGCAGATAAGCAACGGCGCTACGCTTAGCGTTGCGCCGGGGCGCCCTCACGGCAGCCGTGGGTAGCCCGGGGCAAAGGTGGTCGGCGCGTCATGACCCGCCGTCGTAAGGGTTCGTCCAACAATCGGAGCGTTCGTGCTGCGCGCCCTTGTCGTCTCCCTTGCCTGGTCATTCGTGCTTGGTCTGCTGACCACTGTCATGACGATCGGCTTGGGGCAGGCCGTCACGCATCGGGCACTGGCCGCGATTGCAGTGTTCGCTGTCGCAGGGCTTATCGGCGCGCTCATCGCCTGGGCAGCAGCCACGCTTCTCACCCGGCGCAGCCGACGGCGCTCCGCGCGCTTTGCGGCGATGTTCGCCTGCCTGACGATTGGCACGGCCGGGGTCGGCAGTCTTCTGCTCTATTGGCAGCTCAATCTCTACTATGCCCGCTGGCATGTTGGAGGTTTCACGGTCGAGGCGCTCATCGAGTTCGTGTTCACAAGCGCTTCGGCAGCCTATGTGCTCGGTGTCGTCGGTTCCCGGCTGCTGCTGCCCTGGGTGCTGCCCTTCGCGTTCCTGGCCGCCTATGCCTTTGCCGCCGCCGAGCGTAGGGATCGACCTTGATATCTCGTTAAGATCGTGTAAGAGTATTTTCTCTCTTATAGGTAGAATTCGAGGCGGTGGGCGGCGCTGGCGACCGGACCATAAGAGATGCTGGCTCGCCCGGACGGTGGGTGCGGTCCAGGTCCAGGTTCGTGCCCACGCCGCGGCTGGGGTATGCGTCGACAGGGGTGGTGGTGCGTGTGCGGCGTGTGCCAAACGGCCTCACCGTCTTCGAACACCGCCGGCATTCCGACGAGACGGCCGAGCGCTTAAACGAAGCCTCGCGGGCTGCGGTGTTGCCGTGCTGGCCGACATCGACCACGCCATGGCGGCGACCGCGGTCGGGCTTGGGATGCCTCCAAGCTCGCGTTGCCGCTGGGCTCGCGTTGCCGCTTGGCTCGCGTTGACACTGGGCGCGGGCTGCGGCCGAGGCGGCTGCGGGCTGTCGTATTCGGCCATCACAGCGGGAGCATCACGGGTGCAGGCTGCGGCCGACCGGCAGCGGCCTGCTGCTGAAGGCGTTGGCGTGGCTGGATGCGGTGCCTGGCTTGGCACGGTATCATCGATCCGGCGCGGGTCGCGCGGCGGTGCGGCGCGGCGTAAGGCGGGCTTCCCCCGGCGTTCGCTGCCAGCACGGCGGCCTTGCGGCAATGCTGGGGGACGCCGCCGGCTCGTCACGGGCTGATCGAGCGGCGATGGCTCAACCCGCGGCGCCTTCACATTGAGCCGGCCGGCTGGCTCTGCTAGGAGGGGCGCATTGCTAGGCCCCTCCGGAAGGACAGTGATGATCCCGCGCTATTCGCGGCCCGACATGGTCGCCATCTGGTCGCCCGAGACCAAGTTCCGCATCTGGTTCGAGATCGAGGCCCATGCCTGCGACGCGCTGGCCGAGCTCGGCGTCATTCCGAAGGAGGCGGCGCGCACGATCTGGGAGAAAGGCGGAGCGGCAACCTTCGACGTCGACCGCATCGACGCGATCGAGCGCGAGACCAAGCACGACGTCATTGCCTTCCTGACCCATCTTGCCGAGATCGTCGGCCCGGACGCGCGGTTCGTGCACCAGGGCATGACCTCGTCCGACGTGCTCGACACCTGCTTCAACATCCAGCTCACACGGGCCACCGACCTGCTGCTCGCCGACCTCGACGCGCTGCTTTCCGCGATCCGGCGCCGGGCGTTCGAGCACAAGGACACGGTCTGCGTCGGCCGCTCGCACGGCATCCACGCCGAGCCGATGACCTTCGGCCTCAAGATGGCGGAAGCCTAGGCCGAAGTCGCCCGCTGCCGCGCCCGCCTTGAGGCCGCGCGCGCCGAGATCGCGACATGCGCGATTTCAGGTGCGGTCGGCACCTTTGCCAATATCGATCCTAGGGTCGAGGAGCATGTCGCAGGCGCGATGGGCCTTGTGGCCGAGCCTGTCTCGACCGCCACGCGATGTATTTCGCCACGCTCGGCGTCATCGCCTCGTCGATCGAGCGGCTGGCGATCGAGATCCGCCACCTGCAGCGCACCGAAGTCCTGGAGGCAGAGGAGTATTTCTCGCCCGGCCAGAAGGGCTCCTCGGCAATGCCGCACAAGCGCAACCCGGTGCTGACGGAAAATCTGACCGGTCTTGCCCGCATGGTGCGCGCCTACGCGATGCCGGCGATGGAGAATGTGGCGCTGTGGCACGAGCGCGACATCTCGCACTCCTCGGTCGAGCGCATGATTGGTCCCGATGCCACGGTAACGCTCGACTTCGCGCTTGCCCGGCTCACCACTGTCATTGACAAACTGGTGGTCTATCCCGAGCGGATGGCCGGCAACATGAATCGGCTTGGCGGCCTGATCCATTCCCAGCGGATCCTGCTGGCGCTGACACAGGCCGGCTCGTCGCGCGAGGACGCCTACCGCCTGGTGCAGCGCAATGCCATGAAGGTCTGGCAGTCTTACCAGGTCGAGGGCGCGGCCTCGGTCGATTTCCTCGAGGAGCTGCTGGCCGACGCCGATGTGCGCAAGTATCTCTCCGAGGCTGAGATCCGGGAGAAGTTCGATCTCGGCTATCATACAAAGCACGTCGACACGATCTTTGCCCGGGTGTTCGGCTCGACGTGAGCCATTCCGAAGCGCATAAAAACTCCATGGGAGTGCGCTCTCCCTCCTGTCATCGGAGCTGCCCTGCTCCCGGCGTCTGGCCACCTGCCACATTGCTGCGGAAACCATTTGGGATGATGTCCGTTATCCCTTTGAGGCAGGCTGCCCCCATTTGACAGGAAAACGCCGATATGACCCAGAAGAGAAAGCTTATCGTTGCGCTGACTGCTGCCGCGCTGACTGCCGCGACCATTGTTCCCGCGGCTGCCATCGCTCCGGTACGGGCCGCAACCCCGATCGCTAACGAGGCGATGTCGCCCGTCGTGCAGGTTCAGCATCGCAGGGACTACCGCCGTGACCATCGCCGCGACCATCGCCGGGGCTATTATCGCCACGGCAATCGGTATTACTACAATGGCCATCGCGGCTACCGCCACCGCCGGCCGGGCTACCGCGCCTACAACGGCTGGTGGTTCCCGCCGGCCGCATTTGGCGTCGTCGTGGCACCGCGCGTGGTCCGCCCGGCGGTGCCGGTGCGCGGCCTGACGCGGGCCCATTACGATTGGTGCCATGCGCGCTATCGTTCGTATCGGGCCGTGGACAATTCGTTCCAGCCCTACCACGGGCCGCGCCGCGCCTGCGTGTCGCCCTACGGGCCCTGAGACGTTCTCGTCGCATCTCCTGCAGCACCTGGGCCGGCTCACGCCGGCCCTTCTTTCGTGTGGCACTTGATCGGGGAGGCGATCACGGTATGCAGGATAGACAGGGCTGCGGCACGCCGCGCAATTGCCGCCAAAGCCGTTCAAAAGGGATGTCCCGTGAAGATCGCCGAAGCCGACATTCTCCTGATCCCTGGCTACAGCGGAGCTGCGCCACAGCACTGGGTACGGCGCTGGCAGGAGAAGATGGCGACGGCCCGCGTCGTCGAGCAACGCGAGTGGCTGAAGCCGAGGCGCAAGGATTGGGTCGACACGCTGCGTGCCGCCGTGGAGGCGGCCACGCGTCCGGTGGTGCTGGTGGGCCATTCACTCGGGGCCATTCTCGTTGCGCACGCCGCGCCCGTCCTGCCGAAAGGGACGGTGAGGGGCGCATTTCTGGTGGCGCCGAGCGACTGGGACCGGCCCGGCCTTGTGCCGGGCTTCGACGGTGACGACTTCCGGCCGGTGCCGCGGATGCCGCTGCCGTTCCCAACCCGCGTGGTGGCAAGCCGCAACGATCCCTATTGCGACTTTGCGGTGGCGCGGGCGCTGTCGCAGGCCTGGCAGGCGACGTTCCAGGACGCCGGTATGGCCGGCCATATCAACGTGGAGAGTGGCCACGGCCCGTGGCCGGAAGGGCTCATGGGCTTTGCCCATTTCATGAAGCCATTATAGCGAGCGGCCGCCGCGGTTGCCGCTAGGCGCCCGCTGCGGGCCGGCACTTGTCCGAGGGCGGGCGGCGAGCGTGGGTTCAAGCGCCGCGTGCCGATGCCGCTGCTGCTCGTCGCACCGTCAGCAATAGAGACCTGTTACAACCATTTTGCGATTCTGCAATCTTGGGTTGTAAGAGGGGCCGCTTGCTTGGTATAGATTTCTGCGGATGGAAGGTGTGCGGGGTTGGGGGGAATATAAATTAGATAAGGTATTGTATTGACGGTTACGATCGGTCGCGGTTTCGCGTCGTTAGCGGTCTCCCTGGGGGTGTATTGGAGCGCAATACCGAGCGGCGGGAGAGAAGCGGCTGCCGAACGCATTGAGGCGCTTGCGGCCAGCCGGAGGGACCGCCTTTATACTCATCGCGACGAAGTTGGCGACGGTGCCATAGGAGCTCGGCGGTGCCGCCACGGCGCATTAACGCCGGCGTGGCAGATTGATGCCGGCGGCAGGTCAGTGCCACTAGAGCGGATTGATCGGGCGGCGCTGGAATGATGCCGCGAAATCTGGAAGACGCGGCGGAGGATTGAAGACGCTCTCGAAGCCGATCGATGGCCGATCGATGGCCGATGAGGTCGAGGGCGAAGTTTCCGCACGGCCGACGTCGGGTAGCGCGGATCAAGATTTCCTCCGGGCCGGAGGCGGGCGGGCCTTGTCCGCAGCACGTTCGGAGCCCGGACACATTCCGCGCCATGCCTCAGGATGCGCCTGACACAGAACAGGGGCAAGTCATCGCGGCCGTAAGCGGTTCAGCGGCGCCGGAACGTCGGAGATGAATGAGACCTCCGGCAAGGACGCAGCTGTGGTTGCCGAATCTGCCGGCCTGCCCGCTGACAGCCGGCTCGCCCGATGGCAGTCGGCTGGCCATCGATGTCGCCGGTTGGCCACCGATGCCGCCGGATGGAGACAAATGGCCTCCTGTCTCTTTGGGCGCCTCGATTCGGCGGCTCAACGGCCCGGCTGTTCGCCGACGAGCCGGCCGGCGATCGGCGCAAGCAGCCACGGCAGCAGGTAGATCGGCAATTGGCCCAGTCCGAAGTAGAGCCAGGCGAGATCGGGCAGGGTGCCGCCGAGGGCGGCGACCATCAGGCCCATGTTGCGGTTGCCGACTGCGTGGGCCAGCACGAAGGCCTCGGCCGGTGCGGCGGCACGGAACACCAGGGCCGTCAGGCCCATCTGTCCGAGCGCCACCGTGAAGGTCAGCACAAGCACGGCAAGGGTGATTGCCGGGCGCGTGAGGAAGCTCTCGGCCACGCCGTCCATCACGGCGATGGCAAAGAAGAACAGCAGGATCACGTTGAGCCCGTCGATCTCGTTCTTCAGGCTTGCGACCCGCTCGGCTCCGGCGAGTCGGCGGACGACCCAGGCAAACCCCGCAGTGGCGACAAGCAGACCGACAAGACGCAGCGCCAGCGCCAGCGGATCGAGCGGCAGCGTCTCGCCGAGCACCAGCCAGCCGATCAGCGGCGCGGTCACGGGCGTTGCCAGCATGGCCGTACCGAGCACCGCCAAGCTGAGCGCGCCGTCAAGGCCGAGCAGGGCGATGAAGGCCGGCGCCGACATGATCGGCGGCGCGGCCGTCACCACAAACAGGGCAAAGCCCATATCGGGCACGTGGTCGAGCACGCCCGTGGCTCGCGCGGCAAGCCCGAGGCCAAGCGGCAGCACCAGCGTCATCCACAGCACCGCGAGTGCGACCAGCGCCGGCCGGCGCAGCCGGCGGACGACCTCGATGGGATCGACGCGCAAGAACGCGAGCACCAGCAGCAGGACGATCGCTTCCTCCACGTAGGGACGGAACAGGGCCGACAGCGGCGGCAGGAACATGCCGAGAATCGCGCTCAAGGCGACGGCCCGCGTGCCCTGGCGCCCAAGCCAGCCGAGGGCGCCGCGAAGGGGGTTTTTCATCGTTCCACGCTCCCTGACGGGCATGCCGTAGGGCCAGATCGGAGAAGCCTCACCGTCTTAGGGCGTAAAACGTCGGAGAAATCAGGCGGATGGTGGTCCAACTTCAGGCTCGGCGTGTATTCTTGGCGCGGTGAAATGCCGGCGGGACGGGATTCGGGCGGTCGGGCCGTTGCGGCCCGCACCGGTCGGGAGCGGAGGACGCCGCGCACGGTCGGGCACGTTCGGTGAAACCGTCCGGTCGGTGGACGTCCCGAGTCCGGCATCGGGATCCTCCATCTGCGCGGGAGGCGCAGTATCGACGGGTCCTCGGCAACTGACAAGGCGGGAGCGCGTTGCGCAAGGTCGATGTCATCGTTCTCGGCGCCGGGATGGTCGGCCTGTCGATCGCGCTGCACCTTGCCCTGCGCGGCCGGACGGTGGCGGTCGTCGACCGATGGGAGGCTGAGAACGCGAGTTCGGGCGGCGCCGGCATCATCGCCGCCGACGCCTATTGGCCGGTGCCGCTGCCGGCCGGGCCGGTGGATCTCGCTCTCGCCGCGCTGTGGCGGCGGCCGCATCTTCGGCTCGACTGGCGCAGCCTGCCCGGGTCCCTCCTCTGGTTCTCAAAGCGCTGGCGCAGCCAGCATCGGCGGGCGTTCAGCGTCGCCGCCAAGGCCCTGGCGCCGCTGGTCGCCGCCGCGGCGAGGGAACACCGCGTCCTTGCCGAGGAAGCCAACGCCGACCGATATGTCCACGCCGGTGGCGCGGCCAAGCTCTACCGCAGCGACGCCGGACTGGCGGCGGCCGAGCCCGCGCTTCACTTTGCCCGGATCTTCGGCGTTGCCTATGATGTCTACGACGTCGACGCGTTCCTCCGCCTGGAGCCGCATTTGCGTCCGCTGTTCCGGCACGCCGTGCTGTGGCGCGACAGCCAGTTCGTCATTGCACCCGGTGCACTGGTTGAGGCCTACGCCCGACTGCTGCGCGACATCGGCGGCAGGATCGAAACCGGCGACGCCACGTCGCTTGCCGGTGCGCGCGGCAACTGGACCGTCAGCGTTGTCGGCGGCGAGCTTGGCGCGGCGGAGGCGGTCGTCGCGCTGGGTGCCCAGGCGCCGGACCTGCTCACCTCCCTCGGCTACCGCTTTCCCTTTGCCGTCGAGCGCGGCTATCATCGCGACTTCCGTGTCAGCAAGGGCGGTGCCGTATTGACGCGGCCGGTGACCGACGTGGAGAGCGGGTTCACTCTGGCGCCGACGGTGGGCGGCCTCCGCCTGACGACAGGGATCGACTTCACCTCCATTGCGGCACCGCCGGCGGCTGCGCTGATCGCTCGGGCGGAGCAGGACGCAAAGCGGCTGTTTCCGCTCGAAGAACCGAAAGCCGCTGTCTGGGCCGGGGCACGGCTGACCCTGCCCGACGGCCTGCCGATCATCGGGCGCGCGCCGTTGCACGGAGGATTGTGGCTTTCGGTCGGCCACGGCGACATCGGCTTCGGTCTCGGTCCCGCGGCCGGACGGCTGCTGGCCGAACTCATTACGGGGGCCGAACCGTTTGCCGAGGCGGAGGCATTTGCCGCCGACCGGTTCATGACGGCGCGGATCTAGCGTTGGACCGCGGCTGAGGCTGGATCCCATCGCCTGCGTGAACTTCGGCCGTCACCTGCCGCGAGACGGTGTGACCGCCCGACGGGACGCCGAAAGGCTGTTTCGGGCCGGCTGCGGCGCCGCTTGCGGCAAGGCGCGGCTTATAAGGTGAGCCCGCGCACACCTTCAGCCGGCCGACGCGGCGAGGAAGACCGCCCGCTGTGCCTCGAACGCGCGCTGGTAGGCGGGCCGCCCCTCGCCACGGGCGACATAGGCCGCAAGGTTCGGATAGCCCTCCAGCAGCTCCGATCCTTTCAGCCTGAGCAGCGCCGACACCATCAGCAGGTCACCGGCGCTGAATGCGCCGTCGAGCCACGCGGCGTCGCCGAGATGGCGGGAAAGGTCCTTAAGGCGGTTGCGGATGCTGTCCTCCAGCGCGTGCAGGCGCCGTTCGTACCAGGGCCGCTCGTGCTCGAGGATCATGGCGAGGGCCCGGTCGAAGATCGGCGGTTCCACCGTGTTGAGCGCGGCGAACATCCAGGCGATCGCCCTGGCCCGGGCATTGGCCTCCTCCGGCAGCAGGCCCTTATGGCGCTCGGCGATGTGGAGCACGATCGCTCCAGACTCGAACAGGGCGAGATCGCCGTCCTCATAGGTTGGAATCTGCCCGAACGGCTGAACCGCGAGGTGTGCCGGCTGCCGCATTGCCTCGAACGACAGCAGACGGACAGCGTAGGGCTGACCGACTTCCTCGAGCGCCCAGCGCACCCGCATGTCCCGCGCCAGCCCCTTGCCGCGGTCGGGTGAGCGTTCAAAGGCGGTAATGGTGGGGGGCATCGGACGGCTCCGGGTGATGGCGTGACGCCGGTTGGCGCCACGCGGGGATTGCAATGACGGTTCGCATTCCCCTATCTGGGGTTTGCGTTTCGCCTCCCAAGGACGAACGGCCGGCGCGTCTTTCGACAATCGACCTCGTTTTTTGGTAACGAGATTTCGTGGCCCGAACCCGTCATCGGACCGTGCCGGACCGCGGGTGGTTAAGTTGCATGGCGAGACGGTTGGCGGAGCTCCCGCCGTCGCGCCCGGCGATGGCGTGGACCAGAGCGCCGCTCCGCTGCCCGGCGGCCTGCCGATTGTCGGCCGGAGGCGGCTCGGGCTGCGGTTCTTCTTAAGCCGGCGAACAACTCGTTTCTCTGCCTTGTTCTCGGGCCTCACGTGCCCGCCAGCATCACCGTCGATCTCGACCTCACCTTCAAGGACCATGACCTCCCGGCGTGAGGCGACGACCTGCCTTTGTACGTTACCCCCGAGTTCACGTTAGAGCTGGAGGGTCGTCTGGCTGTTGGCGCAGTTGGCCGCGACCCAGATCGCCAGCAGCATCTTCTTCAATGGCAGCTCGAAAGCGCACCTTCTATTGAACCGACTCGGCATCATCGCAATCGCCGAGGTCGGCTGGTACCTTCAAACGTTTCGCCAAGGAAAGTCGCTTTGTGAAGGACGGTTTGGACAGCAAGATGATAAACCTCCCAACATTTCAAACGACGCGCCTTTTGGTCAGGCCGCGCACTCTGTTTGATTTGCCGGCTTGCCTGGCAATGGACCGCGACCCGGAGGTTACAAAGTTCATTCCGGGTCCCTGGGCCGACCCCGAACGCCATGAGGCGTTTGTTCGCGAGCGGATGGCAGCCGACTTCGGGCCGGGTCTAGGGTATTGGTCAGTCTTCGAGCGCGAGCAGCCTGATCGCTTCCTCGGCTGGATTCTCTTGATCCCCTACGATGGCGTTGGCCCTGACATCGAGATCGGATGGCGTTTTGTCAAAAAGGCATGGGGCAAGGGTTACGCGACAGAAGCAGCGAAGCCCGTTCTCGAACACGCCTTGCAAACGGTCGGACCAAACCGCGTTGTTGCCGACATCGATCCAAGGAATGAAGGATCGATAAGGGTTGCGACCAAGATCGGCATGAGGGAAATGGCCTGCCGCAAGCACGATGGCAGTTCCTGGCGGTCGTTCGCCATAATGGCACGGGCCGATGAGCGGGAATAGCAACGGCGACTCCCGTCGAACGTGCTTGCAAAGCCGGGTGACCGCTTCCCGCCCTTCGAGGCCTTAAAATCCTCATGAATCAA
>CAYXAA010000067.1:0-11954 GCA_964462985.1 uncultured Hyphomicrobiales bacterium | reverse complement strand
GCCGCGGCACTCGCCGCCTCCGCCGCGCCGGCCGCCTTGCGCGCCGAGGTGACGGGCGCAGCGAGTTCGGCCGAATTCTCGGATGTCAGGATCGGGGGCGACGTGTCGGCCTTCACGCTCGACAACGGGCTCGAGGTGGTGGTGATCCCCGATCGCCGCGCTCCGGTGGTCACCCACATGGTCTGGTACAAGGTCGGTGCCGCCGACGAGGAGCCCGGCAACTCCGGCATCGCCCATTTCCTGGAGCATCTGATGTTCAAGGGCACGAAGGAGCATCCGGCGGGCGAGTTCTCCAAGGTGATCGCCGAGCTCGGCGGCGAGGAGAATGCCTTTACCAGCGACGACTACACCGCCTATTTCCAGCGTGTCGCCAAGGAGCATCTCGAGACGATGATGCAGTTCGAGGCGGACAGGATGGCCAACCTGGTGCTGACCGACGAGGTGGTCGCGCCAGAGCGCGACGTTGTGCTGGAGGAGCGGCGAATGCGCGTCGACAACGACCCGTCCGCCCGGCTCGGCGAGACGCTGGACAGCATGCTGTTCGTCAACCATCCCTACGCCACGCCGATCATCGGCTGGCCGGACGAGATGGCCAGAATGTCGAAGGAAGACGCGATCGCCTTCTATGACCGCTACTATACGCCGAACAACGCGATCCTGATCGTCGCCGGCGACGTGACGGCCGAGGAGGTGCGTACGCTCGCCGAGAAGACCTACGGCCAGGTGGCGCGCCGCGCCGAGCCCGGTCCCCGGCAGCGGCCGAACGCGCAGGACGTGCCAGGGCTGCGGACCGTCACGCTTCGCGATGCAAACGTCAAGGAGCCGAATGTCCGCCAGGCCTGGCTGGTGCCGAGCTACAACACCGCGGAAGGCGAGGAAGCGCCCGCGCTCGACCTCTTGTCGCAGATTCTGGGCGGCGGAGCGAACAGCCGGCTCTACACCAAGCTCGTGATCGAGGACGGCATCGCTTCCAGCATCGGCTGCTGGTATCGCGGCACGGCGCTCGACCGCTCGAGCTTCCTCATCTACGGCGTGCCGAAGAGCGGGCGCGACCTTGACGACATCGCCGAGGCCGCGAGGGCGGTGATCGACGACATCGTCAAAAACGGCGTCACCGCGGACGAGCTCGAGCGTGCCAAGAAGACACTGCTGGCCCAGGCGATCTACGCTCAGGACAGCCAGTCGTCGCTGGCAAGGCTGTTCGGCGCCGGGCTGACCAGCGGCGAGACCATCGAGGAGATCCGTGCCTGGCCGAAGAGGATTGCCGCGGTGACGGCCGAGGATGTCCAGGCCGTGGCGGCGAGGTATCTGACCGGCACGCCGGTCACCGCCTACCTGCGCGGTCCGGCCGACAACAAGTCCTGACGCCAGCGGCCATGATGAAAGAGATCGAGACCATGCACCGTCCCTCCCCCTCCTCCCGTCCCGCCCGCGACCGTCGCCTGCTCGCGCGCGCCCGCGGCGCGCTCGCGGCCCTTGCGACGCTCGGCTTCGTCGCATTTCTGCCCGCCGCCGGCGCCGGGGCCACGGAGATTCAGCGCGTCACCACGCCCGGCGGGATCGAAGTGTGGCTGGTGGAGGACCACACGGTGCCGATCGTCGCCGTCGAGTTCGCCTTCCGAGGCGGTGCCTCCCAGGACCCGGAGGGCAAGACAGGCCTCACCAACCTGCTGTCGACCACGCTCGACGAAGGCGCCGGCGACCTCGATTCCCGCGCCTTCCAGGGCCGACTCGAGGACCTCGCCATGCGGCTCAGCTACGATGCGGGCCGCGACGCATTCTACGGCTCGCTGCGCACGCTGGCGCCGAACGCGTCCGACGCCTTCGAGATGCTTCGGCTTTCGCTCAACGAGCCCCGGTTCGACGCTGAGCCGGTGGAGCGGATGAAGGCGCAGATCATTTCCCGCCTGCGCCGCAACGCGACCGACCCCGACCATATCGCCAACCGCGAAACGGCAGCTCTGGTCTTCCCCGGTCATCCGTACGGCCTTCCAGTCGACGGCACGGAGGACAGCGTCGCCGCCCTGACACCGGAGGATCTTGCCGCCCAGCACCGCAAGCTGTTCTCGCGCAGCACGTTGAAGATTGCCGTGGTCGGCGCGATCGATGCTCAGACCCTGACGCCGCTGGTCGATGCCGCCTTCGGCGCGCTGCCGGAGGCGACGGAGCTGACCCCGGTTGCCGACATCGAGCCGCGCAGCAATGTGACGAAGGCGATCGAACTCGATGTGCCGCAGACGTCGATCCGATTCACGCTGCCGGGCATGAAGCGCAAAGATCCGGACTTCATTACTGCGTATGTGATGAACCATATCCTCGGCGGTGGATCGTTCTCGTCGTGGCTTTATGAGGAGGTGCGCGAAAAGCGCGGCCTCGCCTACTCGGTCGGCTCCTATCTCATCCCCTTCGACCATGCCGGGCTGCTGATGGGCATGACGGGCACGCGCGCGGACCGGGCGCAGGAGACGGTCGACATCATCGACGCGCAGCTGAAGAGGATGGCCGAAGAGGGGCCGACTGAAGAGGAACTGGCCAAGGCCAAGGCCTTCCTGACGGGCTCCTATGCTCTGCGCTTCGATACCTCGAACAAGATCGCCAACCAGCTTGTCGGTATCCAGCTCGACGACCTCGGCATCGACTATATCGAAAAGCGCAATTCGCTGATCGAGGCGGTGACGCTCGAAGATGTCAAGCGCATCGCCCGGCGGCTGCTCGGTGGGGTCAGTCCGGCGGTGGTGACCGTCGGGCCGAGCGCGTCGTGACAACGCGCCGGGTCGCCCCGTACGGCCGAAACTCGAGGCGCCCGGCCGACCACGGCGGGAAGGCGTGGGTGGAACCGGCGTTGCAGTTGCCGCTGTGCTTGCTCACGGGAACCGGCCGCTACTCCGCGGCCCGCCGCGCCACCCGGGGCGGGCTGCCCTGTAGCACCTCCGGGCGAACCGGGCGGGGGGGCGAGAACAGGTAGCCCTGGGCCATGCGAACGTCGACGTCGAGGAGGTCGAGCACTTGCGCCTCGGTCTCGACGTGGTCGACAATCAGCTCCATGCCGTAACGCTGCAGAAGGTCGCCGAGGTCGGCGGGGTGGATGTTGCCCTGGATGGCATCGACGGCATCATCGCCGATCAGCCGGGCGGCCCGCAGCTTGGCAAAGCGGAAGCCGCGGTCGGCGAGGTGCTTGAAGTCCATCCGGAGGTCGGCGATACGGTCGACGGAAAACCGGAAGCCGATTTCGGACAGCGCGGCGAGGCTCTCCAGCTCCACCGCCCCCATCTCCGCTACGTCGGCCTGGGAGAATTCGAAGACGAGCTGCTCGGCGAAGCTGCGCTGGCCCCGGACAAAGTCGAGGAACCCGGGGAAGAAGGTCTCGTCCAGGAGCGTGGCGGTGGAGATGTTGACGAAGAGGCCGGCCTCGCGGTTGCGACTCGACAGGCGGCGCAGCACTTGGACGGCGCGAAACAGCAGCAGATTGTCGATCGACGGCAGCAGGCCGGCCTGCGCCGCCTCGTCGAGGAAGTCGACCGCCTCCAGCACGTTGTTGTCTGCATCGCGCAGCCGCGTCAGTGCCTCGTAGAAGCGCACACGGCGCTGCGGCAGCGTGACGATGGGCTGCAGATATAGGTCGACGCGGTTGGCGTCGATCGCTTCGCGGATGACCTGGCGCAGCCTCAGGTCGGCCCTTTGCCGTCGCGGCGGCACATGAGCGACGGCAATGCGGTCCTCGGCGGTCGGCGCGGCAACCGGCGGAGCTTGCCGCGGTGCCGGCTCAGGTGCCGGACGAGGCGGCGTGTCGCTGCGGTAGCCGATCTCGCGTGGCGCCTCGGTATACTGGGCAAGGCGCGGCGGTGGCGACGGCGGCAGGGCGGTGCGTTCCTGCACCTCGATGCGGCCCTCCATGTCTGCCATGGCCTCGGCCATCTGCTTGACAAGCGTGCCGAGCACTTCGATCTCGGCAAACAGCGGGTCGATCTCCTCGCGGGTGCGGCGCGGGATCGTGTTCTCGACCCCGGTGAGCCGGCCCTCGAGGTTGTCGACGTCCTCGTCGATCTCGGCGAGTCGCTCCTCAAGCCGGTCGACCGCCTGGGCCACCTCGCCGCGCTCGCGCGAACGGGCGAAGACGAGATGGAACACCGCCATGGTGCAGAGCAGGACCAGCGTCAGCGACACGGCTTCCGCCAGCGGCCGGCCGAACTGGAACACCAGAACAGCACCGACCGACACGGCGATGATCGCCATGAAGAGGAAGATTGTGAACGTCGCCGCGCGTGCCATGGCGTTCCAACGGGCCCCAGCCGAATCGTACCCGGCTTCAGAATTGTGCCTGAATAAGGTGATTCTTCCGAATCTTCACGCCGCTCGCACGACCGCTGCCCCGGCGGCAGCCGGCGTGCGGATCTGGAGAGCGGCAGCCCCAAGACTGAAGCATAGCCGCAGCCGTCGCCAGGCGTCCACAACAGCAGCGGCGATGGTGATCTCGAAGGATCGGCCGCAACCGGGGTTTGTGCAGCGACCGCCGGCGGCTTACTCTCGTCAAGGATGCGGCGGCCGCGCGGGAGGGATTACGGATGAGCGACTGGCACCTGCCCTGGGACGGCGGCTGCATGTGCGGCCAACTGCGCTTCCGCATCAGCGCGCCGCCGCTGCTGACGATGGCGTGCCATTGCACCGGATGCCAGAAGCTGACGGCGAGCGCCTATTCGCTTTCGCTCGCCGTGCCGAGCGAGGGGTTCGAAGTCACCAGCGGCGAGCCTGCCGTCGGCGGCATGCATGGCGTGCACAAGCAGCTCTATTGCCCGCATTGCAAGAACTGGGTGTTCACTCGCCCTGGCGGGCTGGATTTCCTGGTCAATGTGCGCGCGACCATGCTCGACGATCACCACTGGGTCGTTCCCTATGTCGAGACCTGGACCGCAGAGAAACTGCCGTGGGCGACGACACCGGCGGTCCACAGCTTCGACGGTCTGCCGGAGCTCGAGGCTTATGAGCCGCTGGTCGAAGCCTTCGCGCGCGACGGTGTGCGGCCGGGGTGACCGATCGCCCGGGAACCAAGCTTGCGCGCCGCTGCCCTCGCGGGACGACGCGGCACGCTCCCCCGTCGACTAGACGATCAGGCCGGCATCTGTGTTCGAGCTTCCGAGCAGCTTGGGGACGCCGTCCGACCGGCTGCAGCGGGTCTTGACCTTCCAGCGGCTGGAGCCTCCACATCCGGGGAAGCCCGCGACATCGTCGCCTGGACCTGAAGGACATCCGATGCTGACCATCAAGATCGAAGGCATGGCCTGCGACGGCTGCGTGCGCTCCGTCCGGAAGGCGATCGCAGCAGCCGATCCCGCGGCACAGGCGGAAATCGATCTCGCCACCGGGATCGCGCGCGTGCGGTCGGACAAACCGGACAACGAGTTCGTCAAGGCGATCGAGGCGGCCGGCTATGACGTCGTGCCGGCTG
Source organism: uncultured Hyphomicrobiales bacterium (assembly GCA_964462985.1). Lineage (GTDB taxonomy): Bacteria > Pseudomonadota > Alphaproteobacteria > Rhizobiales > Stappiaceae > CAYXAA01. The sequence continues at coordinate 6,511 of CAYXAA010000067.1, read as the reverse complement.
CCTGACGTCCGCTCAGGCCGCAGCGTCCTCCACCGGCGTCAGACGCCCGTCAACCAGGTGAAGCCGCCGGTCCATCCGCGCGGCCATGTCGAGATCGTGTGTCACCGCGACGACCGTCTTGCCGTGGTCGTCGACCAGCGTGCGCAGCGTCTCGAACACCTGCTCGGACGAGCGGGTGTCGAGGCTGCCCGTGGGTTCGTCGGCGAGGATCACCGGCGGTTCATTGGCAAGCGCCCGGGCGACGGCGACGCGCTGACGCTGGCCGCCGGAGAGCTGATCGGGCCGCTTGTCAACATGGTCTTCAAGGCCGAGGCCGGCAAGCAGGTCGACCGCGCGCTCGCGCATCGCCTGCTTCGACAGGCGGCCGAGCTTGCGCATCGGGATCATGACGTTCTCCGCCGAGGTGAACTCCGGCAGTAGGAAATGGAACTGGAACACGAAGCCAAGTGTCGACAGGCGGATGCGGGCGCGTTCTTCGGTATGGAGCTCGTGCGTCGCCCGTCCCCGGATCAGCACTTCGCCCGACGTCGGCATGTCGAGCAGACCGAGCAGATAGAGCAGTGACGACTTGCCCGAGCCGGACGGCCCGGTAATGGCGACGAATTCGGAAGCACCGATCGTAAGCGTCACATCGCGCACCAGCGTGACCGGGACCAGACCCGGGAGGATGCGCGTCAGGTCGCGCGTCTCGATCAGAGGCGCCTCCGCGCCCGCTTCGACCGGGGCCGTCATGTCGCCCCCCGAATGATGTCGACCGGGTTGAGCCGGGCGGCGCGGCGTGCAGGCAGATAGCCGGCGACGGAGGCGGAAAACAGCGCAAAGCCGCAGGCGATCGCATAGTGCACCGGGCTGTAGTAGAGCGGTAGCCGGGTGAACTCGATCTCGGCTCTGACGTCGAATTCGAACGACCCGAGCGCCCTGCAAAGGATGAAGCCGAGGATGCTGCCGAGCACGCAGCCGAGCAGGCCGATGGCGACGCCTTCCAACAGGAAGATCCGGCGGATGTCGGCTTCGGCAAAGCCAAGCGATTTCAGGATGGCAATGTCGCGGACCTTCTCGTGCACGATGGTCGAGACGATGGTGAAGATGCCGAAGCCGGCGACGACCAGGATAGCACCGACGACGGTGTACATGATGATGTTGCGGACGAAGATCACCTCCATCAGGCTCTCGTTGGCCTCCTGCCAGGAGGTGGCGCGGTATCCGGTCTGACGCTCGACCCGGGCGGCGATCGTGCGGGCCGCATCGACATCGCGGAGCTTGATTGTGATGCGGTTGATGACGTTCGGCCGCTCGAACAGCACCTGCGCGGTCTTGAGCGGCACGTAGGCGACGCCGTCGTCGGTCTGGGTCACGCCGGTGTGGAACACGCCGACGATCTTCAGCCGGCGCAGCGTGCCGGAGGAGGTGGCGACGGCAATCGTGTCGCCGAAAGCGGCGCCGAGTTCCTCCAGCGCGCCGTCACCCAGCACGATGGCATTGAGATTGGCGGCAAGCTCCATGAACGAGCCCTGGCGCATGTCCTCGCCCAGGGTAGAGACCGCAAGCTGCGCCGCCGGGTCGACGCCGATCAACGAGACCGCAAGGTCCTTGCCGGCGTAGCGCAGCACCGCCTGCCCGCTGAGCGAGGCGGCCATCCGGCCCGGCAGCCAGGACTGCAGCATCGCCTTAAGCCGTGCCGGGTTGCGCAGACCGCGGGTGTCGTCGTCGGGCCGCTGACCGATGACACGCACCGTATCGTAGTCGCCGGCCGCCGGTGGCTGCGCCTGCGCCCGTCGCTCGTCCTTGACCTCGATATGGGGCATGGAATCAACCAGCGTGGCGATGAAATCGCGCTGCGAGCCTTCCATCAATGCCGCCATTGCGATCGAGAATCCGACGCCGAGCGTCACGCCGAGCACCGAGACGATCGACTGGCGGAGCCGGCCGCGGACGTGGGTCAGGGCGATCGACAGGATCAGCGGCACCGCAGCCTCCCGTCACGGCGCGGCCGCGGCGCGCACCGCCCGGGCCGCCTGCCCGTTCGTCAGGTCATCGCGCCAAGGCGAGACAACCCGAGCCTGCTCGGTCAGTCCCTCCCTGACCTCGACAAACTCAACGCCGCGAATTCCGGTCTCGACCGTCTTTCTCACCACCTTGTCGCCTTCCAGCACAAAGACGGCATCGCCATCGAAGGCGGCGAGCGGTACGAGCAGGGTGTTCTCCACCTCGCGCACGATGATGTTGACGTCGGTCGTCATCCCGATCCGCAGCGGCGCGTCGCGCGGCAGCGACAGGTAGACGCGGTAGGTCTTCAGCACCGGATCACCCTTCGGCGTGATCCGCTCCACCTTGGCGTCGACCACCGAGTCGGGGAAGGCATCGGCGCGGATCTTTGCGTCCTGCCCGACCTCGACCAGAGGGATATCCTCCTCGTTGACATCGGCAACGACCTGCAGCGGGTCGGGGTTGCCGACCCAGAACAGTACCTCGCCGGGCTCGGCCACCTCGCCGACCTCGCCGTCGCGGCGCAGAACGATGCCGTCCATCGGCGCGCGCAGTTCATAGTCGGCAAGCCGTGCCTTCTGCGCCGCGACCAGCGCCACCATGCGCGAGTGTTCGTTTTCCGCCCGCTCGTAGGTCTGGCGGCTGACAACGCGGCGTTCGAGAAGATCCGTCGCCCGATCGAGATCGGCCTTGGCGAGGTCGGCGCGTGCCTCGAGTTCGGCCAGCGTCGCCTGGGCATCGGAGGCGTCGAGCCGGCCGAGCAGGTCGCCTTCGGCGACCGCGTCGCCCTCACAGCTGCAGAGTTCCACGATCCGACCGCGCAGCAGGCTCGCTACCTTGGCCCAGCGCTTCGGCTCGACCACGCCGGAGGCATAGACCACCTCGGCCGCGCTGCCGAGCTTCGGCGCAACCACGGCGACCTCCACCGGCCGCGACCGCCAGTACCATAGTCCGGCCGCAGCAACACCGCAGAGAACGACGAGAATGACGGCGGTCTTCAGCTTCGGCATTGCAGGTGGCACCGCAGCCCGTCTGGCGTTTCGCCCACTCCCGCAGGGACGTTGCCGCGACCCTAGCTCGCATTTTTCTCCGGCGCCACAGGAGATGGAAAACTTCCGCCGACGGCCTGCTGCGCCATTTCCGCGCAACCATCGGCCGGGAGCCGGCGGCGTGCGGCAACACTTTGTTTACCATGTCGGGGGCAGATTCATTCGGCAAATCAGATCGGTTGCCACAGAACGTGGCTGCGAAGAGAGGGGATTGCCCAGGCATGGATGCCATGCGTGGCACAGAGGGATTCGCCCAGCTTGCAGTGCTCGACGCCAGCGGGGCCGCCTACGGCCTTGCCGACACCGTTGCCCAGTCGCTCGCCTTTCCATGCGACAGGCCGCTGCGCTTCCGCAGCCCGGGGTCGTTCTTCGCGGCCTGCGGCGAGATGAAGCCTGACATCTTCATCGTCGATCTCGAGACGCTGGGGCAGGACGAGGATCTCCGCCGGCTGGCCTCGCGCCATCCTCAGGCCGTGCTGATCGCGGCGAGCCGTCACGCGTCGGTCTCACGCACCTTCGCCGCGATGCAGGCGGGTGCGCACGATCTGGTCGAGGTGCCGTTCGATCCGTCCACGCTGGCCCGCAAGATCGACCGGCTGTTCGGCCGGACCCAGCGCGCCCCGGCGGCCGCTTCGTCTGACACCGCCGCGAAAGCGGACATGCCGTCCAGGGCGCAGGCCCGGCGCGAGCCGGTGCGTCCGACGTTCGAGCGCTTCATCGGCGGATCGGCACGAATGACGGCTATCTATGACCAGATCAGCCGGATCGCGCCATCCTCGGCGCCCGTCTTCATCACGGGCGAATCCGGGACTGGCAAGGAACTCTGCGCCGAAGCGGTGCATCGCCGGTCGCCGCGCGCCGACAAGCCGTTCGTCGCCATCAACTGTGCGGCGATCCCGCGTGAGCTGATGGAGAGCGAGATCTTCGGCCATGCCCGCGGCGCCTTCACCGGCGCCATTGACGCCCGCAAGGGCGCCGCGGAGCGCGCCGACGGCGGAACCCTGTTCCTTGACGAGGTCGGCGAGCTCGACCTACCGCTGCAGTCGAAGCTTCTGCGCTTCGTACAGACCGGCGAGGTGCAACGCGTCGGCGCCACGACGGCCTCGCGGGTCGATGTGCGGATCATCTGCGCTACCAACCGAAACCCGCTTGAGGAGATCACCGCCGGCCGGTTCCGCGAGGACCTGTTCTACCGTCTCCACGTCCTGCCGGTGCACCTGCCGCCGCTACGGGAACGCCGGGAGGATATCCTGCCGCTGACGCTGGCTTTCCTCGAACGCTTTGCCGCCGAGGAGGGTCGCGACACGCTGCGGCTGGAGCCGGATGCGGAGGAACGGCTGGTCGCCTATGCTTGGCCCGGCAACGTACGTCAGCTCGAGAACCTGATGCGCCAGGCGGTGGTGCTGAACGACAGCGACAGACTCGCAGCCGCGATGCTGCCGCCGTTCCTGTCGGCGGAGAGCCCGCCAACACCACGCGGTCGGACCGGGATCGACCGCCACACCATCCGCCGCAGCGACGCCATCGAGCCGCTGTGGGCCCAGGAGCGCCGCATCATCGAACAGGCACTCGACGCCTTTGACGGCAACATCGCGCAGGCGGCGGCAGCCCTGGAGATCAGCCCGTCGACCATCTACCGCAAGCGCCAATCCTGGAACGAGCGCGCCTTGTGAGCGCGGCCGTCCGCAAGGATCGGACGATTTACCGCAATTGCCGGTAAATCTTGTGGGAATTCCGCATGCAGTCTATAGCTCCGCCACAAAAGCAGCGTGCTGCAGGATTTCTGGTGGCAACGGGGCGGCGTTACATGGATCTTGAGGATCGTTTCATTCGGCGCGCACTTCGCGTCGCGGCCGGTGCCGGGATAGTTCTCTTACTCTCGGGGGCTTCCACCGTCGCCGCGGAGGCAACGATCCCGCATCCTCCCCCTGCCGTCACCGAAGCCGTGAAAGAGCTGGACAGCGCTTGGGAACAGGCTCCGCTCAGCTTCACCAAGGCCCTCTTCATCGAGGCGCCGGCCAGCGGCTACGGGCTCTACACGCCGCGCGCCGATGCGGTGTTCTCGCCGAGCGCGCCGATCATCGTCTACCTGGAGCCGGTCGGCTATTCCCGCAGCCGCGATGACGACCGATATCGCATCGCCCTCCATGCCGACTACGAGGTCCGCACCTCAAAGGGCCAAGTTCTCGTCTCGCAGCAGGACTTCGCCGCGATCGGGACGACGGCGTACAGCCCTCTTCGCGAATTCCAGACCAACCTCCGGTTCACCTTCGAGGGACTGCAGGCGGGCGACTACGTCCTGATGATCCGTTTGAAGGACGATGCGACCGGAAAGGTTGGCGAAATCGAACTGCCGTTCACGGTCGGGCCCGCCCAGGCACAGAATCCCCAGCAATAGGATGGCTGCGACCTGGTCGCCGCATCGTCTCCATCCGTGGGGTCCGTCTCGATCCAAACTCATTCCTGATCGCCATCCGCATCCCCATTGACAGCAGCGGCCCAAACGCCTAAATCCGTCGCGCGTTAGCACTCACTTCGATAGAGTGCTAACGCTCGGAGGTTCCCTCCACGATTTTCCTAGGCTTTGAGCAATGGCAGGGCGCGCGCTCCACGCGAGGCGGCCCGAGAGAGGAAAGAGCGCATCATGAAATTCCGTCCGTTGCACGACCGTGTTGTCGTTCGTCGCGTGGAATCCGAGGAGAAGACCGCCGGCGGCATCATCATTCCGGACACTGCCAAGGAGAAGCCGCAGGAAGGCGAAGTCATTGCCGTCGGACCGGGCGCCCGCAAGGACAACGGTGAACTGGTCGCTCTCGACGTCAAGGCCGGCGATCGCGTGCTGTTCGGCAAGTGGTCCGGCACCGAGGTCAAGGTCGACGGCCAGGACCTTCTGATCATGAAGGAAAGCGACATTATGGGCATCATCGGCTGAGGCCGATCGAATCGCTCATCCTGACCGGTTTCCCTGCTGCGGGGTCGATTGCGCTGCGTGAATGCCGCAACCGCCGCCTTCGGCGATGTCGACCGGACACGGGATCCGGGATCGAGAACCATTGGAGATCAAGACTATGGCTGCCAAGGACGTAAAATTCTCCTCCGACGCCCGCGACAGGATGCTGCGCGGCGTCGACATCCTCGCTAATGCCGTGAAGGTCACGCTCGGCCCCAAGGGCCGCAATGTCGTGATCGACAAGTCGTTCGGCGCGCCGCGCATCACCAAGGACGGCGTCTCGGTCGCCAAGGAGATCGAGCTCGAGGACAAGTTCGAGAACATGGGCGCTCAGATGGTGCGCGAAGTGGCCTCGAAGACCAACGATCTCGCCGGTGACGGCACCACCACCGCGACCGTGCTGGCCCAGGCGATCGTCAAGGAAGGCGCCAAGGCGGTTGCTGCCGGCATGAACCCGATGGATCTGAAGCGTGGCGTTGACCTCGCCACCGCCGAGATCGTCAAGGACCTCACCGCCCGCTCCAAG
>CAYXAA010000066.1:0-12222 GCA_964462985.1 uncultured Hyphomicrobiales bacterium | reverse complement strand
AATGCGCCTCCATCGGGTCGTTGGTCACGCGTTCCTCGTCCTTGATGAAGGCGTGCCAGGCATCGATGAACTCGGCGTTGATGTCGGTGTCGGCCGACATGAAGTAGTTCCAAGCCGCCAGGTGCCCGACGAGTGGCGCAGTGTCGAGGCCGGCGAGTTCCTCCTCGCCGACCGAGAATGCCACGACCGGGATGTCGGTCGCCGCGATGCCCTGGTTAGCAAGTTCTTTGTAGAACGGCACGTTGGCGTCACCGTTGATCGTCGACACCACAGCCGTCTTTTTGCCGGCCGAGCCGAAGGCCTTGATGTCGGCCACGATGGTCTGCCAGTCGGAATGCCCGAATGGCGTGTAGTTGATCATGATGTCTTCGGCCGCGACCCCGTTGTCCTTGAGGTACTGCTCGAGGATCTTGTTGGTCGTACGCGGATAGACATAGTCGGTGCCGGCAAGCACCCAGCGCTCGATGCCTTGCGCCTTGAGATAGTCGACGGCCGGGATCGCCTGCTGGTTCGGCGCCGCGCCGGTGTAGAACACGTTGCGCTGGCTCTCCTCACCCTCGTATTGCACGGGGTAGAACAGGATTGAGTTCAGTTCCTCGAACACCGGCAGCACCGACTTTCGGCTCACCGACGTCCAGCAGCCGAACACGGCGGCAACCTTGTTGACCTCGATCAGTTCGCGGGCCTTTTCCGCAAAGAGCGGCCAGTCGGACGCCGGGTCGACGACCACCGCCTCGAGCTTCTTGCCGAGCAGACCACCCTTGGCGTTCTGCTGCTCGATCAGCATCAGCATGACGTCCTTCAGCGTCGTCTCTGAAATGGCCATCGTGCCGCTGAGCGAGTGCAGGATTCCGACCTTGATGGTGTCTTCTTGCGCCTTGGCGATCGCGCCGGTCAGGACCGCTGCGGAAAATGCCAATGCTGCGAGCGAATGCTTCATATGGAGTGCTCCCCTTGTCGCGTGGACACAGTCCAGGAGCAGGGAGCATGCCAATTTGCGCCGGCTAAGGTGTGACAGGAAGATAATTAAGTGAAATCAAATAAAACCAGAACGGTTTTCATTCGGCAGTTGAACGCGTTCGGCGGCATCGAAGCCAGCATATGCTGAGAAATTATGCAGCTCGCAGCAACTGCCTATAATTTCAGCGAAAGAGTTTCGGCGCTGATGCAGGCGCCGCGTGCAACGGCGCCGATCCATCGTCGGTCGTGACAATGCACCGGCTGGCAGCCTTTGGCTCAGGGGAACGGAGAAACCGAACACGGCGCCGCCGAGCGAGGCACGAGATTCACTCCGTGCTGCATGCATGGGCGAGGCGCCGGAGCGCTAGGTACCGGGCTCCTGCTCGAACTGCACGCCAAGTTCGGTCGCGGTCCGCCAGCGCACCACCGCGTTGACCTGGATGTCCTCATTGACGATCTGCAGCTCGAATTGGTCGGGGATGTCGATCGTGTTCGGCAGTTTCAGCAGCGCGCCGGTCTCGGACAGATTGCGCACCATGCAGTCGAACACCGAACGGCGGTTGCCGAAGATGATCTTCCCGCCCTTCAGTGTCCGGCGCCGCGGATGGGTACGCCTTTCTCGGTCCGACATGGATGCCCTCAATACCTCGCCCGGCACAAGATTACGTGAGATGGGGCCGATTCGTCGATTCCTTTGCGACGCCGCGAGCATCCGCCGTGAGAACGACCCCGCTATCATCGCAGATCGCGCGACACTATTCTGGTGTGGGTGAGTCGAGGCGCGGACACGGAACGATCTCGAGGGAGCATCAATGGTTTATCTCATTCTGGGGCTCGTGATTTTCCTCGGCATTCACTGCCTGCCCATGGTTCCCGCAAGACATGGCGCCATCAAGGCCCGACTGGGCGACGGTCCCTATCGTGGTCTCTATTCTGTCGTGGCCGCCGCCGGCCTCGTTCTGATTGTCTACGGCTTCGGCGCGGCCAGGGCCGCAGGGCCGGTGCAACTCTATGAGCCGCCATTCTGGCTCCGGCATCTAACGATGCTGCTTATGCTTCCGGTCTTCGTGTTCCTCGTCGCCGCCTATTTCCCCGGGCGCATCAAGGCGGCGCTCAAGCATCCCATGCTGGCGGCGGTGAAGATCTGGGCGCTGGCTCATCTTCTGGCAAACGGCGACCTTGCCTCGGTGCTCCTGTTCGGCGGGTTTCTTGTCTGGGCCGTGGCGGATCGCATCTCGCTGAAACGCCGCGGCCCATCGGCCGTGCCGGCCGTGCCCGGACCGGCCGGACGCAACGATGCCATTGCGGTGGTGGGCGGCCTTGTGCTCTACGGGCTCTTCGTCTGGAAGCTTCACGGCTGGCTGATCGGCGTGCCGGTGGTGTGACGGCCGCAGCCTTGTCGGGCGAGATGGCAGTCGCCGCACTCCCGCCACGTTCGGACACGACAGAAGGCGCGATGCCGGTTTGCCAGTGAATGACCGAATGGATATTGTGGCGCGCCGTCCGGGATGGGCGGCGTCCCGAGAGAGATTTGGAAAGTAACCGCGAATGTCCGATATTTTTCGCGAGGTCGACGAGGAGATCCGGCGCGAGCGCTACAAGAGCCTGTGGGATCGGTTCGGCCTCTGGGTCATCGCCGTCGCCGTCATCATCGTCGTCGGCACGGCCGGCTATCGCGGCTGGATCTACTGGAAGGAAGAGCAGGCAAAGAGCGCGGGCGATCTGTTCCTGAATGCGGTGGCCCTGTCGGAAGATGGCAAGCACGAGGAGGCCAAACAGGCCTTTGCCGAGCTTGAGGGCACTGCCGGCGGGTATCCGATGCTGGCCCGGATGCGGTCCGCGACCGACCTGGCGCTTGCCGGTGACAAGGAAGGTGCGCTGGCCGCCTTCGAGGCAATCGCCGCGGACGGCGCGCTTGCCGGGATCTATCGCGACATTGCCCGGCTGCGCGCCGGCTACATGGCGATCGATCTCGGCGACTTCGACAGGGCGGCGGACAATCTCGAAGCGATCGCCGGCGACGACAATCCCTGGCGTTTTTTGGCCCGCGAAGCGCTGGCCGTCTCCGCCTGGAAGGCCGGTGATCTCGCTGCCACACGCAGCCGGCTCGAGGGCGTCATCGGTCAGGAGGGCGTGTCCTCCGACGTCGAGTCGCGGGCTCGGCGGCTGCTCGATCTCGTCAACGCCGTCCAGGGTACTCCGAAAGAAGGAAGCGATTCGTGACGCGCCACAGAATGCGCCTCGCCCCCCTCTGCGCCGTATTGCTGGCGGCTGCGGTGGTTACAACCGGCTGTGATACCGTTTCGGACGTCACCGACTCCATCAATCCCTTTTCCAAACGCGAGACGGTGCTTCCGGGCGAGCGCCGGCCGGTGTTCGAAGGAACGGATCCGGCTGCCGTGGCGGCCGGGCGGCCGGCGTCACCAGGTGCCGCGTCGGGCGGGCAGATCTGGACACAGGCCGGCGGCAATGCGGCGAACAATCCCGGCAACGTGGCGATCTCTGTCAGCGGCGCCCGCGCATGGTCGGCCTCTCTCGGCTCGACGGGCGGCGGCGGAATCGGATCTCTGACCTCCTCGCCGATCCGCACCTCCGCGCGTCCGGTGTCCGACGGAAGCCGGATCTTTGTCTACAAGCAGAACGGCGAGGTCGTGGCCCTGTCGGCAGGCAATGGCGGGCGGCTCTGGGTGCGCAATCTGCGTCCCGAAGGCGAGCGTGACGTCGGCGCCGGCGGCGGCGTGGCTGTCGATGGTGGCCGCGTCTTCGCCGCCACTGCCTACGGCACCGTCGCCGCGCTCGATGCCGGCAGCGGCCAGGTGCTGTGGTCGCAGCAGATCCAGGCGCCGGCGCGTGAGGCGCCGACGGCGTCGGGCGGCAATGTCTATGTCGTGACGCAGAACAACGAGGTGGTTGCCCTGTCGCAGGCCGACGGCACCGAAAAATGGACATACTCCGGCATCCCGGAGACGGGCGGCGTGCTGTCTTCGGCCAATCCGGCGGTCTCCGGCAACGTCGTCGTGCTGCCGTTCTCCTCGGGCGAGGTGATGGCGATCGACACCGCCAAGGGCGAGGCCAGGTGGGCCGACGGGCTGGCCCAGCCGTTCCGGACACTGTCGCTTTCCGGCTTGGTTGACGTATCGGGCAGTCCGGTCATCGCCGACGGTGTCGTCTACGCGGCTGGCGTAGGCGGGCGGGTGATTGCCGCCAAGCTCAGCAACGGCGAGCGCATCTGGGAGCAGCAGTTCGGCTCTGTGCACACCCCGGTGGTCTCGGGCAACGCGCTGTTCATGATCGACCTTGATGACCGCATGGTTGCGCTTGACCGCAAGACCGGCACGCCACTGTGGCACGTCGAACTGCCGAATGTCGAAAATCGCAAGAAGCGCATCAACTGGGCCGGGCCGCTGCTTGCCAACGGCACGCTGATCGCCGTGTCGAGCGACGGGCAGATGGCCCGGGTCGACGCCACCACCGGGCGGATCGTCGAAACCAAGAAGATCTCGGTCAACGTCTTCGTCAATCCGATCGCGGCCGGCGGCCGTATGGTTGTGATCACCAGCCGGGGCGACGTGGTGGCGTTCAACTGATACAGCCGGGATCGGCGGGGAAACTGCAGAGTGACAGCGACGGTCGTCATCGTCGGTCGGCCGAACGTCGGCAAGTCGACCCTATTCAACCGCCTGGTCGGCAAGCGGCTGGCGTTGGTCGACGATACGCCCGGGGTCACCCGCGACCGCCGTGCCGGTGAAGCGCGACTGGGCGATCTGCGTTTCACGGTGGTCGACACCGCCGGGCTTGAGGAGGCAGACGCGGCCTCGCTCGAAGGCCGTATGCGCGCCCAGACCGAAGAGGCGATCGCCGAGGCCGACGTCGTGCTCTTCATCATCGATGCACGCGCTGGCGTCACGCCGCTGGACGCGCATTTTGCCGACCTCCTGCGCAAGTCCGAGGCGCCGGTCCTGCTCGTCGCAAACAAGGCCGAGGGCCGGGCCGGCGAAAGCGGGCTTTATGAGGCCTACGGTCTCGGCCTCGGTGATCCGATCGCGCTGTCGGCCGAGCACGGCGAGGGACTGGCGGATCTGTATGAACTGCTGATGCCCTTCGTCGACGCGGCCGAGGCCGATGTGGCGGAGACGGACGTTGATGTCGAGACAGACGACGAGGGGGAAGAGCCGGCGGACGCGCGGCCCGCGGGAACCCGTGAAAGGCCGCTTCGGGTGGCGATCGTCGGCCGGCCGAATGCCGGCAAGTCGACCCTGATCAACCGCCTGATCGGCGAAGAACGTCTGCTCACCGGGCCCGAGGCGGGGATCACCCGGGATTCCATCTCAGTCGACTGGTCCTGGCGCGACCGTCACGTCAAGCTGTTCGACACCGCCGGCATCCGGCGTAAGGCCCGGGTTCAGGAGAAGCTGGAAAAGCTGTCTGTCGCCGACGCGCTTCGGGCGATCCGGTTCGCAGAGGTGGTGATCGTTGTGCTCGACGCCACGATCCCCTTCGAGAAGCAGGATCTCCAGATCATCGATCTGGTGGCCCGCGAGGGCCGCGCCATCGTCATTGCAGTCAACAAATGGGACCTTATCGAGGACCGTGAAGCGGCGTGGCAGGGGCTGAAGCACGCCGCCGAGCGCTATCTCAACCAGATTCGCGGCGTGCGCATCGTGACGATCTCCGGGCGCAGCGGCCAGGGCCTTGACAAACTGATGGAGGCGGCCTTTGCAGCGCACGAGGTCTGGAACCGCCGCGTCTCGACCTCGCGCCTCAACCGTTGGCTCGACGGCGTTCTGGAGCACCATCCGCCTCCGGCTGTCGCAGGACGCCGCGTCCGTTTGCGCTACATCACCCAGCCCAAGACGCGGCCGCCTCATTTCATCGTGTTCTGCTCCCGGCCGGAAAGCCTGCCGGAGAGCTACACCCGCTATATCGTCAACGGATTGCGCGAGACGTTTGACATGCCGGGTACGCCGATCCGGCTCTCATACCGCAAGGGCGACAATCCGTATCATTCCAAGGAGTGACGGGAGTTGTTACGAGGGAGGGGCAGGGAAGCAGGCTCGTCCCTCGACGCCGGGGGTCCGCTCGGATCACGGGGACGTGGCGTTCCGGCGCCAGTCGACTCGCGCAAAGGTGAAAGCATGATATCCCCCATCGCGGCTATACAGAGCGGCCGTTAGCCGGCGCCGGCATCCCGCGATGGCCGAAGGAACCTTGGAATGCTCGAGAACGTCACGATCTACGGCGCGTTTTTTGCCGGGTTGCTGTCCTTCGTGTCGCCTTGTGTCCTGCCGCTCGTCCCGCCCTACCTCGGTTTTCTCGCGGGGATCTCGCTCGATCAGCTGAACGGCGAGGGTCCGGACCGGGGCGATCCGCGCCGGGTGTTCTTTGCCGCTCTCTGCTTCGTTCTTGGATTTTCGACCGTGTTCGTCGCGCTCGGCGCCAGCGCCTCGCTGATTGGGCAGTTCATCACCCAGCATATCCGGCTGCTCGGTTATGTCGCCGGCGTTGTGATCATCCTGATGGGCCTGCACTTCCTTGGGGTGTTGCGGATCGGACTGCTCTATCGCGAAGCCCGGATGCACGTGGAGCGAAAGCCGGCGGGCCTTCTCGGCGCCTATGTGATAGGCCTCGCCTTCGCTTTCGGCTGGACACCCTGTATCGGGCCGATCCTGGCCGCGATCCTGTTCGTGGCCGGTTCCGAGGACACGGTGAGGCAGGGCGCGCTGCTCCTGGCCGCCTATGCGCTCGGCATCGGCGTTCCGTTCCTCGCTGCAGCGTTGTTCGCCGGCCCCTTCATGCGGTTCATGACGCGGTTCCGCCGCCACATGGCGACCGTCGAACGCGTGATGGGTGTGTTTCTGATCGCCACCGGAGTCGCGTTCATGACCGGCCAGATGGCGAATTTCTCGTTCTGGCTGCTCGAGACCTTCCCGCAATTCTCGGCGATCGGATGACCGGGGTCAGCCGATCCCGAGCCGGGCCAGCAGGGTTTTTGGCGCGGTCGCCAGAACCAGGCCGGTCATGATCAGGATGAACCCGGCGAAATGATAGAGTTCGAGGTCTTCTCCGAGGAAGATCACCGCCATCATCACCCCGTACGGCGGCAGCAGATACATGAACAGCCCCGTGGTTGCCGGGCCGACCACCTTGACCCCGTACTGGAAGCATGAAAAGGCGAGCACCGAGGCGACGACGGCGATGCCCGTGATCGATGTCCAGGCCGGAATGGTGACGGGGAAGCGGCCGGTCACGGCAATCTCGACCGCCGCGAAGGGCATCAGCGTCACGGCGCCGGCGAGAGCAAGGGCGGCAAACAGCGACAGCGTCGGCACGGCCGAGAACTCGCGGCGCTTTAACAGCACCGAATAGACTGCCCAGCTCAGCGCCGCCACGGCGAAGATCAGGTCGCCGACATTGAAGGCGAGGTTCGTCAGCACCGCCCAGGATCCCTTGACCACGATCATCGTGACGCCGGCAATCGCCAGCACAATTCCGCTCGATTCGCGCAGGTTGATGTGCCGTCCGCGGAACGCCCATTCGAGCGCAAGGATGAGAACGGGTGACGACGTGTAGATCAGCGTGCCGTTGGTCGCGGTCGTGTGGCGCAGGGCAAAATAGACGCCGGCGCCGCAAATCCACATTCCGAGAAATCCCATTATCCCAAGCAGCACCCGGTGGCGCAGAAGAAGGGCGCGGTTGCTTTGCAAACCGGACAGCGCGAACGGCAACAGGATGACGAACGCAAGGACCCAGCGCAGAAAGGCGAGCGTCCATGGCTCGACCGCGGTAACGGCAGCACGGCCGATCACCATGTTCGATGAGAAGAACAGTGGCATGACGGTCAGGAGGCCATAGGCCCGAAGACGGTCGTCGAGCATCGTCATCCGCGGCGGTTCCGGAAAGGCAGGCCAAATGGGCCATCAGGGGCGGTCCAAGCACATAGCGCGTTGAGACTTCTCGCACACGCACTTAATCGGTGCGATCGTCCGTGACGGGGCTGGTGAGGTCCGAGAGCGCGTCCTGAAGCGGGGGAAGAGGACCGCCCTGATAGACCGTCGGCTGGCAGGCGATGTTGTCGCCCGCAAGCCGGACGCACGTCGCAGCCGCGTCTGCGGCATTGACAAACGGGCCGGCAAGGAGGCGGACCGCCGGGCGGTCTCCCTCCTGGCCCTCCCGCGTCGCAATCCGCGGCGATAGATCGGTGAGGACGCCCCGAGTGGCGCGGAAGGTTGCCCAGGCTGCCGCGGCTGCCTCGCTGTCGGCATAGGTGCCGAGGTCGACAGCGAAGTCGGTGCGCTCGACCGGCACATCCGATGGAGCGGTCTGACCTGCAGACGCCGCCGTCGTCGGCTCATCCGTCGGAGCGGCAGGGACGGGGCCGGCATCTTCCGCGAGGATCGAACCGACGGCGTCCGGATCAGCCTCATCGACGGGAGAAATGATGCGGACGGGTCGATTGAATTCCGGCGGCAGCACCGCCACAACTGGCTGCGATGGCTTTGGCGACGCCTCCGGCATGTCCGCGATTTCAGGCGCAGGGAGTGTTTCGATCGGTGGAGCTGTCGTTGGAGGGGCCGCCTCGACCACAACAGGTGCCAGTCCTGGCGTGTCCGGCGCCTGCGTCGCCTCCGCGGGCACGGCTTTGACCGCGTCAAGCATGCGGCCTTCGCCAGCCGCCGCCGGAGCGCCCGGTTCCAGGACCCGCAGCCGTTCCGAAAGCTGTCGGTCCCGCTCCTGCAGCCCCGCGATGACGCGTTGGAGCTCCGCAACTTTGTTGTGCAGCCCGTCGACTTCCGCTTGGAGGCCGTCCATTGCCGCGGGTTCCTGCAGCCGGCCGGACGAGGGATAGATCTCGACCTCCATCCGTCCGCCCTGACCGATCGAGCCGGTCGAACGCACGTCGCCGGGCGGCGGCAGGGCCAGGCCGGTGCCGGCCGACGGTGTCTGGACATCGCCGGCAAACAGATAGGCGCCAACACCGGCCACGCCGAAGAGCACGGCGCCGCAGCCCCACACCAGCAGCCAAGCAGCATCGACCGGCGCCAGCCGGGTCGCCTTCTCGATCCTGGTCTGCGGGGGCTTCACGGCTGCAGCGTCCGACCGATTCAGTTAACCATTCGATTATCAATCGCTAACCATGGTTAACAAGAATTAAAGAATCTTGCCGCTCCGAGACGGATCGCCTCTGTCGAAGGCGCTGTTAATTTCTGCAAGACAGATTGATTGTGTCCGGCTGTGACTTTCCCGTTAGATCGGTGCCGTTGCGGTTTGGCAGCGACAGGGTTCATGGCCTTCCGAGGAGCGAGCTTGATGTGCGGAATCGTTGGAATTTTGGGCAAGCAGGCCGTCGCCGGCCAATTGGTCGACGCCCTGAAGCGGCTGGAATACCGCGGTTATGATTCTGCCGGCGTCGCCACCCTCGACGGCGGCCGTATCGTCCGCCGCCGCGCTGCCGGCAAGCTCCGCAACCTTGAGGAACGGCTCGCCGAAGCACCGCTCGCCGGCCTTAGCGGGATCGGCCACACCCGCTGGGCCACACACGGTGCGCCCACAAAAAGCAATGCCCACCCGCATGTCGCTGATGGAGTCGCGATCGTCCATAACGGAATCATCGAGAACTTCTTGGAACTTAAAGCGGAACTTGAAGGCGAGGGCGTGCGGTTTTCCACTGAGACCGACACCGAGGCCGTGGCACATCTGATTGCCCGTGGCCGAGCGGCTGGTCTTGATCCGCAGGCGGCCGTCGCGGCCGCGCTGAGACGGCTCAAGGGCGCCTTCGCCTTCGCCATCCTGATCGAAGGCGAGGAGGATCTTCTGATCGGCGCCCGTCGTGGCTCACCGCTCGCCGTCGGCCACGGCGACGGCGAAATGTTTCTCGGCTCCGACGCCATTGCCCTGTCGCCCTTCACGGACCGCATCACCTATCTGGAAGAGGGGGACTGGGTGGTCCTCACCCGGGCGGGCGCTCAGGTGTTCGACGAAGCCGATCGACCGGTGGAACGGCCGACCACGACCTCGTCGGCCACGGCGACGATCATCGACAAGGGCAACTACCGTCACTTCATGGCGAAGGAAATCCATGAGCAGCCCGAGGTGATTGGCCACACCCTGTCGCGCTATCTCGACCTTGGCCGCATGACCACCATGCTGCCCACGGGTGCCGCGGTCGATTTCACCCGGCTCGATCGGCTTGTGATTTCGGCGTGCGGCACCGCCTATTACGCCGGTCTCGTGGCGAAATACTGGTTCGAGACCTACGCCCGCCTTGCTGTCGATATCGATATCGCTTCGGAGTTCCGCTACCGGGAGGTTCCCGTCCGGGCGGGCCAACTCGCGCTGTTCATATCGCAGTCGGGCGAGACCGCAGACACACTGGCGAGCCTGCGTTACTGCAAGACGCATGGCATGCAGATCGGTGCGATCGTCAACGTGCCGGAATCGACCATTGCCCGGGAGGCAGATGTCATCTTCCCGACCGTCGCCGGACCGGAGATCGGGGTTGCTTCGACCAAGGCCTTCACCTGCCAGCTTTCGGTTCTGGCGGCACTGGCCATCCATGCCGGGCGCATGCGTGGCCATCTGTCGGAGCAGGTGGCTTCCGACCTGGTCCGCGCGCTCGCAGAGGTGCCGGGTGCAGCGATCAAGGCGCTGCGCCACGAGCCGGAAATCGAGGCGCTGGCGCAGCCGCTTTCCAAGGCGCAGGACGTGCTTTATCTCGGCCGCAGCACCTCGTTTCCGCTTGCGCTGGAAGGAGCGCTGAAGCTCAAGGAGATCTCATACATCCATGCCGAGGGCTATGCGGCCGGCGAGCTGAAGCACGGCCCGATCGCACTGATCGACGAGACCATGCCGGTCATCGTGATCGCTCCCTACGACGCGATCTATGACAAGACGGTCTCGAACATGCAGGAGGTCGCTGCCCGCGGCGGTCGGATCGTTCTGATCACAGACGCCAGGGGCGCCGACGCGGCCGGACTGACGCCGTGGCGGACCGTGATCATGCCGGACGTGCCGGCCGCGGTCGCACCGATCGTTTATGCGATCCCGGTGCAGCTCATCGCCTACCACACCGCCGTCTTCATGGGCACCGACGTCGATCAGCCGCGGAACCTGGCCAAGTCGGTCACCGTCGAATGAACTGGAGGGCGGCGCAGCCCTATTGCGGGGCTTCGCCGTTCTCATCCGGCGTCGGCAGCGAGCACAATTGCCCGAGATCGCCGACCTGGACGCAGTTCTGGCACCAGACGATACCGTTCTCCTGAGACAGGCGGTCGAGATCCGCCTGTGCCATGTCCGCCGGCGGCGGCACGCAGCTGCGGCCGCAGGGCTCGAGAACGCTGCCCTCGGATCTCTGCTCCAGCATCAGCGTGTAGAGCCGGTCAGTCGCGCACTGCGCGGTTCCCGGTGTGGCGACGGGTGGCGTTACAGGCGGTGTCGTGGGTGGCGTTGTGGGTGACGTCACAGGCGGCGTTGTCGGCGCCGGGGGCGGACCGTCGGGCGGCGGGGCCGGCGGCTGACAGGCGGCGAACAGGGATGCGATCGTCTCCGGATCCGTGAAGGGGACCTCTTCGCTGGAGAAACCCTCGTCGGCGCGGAACTGGTTCCAGGCCGAGCGGGTCTGTGGACCGGGCAGCCCGTCGATCGGGCCGGGATCATAGCCTGCCACCTCGAGGCAGCTCTGCACCCAGACGATGTTTTCCTGCGGCGACGGCTTCGGATTGACCGGGGCACACCCGGCGCCGTAGGGGCGCAGGCCCGGACCGCAGACGCATCGATTCTGCTCGGCGGAGTAGACGAAGGGGGCCGCGCAGGATCGCGCCGTTCCGGGGACGCACTGGCCACCCTGGACCACGTACCCGCTGGGGCAGATGCAGCCGCCGGCCTGCTCGGAATAGAGCCATGGCGCCGGGCAGCTCGGCGGCGGCAGCGACGGCGGGATCGGCACCGGCAAAATGCAGCGACCAGCGATCGGTGAGTAGACGTAGGGCAGATAGCACCGCTCGACCCAGCGCGGCATGCAGCGGCCGTTCCGCCACACTTCGTCGGGGTCGCAATACTCAGGCCGCGGCCGGATGCACCGGCCGTTGCGCCACACCTCCGGCCACTCGCAGCGCTCGGGACGCGGCGGCAGCACGCAGCGCCCGTCCCGCCAGACGCGCGGCGGATCGCAGCGATCAGGACGAGGCCGGGGATCGACACAGCGGCCGTTACGCAGCACCTGCGGCGGGCGGCATTCGACGGGCCGCGGCTGCGGGTTGACGCAGC
>CAYXAA010000065.1:0-13408 GCA_964462985.1 uncultured Hyphomicrobiales bacterium | reverse complement strand
TGCCGACAAGGGCGATCGCCCACATCCAGAACACGGCGCCGGGCCCGCCAAGCGTGATCGCCACCGCGACGCCTGCAATGTTGCCGCCGCCGACCCTGCCGCCGACGGAAACCAGCAGGGCTTCGCGCGCGCTGATCGCATTGGGGTCTCCCGACTGGTTCTTGGAGGAAAGCACCCGGAACATCCGCGTGAAAAATTCGATCTGAACGAACCCGCTCATGACTGTGATGAAAACGCCGAAGACCACGAGAATGGGGATCAACGCCCAACCCCAGGTGAGGTCTTCGATAAGGCTGAAAAAGTCAGTGACGAGTTGCATAGGAAGATGTTCCCCTCTGGCGCAAAGACCCCCGACGGTTCCGGCCGGTAAGCGCCTCGTCCGCCTTTTGCCCCTGAAGGATTATTTGCCTGAAGTTCAATCAACACAACCGAAAGTGCACGTGCGGGGCCATGCGCCGATGCGCGGAAGGCGATTGCCGTCGTCGGCGGATCTGGAAAATCATTGAGCCGCGATCGCTGTCGTCGAGCACCGAGCGTCGGCTTGTCGGACGCCAACCTCAACTGCCTTCGATCCGGCATCTCCGCTCCGCGACGTTCGCACAATAATTGTGCAGCATTCAGCGATGCCTCCTGCCAAACAATGCGGCAGGGTTCAAGAATGTGTTGATTGTCAACGGTTTGGTCCGCCGCAGAGTAGATGGCACGGCTGATGCATCTGGTCTCCCGAACGGGAAAGGCCAGCGATGTCCAAAGCCGCCACGATCGATATCGTATCCGTATCCAAGGTCTACGGCTCAACCGCAGCCGTGCAGAACATCAGCCTGAAGATCCCGGCAGGCAGCTATTGCTGTCTGCTCGGTCCGTCAGGATGTGGCAAGACCACGACCCTCAGGATGATCGCCGGCCACGAGAGCATTACGTCCGGCGACATCAGGCTCGGCAATTCCGTGGTGACCGACCTGCCGCCGGCGCGGCGCGGCACCGCGATGATGTTCCAGTCCTACGCGCTGTTTCCGCACCTCGACGTGGCGGACAATGTCGCCTTCAGCCTGAAGATGAAGGGAATGCCGAAGAAGGAGCGCCGCGCCCGGGCGCTCGAGATGCTGAAGCTCGTTCAGATGGAAGCCTATGCGGACCGCCGTCCGGCGCAGCTCTCGGGCGGGCAGCAGCAGCGCGTGGCCCTGGCGCGGGCGCTCATCACCGACCCGGAGGCCCTCCTGCTCGACGAGCCCCTGTCGGCCCTTGATCCGTTTCTGAAGGTTCGCGTCCGTGCGGAGCTGAAGAGGCTCCAGCGCGCGCTTGGCATCACCTTCGTCCACGTCACCCACAGCCAGGAAGAGGCGATGGCGCTGTCCGACCTGATCGTGGTGATGAACGAAGGCCGCGTCGAGCAGGCCGCGCACCCGCGTGCGGTGTTCGAGCGGCCGGCCACTGCCTTCGTCGCCCGCTTCATGGGCGATCACAACGTCATTTGCGGAAAGGCCGCAGGTCATGCCGATGGCATGCTGACGCTCGAGGCCGGCGGAGGCGGCAGTTTCGTCGCCGCCGGGCCTGCGCGGGAGCCGGGCTCGCCCGTCGACATGGCGATCCGTACGGATCGTGTCCGGATCGGAGAGCCGAAGCAACCGGGCCTGGGCCTCACCGGCATCGTCCAGAACATCGAATACCGGGGCTCCTCGGTGAAGCTGAGCGTGTCGGGCGCCGGCGTCGACGACTTCACCGCGATCATGAGCGACGCCGACTTCTTTGCCAGGCCGGTCAAGATCGGCGATGCGGTGCCGCTCCACTGGGAGGCGGGCGACACGATCGTGCTCGGCCACCTCGACTCCTGAACCAGCAAACCAAGAAGAGGGGGAATGCGAATGACCAAGCCAACCAACATGACGGCGGGCGTATCCCGCCGCTCGCTTCTGAAATCGGGCGCGGCCGCCGCCGGCCTTGCTGCCGGCTCCGGCATCATCACGGGCTTCCCGACGATCTGGGCGCAGAACCCCATCACGCTGCGCCAGTTCGGTACCGGGGTTTCCAACCTCAATGCGATTGCGGAGAAGTGCAAGGAAGACCTTGGCATCACGCTGGAGATGACGGCGACGGATTCCGACGCTGCCGCCCAACGCGCCGTGACTCAGCCGGACAGCTACGACATCGCCGACATTGAATACTGGATCCTGAAGAAGGTGTTTCCGGCCGGCGTGATCCAGCCGATGGATACCTCGAAGCTGAAGTACTACGACAAGATCGTGCCGCTGTTCATCACCGGCAAGCTGACGCCCGAGTCGGAGATCGCACAGGGCACCGCTCCCCACACCGTCGGCTTTGTCGAGGGCCAGGAGGCAAAAACCTTCGCCAAGGAGCCCACCCAGTGGCTTACGATGGTCCCGACCATCTACAACGCCGATACCCTCGGCATCAGGCCCGACCTCGTCGGCCGGGAAATCACCTCGTGGGCCGACATGATGGACCCGGCCTTCAAGGGCAAGACCTCCATCCTCAACATTCCGTCGATCGGCATCATGGACGCGGCCATGATCATGGAGGCGATGGGCGAGATCACCTACGCCGACAAGGGCAACATGACGCGGGAAGAGATCGACAAGACGATCGAATTCCTCATCAAGGCCAAGCAGGATGGTCAGTTCCGCGCCTTCTGGAAGTCGTTCGACGAGAGCGTGAACCTGATGGCCTCCGGCGAGGTCGTCATCCAGTCGATGTGGTCGCCGGCCGTTGCCGCGGTCCGCTCGAAGGGCATCCCGTGCGTCTATCAGCCGCTGAAGGAGGGCTACCGGGCCTGGGGCGGCGGCCTCGGGCTCGCCGCCCATCTTTCCGGCGCCAAGCTCGATGCGGCCTACGAGTACATCAACTGGTACACCTCGGGCTGGGTCGGCGCCTATCTCAACCGCCAAGGCTACTATTCTGCGGCAATGGAGACCGCCAGGCAGTACATGACCGAGGACGAATGGGGCTTCTGGGTCGAGGGCAAGCCGGCGCAGGGCGACATTCTCTCCCCTGACGGCAAGCTGATGGAAAAGGCCGGGACGGTGCGTGACGGCGGCTCCTTCGAGGAGCGCATGGGCCGTGTCGCCTGCTGGAACTCGGTGATGGACGAGGACCGGTACATGGTCCGCCGTTGGAACGAGTTCATCGCAGCCTGACCTGTCGCCGGGTCCGGCCTGGCAGATGCCGGACCGGACCCGGCCTGGCCCAACCCGTCGGAGTCCGCCTTTGGCTGTCGCGCTCGACCAGTCGGCCACTGTGGCCTCTTCCCTGCGGACAGGGATGCTCGCGCGGATGCGCGCCCGCCTGGTGCCTTACCTTCAGGCGCTGCCGCTTGCGCTCATTCTCGGCGGCTTCCTGTTGCTGCCGATCATCATGATCGCGGTCGTGTCCTTCTGGGACTACGACTTCGCGACAATGTATCCGGACTTCATAACGCTCAACTACGCCGAGACGCTCGGGTCGTGGGTGACGTGGAAAACCTATCTTAACACGCTGAAATACGCGGCCCTGGTCTGGGCGATCACGCTGTTCGTCGGTTTCTGGGTCGCCTACTTCCTCGCCTTCCACGTGCGCTCGGCCGGCATGCAGACGGTTCTGTTTCTCCTGTGCACGGTGCCGTTCCTGACCTCCAACATCATCCGGATGATCTCGTGGATTCCGGTGCTGGGCCGCCACGGCCTCGTCAATTCGGCCCTGATCGAAATCGGGATCGTTTCGGCACCTGTCGAATGGCTGCTCTACTCGGATTTCGCGGTCGTGCTCGCCATGGTCCACCTCTACACGCTGTTCATGGTGGTCCCGATCTTCAACACGCTGATGCGCATCGATCGCTCGCTCGTTGAAGCGGCGCGTGATGCCGGCGCCAATGGCTGGCAGATCCTGACCAACGTCATCGTCCCCCTTGCAAAGCCCGGCATGGCGATCGGCACCATTTTCGTCGTGACGCTGGTCATGGCCGATTTCTCCACGGTGCAGGTCATGTCCGGAGGTCAGAGCGCCTCCGTTGCACTGATGATGAAGAACCAGATGTCGCTGCTTCAGTATCCTGCGGCAGCCGCCAATGCGGTCGTGCTTCTCGTGCTGGTGCTGCTGATGGTGGCCGGCATCCTGCGGGTCGTCGACATTCGCAAGGAGCTGTGACGATGGGCGAAAGGCGCACCCTCGGTTTCTACGTCCTCGCGACCTTCTTCGGGCTGTTCGTGCTGTTTCTGTACGGGCCGCTCTCGGCGATTGTGATCCTTTCGTTCCAGGGTCCGAACGGGGGTCTCACCTTTCCGCTCAACGGCATCTCGCTGCACTGGTTTGCCAATCTCTTCGAGCGGCAGGCGGTCGGCGATTTCGGCGGCAGCTTCCGCCGCTCCTTCGCCCTCGCGATCATGGTGATGCTGGTCACGGTCGTCGTCTCGCTCCTGGCCGGGCTGGCATTCCGCCGCCGGTTCATCGGAGCAACGCCGCTGTTCTACCTTGCGGTCGCCAGTCTGGTCGTACCTTCAATCATCATCTCGCTCGGCATTGGCGTCCTGTTTCAGCAACTCGGCTTCAGGCCGGCCTGGTACAGTTCGGCCTTCGGCGCCCACCTGACCTGGACGCTGCCGTTCGGCGTGCTCATCATGTTCGCCGTGTTCAATCGCTTTTCGCCTGCCTATGAGCAAGCCGCCCGCGATCTCGGCGCATCGGACTGGCAGACGTTCGTCCACGTGGTGTTGCCGATCATCGCGCCGAGCCTGATCGGCGTCGCCTTGTTCGGCTTCACCCTTTCATATGACGAGTTCGCCCGCACCCTGATGGCGGCCGGTACCTACAACACCCTTCCGCTGGAAATCTACGGCATGACGACGAATGTCACGACGCCGGTGCTCTACGCGTTGGGCACGGTGACGACGCTGTTTTCGTTCCTTGTCATCGGAGGGACGCTGGCAGCTCTCGTCTATGTCGGCCGGCGCCGGACGCGGGCATGACGCACGCCATGCGCATTCTGGTCGTGAATCCGAACACCACCGCCTCGATGACCGCGACCATTGCCGGTGCTGCGCGCCTTGCCGCTTCGGCCGAGACCGAGATCCTTGCGGTGACTTCGGCCATGGGGCCGGCCTCGATCGAAGGCTACTACGACGAAGCGCTGGCCGTGCCGGGCTTGCTTGCCGCGATCGGCGAGGGCGAGCGCGGCGGCGCGGATGCCGCCGTTATCGCCTGTTTCGACGACACCGGGCTCGACGCGGCGCGGGCGATGGCGCAGATCCCTGTTCTTGGTCTCTGCGAGGCGGCGTTGAGCCTCGCCGCCTTTGTGGCACAGCGGTTCACGGTGGTCACGACGCTGGAGCGCTCTCGCGTCCCCGTCGAGGGATTGGTGCATCGATACGGAATGGCGATGCGCTGCCGGGTGCGGGCGGCCGAGGTTCCGGTGCTGTCCCTGGAAGATCCGAGTTCCGGGGCGGCCGCGCGATTGCGCGATGAAATTTCCGCTGCTCTCGAGCACGACCGCGCCGAGGCCATCGTGCTCGGCTGCGCCGGCATGGCGGAGATGGCGCGTGCGCTTCAAGCCGAATACGGCATCCCGGTGATCGACGGGGTCGGGGCCGCGGTCAGACAGGCGGAAGCGCTCGTCGCCCTCGGCCTGTCGACCTCGAAACGCGGCGCCTATGCCGCACCGCTCCCCAAGCCGTATGCCGGCGCCCTGCAGGGGTTCGCGCCGCCCCCCGGGGCAGATTAACCCGGATCAGCAATGTCGGCTGTCTGCCGCAAACGGGCTGACGCTTCTTCGGGCGCCGGCAGACATTGCCGTTCGGCCGGCGATCCGTGCCCGCCGCCCCTCACTTGCTGCCGGCATTCATCATCGACGTCACCGGCTCACGGGCGACGTTCGCCTCGATCTTCTCCTTGCCGGGCGTCTCCGGTAGCGCCTTGCGGAAGTTCTTCGCATAGTCGGGCGGCATCTTCGGCGGCATCATCGGCTCATAGGGGTCGACAACCGCCTCGATCAGAACGGGGCCTTCCTCGGCGAATGCGGCATCCAGCACGGCGTCGACATCTTCGGCCCGGGAGACGCTGTAGCCGGACCCGCCCATGGCCTTGGCGGCCATTGCGAAGTCGATGGGCTGCAGTTCGCAGGCAAATTGCGGATTGCCGAGGAACATCATCTGCTCCCAGGCAATCTGGTTCAGCATGTTGTTCTTCAGCACGAGCACCTTGAGCGGGATGTGGTAGCGCACGGCGGTGGAGAACTCACCCAACTGCATCGCAAGCCCGCCATCGCCAACGACGGCAAAGACCGGACGGCCAGGGAAGGCGATACCGGCCGCGATGGCGTAAGGAAGCCCGCAGGCCATGGAGGCGAGCGAGCCGGATACGCCGAACGCCTGCCCATCGTGCAGGTCGATATGCCGTGCCGCCATCTCGGTGTTCTGGCCGGAGTCCACCGCCACGACCGCATCTTTCGGTAGCCTTTTTCCGAAGGCATGGGTGATGACTTGCGGCTTCAGCGGATCGTCCGTCGCGCTTTCCAGGTCTGACATCATCTTCCGCCAGCGCTGCATGCCGGCCTGGGCGTTCTCCAGGAAGCTCCGATCCTGTTTGCGTCGCAGACGTTCGTTCAGAAGCCGCAACGTGATTGCCGCGTCACCGACGAGGCCGGCCTCGACCGGATAGCGCAGCCCGATCCGCTGAGGGTCGCGGTCGATCTGCACTCCGCGCGCCTGGCCGGGCCTCGGATAGTACTCGATGTACGGGAAGGTCGAGCCCACGATCAGGAGCGCGTCGCACTGCTCCATCGCCTCCTGCGACGGCAGCGTCCCGAGAATGCCGATGCCTCCGGTGGTGAGGGGGTGATCGTCGGGCAGGGCCGACTTGCCGAGCAGGGCCTTTGCGACCGGGGCACCAAGCAGGTCCGCGGTCTGCTCCAGTTCGCGACGCGCGCCGAGCGCGCCGCGGCCGGCCAGGATGGCAACCTTGCCCGCGCCGTTCAGGATCTCGGCCGCCCGTTTCAGATGTTCCTCGTCCGGAACGCGGCTGCCCTCAAACCACCTGTCCGGAGCGTGAGACGGCTTGTTGCGCTTCGACCGTTCAGCTGCATCGAGCGTTTGCTCCTGAATGTCGCTGGCGATCGACAGATGGGCGACACCCCTCCGTGACAGGGCCGAGCGGCAGGCGAGACTTGCCAGATTTTCCATGTGCGGCGCGCCGGAAACCTGGGCGTTGAACACCGCGACATCGCTGAAGGCGCGGGTTAGATCCACGTCCTGCTGCGTAAAGGTCTCGATGAGGTCGTGAAACTGCATGCCCGTGATCGCCAGCACCGGTGCCTGGTCCAGCTTGGCGTCGTAGAGGCCCGTCAGCAGATGTGTTCCGCCCGGGCCGGACGTGGCGAGGCAGACGCCGAGCTTCCCGGTCCATTTGGCATAGGCGCACGCCATGAAGGCCGCCGACTCTTCATGCCGCACCTGGACAAAGCGGATCCGGTCCTGCCGCGTTCGCAGCGCTTCCATGATGCCGTTGATGCCCTCGCCGGGAAGGCCGAAGATCACCTCGACCTCCCAGTCGATCAACGTGTCGATCAGAATATCTGCTGCTGTGGTCATGTCAGGCCGCCATCGCTCTCGTCGCTGCGCTGCTTCATGTCGCGGCTGCGCGTGTTCATGAAGCCTCCTTGCCGGTGTCTCCGGGGGCGGGCGAGGCTGTCGGTCCTCGCGACGGCCGCCGGGCGGGAGCGTTCTGAACCAGCGGATCGGATCAGTGTTCCATGCGCCCCGAAGAGCGGCGGGCCGGGCGAGCCGCGTGTCGGGCAAGGCCGCTGGCAGCGGTGCGACCCCGGCGGTCGGTGGGCGTTCCGGCTCCAGGCTTTGACGAAACAGTGTGAAAGCTGCTGTTGTACACCTGTCTGGAGAATCGGGGGATGCGTCCATGACGGCGGCTGATCACGGGACCGTGCTTCATCGCTTCTCGCAGGGGCGGCCGGAACGACAGATCTTCCAGCGATTGACCACGTCCGACCTGCCGGCGCCGGAACGCTATGACTACTGGCGGGAGTCCGTCATATCCATCGCCGAAGCCGATCCGCCCACGCAGGAACAGCGGCGCGATTTCGCTGCCTCGCTCGTGTCCTTCGCCGCGCCACGGTTCGAGCTTCACTTTGCTGCCTCGGACGGATTTTGCGCGCGGCTGAGTCGTTCCGCTGCCGCGCGCTACCGCGACGCGGATCCCTCCTTCTTCTACGTGGTCTGCGGAGACGTCCGCTACGAGGAGGAAGACTCCGACCTGGTCATGGCCGGTGCGGGAGACTTCTTCCTGTGGGATCCGGGACGGGCGGCGACGGTGGCCTTCGGGCGCACAAGGTTTGTCCAGCTCGACCTGCCGCGCGGCAGGCTGCTCGCCGAACTCGGTTTCATCCCGGACGGCACCAGCGTTGCCCAGGCGCTGCGCGGGTCACGGCTGTCCGCTTTCCTGAAGGCTCAGCTTGAGACCCTGCAGGTGCAACTTGCCCATTTGCCGCCGCCCGAGCAGGTGCTGGCGCTGGAGACGACTCAGGCCCTGGCCGTCAGCGTGTTGAAGGGTGCCCTGGCCGGCGGCGGGCTGGACGGCGCGGAGCAGAACCGACGGCGCGCACTGTTCAGCGCGGCACGCCAGTACATAGACCATCGCCTTTCCGACCCGGCGCTGAATGCCGAGGCCGTCGCAGCCGCCCTCGGCTGCTCCCGTTCCAGCCTCTACCGCGCCTTCCTCGACCACGGCGCTGGCGTTGCCGATTACATCCGCGACCAGAGGCTTCAGCGTCTGCGCGTGCTGCTGCAGGGCGGACAGGGCAGGGCGAGCATCGCCGACCTTGCCGCAGAGTGCGGCCTCTATGATGCGCCGAACATCAGCCGGATGTTCCGTGCCCGCTTCGGCCTGTCTCCCAGCGAATATCGCCGTCAGAACAGCGTCGAACGCTCGGCGATGGGCTGACGACGGCCTGACGACCTGGCCCCCCTGACCGCACCGCTGAGACGGTGTGATGGTCCCCGTGGGACGTGCTGATTATGGGCGGACGTGCGGCTCTGCTACCGTGCCGGACCGCCCGCCGGTTCGCCGGGTCGTTCCCCGAGCCGCGTTCGGTCAGCCCCGGTCCAGCCCATCGATGCAAAGAATCCAATGAACATCCGCAGTGTTGCAGCAAAGACGGTGCCAGCCATGCATCCTTCGTTTCGATTCGGTGGCTTCCTGTTGGCCGCGCTTTTGGGGGCCAGCCTTGCCGTGCTTCCCGCACGTGCCGAGGACGGTCCGGCGCTTCCGCGCGCCGAGGCGGGCGAGATCGGCGAGCGCCGGGTGACGGCGACAAGCAGCATCACCCTTGATGGCGAGGCCCTGAACTATACGACCACGGCCGGCACGCTCCTTGTTAGGGACGAGAAGGGCGAGCCTGTCGCCGAGCTGTTCTATGTCGCACATCACCTTGACGGCGAGGATCCGAACCAGCGCCCGATCACCTTCATCTGGGACGGCGGGCCGGGCGGCTCCACGATGCTCATGGACGTGCTTGGCTACGGCCCGCTGCGCTATTCGCCAAAGGCCAATCCGACCGCACGCGTTCCGTTCCGCGCCGAGCCCAACCGCCACACTCTGCTGCGCCAGAGCGACCTGGTCTTCATCGATATGGTCGGCACCGGCTATTCGCGGGCGCTGGGCCGGGCGAAGAACAGCGATTTCTGGGGCGTGGGCCCCGATGCGGATGTGACGGCCCAGGCGATTGAGCGCTATCTCAAGCTGACCGATCGCTGGCAGTCGCCCAAGTTCCTGCTCGGCAATTCCTACGGCACCACCCGGGCCGCCGTGGTGTCGAGCCGCCTGCAGGGCATGGGAATCGCGCTCAACGGCGTGGTCCTTGTCGCCTCTGCTCTCAACTTCGGTGCGTTCGCTAACGGCATGGATCACCAGTTCATCGTCAATCTGCCGACGATGGCGGCGGTCGCCTGGCACCACGGAAAGACCGCATACCAGGACACGCCGCTGCCGCGGTTCCTCGAGGAGGTGGAAGCCTTCGCCGGATCCGACTATGCCCTGGCGCTGTTCGAGGGCAATGCGCTTGGCGCGGAGCGGCGGCGGCAGATTGCCGACCGCTTGTCCGGCTACATCGGAATCGACCGCCGGTTCATCGAGCGTGCCCACCTGCGCGTCTCCGTGGTCCGCTTCCGCAAGGAACTGCTCCGCGACGAGGGCAAGGTGGTCGGCCGGCTTGACGGGCGTGAGCTGTCGCGCGATTTCGACGACGCCGGAGAGGAGCCGGAAACCGACCATACGATCATGACCCAGCTCTATGTTCCTGCCACGACGATCCTGCAGGACAGGCTTGCAAGCCTCGGCTACCGGGAAGACGCGCGCTATGTCGTCGGCAACCCGCAGGCGAGCGCCTTGTGGAAATGGCAGCATCCGGTGCCCGACACCGCCGGCATCTCGAAGCGCGAGATCGAGGAAAACAACGTCTTCCCGCAGAACACCTGGGTCGCCGCCGACCTGGCCGCCGCCATGCGGGCGGACCCGCACCTGAAGGTCCTGCAGATCCACGGCTACTACGACTTCGCCACGCCGTACTGGATGGGCGACTATGACCTGGCGCGCATGACCTTCGACGAGGCGCTGCGCAACAACATCACCGTGCGCTATTACGCAACCGGGCACACGCCCTACACCGACGATGACGTGCTGCCGCAGATGGCCGGCGATCTTGCGACGTTCTATGCGCAGGCGGTTGCCCGCTAGGACGGCGCGCCATGGGAACGCGGCGCGGGGGTGTGGAGATGGCACAAGGCTTCGATGCCGGCATTGCCCATGTCGACGGTGCGGGGCCGCCCCTTGCCCCATGACACCTCCCGCGAAGTCCCTTCGGGGTTCGGTCGGACCCTCAACCGCTCTAGGCGACGGTAAACTGCGTCATCATCCCGGAGTCTTCGTGTTCCAGGATGTGGCAGTGGGCCATGTAGGGCGCGCTGTGGTCGGCCTTGTGCGGAAAGCTCACGACTATTTCGCTGACGCCGCCATTCGAAATGACCGCGATATCCTTCCAGCCGGCGCGGTGCGGCTCGGGCGGGCGGCCGTTTTCCGAGACAATGCGGAACTGGCAGCCGTGGATATGGACCGGGTGCAGCATCTTGTCGTCGCCCTCGGAAATTCTCCAGCGGAGCGGCACATCGCGCGCGGCGGAAAAGCCCGGTTCGTCGAGTGCGTAGGATTTGCCATTGACGCCATTCAGGGCGAGCAGGTCCGGTCGTGACAGTTCCGGCTCGTTCTCGATCAGCTGGGTGACACGTGCAACGACATCCGCAGACGGCTTGTCCCCGTGCGACTGTCCCTTCATCGCCCCGTGATCCATGCCCCCGCCCATTCCCATCAATCCCGCCTTCATCAGCGGCATCATTCCGTCCTGATCGCGGAACATGTTCATGACCAGCTCCTGGCTGACGGCGGGCAGATCCGCCGGCAATGACGGCAGCTTCGCCAGGGACTCCGGCAGCCGGCCGGCTTGTTCGGCACCCTCTGGCCGGATCGACACCAGCGGCAAGGGCATGTCGAAGGGCGGCAACTGCATGATGGGGGCGCCGACCGGCAGCGTGACGAGATCGAACGGCTCGCCGGATCGGCAATCCACCATCACCTCGAAGCGCTCGCCGGCATGGATCGTGAGCTGTTTCACCTCGACCGGGCTGTCCAGCAGGCCGCCATCGGAACCGATGACGTAGAGCGACCGGTCGTCCGATGCCTTGAGCAGGTAGCTGCGGGCGTTTGAACCATCAAGCAGGCGAACCCGGACCCAGCCGCGCGTGGTCCGCACCTGCGGGTATTCCACGCCGTTGACCAGCGCCACCGTGCCGACGTAGCCGTTGATCGCAGCGATGATGTTCATCCGTTCGAAGAACTGGCCGTCCTGATCGAAGCGTCGGTCCTGGATGATCAGGGGTATGTCGTCGACGCCCCATCGGGACGGCAGCCCCAGCCGGTCCGTGTCGTCGTCGTCGATGATCAGCAGGCCGGCGAGGCCCTTGATGACCTGCGCGGCGGTGGTGGGATAGAAGTGCGGGTGGAACCACAGCGTGGCGGCGGGTTGGTCGATGGAAAGGGTCGGCCGCCAGGTCTTGCCTTGCGCCACCGGTCGGTGCGGGCCGCCGTCGACCTCCCCGGGAATGATCAGTCCATGCCAGTGCACGGTCGTGGGTTCGGCAAGATGATTGGTGAAGTCGATGGTCGCCGTCTCGCCGCGTCGCAGGCGCAGGGCCGGGCCCAGGAACGTGCCGTTGTAGCCATAGGTCCCGGTTGATCGATCCGGCAGGAAGGTCATGGTCCCTTCCTGGGCGCTGAAGGCAATCACCCCCTGTGAATCCGCCCTGAGCTCCGGGGGGATCGGCAGGGGAGGCCGCTCGGCGGCGCGGCCACCTGTCGGCCGCAGGCCGACCGCCGCCGCCGTCCCGAAGGCTCCGCCCGCAAGGAGGATGTCGCGTCGAGATATCCCTGTCATTTCCAACCCTCCGGCATACGTTTCGGCCCAGATCCGGCAAGCAGCCGTACCGCCATCTGCGCCCTTCCATCGAACAGGTCACCGTCGAACCCGCCAGGGACGTCCCGCGCGCGGGAGTGCCTGGCGCGGGGATGGCGGCATCACCTTCAGGATTCCAGCGTCAGAAGGCCGGCGCCAGAAACTTGGACAGCCAGATCGCGCCCCCACGCTGCCATTCCCGCCAGCTTGGCACGGCCGCTTTGATCACCGTTGCCCAACAAAGTCTCCTGCCTGACGTGGACAGGCCGGTTGCCTCCAGCCACCGGCAATGCGATCGCCGGAGACTGGAGCCGTTTTCTCGGCCGAAACGGCAGAGCGCATCGCCGTCGGCAGGACAGCTCGGCTCGTCCCTGGACCTGGCGGTCCTTGAGGCAAGGTCTGAAAGCGGCATGGGTAGGACGCCCCCGGGTAAGACGCAATATCCCGGATCGTTACCCACAAATTGAAACATTGCAATGGCACGCGCCAAAGATGTCACGAGCCGGCGGAAGCCTCGGGTTTGGCGAGGCGGCGATCGCGACTGGCGATTGATTGGACATGTTCGGATTCGCAATGCACCAAGCCCACTCGAACCCGGTGTCGGTAAGACCGACCTCTTTTCGATCGTCGAAGTGTTCGGTCGCGCCGGTTTGTCCTCGCCGCTCGGACTGGAGTTCGATACTCGACATTGGGCAGTCTTGCGTTGGATGCAGCGGTACGGCTATCGGGAGCAAACGGCTCGCGCCGCGGTGAGGACCGGTATATTCCCGCCGACGATCATCGCCATGATTGGAAATATGCCTCATGGCACGCTATGAGCAGGTGTAGTTAGGCAAGCCATTGAATTTTCACGGCTTGTGCGACGGCATGAGACGCTTTGGGAGGGGCAAATGGTGCCCAGGGGCGGAATCGAAC
>CAYXAA010000064.1:0-13739 GCA_964462985.1 uncultured Hyphomicrobiales bacterium | reverse complement strand
GGATCAGGTCGCCGATGTAAACGATGTTGTCGTTCTTCAGGCAGTTGGCCGAGCGCACCGACAACTCGAGCTCGTCGACCTTCTTGAGCAGTGCCGGGTTGAAGGCGAGTTCGGGGACCACGTCCTCCTTCACCTCGCGCCGCGGCTCCTCGAAGTTGACGAAGATCGAGAGCTGATCCTGCAGGATGCGCGCCGCGAAAGCGACCGCGTCGTCCGGCTTGATCGAACCGTCGGTCTCGACGGTAAGCGTCAGCTTGTCGTAGTCGAGAACCTGGCCCTCGCGGGTGTTTTCGACCTTGTAGGACACCTTCTTGACCGGCGAATACAGGCTGTCGACCGGGATGAGGCCGATCGGCGCGTCCTCGGGCCGGTTGCGCTCGGCGGGGACATAGCCCTTGCCGGTGTTGACCGTGAACTCCATCCGGATCTCGGCGCCCTCGTCGAGGGTGCAAAGCACCAGCTCGGGGTTCAGCACCTCGATGTCGCCGACGGTCTGGATGTCGCCGGCCGTGACCACGCCCGGGCCCTGCTTGCGCACGACCATCCGCTTCGGCCCCTCGCCCTGCATCTTCAGGGCGATCTCCTTGATGTTGAGGACGATATCGGTCACGTCCTCACGCACGCCGGGAATCGAGGAGAATTCGTGCAGCACGCCGTCGATCTGCACCGCCGTCACCGCAGCGCCCTGCAGCGAGGACAGCAGGATCCGGCGCAGCGCATTGCCGAGCGTCAGACCGAAGCCGCGCTCGAGCGGCTCGGCCACGACCGACGCAATGTAGCGCGGATCGGCGCCGGGGCGCACGTCGAGCTTGTTCGGCTTGATCAGTTCCTGCCAGTTCTTTTGAATCGTCACTATGGCTTCCTCCGGCTGTCCCGCCACCGCAAGCGGCGGCCATTCTTCGCCATGGGAAAGAAAGGAGCGTCGGTCAGACGCGGCGACGCTTGCGCGGACGGCACCCGTTGTGCGGGATCGGCGTCACATCGCGGATCGAGGTGATCAGGAATCCGGCGGCCTGCAGCGCACGCAGCGCGGATTCGCGGCCGGAGCCGGGGCCACGAACCTCAACCTCGAGCGTGCGCATGCCGTGCTCCGACGCCTTGCGCGCCGCATCCTCGGCCGCGACCTGCGCGGCGTAGGGGGTCGACTTGCGCGAGCCCTTGAAGCCGAGCGCGCCGGCGGACGACCACGAAATCGTGTTGCCCTGGGCGTCGGTGATCGTGATCATCGTGTTGTTGAACGTCGAGTTCACGTGCGCGACGCCGGAGGAAATGTTCTTGCGTTCGCGACGACGCACGCGCGTGGTGTCTTTTGCCATTTACGTCTTCCTTGTTCGATCTCGACACCGCCGTAGTGCCGGCGGCTCCACCGTATCGGCGCGCCGCTTGGGCCCGCGAAGCGGGCCGACGGGCGGCCAAAACCGCGCTGATTACTTCTTCCTGCCGGCGATCGTCTTTGCCGGCCCCCTACGGGTGCGGGCGTTGGTTTGGGTCCGCTGGCCGCGCGCAGGCAGGCCGCGACGGTGACGCAGGCCACGGTAGCAGCCGAGGTCCATCAGGCGCTTGATGTTCATCGCGGTCTCGCGGCGCAGGTCGCCCTCCACGATGTAGTCGCGGTCGATCGTCTCGCGGATCGCCAGAACCTCGGCGTCCGACAATTCGTTCACCCGGCGCGCAGGCTCGATGTTCACCTTGTCGATGATCTCCTGGGCGAACTTCGGTCCGATGCCGTGGATGTATTGAAGCGCGATGACGACGCGCTTGTTGGTCGGGATATTTACACCTGCGATACGGGCCACTTGCCGTCTCCATTTCGGGCGGCGCAGAATCCGCGCCACACAAGATCGGCCCGCCTGGCGCCGGACCCTTCCGGACACCGCGGAGCCGACCGCTTCACCAGTCCCGGGCAAGCGCCATCATATGACGGCAGAATGCTCCGGGCGTTCTCTCCGCGTCCGGTGGAGGCCGGCCCTTGCGGAGCATGCCCCGCGCGATGTCTCGCGCGCGTAAACGACATCGCCCCCACGAAACGCGGGGGCGCGGTCGATCATCTGAGGCAGAGGCCGTCCCCTTAACGGTTCTCGACCTCTTCGTCAAGCCGCGAAACCACATTCTCGATCGCCGCCGTGACGGCGTCGATCGGCTGCATTCCGTCGATCGGCACCAGCAGGCCCCGAGCCTCGTAATAAGGCGCGACCGCCGCGGTGTCCCGGTTGTAGGCCGCAAGCCGCTGCTTGAAGACCTCCGGATCATCGTCCTTGCGGACCGCCTCCCCGCGGGCCTTCGCCTCCTCGGCCCGCTTCATGATGCGGTCGACCAGCCGGGTCTGGTCCACCTTCAGCTCGAGTACCACGTCGAGGGCAAGGTTCTTGTCCAACAGCATCCGGTCGAGCGCCTCGGCCTGGGCCAGCGTGCGCGGAAATCCGTCGAGGATGAAACCGCGGCGCGCATCCGCCTCCTCGATGCGATCGGCGACGATCCCCACCACGATCTCGTCGGACACGAGATTGCCGGAGTCCATCACCGCCTTGGCCTTCTGTCCGATCGGCGTTCCGGCGGCGACCGCCGCCCGCAGCATGTCTCCGGTCGAAAGCTGCGGGATGCCGTATTTCTCGACCAGCCGTGTGGCCTGCGTCCCCTTCCCTGCACCCGGTGGTCCGAGAAAGATCAGTCTCATCGACGTTTCCCCCTGAGCTTTGCCTTCTTCACCAGCCCCTCATACTGGTGCGCAAGCAGATGGCCCTGGATCTGGGAAACGGTGTCCATCGTCACGCTCACGACGATCAGCAGCGAGGTCCCACCGAAATAGAACGGAACGCCCGTCGCCGATATCAGGAATTCGGGCAATAGACAGACAAGCACGAGATAGATTGCGCCCACTGCGGTGATGCGGGTCAGCACGAAGTCGATGTACTGAGCAGTCCGCTCACCCGGCCGAATCCCAGGGATAAAGCCGCCGTGCCGCTTTAGATTGTCGGCCGTGTCCGACGGGTTGAACACGATCGCCGTGTAGAAGAAGCAGAAGAAGACGATCAGTGCGGCATAAAGTAGCATGTAGAGCGGCTGGCCGTGGCCGAGCAGCGCGGTGACCGTGGTCATCCAGCCGCTGACATCGCCTCCGGTGGAAAAGCCGGAGATGGTCGCCGGGACCAGCAGCAGCGACGAGGCGAAGATCGGCGGAATGACCCCCGAGGTGTTGAGCTTGAGCGGCAGGAACGAGGTGTTGCCCTCGAACATGCGATTGCCCATCTGCCGCTTCGGATACTGGATCAGCAGTCGGCGCTGCGCCCGCTCCACGAAAACGATGAAGGCGATCACGACAATCGCGATGACGATGATGCCGAGGATGATCGGGGTCGCGAGCGCACCCTGGCGGCCAAGCTCGAGCGTCGAGGCGATCGCCGACGGCAGGCCGGCGACGATGCCGGCAAAGATGATCAGCGAGATGCCGTTGCCAATGCCGCGCGACGTGATCTGCTCGCCGAGCCACATCAGGAACATGGTGCCGCCGACCAGCGTGATCACGGTCGAAATGCGGAAGAACCAGCCCGGATCGATGACGACATTGGTCGCGCTCTCGAGGCCGACGGCGATGCCGTAGGCCTGGAAGGTCGCAAGCAGCACCGTGCCGTAACGGGTGTACTGATTGATGACCTTGCGGCCCTGCTCGCCCTCCTTCTTGAGTTGCTCGAGCGTCGGCACGACGGAGGTCATCAGCTGGATGATGATCGACGCCGAGATGTACGGCATGATGCCGAGGGCGAAGATCGCCATGCGCTCGACCGCGCCGCCGGCGAACATGTTGAACAGGCCGATGATGCCCTGCTGCGCGTTGCCGAAGGCCTGCGCCAGCGCGTCCGGGTTGATGCCGGGCAGCGGAATATAGGTGCCGAGACGGTAGACCAGGAGGGCGCCGAGAGTGAACCAGATCCGCTTTTTCAGTTCCTCCGCCTTGGCGAAGGCCGAGAAATTCAGGTTAGCCGCAAGCTGTTCGGCCGCCGATGCCATACCGTGCTCCGGTCAATGACTGCGCTAGAATGATGGATCTTCGATCGGGTTTCCGATCGAAGATCCATACAGTGATCGTCCCAGAACGGCGTGTCTGCGCCCTATGGCGCGGGGCCGCCCTGGCACCGACGCTCAGGCCTCTGCGGTGGTCCGAGCCTCGAGAATCTCGACCGTGCCGCCGGCCTTCTCGACCGCGGCGACCGCCGCCTTGGAGGCGCCGGCAATCTGGAACGTAACCGCCGTCTTGAGCTCGCCGTCGGAAAGCAGGCGGACACCGTCCCTGACGCGCTTCACCACGCCGGCCGCCTTCAGCGCCTCGACGGTCACCGGCTGGCCAGCGTCGAGCTTGCCGGCCTCGATCGCCTGCTGGACGCGGCCGAGCGAGACGACATTATAGCTCTTGGCGAAGATGTTGGTGAAGCCGCGCTTCGGAAGGCGCCGGTGCAGCGGCATCTGGCCGCCTTCGAAACCCTTGATCGCCACGCCCGAGCGGGACTTCTGGCCCTTGACGCCGCGGCCGCCGGTCTTGCCCTTGCCGGAGCCGATGCCGCGGCCGACGCGGATCCGCTCCTTGGTCGCGCCGGGATTGTCCCGGAGTTCGTTGAGCTTCATTTTTGTGTCTCCCCGGCTCTCTTACGCCTCGTCGACGACGCGCACGAGATGCTGGACCTTCCGGATCATGCCGCGCACTTCCGGGGTGTCCTTCAGCGTCGAGCGGCGGTGCATCTTGTTCAGGCCGAGACCGATCAGCGTCGCGCGCTGGTCCTTCGGCCGCCGAATCGGGCTGCCGATCTGCTCGACCGTGACGGTCTTTTTGGTGTTCGCCATGGAACCAACCCTCGTTCAAACTGGGGCGTCAGGCCGCCAAGATCAAGCTTCGGCGGCAGCTGCCGCTGCAACGTCGTCCGCGTGATCACGGCGGCGGGCCTGCAAGGTCGAGACCTTGAGGCCGCGGCGCGCCGCAACCGAGCGAGGGCTGTCTTCCTGCTTCAGCGCCTCGAAGGTCGCCCGCACCATGTTGTACGGGTTCGAGGTCCCGAGCGACTTGGCGACCACGTCCTGGACGCCGAGCGTCTCGAACACGGCGCGCATCGGGCCGCCGGCGATGATGCCCGTACCAGCCGGAGCCGCGCGCAGGATCACCTTGCCCGCGCCATGCCGGCCCTCGACGTCATGATGCAGCGTCCGGCCCTCGCGCAGCGGCACGCGGATCATCGCGCGCTTGGCCGCCTCGGTCGCCTTGCGGATCGCCTCGGGCACCTCGCGAGCCTTGCCGTGGCCGAAGCCGACGCGGCCCTTCTGGTCACCGACGACAACGAGCGCGGCAAAGCCGAAACGACGACCACCCTTCACCACCTTCGCGACGCGGTTGATGTGCACGAGCTTGTCGACGAATTCGCTGTCGCGCTCCTCGCGCTCCCGCATGTCCTGTCTCGCCATAATCTTCGTCTTCCGTTCTTAAGAGCGCCAACCGACGCCGGTCAGAATTCCAGCCCGCCTTCGCGCGCCGCTTCGGCCAGCGCCTTGACGCGCCCGTGGTACATGTAACCGCCGCGGTCGAACACGACCTGCGTCACGCCGGCAGCCTTGGCGCGCTCCGCGATCAGCTTGCCGACAGTGGCCGCAGCGGCGGCATCGGCACCGGTCTTCAGACCGCCCTTGACGTCCTTCTCGATCGACGAGGCCGCAGCCAGGGTCTGGCCCTTGGCGTCGTCGATGATCTGCGCATAGATCTGCTTCGACGAACGGAACACCGACAGACGCGGCCGGCCGTTCGCGACCTTCTTGAGCGAGCGGCGGACGCGATCGCGACGACGCTCGAAACTGGAGTTGCCCTTCGCCATGACTCGGCCCGTCACTTCTTCTTGCCTTCCTTGCGAACGATGAACTCGCCCGCATAACGAATACCCTTGCCCTTGTAGGGCTCCGGGGCGCGATACTCGCGGATCTCCGCCGCGACCTGCCCGACACGCTGCTTGTCGATGCCGGAGATCGTGATCTCGGTCGGCTTCGGGCAGGTGATCTGGATGTCGGACGGGATCGGATAGACCACGTCGTGCGAATAGCCGAGTGCGAGCTGCAGGTTCGAGCCCTGCACCTGCGCACGATAGCCGACGCCCGAGATCTCGAGCTTGCGCTCGAACCCGGTCGTCACACCGGTGATCAGGTTGGCCACCATCGTGCGGCTCATGCCCCACATCGACCGCGCCGCCTTGCTGTCGTCGCGCGGATCGATCTTGATGCCCTGATCCGTCATTTCGGCAAGCACGAGATCGTTGAGGACGAAGGACAGCTGTCCCTTCGGGCCCTTCACCTCGACCGTCTTGCCGTTGATCGTCGCCGTGACCCCGTTCGGTACCGGAACCGGGTTTTTGCCAATACGAGACATGAGACCAATCCGTCCGCTTCGTATTCTTCTGTTCAGACGAGCGCGGCCGCGTTTAGAACACGCGGCACAGCACCTCGCCGCCGACATTCTGATCCCGCGCCTCGTGATCGCTCATCACACCCTTCGGCGTCGACAGGATCGACACGCCGAGGCCGTTGGCCACGTGCGGGATGTTCTTGACCGAGGAAT
Source organism: uncultured Hyphomicrobiales bacterium (assembly GCA_964462985.1). Lineage (GTDB taxonomy): Bacteria > Pseudomonadota > Alphaproteobacteria > Rhizobiales > Stappiaceae > CAYXAA01. The sequence continues at coordinate 7,156 of CAYXAA010000064.1, read as the reverse complement.
AGACCCGGCGGCCCGGCTTCGACACACGTTCGATCGTGCGGATGACCGGCTCGCCGTCGAAATACTTCAGCTCGATCTCGAGCTCGGACTTGCCGCCATCATATTCCACGGTGGAATAGCCGCGGATATAGCCTTCGCTCTGCAGCACGTCCAGGACGCGGGCGCGCAGCTTCGAAGCCGGCGACGACACCTTGGTCTTGCGCCGCATCTGAGCATTGCGGATCCGGGTGATCATATCCCCCAAAGGATCGGAAATCGCCATGGGAGCTTCTCCTTACCAGCTCGACTTCACCAGGCCCGGGATCAGACCCAGCGAGCCCAGTTCGCGCAGCGCCACGCGTGACATCTTCAGCTTGCGGTAGTAGCCGCGCGGCCGTCCCGTCACCTCACAGCGGTTCCGGATCCGGTTCTTGGCCGAATTGCGCGGAAGCTTGGCAAGCTTCAGCCGTGCCTGGAACTGCTCCTCCGGAGACAGGTTGGCATCCTTGGCCATCGCCTTAAGCGCAGCGCGCTTCTCGGCGTATTTCTTCACGAGCCGCTCGCGCCGCTTGTTCTTTTCGATCGCGCTCTTCTTCGCCATCGTCGGTCCTCGTTCCTTTCCCGTATGCCGTTACTTGCGGAACGGGAAGTTGAACGCGCGCAGCAGCTCGCGCGCTTCGTCATCCGTGGCAGCGGTGGTGCACACCACGATGTCCATGCCCCAGATCTGATCAACCTTGTCGTAATTGATCTCCGGGAACACGATATGCTCCTTGATGCCCATGGCGTAGTTGCCACGGCCGTCGAAGCTCTTCGGGTTCAGGCCGCGGAAGTCGCGCACGCGCGGCAGGGCGATGGTGATCAGACGGTCGAGGAATTCGTACATCCTCGCCCGCCGCAGCGTCACCTTGGCGCCAAGCGGCATGCCCTCGCGCACCTTGAAGGTGGCGATCGACTTGGTGGCCTTGGTGATCACGGCCTTCTGGCCGGCGATCGCCGACAGGTCCTCGGCGGCAGTCCGCGCCTTCTTGGAATCGCCGACGGCCTCGCCGACGCCCATGTTGAGCACGATCTTCTCCAGCGCCGGGATCTGCATCGGGTTCTTGTAGGAGAACTTCTCCTGCAGCTGCGCCCGCACCACTTCGTCGTAGTACGTCTTCAGGCGCGGCGTATACGTCTCAGCCATCGATCAGGTCCCCCGAGCGCTTGGCCACCCGAACCTTGGTGCCGTCTTCCTTGATCTTGAAGCCGACGCGGGTCGGCTTGCCGTCCTTGGGATCGGCGATCTGCAGGTTCGACAGGTGAATCGGCGATTCCTTGGTGATAATGCCGCCTTCGGCCTGGGCGGTCTGGCGCTGATGCCGGCGCACCAGGTTGACGCCACGCACCAGGGCCCGGCCCTCGGCCGGCAGCATCTTGATGACTTCGCCGGACTTGCCCTTGTCGCGGCCGGCGATCACGACGACGGTGTCGCCCTTCTTGATCTTGGCAGCCATCACAACACCTCCGGCGCGAGCGAAATGATCTTCATGTGATTCTTCGCACGCAGCTCACGCGGAACCGGACCAAAGATACGGGTGCCGATCGGTTCCTTGTTGTTGTTGACCAGCACCGCCGCATTGCGGTCGAAGCGGATCACCGAGCCGTCGGGCCGGCGAATGTCCTTCGCCGTGCGCACGACGACCGCCTTCATCACGTCGCCCTTCTTGACGCGGCCGCGCGGATTGGCCTCCTTGACGCTGACGACAATGATGTCGCCGACGCTGGCGTATTTCCGCATCGAGCCGCCGAGCACCTTGATGCACATGACACGACGGGCGCCGGAATTGTCCGCCACGTCGAGGTTTGTTTGCATCTGAATCATGACTGGCCGCCTTGTTCTCGTTTCGGCGCCGCTCTACCCGCGCGCCGGAGGCTCATCTCAATTCGCGGTCTCGCGATCGACCACGATCCAACGCTTGGTCTTGGAGATCGGCGCGCATTCCTCGATGAGGACCGTCTCTCCGACCTTCTTGGAGTTGTTTTCGTCGTGCGCCCGGTACTTCTTCGAGCGCCGAACCGTCTTCTTCAGCAGCGGATGGGTGAAGCGGCGCTCGACGCGAACCGTCACCGTCTTGTCGTTGGCATCGCTGACCACGACGCCCTCCAGAACGCGTTTCGGCATCGTCGTCTCCTTAAGCGTTCGACGCCACGCGCTTCTCGCGCATGATCGTTTGAATTCTTGCGATGTCGCGGCGCACCTGCCGCACCCGCGCCGTGTTTTCGAGCTGCCCGGTCGCCTTCTGGAAGCGCAGGTTGAACTGCTCCTTCTTCAGCGCCTCGAGCTCCGTCTTGAGCTCGTCCTGGGTCTTGGCCCGAACGTCCGTCGCCTTCATGGCTGTTCTCCTTAAACCGCCTATTCGGCGATGCGCTGCACGAAGCGCGTACGGATCGGCAGCTTGGCGGCCGCCAGACGCAATGCTTCGCGCGCGATCTCTTCCGACACGCCGTCGATCTCGAACATGATCCGACCGGGCTTGACCTTGCAGGCCCAGAAATCGACAGCGCCCTTGCCCTTGCCCATGCGCACTTCCGTGGGCTTGGAGGTCACCGGCACATCGGGGAAGATCCGGATCCACACGCGACCGGCACGCTTCATGTGACGGGTCATCGCACGACGGGCCGCCTCGATTTGGCGCGCGGTGACGCGCTCCGGCTCCAGCGCCTTCAGTCCGAAAGCGCCGAAGTTGAGGTCCGTGCCGCCCTTGGCCACGCCGTGGATGCGGCCCTTGTGCTGCTTGCGGAACTTCGTTCGCTTGGGTTGCAGCATCGTTTCTCTCTCGTCTCTCTAGCTGGCCGGCCACTCAGGCCGCGCGGTCGCCCCGCTCGCGGCGGCCGCCGCCGTGACTCTGATCCGTGCCCTCGATGGCGCGGCGCTCGGAGGCGGTGGGATCGTGCTCAAGGATTTCCCCCTTGAAGATCCACACCTTGACGCCGCACGTGCCGTAGGCGGTGTGCGCGGTCGCGGTGCCGTAGTCGATGTCGGCGCGCAGCGTGTGCAGAGGCACCCGGCCCTCGCGGTACCACTCGAGCCGCGCGATCTCGGCGCCGCCGAGCCGGCCGCCGCAATTGATGCGGATGCCCTGGGCGCCAAGGCGCATGGCCGACTGCACGGCGCGCTTCATCGCCCGGCGGAACGCCACGCGGCGCTCGAGCTGCTGGGCGATTGAGGCGGCGACCAGGGTCGCGTCGATTTCCGGCTTGCGCACCTCGACGATGTTGATGTGCACCTCGCTCTCGGTCATCGCCGACAGCGCCTTGCGCAGCTTCTCGATGTCCGCGCCCTTCTTGCCGATCACGACGCCAGGGCGGCCGGAATGGATCGTCACCCGGCACTTGCGGTGCGGACGCTCGATCACGACCTTGGAGATCGCGGCCTGCTTCAGCTCCTTGAGGATATGCTCGCGGATCGCGAAGTCCTCGTGCAGCAGCCTGCCGTACTCGCCCTTGTCCGCGTACCAGCGCGAATCCCAGGTCCGGTTGATACCGAGCCTAAGCCCGATCGGGTTGATCTTCTGTCCCATCAGGCAGTCTCCTCGACTTCACGCACCACGATCGTCAGGTTCGAGAACGGCTTCTCGATCCGACCGGCGCGACCACGGGCCCGCGGCGTGAACCGCTTGATGACGAACGCTTTGCCCACATGAGCCTCGGCGACGATCAGGCTGTCGACATCAAGGTCGTGGTTGTTTTCGGCATTCGCGATCGCCGACATCAACGTCTTCTTGACGTCGTCGGAAATCCGCTTGCGCGAGAACGTCAGGTCGGCGAGCGCAGTGCCGACCTTCTTGCCCCGGATCGCGGCCGCGACGAGGTTGAGCTTGCGCGGCGAGACGCGCAGCATCCGGGTCACGGCCCGTGCCTCGTTCTCGGCGAGCGCCCGATCACGCTTCGGCTTGCCCATCGTTACTTCCTCTTCGCCTTCTTATCGGCGCCGTGGCCATAGTAGGTACGGGTCGGCGAGAACTCGCCGAACTTGTGCCCGATCATGTCTTCCGACACGAGGACGGGAATGTGCTTCTGGCCGTTGTAGACGCCGAAGGTCAGACCGACGAACTGCGGCAGGATGGTCGAGCGCCGGCTCCAGATCTTGATGATCTCGTTGCGGCCGGACGAGCGAACCTTCTCCGCCTTCTTCAGCAGAAAGCCATCGACGAACGGACCCTTCCAAACAGAGCGTGCCATGGTCGGTCCTCTTACTTCTTGCGCTCGTGCCGGCTGCGGACGATGTACTTGTCCGTCGCCTTGTTGCTGCGCGTTCTCTTGCCCTTGGTCGGCTTGCCCCACGGGGTAACCGGATGACGGCCGCCGGAGGTGCGGCCTTCACCACCGCCATGCGGATGGTCGACCGGGTTCATCGCGACACCGCGCACGTGCGGCTTGCGGCCGAGCCAGCGCGACCGGCCGGCCTTGCCCAGGTTGATGTTCGAGTGGTCCGGGTTCGACACCGCACCGATCGAGGCGAAGCAGGTCCCAAGCACACGGCGCTGCTCGCCCGACATCAGGCGGATCACGGTGTAGCCCTGGTCGCGGCCGACGATCTGCGCATAGGCGCCGGCCGAACGGGCGATCTGGCCACCCTTGCCCGGCTTCAGCTCGATGTTGTGCACGATCGTGCCGACCGGGATCGCCGACAGCGGCATGGCGTTGCCCGGCTTGACGTCGACCGACTGTCCGGCAACGACCTTGTCGCCGGCCGCCAGGCGCTGCGGCGCCAGGATATAGGCAAGCTCGCCGTCCTCGTACTTGATCAGCGCGATAAACGCCGTGCGGTTCGGGTCGTACTCGAGCCGCTCCACCGTCGCGCTGATGTCCAGCTTGCGCCGCTTGAAGTCGACCAGGCGGTAGCGGCGTTTGTGGCCGCCGCCACGGTTCGGCGACGTCAGCCGGCCGTGATTGTTACGGCCGCCGGACTTGGACAGGCCTTCGGTCAGATCCTTGACCGGCTTGCCCTTCCACAGACCGGAACGATCGACCTGGACGAGCTGCCGGCGGCCCGGCGAAGTCGGATTGAAGGTCTTGAGTGCCATGTTCTTCTTCCTCGCCTCACAGACCCGTCGTCACGTCGATGGCATCACCGTCCTTCAGGGTGACGATCGCCTTCTTGACGTCGGACTGCTGGCCGATCCGGCCACGGAACCGCTTGACCTTGCCCTTCCGGACCAGCGTGTTGACCGCCGTGACCTTCACGCCGAACAGCGCCTCGACTGCGGCCTTGATCTCCGGCTTGGTCGCGTTGCCGGCGACGTTGAAGATCACCTTGTTCTGCTCTGACGCCGCAGTCGATTTCTCGGTGATCACCGGCGACAGAATGGTGTCGTAGTGCTTGAGGTTCGTCATTTGAACCGCTCCTCCAGCGCCGACAGCGCCGCCTTGGTGAGAACCAGCGTCTCACGCCGCAGGATGTCGTAGACGTTGATGCCCTGGACCGGCAGCACGTCGACCGACGGAATGTTGCGCGCCGCAAGACGGAAGTTCGCGTCGAGCTCCGCACCGTCGACGACGAGCGCGTTGCTGAGGCCCAGCTTCTCGAACTGAGCCCGGACCGCCTTTGTCTTGGCGTCCGCGGCCTTGGCCTCGTCGATCACGATCAGGGTCGACGCCTTGGCCTTGGCCGAGAGCGCGTGCTTCAGACCGAGCGCACGCACCTTCTTCGGCAGGTCGTGCTCATGGCTGCGCACCACCGGGCCGAAGGCCTTGCCGCCGCCGCGGAACTGCGGGGCCTTGCGGTCGGAATGCCGCGCGCGGCCCGTGCCCTTCTGCCGGTACATCTTGGCGCCGGTGGCGCTCAGCTCGGACCGGGTCTTGGTCTTGTGCGTTCCGGCCTGCCGCTTGGCGAGTTGCCAGCGCACCACGCGGTGGATCAGGTCGGTGCGCGGCTCGAGACCGAAAATCTCGTCCGACACCGTGATCGAACCGGCCGCTCCGCCGTCGAGGGTCTTGACCTCGAGTTCCATCACTCGCTCTCCTTCTCGGCGACCACGCCAGCGTCGACCGCCTCGGGCAGACGGAACGCGCCGGGTACCGGCACGCCATCCGGCAGCGCCTTCTTCACCGCGTCCCGAACGACGATCCAGCCGCCCTTCGAGCCCGGAACGGATCCCTCGACCATGATCAGTCCGCGCTCCGCATCGGTGCGCACGACCTTGAGGTTCTGCGTGGTGACCCGCTCGTTGCCGAGGTGACCGGCCATCTTCTTGCCCTTGAACACCTTGCCCGGGTCCTGGCGCTGACCGGTCGAACCATGCACGCGATGCGACAGCGAGTTGCCGTGGGTGGCACGACCGCCGCCGAAGTTGTGCCGCTTCATGACACCGGCGAAGCCCTTGCCGATCGAAGTGCCGGTGACGTCGACGAACTGACCCTCGACGAAATGGTCGGCCGTGATCTCGGCGCCCACGTCGATAAGGTTGTCCTTCGACACGCGGAACTCGGCCAGCTTGCGCTTCGGCTCGACCTTGGCGACGGCGAAATGGCCGCGCATCGCCTTGGGCGTGTTCTTGACCTTGGCCGTCCCGGCGCCGATCTGCAGCGCGGTGTAGCCGTTCTTTTCTTCCGTCCGGTGGGCGACGACCTGGCACTTTTCGAGCTTCAGCACCGTCACCGGCACGTGCTCGCCCGCATCATTGTAGATGCGTGTCATCCCGACCTTCTGTGCGATCACTCCAGAACGCATCGGCGTGTCCCCTTGTGAGCGCTTAAAGCTTGATCTCGACGTCGACACCGGCCGCAAGATCGAGCTTCATCAAGGCGTCGACGGTCTGCGGGGTCGGATCAACGATGTCGAGAAGGCGCTTGTGCGTGCGCATCTCGAACTGATCGCGGCTCTTCTTGTCGATGTGCGGGCCGCGAAGCACGGTGTACTTCTCGATCCGCGTCGGCAGCGGCACCGGGCCGCGCACCTGCGCGCCGGTCCGCTTCGCCGTGTTGACGATCTCGCGCGTCGAAGCGTCGAGCACACGATGGTCGAACGCCTTGAGGCGGATCCGGATGTTTTGACCGTTCATTTCTCAGTCCCCAAAAGACAGCGGCACCAGCGGGCTGCGCCCGCGGGCGCCCTGTCCAACAGACGTCGTTCTCGTGGATTACTCGATGATCGAGGCGACGACGCCGGCGCCGACGGTGCGGCCGCCCTCGC
>CAYXAA010000063.1:0-13852 GCA_964462985.1 uncultured Hyphomicrobiales bacterium | reverse complement strand
CCCCTGCTCGTCTTCGGGCTGCTGAACCACGATCCGGCCGCCGAACGCCTTCTCGTAAAACGCGGCCGCCTTGGTCGCGCCTTCGACGCAAAGATAGGGAACCACGCCGCCACGTACGTCGGGATCCGGCGCTGCAGCGCCGTCCGCGATCTGCTGCGCTTCCATTGTCGTCATCGCATTGCTCCTCATTCTATGGGCCCTGACCTGGAGAGTGGCGAGTGCCCGGAGTTTTCCGATCAGCATCTACCAACCAAGGACGAACGACGGAGTCGCAACCCGACAGGCCAGTCGGCTTTTTGCGTCAGCTCCCCCGCCCCTCTTCCTGCAGGTGATCGAGGTGCTGTCGGATATGGGCCGCCTCCGAGGGCGTCCGGGCAAGAGCGATGGCGCGGTCGAAGGCGGTCCGGGCCTCCTCGGCCCGCCCGAGGCGCATCAGCAGGGCGCCCTTTACACCGTGAAAGTGAAAGTAACCCGACAGCGGCGCAGCCAGCGGCTCGATCATCTCGAGCGCCGCCTCCGGGCCGCGAACCTTGAGCACGGCAACCGAGCGGTTGAGGGTGACCACGGGAGACGGCTGCAGCCGCTCGAGGGCAGCATAAAGCTGGTCAATCTGCGCCCAGTCGGTCTCCTCTGGCGTCACCGCGCGGGCATGCAGAGCGGCGATCGCGGCTTGGATCTGATAGGGGCCGGACCGGCGGTGCCGCATCGCCTTCTCGATCAGCACCAGTGCCTCGTCGATCATGGGGCGGTCCCAGAGGCTACGATCCTGATCCTCCAGGAGCACGATCTCGCCGTCGTCATCGAGCCGGGCCGCGGCCCGGGCATGCTGCAGCAACAGCAGCGCGGTGAGGCCCATGATTTCCGGCTCGCTCGGAAACAATCGAAGCAGCAGTCGCGTAAGCCGGATGGCCTCTTCGCACAGCGGCAGACGCAGGTGCGCCTCACCGCCGCTTGCGGCATAACCCTCGTTGAAGAGGAGGTAGATCATGGCGGCGACCACTGCCAGCCGCTCCGCACGCTCGATCGCGTTGGGAGTCTCGAACGCGACACTGGAGTTCGCGATCTTCCGCTTTGCACGGGTAATCCGCTGTTCCATCGCGCGCTCGCCGACGAGAAAGGCGCGGGCGATCTCGGCGACGGAGAGACCCGAGACAATCCTGAGCGCCAGAGCGATCTGCTGCGTCGCCGGCAGCTCGGGGTGACAACAGATGAACAGAAGCCGCAGCACGTCGTCGCGGTAATGAGCGTTGTCGAGGCGCTCGGCAATGTCGCTCTCGGTGTCTGCGAGATCGGAAAGTGCCTCCTCGGACGGTAGCGCCGCGCTGCGCCGGTCGCGGCGGACGCCATCGAGGCCGAAATTGCGCCCGACCATCGTCAGCCAGGCGACCGGATCACGCGGAGGCCCGTTCACCGGCCAGTTCCTCAAGGCCCGCAGGCACGCCTCCTGGAACGCCTCTTCCGCAATATCGAGATCGCGGAAGTAGCGCAAAAGCGCGCTGACGGTCTGGGGCCGCGCCGAGGTCAGTGCCTTGCTGATCCAGTCTTCAATCTCGGTCACGTCGCCAGAGTCCCCGGTTTATAGAGACGCAACGGCCTGATCTCGAAAGTCACGGTTTCTCCCTCGCCGAGCTCTCGCGCGACATCGACCGCCTCCTCGAGCGAAGCGCAGTCGAAGACATAAAACCCGAGCAGCTGCTCCTTGGTCTCGGCGAAGGGACCGTCTATCACGAGGGGCTCGTGCCCCATGCGCACCGTGGTCGCCGCGGTCGTCACCATCAGCCGCGCAGCCGGCCCGGCCCGGCCTTCGGCCGCCAGACGCCCGCGCACCGCCTCGCGCTTGGCGAGGACGGCATCCAGCTTTTCCGTGCTCCAGCCTTCGACCACGGCTTCGTCGTGATAGCAGAGAATCGCATACAGCATCCCGGTCTCCCGTCTCGTCGTCTCTAGGACGATCGAGACTACGCGATCCCGACAGCGTTCGCGATGAACCAGAAAGATGGAGCCAGCACGGTGATCCGGTGGGAGTGGGATCAGATTCAATAGAGTATCAATTGCCGACGCGCACGCCCGACCTTAACGAAGAGATACCTTCCCCTTGTTTACGCCAAATGCTGATCCGGTGTATCCTTCAGATGCATTTTGCAAGAATTCAGATTTCGACTAGGAATTATACGAATGAAACCTTGGATGAAAATCGTAATCGGCATTGTCATCGTCATCACTCTTGCCATCTCCGGGATTTTGTATTTGACCGCAGGCGTAGTTCAAGTCGGCGATGATTTCTTCGCCGCCGTCAAAGCCGGCGACATGGACAAGGCATACAGCACTCTATCAGTGGCATTTCGAGCGGAAACCAGTGACGAGGAGCTACGAGCCTATCTTTCCGCCAGTCGCATGGACAAGGTGAGCGAGACCAGCTGGGGAAACCGCTCGATAAGCAGCGGCCGAGGCAAACTCGTCGGCACCCTCACCACCACGGACGGCGGGACGGTTCCGGTCGAAATCGACCTGATTAAGGAACAGGACCAATGGAAGATCTACGCCCTCCGGACCACCGCCCAGCCGGCAGGCGTGGGCTATGGGCCCAAGAATCTGCCATCCGAAAATCAGCAGTTGGCGCTGATCGCAGAGTCGGTCGGGATCTTCGCTGATGCAGTCACCGCAAGCGACATGACTGTGCTACACGATCACATCTCTCGCTTGTGGGCCAGCCAAGTCGACGTTGAACAATTGAGCGAAGGGTTTGCATCCTTCTACAAGCACGGAAAACGTATACAGATCGTAAAACAACTTGCGCCGGTCTACGAGAGCCCGCCAAAACTCTCGGAACAGGGCATTATGGAGCTCCAGCTCTATTATCCGGTCGCCGCCTCCACCCGCCTCCATTTCAGACTCAAGTATATCTTTGAGGGAACGGGCTGGAAGCTGTTTGGCCTGTCAGTGCATGTAAGCTAGGCCAACCCAATGGCTGGCGTGGCCTACCGCACCCAAGCCCGGACGCCACTTGGACCGGTCACTCGGCTGGCCACGGGCTCGAGACGCGAACTGTACCAAAGTGCTATTCAGGCCCCTACGGCATCAGCCTAGGCTTGATCTCCACTCGTCCGAGAGAGACGTATGCGCTGGGAGGAACGGATGTCGATGCGCCCGGAAGGGCTGTTGCGCCGGACGCGCACAGCCGTCGTTGCCGCCGTTGCAGTTGCGCTTGCCCTCATGGCCCCCGCCTTCGCGGAGCAGACCGCGGCCACGCCGGTTCGCGTCGGCGTGCTGAAGTTCGGCACCGTCAACTGGGAGCTTGAAGCGCTCAAGCATGGCGGCTTCGACAAGAAGGAAGGGGTCGACGTCGAGATCGTGTACTTTGCGTCGGAAGACGCGACCGCGGTCGCTCTTCAAGCGGGCGATGTCGACATGATCGTGTCGGACTGGCTCTGGGTGTCGCGCCAACGCGCCTCGGGCTCCGATCTCACCTTCGTGCCCTATTCCTCCGCCGTCGGCGCGATCATGGTGCCGGAGAACTCGCCCGTCGGCACGCTTGCCGACCTCAAGGGCAAAAAGATCGGGGTCGCGGGAGGCCCGCTCGACAAGAGCTGGCTGCTGATCCAGGGCCTGGTGCGCCGCGACCACGGCTTCGATCTCGCCGCTGAAAACGAGATCCTCTACGGCGCTCCGCCATTGCTCGCGGAAAAGGCCAAGCAGGGCGAAATCGATGCCGTTCTGAACTTCTGGCACTACTGCGCCCGTCTCGAAGCCAGCGGCTTTCGACGCCTTGTCAGTGCAGAAGACGCCGCGACTGCGCTCGGCGCGACCGGGCAGGTCGCCACACTCGGCTACGTCTTCCGCGAAGAATGGGCAAATGCCAACCCGGAAGCCGCAGCCGGCTTCGTCAAGGCGTCGATGGCCACTAAGGAGTTGCTGGCGACTTCGGACGACGAATGGCTTCGTTTGGCAGACGTGGTCCGTGCGGAAGGCAAGGAGCTCGAGGCTTTGCGCGATCGGTACCGCGAAGGCATCCCCCGCCGCTCGGTCGCCGACGACGAAGCCGATGCCGAGCGCCTCTACAAGATCCTGGCGGATCTTGGCGGTGAAAAGCTGGTCGGAAGATCTCCCGAAATGGTCAAGGGGACATACTGGTTCAGGCTGAAGAATGGTATCTAGCCAGCGGTCTTCACGCACATTGTCGGAGTCAGAGACGGTTCGAGGCAGCGCGGGAGGCGAAGGACGAACGGCTTCCAATCGACGCACGTTTTCGGCAGCCGCGATCGTCTCCATCGCCGCCCTCCTTCTCTGCTGGGCGATAGCTGCCCAATTTGCCGACCCGCGCATCTTTCCCTCGCCTCTCCTCGTCTTCCAGGCCATGGCACGGGAAACCGCGAGCGGGGACTTGCCCTACAATCTCGGCGTCACCCTGTTTCGGGTCGTCATGGCCTTCGTGGTTGCACTCGCGATCGGCTCGGCGATCGGAATAGCACTCGGGGTCAATCGCACCGCCGACCGGCTGTTCGATCCTTGGGTTGTGTTGTTCCTCAACCTACCAGCGCTTGTCGTCATCGTGCTGGCCTACATCTGGCTCGGTCTGAACGAGGTCGCCGCGATCGGCGCTGTCGCCGTTAACAAGATCCCCAACGTGGTCGTAACCATGCGCGAGGGGGCGCGGGCACTCGACCGCTCCTATTCGGAACTTGCCACCGTCTATCGCTTCTCGTTCCGTGAGCGGCTCGTTGACGTCGTGCTTCCGCAGCTTCAGCCCTACTTCGCCGCCGCCACGCGATCGGGCATCGCCCTGATCTGGAAGATCGTGCTCGTGGTGGAACTGCTCGGCCGTTCCAATGGGGTCGGCTTTCAGATCCACCTCTATTTTCAGCTGTTTGACGTCGCCGCAATCCTCGCCTATGCGCTGGCGTTTGTCGCCGTCATGCTCCTCGTTGAGATCGTCCTGCTGCGGCCCTTCGAGCGGGCTGCCACCCGTTGGCGGCCGCGTCATGCTTGAAGTCGACATTTCCCGGATGGCCTATCGCTCCGCCGATGGGATCATCCTCGAAGCCATACGGGATCTCAGGTTCACTGTCGACGAGGGCACGTTCGCGTGTCTGATCGGCCCCTCCGGCTGCGGAAAGACGACCTGCCTGCGCATTCTGCTCGGCCTTGAGTCAGGTTTCACCGGTCATTACCGCCTGCCCGGCGACAATCCCAGGATCGGCGTCGTCTTCCAGGAGCCGCGCCTGCTGCCCTGGCGCAGCGTCGACCGCAACGTCCGCCTCGCCCTGCCGGCAGAGCTGCGCGAGGCTCCGCTCGAGGAGCTGTACGGCAGGCTCGGCCTTGCCGGACTGGAAAGCTTCTATCCCGGCGAGCTGTCGCTCGGCCTCGCCCGGCGCGCGGCGCTGGCCCGAGCCTTTGCAATCGAGCCGACTTTGCTTTTGCTCGACGAGCCCTTCGTCTCTCTCGACGAGGCGACCGCGACCGACCTGAGGTCCCTGCTCATGGACGTTTGGCAGGCGCGGCGCACCACCGCGCTGATGGTGACCCACAATCTGAAGGAGGCGGTGCAGCTCGCCGACCGCATCGTCGTCCTCTCTGCCCGACCCGGCACGGTGCGCGGCGTGTTCGATGTGCCGATCGAGCGCCCTAAAAGGGGCGCGGCCGAGCTTGCAGAGATTACAACAGAGATCACCGAACGCTTTCCCGGGGTGCTTTAGCCGGGATGTGGCCGCGGCGGCCCGCTGCAGCGGCTACCCAACCGTCCGTCCGGCCCGGAACCGACGGGCCGGGTCAAAGGACCAGGCCGCAGCGAGGAAAAACGCCAGTCCGGTGCCGAGCACAACCGCCAGCGCCAACGGGTTGATCTGGCCATAGAGTGAGAAGCGGATCAGCTCGATTGCATGGCTGAAAGGATTCCAGGCGCAGATCGTAGCAAGCAGCGGACTGGACTCGCGCATTTTCCAGACCGGATAGAGGGCCGTCGACAGGAAGAACATCGGAAAGATCACGAAGTTCATGATCCCGGCGAAGTTCTCGAGCTGACGGATGGTCGAGGCGAGCAGCATGCCGAAGGCACCAAGCATCAGTCCGGTCAACACCAGCACCGGCAGCAGCGCCCAGAGGAATGTCAGCGGAAGATCAACGCCAAAGACGAGCGCCAGCGCAATGAACGCGAGCACCTGGACGATCGACACGCCGACGCCGGCAAGCAGCTTCGACAGCAGCAGGAACCATCGCGGCAACGGCGTGGTCAGCAGCACGCGCATCGAACCCATTTCCTGATCGTAGACCATGGAAAGCGAGGACTGCATACCGTTGAAAAGCTGGATCATGCCGATAAGCCCCGGCACGATATAGACCTCGTAGGTGATGTAGGTCTGATACGGCGGCAGGATCGACAGACCGAGCGCGGCGCGGAATCCGGCAGCGAAGACGACGAGCCAGACCAGCGGCCGAACCAGTGCGGCGAAAAAGCGTTCGCGCTGGTTGAGAAAGCGCAGCAGTTCGCGGGCGAAAACGCCGTGAAAGGCGCGATACGCCTCAAGCATTTTCAGCCTCCGCCAACGCCCTGTCCTCCTTCGATGCCGGATCCGCCGTCAGGCGGCCGTAGGCCTCGCGTAGGTCGTGACTTCCGGTGGCCGCGATGAGCTCGGCCGGCGAGCCCTCGCCGACGATCCGGCCCCGGTGCAGCACCAGGACGCGGTCGGACTCCTCCACCTCGTCGATCAGGTGGGTGGCCCATAAAAGGGCCCGCCCGTCGGCCCGCGCCATGTCGTGGAGATGCCGAGTCAGAGCGCTGCGCGTTGGAATGTCGAGACCGACGGTCGGCTCGTCGAGCAGGAGCAGCGCCGGGCGATGCAGGACCGAGCGGGCGATCTCGACCCGGCGGCGATGACCGCCGTTCAAAGTCCGCACCTTGTCGTCAAGCCGGTCCACCATGCCGAAGCGCGCCAGTTCCCCCTCAATGCGACGATCACCCTCCTTCTTCGAAAGTCCGCGCAAGGCGCAGAAATAACGGAGATTTTGCCGAACCGTCAGATCGAGGTCCAGGGTTTGCGCCTGGAATACGATCCCGAGCGGCGCCAGCGCCGATGCCCCATTCCTGCGCAGATCGCGTCCGGCAATGGTGATCGTGCCACGCCGCGAGGCGAATAGGCCGGAGATAAGCGAGAACAGCGTCGTTTTGCCTGCTCCGTTCGGACCGAGCAGGATGACCGTCTCCCCCGCCCGTACGCTGAAGGAGACGTCGTCGAGCACGCGCTTGCGGCCATAATTGAAGGTGACACCCGCAACGGCGAGCGCCGCAGGGGTTGCGGTCGAGTCTGCCATGCGCCAAGCCAAGCTGGCGCTGCCCCGTCCGTCAACGGTTCTTTCGACGGTGTCATCCGAGCGGCCGCCGTCGTTGCACATTGGATCGGCAGCGGCGTTGTCCTGGTCGTCTGCTAGCCCGTCAGGGACAATTGCTCGATCCGCTCGACCGGATCGCCGGTCCCGCTGGCGAGGGCTCTCGCCAGCTCGACGAAGAGCTTCGCCGGCAGCGGCGGGGCGAAGATGTAGCCTTGAGCGGATGAGACCCCGAGCTCACGCAGCCGCTCGATCTGCTCCACCGTCTCGACTCCCTCGGCGATGATGCCCATGCCGAGGTTGTCGGCGAGTTCGACCATCGTATCGACGATGGTGGTCGAGCTGTCATCGGTGCCCAGGCTGTCGATGAACATCTTGTCGATCTTGATGATGTCTATGCCAAGCTTCTGCAGATAGGCGAGCCCGCCGTGGCCGGTGCCGACGTCGTCGAGTGCAACGCGCACGCCGAGTGACTGGAGTTCGGCGATGATCTTACGCGCCGTCTCCATGTTGGAGAGCGGCTGGCGTTCCGTAACCTCGACAACAATCTGCTGATAGGCAATTTGCGACCGGCCGTAGATCGCCTTGATGTCGTCGATGATCTGACGATCGTCGAAATGGCCGGCGAACAGGTTGATGGACAGCTTGAATTCCGGGTTTTCGTGGTAAAGGTCTCCGATCTCCTCGCAGGTCTTCTTCATCAGGTTGCGGGTCATCTCGAAAATATGCCCGGACGTCTCTGCGAACGGCATGAACAGGCCCGGCGATACCAGCGAGCCGTCCGGCCGCTGCCAGCGCATCAACACCTCGCAGCCACGCAGACGGCCGTTCTCGATATCCATCACAGGCTGGTAGTAGGGAATGAACTCGCCGTTCCGGATCGCCTGGACAAACTCGTCCTCGACTTCACTGTCCGGCCGCCACGAGAACCAGACACTGACACCGATGAAGAGAACGGCAAAACCGCCACAGCACAGCGCTGCGATCACCTTCAGGTCGCGAACCAGCCGTTTTGCGGCCAGCGACGGTGCGCTGACGACTGCGGCAAGCGGATATTTCTTGGACGACGCCGTCTCCACCATCGGCGCCGCCATTTCGGCGCCGTCCAGCGATTCGGTCTCCCCGGACGTCAGCCAAACGACATCGTCGCCGAGCCGCAGCTCCGCGCGGCGGAACGCGCGCAGATAGTCGGGACCGGGATCGATCGAGATTGCCGCCGGGGAGAGCTCCGCGAAGATACGATTGCCGTTGTCGAGCCGCCAGCTCACAAGCGCAACCCGTGTTCCCTCGAAGCCGCCGGCCATCATGCCGATGCCAACCAGCGGCGCATCCGATGTCAGGGCGGGCAGGATGGCGTCGCCGCCGACCGGCTGATCCGGCACGATGCACATGCGAACGCCTGCTGTATCCACCACCCCAACCTTCTGGACGAAGGGCGAACCGGCAACCGCAGTGCGAAACGCCGCGCGATCTGCCATGGAGCAGCTGACGACACCGTCCCTCGACAGGCGCTGCAGGACCATGACCGCATCGTTGATCGCTTTTTCGCCGCGGGCGACATACCGTTCGGCCATTCCCCTGAGCTCGGCCCGCGCCTGGCTCTCGGCAAAATCGTCCAGCACGAAGTTCGCCGCGACCAGAGGTGCGATCGAAAACATCAGCGCCAAAGCCAGTGTGCGAAGGAAAACGACGTAGCGTCGGGACACAACAGCACTCGGGTGGATTAGACCGCTCCATAATCAAACAATTTGGTAAACACGTCCTAAACCGATGGCTCTCGGCGAGGCCGGCGTCGGATGGCGACCTGCCCTCTTGTCTCGCCCGGATCCGCAGTCGATCATCGAGGGCCGATCATGGAGGAATGGAATGGAGGCACTCTTCATCGGGCAGGCCTACGTCGATGTCACCTTCCTGACCGACAGACTGCCGACCGGAGACGAAAAGACCATCGCGCACGACTACGCGGTCAGCTTCGGCGGCAATGCGGTGACGGCGGCGTTCGCGTGCGCCAAGCTGGGGATCGCGCCAGACCTGATGTGTTCGCAGGCGGACGATTGGCTGGCGCGGATGTTCCTCGACATGGCGGCGAAATACGGCATCTCGGTCCATGGCCGAAAAGTCCGCGAGTCTTCCCTGTCCTTTATCATGCCGAACAATGGTAAGCGCGCCATCGTCCGATGCCGCGACACCGACTTCCTGCACCCGTTCCAGCACCTCAATCTCACGGGCTGCCGGGCGCTGCACCTTGATGGCCATATGGCCGACGCGGCCCTCTACTATGCCCGAGAATGCCGGAAAGCCGGCATTCTCACCTCGCTCGACGGCGGAACGGTGCGTCCTGATACCGACGCCCTGCTCGAATCGATCGATGTTGCCGTCGTTTCGGAACTGTTCTGCACCCGCCTGGGCCTCGACCCGGCCGGCACGCTGGACTATCTGCGGGCAAAGGGTTGCAGGGTCGGCGGCGTCACCCTCGGCGAGCGTGGGCTCTACTGGTTTGAGGGCGACAGCGAGATCCGGCACATGCCCGCGCTCGACGTACCAGCGACGCTGGTCATCGATACCAGCGGCGCCGGTGACATTTTTCACGGTGCTTATCTCTATTCCCGCCTCACACGTCCGGAGGCCGGGTGGGAAGAGCATTTCCGCTTTGCACGGGCGGCGTCCGCACATGCGATCCAGCATCTTGGCAACGAAAACAGCTGTCCGACGGTTGCCGACGTCCAGCAAGCAGCCGAACGCTGGCCCGAGCGCATAGTCGACGCAACAACCGATGCCCGCCCGGCAGATCCAGAGATTGCATCGCATCGCTTGCCCGAGGCCTGAAACTGCAGCATCGTACGGGCACGCGAGCAGGGCGCGACAAGCTGAGAAACCCTTGGGACTGGGAGATTGAAATGGCATTCTTCAAAGGCAGGCCGGCGACGGCACTCACGCTTGCCTGCGCGCTGGCGATGTCCAGCCTGCTCGTGCAACCGGCGCTTGCGTTCGATCCAACTGGCAATGACGCTGCTGATCACCTGCTCAAGATCCTTGAGGCCGGCGGTGGCAAGGTGACGTCCGTGGATGGCGTGACCGAAGACGGCGACACGGTAACTGTTACCGGCGTAGCCGCGGAGATGACGCAGGAGGGTGAAACCTCGACTCTGTCCATCAAGGAAATCTCTCTAGAGGATCCAGAGATTCAGTCCGACGGCCGATTGAAGGCCGCCTCGTTCTCCCTTACCGGCCTCACGATCGAGGATGGCAAGGGCGCCCTCTCCGTCGAAACCATCGAGAGCGTCGATGTCTCGATACCGGCACCCGAGGCCATTACCGCCTCCGGTCCGTCCGAGGCAATAGCGCCGTCCTACAAGACAGCGGAACTGACGGGCATCGCCATCAGGACCGAGGATGACGGCAGCCTCAAGATCGGGCGGATCAGTGCTACCGTCGACGAAATGGACGGCGACCTGCCGACAGCCGGCTCCGCACATGTCGAAGGCATCACCATCGCCAAGGCAGATCTCGACGAGGACGGGCAGAAGATGCTTTCCGACCTCGGCTACGACGAAATCGTGCTGTCAATGGATATTGTCGGCACCTGGGAGCCGGACACCGGAGATGTGCTTCTGGACGGCCTGACGATCCGAAGCGACGAGGTCGGTACCCTTGCCTTCACTGCCAAACTCGGCGGCGTCACCCGGGCCGTTTACGAAGAACTCGGCAAGGTGCAGAACGATCCCGAAAAGGCCATGGCGCTCCTGCAGGGAGTCACGGTTTCGGCGATGACAATCCAGCTCGACAACGATTCGATCATTGACCGGGTGCTCGATCATCAGGCCCGGGAAGCTGGAACCGATCGGGCCGCTTTCGTCCAGCAGATCTCGGCTTCCATTCCGATGATGCTGGCGATCCTCGACAATCCGTCGTTCCAGAGCAAGGTCGAGACCGCGCTTGTCTCCTTTCTGAAGGAGCCTAAGTCGCTGCGTGCGGTTGCTTCCCCGGCAGCGCCCGTCACCTTCGCCCAGATCATGGGAACGGCAATGATGGCGCCGCAGAGCCTGCCGGACGTTCTGGGCGTCGCAATCTCGGCCAACGAAAACTGACATTAACGCGCGGAGCGCGACGCCACGCTCCCCGCAACAACCGGGAGAACCGGTGCGAGCAGGTGTGTTTGGTGCCGCGCCGGCCCCGTCATCACATTTGCGGGACGGTGGTCACCGTCCCGCCCGCCCTCCTGGGAGGTGACGCGATGCTCCGCCTTTTGAAGCGAACCGCAGCGGCCAGCCTGATTGCGGCGGGTCTCGTGGCTGCCACAGGATCGGCCGGTGCCGATCCGGCGACAGACGTGGTCGCCGGCTGGCTCGCGGAAATCGGCGCAAACGATGCGGTTGCGGTTGAGCACGGCGCTTTGGAAGAAGTCGACGGTGGCGCCCGCCTCGACGCCCTCAAGATCACGGTTCCGCTGAGCTTTGACACCGAGGAAGGGCGCCTGGATGTTCAGCTTGCAGTTGAGGCAAGCGAGGTCCTTTTCAGGCGTCCCGCCGAGACCGACGCCGGTTTCAGCATCGACCAACTGACGATCCCGGGCATCCTTGAGACCACGGTCACTGGAACCCTCACGCCGCACGCGGCCACCGATAACCAGTCGGCGGACGCCGGGAGCTTCGAAAGCCGCGTCCGCTACCACGACCTTGAAGCCTTCGGTCTGTTTTCGCCTCGGCTCCCGCTCCTTGACGCTGATCCGGCCAGACCGGTGTCGCGCTATCGCGACTGGCTCCGCCTCGTCCTTGATATGCGCATGGCGTCGGCGACGGTCGGAGCCGTCGACATCATAACGACGATACCCGATGGCACCAGGACGAATGACCGCTACGAGGAGGTCGTGGTCTTTGGCATCGAGGACGGTACCGTCGAGGAAGAGTCGGTTTCCCGGATCACGTCCGAGCAAACGCTGGCAAACATGGATGGCAGCGATACCGTGCATAGGGTCCAGGTCACGACCGGGCGCTACACGGCCCGCAACATCGATCTTCGTCCGTTGTTCCGCGCGCTGGCGATCCTGCCGCAGGATGCAACGGCCTCGACCGAGTTTCTCGCCGAGTCCGAGATCAACGACATCTCCGTTGATTTTCCCGGGGGCACGGCCGCCCTGCGCAAGGTCCGCATGGAAGGCTTCACGTTCGAGATGGACGGCGAGCCAATCGATGTGCTTGCTCTTGCAGACTCGGCTGTAAGCGGTGAGGCGCTCGACGAGACCGCATTCGCCAAGGAGATCCTGCAGATCGCCGATGGCTTCTCGCTGGATCGGGTCGAGTTTGAGGCGGCCGCGCTCAACGCACCAGGCGCAACGGCGGCCCTGGACCGGATCATCGTGCGCGACGCGTCCTCCGCAGGCGTCGGCCTGTTGGCCCTCGAGGGTCTGGCTCTGTCTTCCCCGCAGCTGGGTTCCGTCACCCTTTCGCGCGTTGCGCTGGAGGACCTCACGACAGCGCCGTTTATCTCCTATCTCGACGTCGCCTCGCCGAAGGCGCCGACCCCGGAGATCGCGGATATCCTGCCCCTGGTGCCGACGCTTGGACGGCTCGAAATCCGACGCCTGGCAACAGCTTTGCCCGGTGATGCCGGCGCAGGCGCAGGCCTGAACCGGGCGCGCCTTGCCATGGGAAACTTCATCGGCCCGATTCCGACGGCGATCAAGTCGGACATTGACGGTCTTCGCCTGCCGCTCGACCTGATCGACGACGCCACGGTGCGCCAGGCCCTCGAGGCAGCAGGTCTGACCGTCGTCAGCTACGGTGACGCGCTCCGACTGAAGTGGGACGAGGAAACCGAACAACTTCGGCTGGAACGCCTCGATATGCGGCTGGAGAACGGCGTACGGGTCGAGCTTTCGCTGACCTTCGGCGGCATCTCCCGCACGGTGTTCGAACACCCGGAGCAGGCTCAGGAGGCACTGGCAACGGCGACGGTGATCGGGGGGCGCCTCCTGATCACCGACGCCAAAGCAATGACGGCCTTTCTCCAGCGCCAGGCAGCCGAGGCGAAGCTCTCGACCGAAACCCTCGCGCTTGGCCTCGCCGATCAGGCCATCGCCGAACTCGGCCCCGTCGGCCAAAGTCCGTTCGGCCAGGAGTTGCACGAGGCGCTCAAGACGTTCTTCAGGACCGGCAAGAGGCTGGAGGTGTCCCTCACCCCGACCCAGCCAGTGCCCGTAACGCAGCTCCTCGGCCTTGCTGCCGCCGCACCGGGTCAGATTGCAGACGTGTTGAACGCAAAGGTCATTGCGGAGCAATGACGCAGCCCGTGCAAGGGAACCTTCGGGCTACGCTCCTGGAGCGATGAGACAGCCTAGGCCGCCGCGCTATCGCGGAACTGCAGGTCGCACAGCCGCTTGTAGAGCCCGCCGTGCGCGAACAGCTCGGCGTGGGTGCCGCTTTCGACGACACGGCCGCGGTCGAGCACCAGAATGCGGTCGGCGTGACGTACGGTTGCGAGGCGGTGGGCGATCACGAGCGTGGTGCGGCCGTCCATCAGTCGGTTGAGTGCC
>CAYXAA010000062.1:0-14640 GCA_964462985.1 uncultured Hyphomicrobiales bacterium | reverse complement strand
CTGGAGGCCCCGACCCGGCAGATCGCCGAGAACGCCGGCGTCGAAGGGTCTATCGTGGTCGGCAAGGTGCTCGAGAACTCCAGCGAAACCTTCGGCTTCGACGCGCAGAGCGAGACCTATCTCGACATGATCCAGGCCGGCATCATCGACCCGACCAAGGTCGTGCGTACCGCGCTGCAGGACGCCGCTTCGATCGCCGGCCTGCTGATCACGACCGAAGCCATGGTTGCCGAGCTTCCGAAGAAGGAAGCGGCTCCGGCGATGCCGGGCGGCGGCATGGGCGGCATGGACTTCTAAGCAGTCCGACACAGATTGCGACAAGGATGGGGCGGCCGTGCGGCCGCCCCATTTCCATTTCCCGGATCCCGAATCGCATCTTTCGAACCGCGCAAGGCCCGCAAGATCAGGCCCCGCTTTGTTCGTTTTATCCGCCCGATCGATCGACCGCCCGCCTGTGGCCGCTGTTTTGGTATATTCTGATACAAAAAAGACGTTGCGGTTCGCGCCGATCGCGCTCTTTCTTGCGGACGATTGAAACCTCGACCGCATTCCTAGGCGTCGGGGCGCGAACGGTGATCAGTCTGGAGTGTCGATGTCGATCTGGAAACAAGTAGCCCTGACCCTGGTGGCGGTCGCCGTGGCCGCGGCGATCTGGGTCCGGTTCTATCCGGGTGCCGGCGACCACCTTGCCCGCTGGGGCGTCGACTGGCTGCCGTTCGCGGCCGCGAAGACAGCGCCGGACGGCGGCAGCGGCGAACCGCGTGGCCCGGGCATGCCCCAGGGCGTCGTGGTGACGGCACCCGTCATCGAACTGACGGTCAACGACAAGCTCCAGGCCATCGGAACCGGTCGCGCTGCGCGGTCTGTCGAAGTCAGACCCTATGCCAGCGGCCGAATGGTCGAGCTCGTCGCCCGGTCCGGCCAGACCGTCAAGCGCGGCGACGTGATCGCCAGGCTCGATTCGGAGGCCGAGCAGATCGCGGCCGAACGGGCAGCGATCGCGCTCAAGGACGCCGAGGCGCGGCTGGAACGCATGCAGGCGCTGCGCAGGTCGAGCACGGTCACGGCTGTCCAGGTCACCGATGCCGAGCTTGCGGTCGACAACGCACGGCTGCAGCTGCGCGAGGCGGAACTGGCGCTGTCCCGCCGCTCTGTCGAGTCGCCGATCGACGGCGTGGTCGGCATCCTGCCGATCACCGCAGGCAACTATGTTACGTCGGAAACCGTCATCGCCACGGTCGACGATCGGTCCGAGATCCTCGTCGACTTCTGGATACCCGAACGCTATGCCTCGGCGGTCAAGGTCGGCTCGCCGCTGACGGCAACCTCGGTCGCGCGCCCCGGCGAGACCTTCCCCGGCGAGGTCAGCGCGGTCGACAACCGCATCGATTCTGAAAGCCGTACCTTGCATGTTCAGGCAAGGATCGAGAACCAGGCCGACAGGCTGCGTGCCGGCATGTCGTTTCAGGTGAACATGCGTTTTCCCGGGGACCGCTACCGGGCCGTGAGCCCGCTGGCGGTGCAGTGGGGCGCGGACGGCGCCTATGTCTGGGCGGTGCGCGACGGCAAGGCACACCGCGTGCCGATCCGGATCATCCAGCGCAACACCGACAGCGTGCTGGTCGACGCGGCGCTGACGCTGCAGGACAAGGTGGTGACCGAGGGTCTCCACCTGGCGCGGGAAGGCGTCGCGGTGACAGTCGCCGGCCAGGAGGGCGCGCCGGGCCGGACGCCCAATCTGACGCCCGGCGCCAGCGGCTCCTGAGGACGAGGGACCTATGGAGACCGATCGCAATCCTGCACGCGGCCTGACCGCCCTCTTCGTCCGCCGGCCGGTGCTGGCCTTCGTGATGAACATGCTGATCGTGGTGGCGGGGCTCGCCGCCATCTTCGGCGTCGAAGTCCGGGAACTGCCCGACGTCGACCGGCCGGTCATCACCGTGCGCACGGACTATCCGTCCGCTGCCGCCGAGACGATCGACCGCGAGGTCACAGGCATCATCGAAGGTGCCGTCTCGCGGGTGTCCGGCGTCAAGTCGATTTCCTCCGTGTCGTCCTACGGCCAGAGCCGCGTGACCGTGGAGTTCTCCGACAACGTTGACCTCGATACCGCCGCCTCCGACATGCGCGACGCGCTCGGACGCGTCACCAACGACCTTCCCGAGGACGCAGACCCTGCGCGCATCATCAAGGCGGACGCCAACGCCCAAGCCGTCGTCCGGCTGGGCCTGACCTCCGACCGGATGTCGGTCGAGGACATGACCGTTCTGGTGGAGGACGAGATCGCCGACCAGCTTGCCGCCGTGCCGGGGGTCGCCGATGTCCAGATCTACGGCGACCGCGAGAAGATCTTCCGGATCGACATCGACCAGGCGAAGATGGCGAGTCTCAACCTGACAGTCGCCGACGTTGCCAATGCCCTGTCGTCGATGGCGTTCGACACGCCGGCGGGCTCGCTGACGAACCGGAACCAGGACCTGATCGTTCGAGCGACCGCTTCGGTCACGACGCCGGAAGCTTTCGAGAGCATGATCATCAACCGCCGTGCCCGGCTCGGCGACTTCGCCTCGGTCACGCTCGGCCCGGACATCGGTCAGTCGCAGCTCCGCGCTAACGGCCAGATGGGCATCGGCCTCGGGATCGTCCGTGCGGCCCAGTCGAACACGCTCGAGATCTCCGAGGGGGTGCGCGAGGCGGCGGAGCGCATCCAGGAGACCCTGCCCGAGGGCATGACGATCGAGATCACCAGCGACGACGCCACCTTCATCAACGGCGCGATCCATGAGGTGGAGATCGCGCTTGCGATCTCCGTCAGCGTCGTGCTGCTGATCATCTACGTGTTCCTGCTGGACTGGCGCGCGACCATCATTCCGGGCGTCTCGATGCCGGTGGCGCTGATCGGCACACTGGCGGCGATCTACCTGACGGGCTTTTCTATCAACATCCTGACGCTGCTGGCACTGGTGCTCGCCACCGGCCTCGTCGTCGACGACGCGATCGTCGTGCTGGAAAACATCGTCCGCCGCCGCAACGAAGGCATCGGACCGCGCGCGGCTGCGGTGCTCGGCACCGACGAGGTGTTCTTCGCGGTTATCGCCACGACGGCAACGCTGATCGCCGTGTTCGTACCGCTGTCGTTCCTGCCCGGCCAGACCGGCGGTCTGTTCCGCGAGTTCGGGTTCGTGCTCGCCATCGCGGTTTTCCTGTCATCGATCGTCGCGCTGTCGCTGTGCCCGATGCTCGCCTCGCGAATCCTGAAGGCCGGCGGCGAACACGGCGAGCACACAGGAATGGCCGGCAGCGCTGGCAGGGCCCTTGCCGCGCTTTACCGGCGCTGCCTGCACGCCTGCCTCGACGCGCCGCTGGTCGTCGTTGCCGTTTCGATCCTGTTTGCGGCGGCGGCCGGGATCCTGTTTCCGACGATCAAGTCCGAGTTGACGCCGTCGGAGGACCGGTCGATGGCCTTCCTCCGCATCCAGGCGCCGCAGGGCGTCAGCCTCGATTATCTCAGCCAGCAGATGCGCCAGATCGAAGATCTGCTGCAGCCGTACCGCGATGCCGGCGAGATCACCAGCACCTTCTCCATCGCCGGTTCGGGCGGATCGTCCAACAGCGGCTTCATGGTGATGCGGCTGGCACCATGGGACAAACGCGAGCGCTCGCAGCAGGAGATCCTGGCCGAGGTCAACACGCTGGTGCGCAACGTTCCGGGCGTGCGCGCCTTCGCCTTCCAACCCAACAGTCTCGGCATCCGCGGCGCCGGCTCCGGCCTGCAGTTTGCCGTGGCCGGCAGCAACGACTATGCGGTGCTGGGCGAGGCGGCCAACCGTATCGTGGCCGAAATGGAGAAGGACCCGAGGTTTCAGCAGGCGCGGCTGACGAATGAGGCAACCCAGCCACAGCTTTCGGTCTCGATCGACCGCGAGCGAGCCTCCGATCTGGGTATCGACATCAACGGGCTCGGCGCCGCCATGCAGGCCATGCTCGACGGCCGCAAGATCGGTCAGGTGTTCATCGCGGACCGCGCCTTCGATGTGAAGTTCGTCTCCACCACGAACCCGATCAACGACCCGACTGACCTCGAGAACATCTTCCTCAAGACCGACGACGGCCGCTTTGTCCCGGTCTCGACGATTGCCAGTCTGACGGAAAAGGCGGTGCCGCCGTCGCTCGCCCGCGAGCAACAACTGCGCGCCGTCGCCATCACCTCCGCTTTGGCGCCGGATTTCGCACTCGGCGAAGCCTACGAGGTGGCCCAGAGGATCGCCGCGCCGCTGCTGCCGCCGGGTGCGCGCATCATTCCCCTTGCCGAAACCGCCACCCTCGGCGAACAGTCGTCGGGCATGACGCGCACCTTCGGCTTTGCGGTCGTGATCATCCTGCTGGTGCTCGCCGCCCAGTTCGAGAGCTTCATCAGTGCGCTCATCATCATGGCCACGGTGCCGCTCGGGCTCGCCTGTGCGGTGTTCGCCATGCTGATGACAGGCACCACGCTCAACGTGTACAGCCAGATCGGGCTGGTGCTTCTCGTCGGCATCATGGCGAAGAACGGCATTCTGATTGTCGAGTTCGCCAATCAGTTGCGGGACCGCGGTCAGAGCGTACGGCAGGCGATCGAGAATGCCGCCAACATCCGACTTCGGCCGGTGATGATGACGATGATCTGTACCATTGTCGGCGGCCTGCCGTTGATCATGGCGAGCGGCGCGGGCGCAGAAGCGCGGATCGCGCTCGGCTGGGTGATCGTCGGCGGCCTCGGCCTGGCAACGATCTCGACCCTGTTCCTGACCCCCGTCGCCTATCTGCTGCTCGGCCGCTTCGTCTCTCCGAAGGTCGAGGAGGAGGCGCGGCTCCACCGGGAGATCGATGCGGCCCAGGCGGGCAAGCCGATGCCCGGCGAATAGCGGAACCGCCGGTATGACGAAGACACTGGAGGACAGAGTCGTCGATCTCGAGACCCATCTCGCCCACCAGGCGCGGGTGATCGAGGATCTGAACGCGGTGGTGACGGCTCAGGCGGCGATAATCGACCGCCTCTCAGCCCGTATTGAACGGCTGAGCGGCCAGGTCGAGGAAATCGGCGAGGTGCTCGACCAGCATCCGGTGACGCGACCACCGCACTACTGATCCGAGCCCTGCCGCCGCCTTCCGTCCACCCGCCGATCAACGCAGTGTCGCCTCCACGATTTTTGCCGGCTATGCTATCGGCAGGACCTTATACCGAGCAGACATGAATGCGCGGCGTGCCGAAATTGCCGGCCACTCACCGCGCCGCACACCCTCCAGTCCCCGGCAGCCTGATCCGCAATCGCCGAAGTCTTCGTCCTCAGCCCCAGCGACTTCCGCTATGACCCAACTGCTTCCGATCGCAGCCCTGCTCCTTGGTTCCGCGCTGCTGGTGTTCGCCGGCGGCCTGCACGGCCTGCTGCTGCCGATCCGCGGCACACTGGAGGGCTTCTCAGACACCGCGCTCGGCCTGCTCGGCACCGGCTGGGCGATTGGCTACGTCACCGGTTGCATCACGACGCCGAGGATCGTACGCCGGGTGGGGCATATCCGCACCTTCGGGGTTTTTGCCTCGCTGACCGCGATCGCGATCCTGCTCAACCTCCTGCTGATGGTGCCGGCGGCCTGGATCCCGCTCCGGGCGATCTCCGGCTTCTGCTTTGCAGGAGCCGCAATGGTGGTGGAGAGCTGGCTGAACGAACGGGCGCAACCCAACACGCGCGGCCGGATCTTCGGCCTCTACACCATGGTCAACCTGGGCGCCACCATGGCCGGTCAGATGCTGCTGACACTTGGCGATCCTGCCGGTTATGTGTTCTTCGTCGTCGGCGCGATCGTCTACGCCATGGCGCTGTTGCCGACCGCGCTGTCGACGGCGGCGCAGCCGGTGCCGCTCACCCAGGTGCGGCTCGACATTCGCGACCTGTGGCGCAACTCGCCGATCGCCGTCATCGCCGTCTTCCTCGCCGGCATCTCCAACAGTGCGTTCGGAACGCTAGGGCCCGTCTATGGCGGCAAGATCGGCCTGCCGGTCACAGACATCGCGACGATGATGTCGATCGCTCTGCTTGCCGGAGCCGTCCTCCAGATCCCGCTCGGCATGCTGTCCGACCGCACGGATCGGCGTCTGGTGCTCCTCGGCGTGGCCCTGGCCGCCTGTGCGGTCGGGCTGACGCTCAGCCTGGGCGGCATGCTGCCGCCGATGGCTGTCGTGGCGCTGGTGGCGGCCTTTGGCGGCATGATCTATTCGATGTACCCGATCATCGTCGCCCACGCCAGCGACCACGCCGCCCCGGGGGCCTTCCTGAAGACCAGTGGCGGCCTGCTGCTGTTGTTCGGCATCGGCTCGATCGTGGGTCCCCTGCTTGCCGCGTTGCTGATGACGGTCACCACGCCGAGCGGCCTTTTCAGCGTCACCTCGGCCGCCCATGCCCTGATCGTCCTGTTCACGCTGCTGCGGATCCGGCAACGCGCCCCGGTTGCCGCCGAAGAACGCGGCGAATTCGTCAGCATTGCGTCCGGCGTCAAGCCCGCCACGCCGGAAGCCATGGCGCTCGATCCGCGCGCCGAAGGGGATCTGGAGCTCCAGTCCGACCCGCAGATCTGATCGTCCGCATTCCAAGGCACGTGTAGCCGCTGCCGGCGCAGCGCTTGAATTGCGTCTCGTGCTGTGGCATAGCAGCCGCATCATCAAGAGAAGGGCTGGCGCCCTCGCCAACCTGCCTGACCGGGCAAGGTGGTTTCCGCAAAGGGATGTGGCCGGAATGCCGGCAACCAAGCGGTCTTCGATCCAGTCGATGCGCCAGTCCTCCTCGGGCAACCGACGGAGGATTTTTCATGTTGCCGCAGTTCTCCCGCACGGAGATATCCGTCCCCTCCCCGATTGACGGCAAAACGATCGATGACCTGCTGGTCTCGGCAACCGCCGATGACGCGCCGCTACCGATCGGGCTTCCCGATGACGAGTGCGAGCGGCTCGTGCTCCGGGTTGGGATCGAGGCGCGGGTCGGCGCCGGTGCCTTCGGTACCAGCCTGCCGCCGCTTTCGCAGACAGAACGGCGGTGGCGAATCACCGCCTTGTTCGCGCTGTGGGCCTCAGGCTGCCGCCGCGCGATCGACGAGCGCCTGTTTCAGGATCTGGCGGTGCGTCGTCCCGCCGACCTCGCGGCTCTGCGCCGGGCGCTGGGAAGACGCCGGGCGGAATGAACGCAGTCGCCGACGGCGCGATGGATCAGCCCGCCGGGTCCCGCATCTTCCCCGGCTGCGCAAGCGCCAGCAGGCCAAGCAGGGTGATCGGCACCACGAGCGCCCAAAAGCCGATCACGGTCATTGCAAACCCACCAGCGATCCCGCCGATGGCAAAAGCGATCATGACTTCGCCGTGATGGATCGCGCGCCGATGCAAAGTCGCCGCCTTTTCAGGGTCGGCCTGCCGTGCGCGCCCACCATCGATCCAGGCCGCCACCAGCCGCATCCAGTTGCCAGTCATCATCGTGGTCGCAGCGTGCCCGGCAAGGACCACGATCATGACGACGTTCTGCAGCGCCATGGCGATGGTCGAGACGACGACGCAGACGATCGTGGTCCATTCCAGCGGGCCGGGCAGCGGCGCGGCGGACACAGCAACCACCAGGAAAATTGTCAGCAACGCGGCCTCGATCAGAAAGACGGCACGCAGGGAGAAGGTGCCGGCGGCCTCCTGACGGCTGACGACGGCGTACCAAACGGCGCTCGAGGCCACGAAGGTGACAAGGACGGTCAGCTTCGGCACCGCGTCGGCAAAGTTCGTGAAGAGATCCGCGCCCAGCACCACGATCGAGCCGGTGATGGCAGCCGTAAACGTGTTGAACAGGCCGAGAACGCAGATGACGTCCACGAAGCTTGCGGCAAAGGCAAGTGCGACCGGCAGTTCCGTTCGCGAAGGATGAAAGACGTGGTAAAGGACGCCCCTCACCGGTCTGTCTATCCGGTATGTGGCCCGTCGAGAGGCGGAACGGGGCGTGGCCGCCCGTCCTCGTCGACCGCAACGAATGTGAAGGTCGCTTCCGTCACCTTCTCGCGATAGCCGAAGCGATGGCGCAGTGCCCAGGCCTCGAGATGGATCTTCATCGAGGTGCGTCCGACCGATTCAACCTCGGAATAGACGCAGAGCACGTCGCCGACGTGGACCGGGCGGATGAATTTCATCGTGTCAACGGTGACGGTCACGACCCGGCCGCGGGCGCGCTGTCCGGCGGCGATGCCGCCGGCAATGTCCATCTGCGACAGCACCCAGCCGCCGAAGATGTCACCCGCCGCGTTGGTATCGGCAGGCATCGCCATGGTGCGGGTGGTCAGCTCACCCCGCGGTGTCTCCGACACCGTGCCCTCGCCCGCCACCGCCTTCACATCCGTCACGCCGCACCCTCCGCCAGCCGGTCCTCAGAATGACTTTAGGACAAGGGGCGAATGCTGAAAAGAGCAACTGGCAAAGGGGTTTGGTAATGTAGTGAGAGGCCACCGCGCCAAGGCGGAAAGCATCAGCGGCGCGGAGACTTCGGCGAAGATCGCGCAACGCGAAGCTTGGCGGTCAAGACAAACGCCTCAAGCACGCCGTGCTTCCGTACGCCCGCCCGCCGAAAGCCATTCAGGCCGTTCAATGCCCGGAAAGCCGAACGTTGCAAGCCACAGGCTCTCGGCGATGCGCTCGGCAACGGCGATCACCGCCGCAGCCGCTTCTTCGCGAAAGACCTCATGGGCCACGGTTCTGAACAGCGCCAGCCACTGGCCGTAGTCGTCCGATTTGATCGTCTTCAGCGCCAGATGTGCAGGAACGGGCCGACCCTTGTAGGTCCCGGTCTTCAGGAGCACGGAGTTCCAGAACCGGTTCATGGTCGCGATGTGTTCGGGCCAGCGGCCCGCGAGCCGTGACTCGAAGATTGGCCCGAGCCGCGGATGTTCGCGGATGCGGCCGTAGAAGATGTCGACCAGGCGGGCGATCGTCTGCGGGTCGATGTCGGGGTGAACGGGGGAGCGGTCGCCGGCCGGGCGGATATCGAGACTGGTCATCGGTTTAACATTCATCTGAGTTGCATCTTTCAAGTGACATGGCTCGACGCTAAAATCAATATTTGATTTGAATGTTTTGGATCCGCCATGCGCCTCAGCCAGGCCACCGACTTCGCGCTCCGCGTCCTGATGCTGCTCGGCTCCGTCGACGAGCCGCAGACCGTGGAGAGTGCGGCCATCCGGCTCGCCCTGCCAAAGTCACACCTGATGAAGATCGTCGCCAAGCTGGCGCATAGCGGCCTCGTCGCTTCGACACGCGGCCGCGGCGGCGGCATCCGGCTGCAGGCGAGGCCCGAGGAAATCCTGATCGGCGAGGTCGTGCGCATCGTCGAGCCGGACTTCGCGCTGGTTTCATGCCTGGAAAATCGCGATACCGTCTGCGTCTTCCTGCCATCATGCCGGCTGAAGCAGGCGATGCACGAGGCAGCCGGGGCGTTCGTCCGCGACCTCAACCGGCACACGCTTGCCGACATTCTCGCCGCAACCCCCAGGCCGCCGGAGTGGCCGGCCGGCATCGTGGCCGCAGAGGCCTGAGGCCGGCGGCGTCCGGCACTACAGTGTCGAGGCCTGTTCCAGGAACTTCAGATCTTCCAGGCAATAGTAGCCGGAGATGCGGCTGACGGTCCCGGCGCGCTTCCAGTCGTTGAGGACGCGGCTGACGTTCTCGCGGGCAGCGCCGGCCATGTTGGCGATGTCGGCCTGGGACAGCTTGTAGTGAATCAGGATGCGGCCGCGGTCGACCGGCTTGCCGAAGGTCTCGGCAAGCTGCAGCAGGGTCTGGGCGACGCGGCCCGGCAGCGGCAGGAACGAGCGGGCAGCAAGGACGTCGTTTGCCTGGCGCAGACGCTTGCCGACGATCGACAGCATGTGGCGGTAGACCGCCGGATTGTCATCGGCGAAACGTTCGAAGGTGTATTTGTCGATGAAGGCGAGCCGCGTTGGTTTGAGCGCCGTTACCGTCGCCGAGCGCGAGCGGCCGTCCAGCAGGGCGAGTTCGCCGACGATGCTGCCGGGGCCAAGCACGGCAAGCAGTTGCTCGTCACCGTCCATGCTCATCATCGCGACCTTCAGCGAGCCTTCCAGGATCGCATAGCAGCCGTTGCCCGGGTCTCCGGTCTCAAACAGGATCGCGCCGGGCTTGACCGTCATCGGCCGTGCCAGCGCGTACAATCCCTCGGCCAGGTCCGCCGACAAGCCCGTGAGAGAAAAGCTGTTATCCAGAAAATGTCTTAGTTCGACCATCAATCACGCCCCTTCCTGACGCGCGCCGTCGGTCCGCGCGCGCAACCGGAAAAGCACGGTCGCGGCGGCGGCAGGCCCTCCGGCGCCGATCTGTCGATCGAAATTGCGCTTACCCCACCAAACCCCTGCTCAGGCCATTCTAGAGCAAGCGGCGGGAAAGCGGAATGAATAAGGCGTGAGAAAAGCGATCGGTTTCAAAGTGCTAGGCGCACGTCGTCCCCACCCTTCCCTTGAACGGCCGGCCCGTCGCCTCGCCGAAGCCGCAAGCCCCTGACGCCCGCGTCTACC
Source organism: uncultured Hyphomicrobiales bacterium (assembly GCA_964462985.1). Classification (GTDB taxonomy): domain Bacteria; phylum Pseudomonadota; class Alphaproteobacteria; order Rhizobiales; family Stappiaceae; genus CAYXAA01. The sequence goes on along the minus strand of CAYXAA010000062.1, from coordinate 4,056 downwards.
AGGACGGGATTTGGCCGAGCGCACGACCGCAGATTTTGTGATGCCGATCACTTTTCCCTGGCGAAAGGGCGCCTATATCTGTGTCATCGATATTGGCTACTCCTCCCAAGCTGATGTCCTCCCGAAAACGGCTCCCCTTCCCCGCGGGGAGCCGTTTTTCGTTACAGCGGCACGCTTTGGCCGCATCCTCTTTCCGATGGCTCAGTAGAGAAACACGTCCTTCTGCATCAGCAGGCGGTCAAAGGCGGCGCTCGACAGCAGGTCGTGCTGGGCGCGGCGCATGTCCAGCCGCAGCTGCGGCTCGAGCCGGCGCAACCGGTCATCGATCTCGGCCGGATGGCACTCGACGACGGCGCGGTCGACCTCGCGGTCGATCTGCCGCCACAGCAGGTCAGCGACCGCGGCCGGGTCGGATGCCTGCGGCAGGTCGGCGCCGCGCGGCAGGATTAGCAGGCCCTTCTCGGCGGCGCGGCTGCGGAACCGGTCGGCTGCCGGACCTGGCGGAAACGGCGAGACGATCAGGGGCGGCACCACCCAGTCACGGGTGCTGTCGAACAGCGCCCGGGCGATGCCGCGGCAACGGTGCAGCCCGCCGGCAACCGTGACGAAATCGGGCCCGCGCTGGTAGTAGCGTACGAAGCGCTCGAACTGGGCTGCGATCTCCGCGCGCAGCGCATCGGACGGCAGGACGTGAAAGGTGCTGCGCCAGGTCCACCAGCGCGGCCGCGGAAAGTGCGGGCCGAATTGCTTCTGGCCCTCGACCGATACCGGCGCCCAGGGCGCGGTGAGGGCCACGGTCAACCCGATCATGACGTGGCTGGGCGCATTCACCGCCTCGCGCAACGGCAGGAATTCGCGGCTCCACAGATCCGAGGCGACGATGCAGCCGACCGCCGACAGCCGGCCGGCGGCCACGAGCTCGCGGACCGCCCGGTCGACGCCGAAGGCAAGCCCGTAATCCGGGCAGGTCAGGGTGATGCGCTTCATCGATCGGACGATATCGACAATCACCGTCCGATCAAGCGGTTACGTGGATCAGGTCGCCGCTTAGCGGCTGCCCGGCAGCGGATAGACCGGATCGCGCGGGTCGTTGATCGGCCGCGCCACCCGGTAGACGACGAAATCCTCAAGAACGGTGCCCTTGACCTTGCGCTGCAGCGTCCCGATCTGCTCAACCTCGGCGAAGCGCTCGCGCAGCCATTCGGCGTCGGGATCGCGCCGCTTCTCGGCAACGAACAGCCCCGGTTCGGCAATCGTGGCGGTATCGAGCGGCGGCTGCATGACATAGCGGATGCGCTCGGTGAGCTGCTCTACCGCCACCTTGCCGCGCAAGGCGAAGGCGAGTTCGCCAGTGAGGCTGTAGCTGTTGGTGGCGATCCAGGCGGCGCCGGCCTGCTGCCGCAGGGTCTTCAGGTCGGCGGCCAAGGCGTCCCAGCCGCGGATCTGATGGGTCGGATCCTTGCGGGCGAAGGCGCCGGTCAGCGGCGTGACGGCATGGAGATAGACGATGAGCGACAGCGCGACGCCGAGCGGCACCGCGGCCACCGCCGTGCCGCGCCACAGGCCGCGCAGGGCCGCCGGCGGGTTTGCTGCGGCAAGCGCGGCGACCATGGTGAGCGCCGGAAACAGCGGAGCGGGCCAATTGCCCTGAACCCGGGCGTGGAAGGCGTGAAAGGTCAGATACGCCAGGAAGGGCGCGGTGGTCAGCACCAGCAGCGCCGGACCCGGCTCGCCCCTCGCCGTAGAACGCACGGCACGGCCGGCGCCGACAACGGCGAGCGCGGCGACGAACGGATTGAGCAGGCCGACGATTGCGCCGATGAACTCGCCGAGATAGCGCAGGGTCCAGCCCTCGGGCACGGCGCGTCCGAATTGCTTGGCGAACGAAGCCCAGTCGTGAGCCGCGTTCCAGACGAGCACCGGCGAGAACACCGCGATCGCCAGCACACCGCCGGCCCAGAGCTGCCACGACAGCCACCAGCGCCGGGCGGACGGCACCAGCAGCAGCCAGAGCACGATGCCCGCTCCGAGGAAGAGAACGGAATATTTGGAATCAAGGCCAAGGCCGGCGAACAGGCCGGCAGCGAGCCACCAGTTGGCGTTGCCGCTTTTGATGAGTTCGGCGAGGGCCCAGAGCGTGAGGCCCCAGAACAGGACCGAGGGGGCGTCGGCTGTGGCTATCAGGCTGCCGACGCCGATCAGGATTGTGGCGTTGAAGAGCAGCACCGACCAACCGGCAACCGCCCGGCCGAACAGCAGCGCCGCGGTGCGCCACAGCAGCAGCGAGCCGAGAGCGGCGGAAAGCACGCCGACGAGGCGGACGCCGAGCGCGGTATCACCGGCGATCCATTGGCCAAGGGCAATCCACCAGGCGACCATCGGCGGATGGTCGTAATAGCCGAGCGCGGGATTGAGGCCCCAGAGCCGGTAATAGGCCTCGTCCTCGGCAAGCCCCGACCAAGCGGCGGTGGCAAGGCGCAGGCCGGTGAGCAGGGCTATCAGCGCGGTCAGTCCCGCCGGCCTCAGCCACCAGGACAAGGGGTCCGTGTCGGATGCTGCCGCCGGCTTTTCGACGCTCAGGCCTTGCGCCATGTCAGCACCGAGCTTGCGGCATAGTTCCAGACCGCACCCATTGCCGCGCCGGCGGCGCCGGCAAGCCACCAGATCGGCTCGCGCTCGTAGATCAGGTTGGCGACGCCGACGTTGGCAAGCACGCCGACGCTACACACCGCGTAGAAGCTCAGCAGGCCGCGCAGCGCGGCAAGGCCGGTGAGCCGCCGGTCGCGGTAGGTCAGGCGGTTGTTGAGATAGAAGTTGGTCGTCATGGCGACGACGGTCGCCAGTGTCTGGGCGGCATTGAACGGCAGCCCGATGAGCTCGAGGGCAGCCTTGAGCGCGACGAGATGCACCACGACGCCGGAGGCGCCGACGAGACCGAACATCAGGAAGCGGACCGAGACGAGGTCGCCGAACAGTTTGGACACGAGCAATCCCAGGTAGTCGAGCGCCACCAGCGTGTCGAGCTTGCTGTCGCCGTGAAGGCGCTCGCGGAAGGTGAAGGGCAGTTCCGCGATGCGGAGGCTGCCCCGGGCGGTGGCGACGATGTCGAGCAGGATCTTGAAGCCCTGCGAGGAGAGTTTCGGTGCAAGGCGCTCGACCTCGGCGCGCCGAATCATGAAATAGCCGCTCATCGGGTCGGAGAGCGTGACGTTGAGCAGGCGCCGGGCAAGGCGGTTGGCGAGCCCCGAACCGGCGGCCCGGATCTTCGACAGGCCCTCGCCGACATCGCCGCCCTCAACATGACGGCTGGCGACGACAAGGTCCACGGCGCCGGAGCGCAGGCGTCCCAGCATCTCCGGCAACAGGCTCTCGTCGTGCTGCAGGTCGGCGTCCATCACGGCGACGACCTCGGCCGAGGAGGCCAGCATGCCCTCGACGCAGGCACCGGACAGGCCGCGGCGGCCGACCCGGCGGATCACCCGGACCCGCGGGTCGCGCGCGGCGATGGCGCGGCCGACGTCGGCGGTGCCGTCGGGGGAATTGTCATCGACCACAACGATCTCGTAGGCGACGCCCGCCAGCACGCGGCCGAGGCGCTCCACCATCAGCGGCAGGTTGTCGCGCTCGTTGTAGGTCGGCAGCACGACGGTCAGTTCCGGCGCGGCCGGCGCTGCGACGGGCGCATCCTCCACGACGGGGCTTGTCTGGCGAGCGGTGGTGTTCATCGGCAATCCGGCGCCGCGGGCGGTCTGCCGGCGACGGTCATTCTGCTGGCGCGGACCATAGAGAAAGCCGGTCGAATTGCAAGAACCGGCTGTGCGGCAGCTGCACCGCTGCCTCCGTCCTCAGCGTCATCAACTCTACGAGGTTGTTCCCGATCCTGGTGTTGAAAAGTTCTCCGCGGCCGCCTCCCTCTCGGCGTGATCGCCGCCTCCGTGCGGGGATGACGGCCGAGGGTGGGGCGAAGGTGCAGACGAAAGGCCGGCGGCCTCGGTTGCCGCCCTCTCGCATGCGGCAACGTCTCCTTCCCGTTAGTTGCCGCCCGCCGCATCGCGC
>CAYXAA010000061.1:0-14884 GCA_964462985.1 uncultured Hyphomicrobiales bacterium | reverse complement strand
CTCGATCGACACGTAGCTGTCGCCCGCCGCAATCCCCGTGTTCGCCGAGGCGTTCTGGAGATCGGCGGTTACACCAGCCCCCGCATCGCTATAGTCCGCCCGGTCCACGCCGGCCCCGCCGTCCAGCACATCGGCGCCGGCTCCGCCTACGAGCACGTCATCGCCGTCGCCGCCGATCAGGTGGTCGGTGCCGTCACGGCCTTCGAGCGTATTGGCAGCCTCGTTGCCGATGATCGTGTCATCGCCGGCCCCACCGATCGCATTCTCGATCACCGTTCCCCGCGCTATGGAGAGATTGCCGATCAAGCCAGCCACGTCGGAGATCTGCTCCTCGCCAAGGTTGATCCGCTGGTCAACCGTCTGATTGCTGAAGTCCAGCGTATCGATACCGCCATTGTCATAGATCGTCAGCGTGACGGGCTCGGTGAAGCTGAGCATCTCGTCCAGGTAGCCGCCGGCGTTGGAATTGTTGCCGTAGGTCGTGTTGCCGGTGCGGATGTTGGTCGGTGTACCGTAGAGATTCTGGATCGCGATGATGTCCGCGATCATCGGCGTGATTACATGAGCAAAACTGGCGTCGATAGAGGTATTTTTAGTCTGATCGAAGTACGACATGACTGTCGCTTGCCAGGAATCGTTGGCGTAGTGAGCATGAAGATTATATCTGGGATCAAAGTCATAGTTTCCGGCGTGACCAAGGCCTAGGGCATGGCCGATCTCGTGGATGTAGGCCTGGAACGAGTCGCTGTCGATCGTGGCCCCGTATGCTTCAAGCCACCCGGTGGAAACGTTGACGTTCGACGACTGGATCGTGTTGCCGATGACCTCGGAGGTGGAAAACGCACCGCTCTGGTTGTCGTCGAAGATGATCTGGCCTCCGCTCGACACGAAGGCAAAGTTGATGCCGGTGACATTCGTCCAGGCGGCAAGAGCCTGTTGCGCCAGGAACTGACCTTCGGCCGTCAGGGCGGTGATGTTGACGGTAATGGTGCCGCCCGGGCCGACGTCGAATGAACGGGCTGAACGGCCGCCGCTCCAGTTCCAGTAACCGTCCGTAAGCTGGTCGGCGATCTCGTCATAGGTGAACGTCGGGAGGCCCAGATTCTCAGAAACCGAGAGGGTATAGCCGCCGGTGTCACCTTCCGTTTTGTATGGTCCGGCCTCGATATAGTAGGTGCCGGTCGACCAGGGCGTAAACGTCAGTAGCGCATCGGAGCCGGGCCCGCTGTCGTCATCGAGCTCAAGGAGCTCGCCCGACTCGTCGCGCAGGAGCAGCCAGGGATCGTTCAGCGGATCGTCACCGCTCGCGGCAAGGGAAATGCTGTACGTGACCCCGGCCTCCAGCGTGATGGCGATCCAGTCGCGATCGTTGTCGACCTCCACGGTGCCGATGAACGTATCGCCGACGCTCATCGTGTAAGGCGTGTCGGCGCTTCTAGGCGCGTCCGTGGTCTCCACGAGTACCGCGAGGGTGGCGGCGGATGCTCCGACCATCTGATCATGGCCCGGCCCGGCTGCCATCTGGCCTGCCGGATCATACGGTGTCATTGTGGGAAGAACACCCATGGGTCAGCCCCTGCATCTTGAGGCGCACAGCCCCTCGTCGCTACTTCTCCAAGCGGTTGGCGAGAATCCGGCCGGAGTGTCGGGCGTCCTGCATGCAGATGTTCCTGTCCATGCCCATGAGCGCAACGGCCGGCCGGACCCTGGCATCATCACGACGCTGAAGGCGCACGATCACGATCCAGGGCTGAAGCCGCGTGTCATGAGGATGCGGACGCCGACGAGCCAAGATCATCGACCGCTTTGCAATCCTAGGTAGAGTTCATGTACGATATTCTTGCCTCTGGCAAGAGGAAATTTGAACCAGACTCTTCTCATCTTCCGGCGAAATGGAACTTCGCAAACTTGCTGCTATCTCTTTCCGTCGCGGTCGACGTGTGAGAAGAGCACAACAGATCCTTCGGAATGATGCTGGTCATAATGGAAGCCCCTGGCGTGAAAAATTTCGAACAATTCCTTCATTCCACGTCTGCCAATCTTCTTTTGGTGCGTTTCTACATAAACCTTTCTTACGTCGGTTAAATCAGAATTTCTGAATAACTCCAATTCACCGCCTTCAATATCGCAAATGATCAAAGTCGGGCGCAGCTCTCGGACCAGGGAATTGAAACTTTCGACCGGGACTTTCTCGATTCGAGCCGGGTTCGCGATGGGAGTTAGCGAAGAAGCCCAGAAATCCCGGTGAACATAAAAGTCAACTTCGCCCCGAACGCTTCCATTCTTCAGAACGGCGTTGCGCACCTCCCATTTCGGCAGCACCGCTTCGGCATTGCGCTTCAAGGTTTCCGAAATGACGTCAATGAGCAGAGGGTTTGCTTCGTACGAGACGATCCGCTCAACCATGGGATGCTTGGCCACGAGAGCAGAAATGAATCCAATGCCAGCACCGATCTCGAGAACCACCTCACCGTCTTGTATGATTCTGTTGATCTGTTTCGCTTCGGCGCGTTCATAGGTTTTGGCTCTGAGAACACTGATCATCTTCTCAGACATAATGCGATTATCGATGCGAAGCTCAATTCCATGATGTTCGATTATTTCGGTCATTGCTCTTTCCAGAAAATGCGTGCCCGCCCTGAAGACAATGGGATGACGGCACTACCTCATAACAGGACGAAGACAGTAGCGACCAAACCGGAACCAGCGTTTCGCGTATCGAACGAGAACAGCCGCACGAGGCAGCAGGCAATCGGCCGCAATCAAACGAATGACCGTGAACAACAGTCGGCATCCACTTAGAACCATCGTCCCGGCGTCATCAGACCGAGATCGTGCAGTTGCCGGGACCCCTCGTAGCGGACACTGATCCCTTCCTCGAAGAACTCCGCATGACGTTCTGCCCGATAGCGCTCGTATTCGCGTCCGCCGGCAAAATGCTCGCCCCGCCGGCGCTCCTCCTCGGCCTTGTCACTCAGGGACGCCACCAGCTTGAAGTGAAAGATCGCCCCGGTTACCGAGATCTCGCCAGTCTTGTGCGCGCGATTGAGCAGCCATGGCCACGCGTCGTGCATCGACATGCGGTAGTGGTAGTGACGCTTCCAGTATACCAGCGGGATCTTATTGAGTGCCGGCGCAAGCCGCGGGTTGTCGCGGAAATGGACACGGAGCCTGGGGCCACCGCGAATCCAAACCCCTCTGCCCCAGCCTTCGCCTTGAAGATAGCCGTCACGGTCGATGTAGGGACAGACTGTGAAGGGATCAGTCCCCTCCTCAAGAATCGTCTCAGAAAGCGGGCGATTGCTGTAGGCATCCAGCATGACGGCGTGCATGCAGGGCCTGCCTTCCTCGCCGAGGAATTGGGTCAGGGCCCGCAGGCTCCGTGTTTCCATGAAGGGATAGACCAGAAACTCGTCCGGATCGACGACAACGCACCAATGGCCGCTGCCGTAGCGACATAGCAGGTCGTTGAGCCACAGCATTCCGAACCGCGACTTCCGGTAGCTTGCCTCCGTGTACCACACCGACACGTCAGGCTGCTCCCGTGCCCAATCACGAAATCCGTCGGTCGATCCGTTGTCGACGAACAGGAAGTCCGTCACCCCGAGCCGGCGATAGTATTCCACGAAAGCCGGCATCCGGAACCGCTCGTTGCGCAAGCAGGCAAACAGGAGAATGGAGCCCTTTGTGATCCTCCGCGTGTTGTCTTGAATCCGGCGCAACTGCCAGCCGGCCCTCCAGTCCCAGAAGCGCAGCGCACGGTATTGCGCGAAATTGGCGATCTCCTTCAGCAGGTTCGTGTTAGCCATGGACGTTCTCAATCCTGGGATCCGCAGGTTCCTGATTTCGGACGACGCCGGACAGCACATCGGTCAAATGCGAGAACCAGGGACGGTATCGGAAATGGCACAGGCGGCCGCTTTCCTGCTGCAACTCCCTGCAATGCGGCCAGAGATGGTCCTCACCGGGCATTGGATACGGAACATGAAGCATGTGCCGGGGGAGCGGCTTTTCCGCCCAGTCGAACAGGACCTCCGGAAACGCCCCGTTCTGCATCAGTTCAAGACGCGCGATCTGCGCTCGCTCGCGGGAGATGCCCGGCACCGCAGGAACTCCGGTGACGTCCGCCGGAAGGTCCTGCAGCATTGCCAGGACCGCCTGCGACCTGTCGGTCGTCAGGGGCATCACGGAAACGATCAGGGCATTCGGATCCAGCGCGGCGGCTTCCACCACACGCCGCTCGTCACCTGGTGACCAGGCGAGCACGGGAACGCCCGCAACCCGCTGCCGCAACCGCGCCAGATAAAGAACCGGATGCGCGTCCCTGATCGCCGCATCCGTCCGGCGCAGCCCCTGGACATGATCGCGGCCCGGTCCGAAATCCACCTCCGACGGCTTGAACGCGAAGCCGAGTGGCGTCAGCTGCGGATCGTGCAACCCTTCCAGGATCGCCGTTCCGTAGGAACGGGGACCGCAGACCAGAATGTAGTGCCCGTTGACGGTCGGCAGGATCGTATCCGTCATGTCGGCGAACTGATCCCGGTAATACAGCTGTCCCGGCATCGGGAAAAAGCTCTGCGCCCGGACCTTCACTTCGTAGTCATCATTCGTCCTTCCGACATCTTGCAATTCTTCGCCATTATCTTCGGCAGCCGCCAGGTCCAGGCATTTGTCGCGCAACTTTACCGCCTCGGAAGATACCTTGCGGATGAAGAACTTCTTCAACCGGAACGGATAATCTCCGTGGTCATCGTAAAAAACGATGGGCTTCCCGCGGTCGTTGAACTGGAAATAAGTCAGGTTGAAATCCGCGATCTTCGACTTGTCCTCCACGAGTCTGTTGACCAGAGTCTGGAAGAACATCTCGTCCGGAATCCATGTTCTTCGGAAAGACGTCTCGACCTGCGGATTGCTTTCCAGGTAGTCGAGCAGGCGCTCACATGTGCGCCAGGTGAGAGCCCACCACTGTGATCCGAACCGAGCCACCAGGTCGTCCGGGAGTTTGCGCTGCACACCGAGCAGGCGCTGAAGTTCGATGAGGATCCGCTCCATGCGTGGATACTGCATCGGCGGCAGCGGAAAATAGAGCCGATACCGTTCCGATCTCAGCCCGTTGAGGATCCAGGACTCGTCCCGGATCTCTATGAATTCCATCCCGTTGTTGTCGGCCAAAAAGCGCTCCAACTGACGGACCGGCCGGATCGGCAGGCAGGCGCCGCTCAGCAGGATCACATAGTCGTAGTCGCGCCGTTCCTCACGCGCCTGGCGCAGCGCATTCAACGTGCCGGCGACAAGGCTGAAGTCGCCCCACCGGCAGCGCGCACGCACTTTGGTCAGACTGATATGTGGCCGTTTCTCGACGGCGCTACTCAGTTTCTCGAAGTCCGAATTCTTGGCATTTGCGTCAAAATGAATGATTGAATGTCCATCGCTCGCGGCCGTCGCCAGTGTATCTGCAAGTCTTGCCAGATGATCCGGTTCGTTGTGAGCAAGGAACAGAAAAAGCAACTTCATACGTCGGGTTTCCTCGCGTCAGTGTGCCGGGCTTTTATCGCAGATCGGGGGACGTGTCAGCGCCGCAATCCGCCTTGGTCAGCAGGTGACAGCTCGAGCTCGTGGGCATGTCGGAGTAAGATCGCGAGCACATTGCGCGGTGCAGGGCTCACGACGGGTCATGAGGGATGACGGAGCAAGGCGGATTCCGGTGACAATCGCGGCCCTTTCCATCAGGCGGAGCGCATGTCCGGTTCTGGGATGGGGTGCATCTCACTGCGGGCCGACAGTGCCGAACGCCGCTGGATCGCCTGCAACGCCGTGCTGTCGAAGGCGATCGGCGGCTGTCCGGCTTTCAGCTGGTCCTTGAGGTATTTGTAGCAGCCGGATAGCCCGAGGGGCTGCCGCGTCATCCGTCTTGCGGCGCACAGCAGCCCGTGAACAAGGGCAAGCGTCAACAGCGGTCCTTTGTTCAAGGTCGCTCCGCCCACCGTCTCGGCCGAATGGACGCCGGGTGTTGATGCCCGGATCGACAGTTCCTCCATCGTGCGCTGCCGCTCCTGGAGCATGTCGATGGCCATGCTCGACAGGTTGCCGTTGAGATGCTTCCGACGCGGGCGGGCGTGGCGCATCGGCGTCGCATCGATGATCGCCACGTTCCGCTGCGGATCCGGCGTCAATTGGTGCCAGAACAGGTCGAGACCGAGCGCGGCGTGACGGCCTTCGAAAATGGGCAGGACCTGGACCAGCACGTCGCGATGCATGATCGGCATCATCAGTTCGACGAAATTGGTCCGCCTGATCGTGAAGTTCGGATTGTGCAGCGTAATCCGGTGGGCATAGTAGCTGTCCGGCGTCAGGGCCGGCTGCGCCAGCTTCAAGTCCTTTTCCCGGACGACCGCCAGGAACCGCCGGATGGTGTCGCCGCTCGTCTCAATGTCGTCGTCGGGAAACCAGAAGTACCGGCTTCTCTCCAGAAGCTCCGGGCGGGTCCTGAAATAGTCGAACAGGCCGGACCATTTGCCGCCCTTGAAATAATGCGGCGGCGGTGCGTCCGGGTCCGGTCCGCCGTCATCGTAGGCGGCATAGCGGCTGACATGGAGATCGAAGCCGGCCGCCTCGGCATGCTGCCGCCATTGCCGCTCGACGCCGGCATCTCCGACCCGGATGATGACAGATGTGTCCGTCGTCACAGTCGTCGCCCTCAATCGTGATCCGGCCAGGGTCTAGCTGCCGAATGTGACAATCCCGCGCCGGTCGCCCGGCCCGGCGGCGTCCCGGCCGAATCGCCGGCTCAGAGCACCATCCTGTCAACAACGCGGCGGCACGTCAGCCGTTGAATGACTTGGCGGCGAAGCGCGTGATCGGATCCATCACGTATTCGAGAAAGGTCTTCGGCTCGGTGCGGAAGAACACCTCGGCGACATTGCCCGGCAGAATCGTGCGTCCGCCGTCGTCGCCGACCATGTTCACCCACACGGTGTAATAGGAGCGGCCCGAGGTCTGGTCGAGGATCGCGTCGGCCGAAATGTAGCTCACCTCCCCACGCAGCGGCGGAATGACGTCGGCCTGGTCGCTGGGGAACACGATGTCGACGCTCTGGCCGGGGAAGATCTGCGCGATGTCCTTCGGCTCGACCGGGACCTCGAACTGCAGCGCCACGCCTTCGGGCAGGATCTCGACGATGGTGTCGCCCGGCTTGATCACGGCGCCGATCGACTTCACCGGCACGCGGAACACGGTGCCGGCCACCGGCGCCAGGATGCGCCCGCGCGTCAGGCGGTCCTGCAGGCGGACGATCACGTCCTGCACGTCCTTCAGCTTCTGCTGGGCGTCGGTGATGCTCTGGCTGGTCTGCTCGGCGTGCTCGGACAGGATCTGCTGCTTCTGGTCCTCGTAGGACTGGATGTTGTGGCGCGACTTCTGCACCGCGGCGAGCGCATTGGAGCGCTGTGCATCCATCTTGGCCAGCTCGCGCTGCAGGGCGAACACGCGCGGGCGCGAGGTCAGCCCCTTCTCGAGCAGGGCCGACAGGTCGGTGAACTCCTTGCGCAGCAGCTCGCTCTGGGTGTCGAACGAGACCAGAAGATCCTGCAGGTAGCCGAGGTCCTCGCGCTCGTTGGCAATGCGCGCCTCCAGCACGGAGATCTGCTGCAGCCGGGTCTTGCGCGCGGCCAGGAATTCGTCGCGCTGGCTTTCCAGCGCCTCCTGGACCCGCGGATCGTCGGCGACCGGCTCCAGCCGCTCCTCGGCGACCTCGAAGCGCTCCAGGTCATCGCGTTCGGCGCGCCAGCGCTCCAGCACGATCGAGTAGATCGCTCGGTCGATCCAGGCGGCCTCGAGCTGCGAGCGCACCGCGGTGACGTCGAGCTCGGCCAGCAGCGCGCCGGCCTCGACCCGGTCGCCCTCGCGGACGGCCAGGCTCTTCAGGATGCCGCCCTCCAGGTGCTGCACCACCCAGTTCCGGCCCTCGGCGATGACCCGGCCGCCGACGATCACCGCACCGCCGATCTTGGCGGTCGCCGACCAGTAGCCGCCGAGGCCGAACACGAGGCCGAGCACCACGGCGGCGGTGACAAGCAGCCCGCGGCCGCTGGTCTTGACCTTGTCGCTCCAGCTCTGCAGCGCGGTCAGCTGAAAGCTCTCCGGCGGCGCCGGCGGCAGCGCCGGGACCAAGGCGGTGCTGGTCTGCTGCTGTTTTTCGTCGGACATCGATCGTCACTCGTCGGTTGGTCGGGCGCGCCTCACGAGGCCTTGCTCGGCACGGCGCGGACCACGTTTCCCTTCATCACCTCGGCCGGCGGGCCATAGGCATCGACGACGCCGTTCTTCAGCACCAGCACCTTGTCGACATGGGCCAGCAGCGACGGGCGCTGGGTGACGACCACGGTGGAGATGCGGTGCTGGCGCGCGGCGTTCAGCGTGCGGAACAGGATCTGCTCGCCCTCGCTGTCGAGGCTGGCGTTCGGCTCGTCGAGCACGACGAAGGCCGGGCCGCCGTAGAAGGCACGGGCGAGGCCGAGCAGCTGCTTCTGGCCGCCGGAGGGCTGGAAGCCGCCCTCGGCGATCAGCGTGTCGTAGCCGTTGGGAAAGCCCATGATCATGTTGTGGATGCCGACGAACTGGGCCGCCTCGATCGCGCGCTCGGGCGGATCGTCGCGGCGCATCCGGGCGATGTTGTCGCGCACGGTGCCCTCGAAGAAGCTGACCTGCTGCGGCAGGTAGCCCATGTGCATGCCGCGCGCCACCGGGTCCCAGGCGCGAAGGTCCTGGCCGTCGAGCAGCACCTGGCCGCTGGTCGGCTCCAGATATCCGATCAGGATGCGCGCCAGCGTCGACTTGCCGGCACCGCTCGGGCCGACCACGGCAATGATGCTGCCGGCCTCGATGCCGCCGGTCACGCCCTTGAGGATCGGCTTGGCGCCGGGGCCGGGCACGAAGATGACCCGGTCGGCCATCAGCCGGCCGCTGGGCCGCGGCAGCGGCGTCTGGCCGTCGGGCAGCGCCAGCGCCTCGAAGCGCTCGTCGAGCTGGCGCAGCGACAGCCGGGCGCGCTTCAGCTGGCGCCAGCCGCCGATCAGCGCCTCGATCGGCGCCAGCGCCCGCGAGCCGACCACCGAGGTGGCGAAGATGATGTCCGGCGTCAGGTTGTCCCACAACACCAGCGCCGCGCCGCCGCCGATCAGCGCGATCTGCACCAGCTGGCGCGCGGTCTTGGAGGCGGAGGAAAACGCATTGCCGCGGCCGAGCAGCTTCAGAAGGCCCGTCAGGTGCCGGCTCTGCGCCTCGCCCCAGTCGGCGACGCTCTCGCGGTAGAGCCCGAGCGCGCGGACCAGCTCGTGCTGGCGGAACTGGCTGTCGAGCTTGCGCTGCGCCTCGCGCGCGGCGTCCTCGGTGTCCTTGAGGCCGGACGCGGTGGCGACCTCGCCAAGCACGGTCAGGACGACGAGGATCACGATGCCGGCAACGACGATGGCGCCGAGCACGGCGTGGATCGCAAACACGATCAGGACGAAGATCACCATCACCGGCAGGTCGAACAGGCTGGGAAACACGTTCGAGGCGATCACCTGCCGGATGTTGGCAAGGCGCTGCAGGGTGTGGGGCGAGCCGCCGCTTGCCCGGGCAAGCTCGGCCGCCAGCAGCAGGCCGGAAACCCGGGCCTCGAACCGCACCGCGATCCGGGCAAGCAGGTTCTGGCGGATGGTGTCGAGCACGCCGAAGGTCAACAGCACCAGGGTGACGATCGCGGTGATCGCAACCAGGGTCTCCATGCTGCTCGAGGTGATGACGCGGCCGTAGATCTGGAACAGGTAGAGCGGCACCGCCAGGAGGCAGAGGCTCGCCACCACGGAAATCAGCGCCACTGCGGTCATCGCCCGGCGGACGGCCCATTTCTCGGCGCGATATCGTTGCTGCAGCGTCATCAATCCGTCTTCCGTCAAGCCACGGCCGTTGGCCGGTCACACCGGCAGGCCATCATCCCTGGCAGCCGCGGCTGAGCGCCGTTGCCCGGTTGCCGTTGCCCGGTTGCCGTTACCCGGTTGTTGCGTCCAAAGGGCAATCCCCCGCCCGCTGCGGCCGCCGGCCGCCGCCGACCGCCCTTTTAGCACCATCGGCGCAAAAACGGGACAGGAATTGCCTACGAGGCAACACCGACCCGCACGGCGCCGCGGCCGCCCGCCCGCAGCGCGCCCGGCCTCAGCGGCCGAGCCACTCCAGCACCTGCTCCATCGTCGCCGGGCGCAGGCCGATGATCTCGGCAAGCTCGGCGCCGGAGGCGGGGAACGGCTTTTCCATCACCTCGCCCTGCAGCGCGGCAAGCGCCGCCGCGTCGACCGTCTGGCCGGCCAGGCCCTTCAGCACCATCAGGCCGGAGGGATAGGTCGGGATCGTCCAGATGCCGACGCCGGGCAGCAGCCCGCGCAGCATCAGGCCGACCTTCCAGACATCGCCGGTCCAGAACCGGGTCACCCGATCGCGGCGGGCGACGGCCTCGTGCAGCGGGGCAACGTCATGGACCAGCACCACGCTGCCGTCATGGCACGATCTTGCGACATTGACGATGTCGCGGAAGGTCTGGTCGAAGGTGTGAAGGCCGTCGACGAAGGCAAGATCGAGCCGGCCGCCAAGCAGCGCCACCGGGTCGCGGGCGGCAAAGAAGGCGTCGCTGGTCTCGCGGAACAGCCGGGTCGGGGCCGCCAGCGTGTGGCTGATGGAAAAGGCCGGGTCGATGCCGACCGCGTTGGTCTCCGGCCCGGCATAGGCGAGCGAGCCGCCGGAGGCAACGCCGATCTCCAGATAGGTCTTCGGCGCGAGCCGGGCATGGAAGCCGCGCAGCCAGGAAAGGTAGTTCGGGCCGGGAAACTGCTTCTGCGCCTCGCGGCGGATCTGGGCGTCGAACGCCTCGGCCGCACCGGACCCGGCAAGGCCGATGCGGCCGTCCTTCGAGACGGCGACCCGCGGCCGCGCCGGTTTCGGCGGGGAAATGAAGTCGGCTGGGTCCGGCATGGTCGAATACTCCGCTTAAACCCGTTGAAGGAAAGAGGGCGCAGCGCTCCCCTTTCGAACCTGTTCGGCTGTGCGGCCGATCAGAAGATGAAGTCGTCGGCCGTCAGGTCGGCCATGTTGATGTTCCGAAGCACGATCTTGTCGTCATCGGACAGGATGATCTCCGTATACGTCGTGCCGCCACTTTGTACCTCGCTCATGGCCAGCTGAACCTCGGCAAAGGACGAGAAGTGGGCCGAGACATCCAGCCGGTCGGTGCTGAGGCTGAAGTCCGTTACCAGATCCTCACCGCTGCCAGTGCCGAAGGAAAATACATCCGCCCCGGTTCCGCCGGTCAGCGTGTCGTTCCCGGCGCCGCCGTACAGCGTGTCGGCCCCCGTGCCGCCATCGATAAAATCGTCGCCGCCGCCGCCATAGATCTCGTCATTGCCGCCTTCGCCGAAAAGACGGTCCCTGTCCTCGTCGCCGAAGGCGCCGCCGTAGATGGTGTCGTTGCCATCGCCGCCGCTGGCCACATCGCCCCAGTCAGCCGGGTTGCCACTTGCAGCATCATTGCCGGAGCCATTGCCGGTGTAGATAACGTCATCGCCGCCGTGGCCAGTGATGTCGTCGTTGCCGTCGCCGCCGCCGAGCGTGTCGGCGCCGTTGGCCCCGTGGATCCAGTCATCACCGGCGCCGGCCCAGATCTCGTTGCCGGCGGTTTCGTCGATGACCTCTTCGCCATCCTGGAAGGTGCCGTCCTTGAACACGGCGGTGTCGTCCCAGCCGCCGCCGAGCAGGATGTCGTCCCCCTCGCCGCCGTAGAGCGTGTCGGCGCCGGACGCCACCGTTCCATCCGGCAGCTCCACCGTATCGTCCGCAAAGAACCCGTTCACACCGTCGCCGATGAGAAAGTCGCCCTCGGCGCGCCCGCCGATGATGTCATTGCCATCGCCGCCGGCGACGGTGTCGCCGCCGTCGTCGTCGGGGCCGGCCCACAGCGTGTCGTTGCCAGGGCCAAGATCGATCGCCTGAGACCCGGCGCCGCCGATCACCAGGTTGGCGCCGCTGTTGTCCGAGCCGGCGAAGTGGACCGTGAAGGTCTCGGTGAACGCGCTGGTGCCGTCCGAGAAGGTGATGGTGAAGGATTCCGACACGGTCTGCCCAAGCGGGATCGCGGACACGAAGCCGGCAAACGGAGCCAGCGTGGTGCTCGTGGAAGAGACCGTGATTGCGCCGACACCGGTCAGCGTCACCACATCCCCGCCGGACACGGCCGTGCCGTTCACCGCGGCAACCATCCAGAGACCGCTATCGTGATCGAGCGCCGTGCCATCCCAGCGCAAGACGGTGCTGCTGTCCCCGATCGTCAGCGGCCCGCCCGCAAAGCTGTGCTCGACGCTGCCGCTCTGCAGGTACTCCGCCGCCGCCGGAGCCGCGCTCAGGCTGCCGTTGGCGAAGGAGATCGAGGAAAAATCGGTCAGGACCAGCGCGTCCCCCGACGGGGCATCGGTGAAGGTGATCTCGCCGTTGCTGCCCGACAGGTCATGAGCGGCAAGGTCCAGCGTGATGCCGTCGACGACCGCGATGTCTGTGCCGCCATTGCCCCCGACGTGATTGGTCTCGGCGGTGGCGGCGCTGCCGAGCGCAACGTGCAGCGTATCGTCCCCCACCGTCAGAAGTCGCGTGATGTCGTCGTCCAGGTTGATGTCGAACCGCGCCATGACAAGGTCCCCCCGAAAGCCCGTTGGTGGTCGAAGCACACTCCTATTACGGGAAAACTGTAGCCGGCTCGCCCCGGTGCGGTCGAGACCTCAGGCGCGGCGCTGAAGAAAAAAGGGGGGCCGAGGCCCCCCTTTCCGGATCCTGTTCGGATCTGCGGCAGATCAGAAGATGAAGTCGCCCGCCGTCAGATCGGCCATGTTGATATTAGCCAAGGTAATGGTAGCGTCATCCGAAAGCTGGATCTCAGTCCAGGTGCTACCTCCCTGAGTGACCTCAGCCATGGCCGCCTGCACTTCAGCGAAGGACGAGAAGTAGGTCGACACATCCAGTCGGTCGGCGGCGAGCTCGAAGTCCACCACCGTATCATCACCGCTGCCAAGACCGAAGTAGAACACGTCGGCTCCGGTACCACCAATCAGCGTATCGTCGCCGGCGCCGCCATAGAGCGTATCGGCACCGGCCTCGCCATTGAGGACGTCGTCACCGGTGCCACCGTAGATCTCGTCATTGCCGTTACCGCCGTTGATGATATCTGCGTCGTCATCGCCGAACGACCCACCATAGATGGTGTCATTGCCATTACCGCCGTCGGCAAAGTCGAGACCGCTGCCATTGCCGGTGTAGATGACGTCATTGCCACCGTAGCCATAGAGCACATCGTCGCCGTCACCGCCGCCGAGCGTGTCCGCGCCGTCGGCGCCATGAACGGTGTCATCGCCCGCGCCGGCCCAGACTTCGTTGCCAACGGTCTCCTCGGTGTTTGCCAATCCGCCCTCTAGACCGCCGGCGTAAATCGCGTCATCGCCCGCACCACCGTAGATCGTGTCGGCACCGGAGAACACGATACCGTCCTCGCCCAGGCCACCCCACGAATTGCCGAAGTCATCCGTACCGCCATCGTCAGTACCGTCACCAACGAGGGTATCGTTACCCGCGCCGCCGGCGATGACGTCGTTGCCATCTCCGCCGACGATGGAGTCGTCACCGTCATCATCGGCGCCGGCCCACATCGTGTCGTTGCCAAGGCCGAGGGCGACATTCTGCGTACCCTCGCCGCCGACGAACAGGTTGTCGCCGGAGTTGTCCGCGCCGGTGAAGTTGACCGTGAAGGTCTCGGTGAAGGTGTTGTCGTCGGCGTCGGTGAAGGTGAGCGTGATGGACTGCGACGCAGTCTCGCCGAGGCCAAGGGAGGCCAGATAGGGCGCGAATGCGGTAAAATTAACAGCGGTTGCAGTGCCATTCACCGTGATCGTACCGACGCCGGCCAATTCCACGCTCTGCCCCGCGCCGACCGCGGCGCCGTTGACGGCGGTGATCGCCCAGTCGGTCTCCTCGGCCAAGGTCTCGCCGTCCCAAGCGAGCACGGTGTCGGCACCACCGATGGTCATGCCAGCAGAGTAATCTTCCTCAAGCGCATCCAACTGCAGGTATTCCGTGGCAGTCGGAGCGGCACTCAACGTGCCGTTATCGAAGGTAATGGAAGAAAAGTCGATGAGTTCGAGCGAGTCGACGGCAGTGCCATCATACTGCGTAAAAACGAGGTCCCCGTCGGCGTCAACTTCCAGGAACGAGCCGTTCACAGAGTCGCCATCCAACACCCCATCGACAACCGCGACGTTGGTCCCGCCGTTACCATCCACTGAGTTGCTCTCTGCAGCGCCGCCGACAGTGTCCAGCGCCACGTCCAGCGTGTCGTCGCCGGTCGTAAGAGTAGCCGTGACGGCATCGTCCAGGCTAAGATCGAAATTTGCCATGAGATAGTCCCCCAAAATCCGTTGGGTTTTCAAAAAAGCCGGAATGCGCCCCTTGCAAGCGCCGACAAGCTTTAGCGGCAATTCCGAAACGATGTCAACACGTAGTCGAACTGATCTCGAACCAATCGGCGTCCGGCCCGGAATTGTTGCAGAAATGCCCCTTGCTGCGGCCGCACAAGGTGCGGTTCTGCCGGCCGCGGCGGCCGGGGCCGGCGCTGCAAAAGGATGAAATCGCTTTGCAATCGCGCGTTGCAACCGCCTCGCCGGTTTTGTCGAGGCATTTTTGCAGCCCGCCGCCGGCCTTCGCCGCCCTGCCGCCCCGCCGAATCACCCCGCCCCCGCGCGCCGCCACGGCATCGCCCTTGCGCCCTCCTCCCCCGTCCTCCTCCACCGCGTGCCGCGAAGCGGCATCGCCCTTGCGC
>CAYXAA010000060.1:238-15078 GCA_964462985.1 uncultured Hyphomicrobiales bacterium | reverse complement strand
CGCGGCACGCGGTCCAGGATGACTCGGGGGGATGGGCGGCGGGGATGACGGCCAGGGGAAAGCGGCCGACGACGGGCCCCCCATCTCCGCGGCAGGCGGGCGGCGGAGCGGGGAGCTCGCGACGGGGGCTTCATCATAAGGATCAGATGTAATTCGCCAGGCCGATGCCCATCGTGTGACCGCCGCTACCCGGCCAACACCAACACCGCGGCGTCAAATTCCGCCTTGCGGAACCGGCGCCGGGCGGCCGCCTCTGCGTCCTCGCCCCATTGCTCGATGTTCCAGTCCTCATCGACATGGGCGGCGCTCCAGACCGCTTCGGCCGAAGCCATCCCCGCGGCGAGAGCGAGCGCCAGGACCGCGGAGCCGGTCAGCGTCGTCACGGTGTGAAGGGCGGCGAGCTCGAGCGGCGAATAGG
Organism: uncultured Hyphomicrobiales bacterium; assembly: GCA_964462985.1. Lineage (GTDB taxonomy): Bacteria > Pseudomonadota > Alphaproteobacteria > Rhizobiales > Stappiaceae > CAYXAA01. The sequence goes on along the minus strand of CAYXAA010000060.1, from coordinate 14,660 downwards.
CATCAAGCGCCCGGCGCACCGCGGCAAGCACCGCCGCGTCCTGGGTCACCGGCATGACTCCCGCGGCAAGGTGGAAGCGGCCGCCGAACGTGGTCTCGGCCCACGCAAGCAGCGGGTCCCACTTTTCCGTCTGCCGCGCCACCAGCCCTTCCGGGGCATCCGCGCGGTAGCACAGGAGGTCGTTGCCGGCATAGGCGGCGATACCGTCGGCGACCTCGGCCTGGTGCTCGGAAACGCCGTCGATCGCTGTGTTGGCGATGCGGGTCAGCGGCATCGAGCCGGGATCGATCACCTTGTGCTGCCCGCTCCACTCCGTGGCGGCGCGATCGGCGAGCGGCTGCGTCGGCAACAACAGCAGTCGGCGACCGGGCGTGCGGATCGGGCGGCCGTCGAGCAGGATCGCAAAGCCGCCGTCGCGCTCGGCGATGGCAACATCCTTGTAGAAGCGCTTGGGCAGCTCGCGGCGGGCGAGTTCTTTGGCCCGCTGCACCGGGTCGGTGCTGCGGCCGCCGGTCTCGATGGATTCGAGCAGATCGCGCATCACGCGGGCTCCCTGTTCCAGGACAGCAACTGGTTCAGGACACCATCTAGGGCGTCGAACCGATCAATCACGGCATGGGCGCCCGCACCCGTCAGCGTCGCCACGTCGTGATAGCCCCACGACACCCCGAGCGCGGACACGCCGGCGGCACGGGCCATCTCCATGTCATAACTGCTGTCGCCGATCATCACCGTGCGCGACGGCTCGGCACCGGTCTCGGCCATCGCCTGCAGCACCATGCGCGGATGCGGCTTCGACGGCGCGGTGTCGGCGGTCTGGATGGTGGCAAACAGGCCCGAGAGCCCGTGCACCTCCTCCATGTGCCGCACGCCGCGCAGCGCCTTACCGGTGGCGATGCCGAGCAGCACGTCGTCGCGCGCCGACAGCGCCTGGAGCACGGCCCTGGCGCCGGGATAAAGCGGATCGTGGTCGAGACCGGCAAGGCGGCGCTCGACCTTGGCGGCCCGATAGGCCTCGGCCATGCGCGGCACCAGCGCATGGTGTTCGGGCCCGACCAGACGCGCGAAGGCGACCTCGAGCGACAGGCCGACGATCGAGAGCGCCGTCGCCCGGTCCGGCGGTGCCAGACCGACCGCGGCAAAGCCGACATCGATGCCGTGGACGATGGTGTCCTGGCTGTCGATCAGCGTGCCATCGCAGTCGAAGATCACGAGGTACATCGGGCGTTCGTCCGTGGTGCTCTATTCGTCGGGGCCGTCTTCGTTGGGATCGTATTGCGCGGTATCGAAGCCGAGCAGGTTCCAGGACTGCTGCATGTGCGGTGGCAGCGGCGCGGAGACGTCGATCACGCCACGGCCCGAGGGGTGCGGAATGACGATGCGCCTTGCGTGGAGATGCAGCTTGTTCTGGATGCCGCCCGGGACCTCCCAGTTCTCGACGTTGAAATATTTCGGGTCGCCGACGATCGGATGGCCGATGTGCGCGGCATGGGCACGGAGCTGGTGGGTGCGGCCGGTGACCGGGCGCATGCTCACCCACGACACTTTCGGGCCGGCCTGATCGACGACGGCGTAGAGCGAAATCGAGTGCTGGGCGTCGTCCTCGCCGTGACGGGCGACCCGCATCTTCTCCTGACCCTCGTCACGGGCAAGATAGGTCGAGATCCGGCCCTGGCGCGGCTTCGGCACGCCGGCGACCAGCGCCCAGTAGATCTTGCGGGTACGGCGGGCGCGGAAGGACTGCGACAGCTCCTGGGCCGCCTTGCGGGTCTTGGCGAGGAGCAGGATCCCGGAGGTCTCGCGGTCGAGGCGATGGACGAGCCGCGGCTTGTCACCCCTGGCATCGCGATAGGCCTCCAGCATGCCGTCGAGATGGCGCGTCAGGCCGGAGCCGCCCTGCACCGCGAGGCCGGCCGACTTGTTGAGCACCATGACCTCGCGGTCCTCGTAGAGGATCATCGCTTCGATCGCCTTGCGGTCGTCGGCGTCGAGCTTGCGCGACCGCGGCTTCGCATTGGGCTTATCGACCGCCTTCACCGTCGCGTCGAGCTTGAGCGGCGGAATCCGGATCGCCTGGCCGGCCTCGACGCGCGTTGCGGCATCGGCGCGCTTGCCGTCGACCCGCACCTGTCCGGTGCGCAGCAGCTTTTGCAGGTGGCCGAAGGCGAGCTGCGGGTAGTGGGTCCTGAACCAACGGTCGAGGCGCATGCCGCCCTCGTCCGCCGTCACTGTCTTCTGTTCGATGCCGCTCATGGCGTTCGGGTCGTCTGCCGCGCTGCTTTGGCCGTGAAGGTGGCCCCATGTGACAGCTAGGCGGCGGTTCCGCAAGTCTTTGCTTATTTTGCCGCCCCCTAGGCCGCAGTCATTCGGCGGCGTTCGGCTGGCGCTCCGGCTCGCGGCCGAGCGTTTCGAATACCTTGACCGTCTCGTCGTATTTCGGGTCGATCGTCCCGCACAGCCGGTCCCAAAACGAGAAGAAGTTGGCGTAGTTGTAGCGGAAGCGCGAATGGTGCTGGTCGTGGAAGGTCACGCACACCATCGGCGACGGCAGCCGCGACCAGGGCGAGGCCCAGAACTCGAAGCCGGAATGGCCGATCGTGCCGTTGAAATGGTCATAGAGCCGGTGGGCGATGAGCACGATGCCGGGGATCGGCAGGATGAACAGGGCCCACAAGTAATAGGACTGCATCACGAAGGCGTCGACCAGGCTGTCGTTGTAGGTGCTCCACACCGTGGGGGCGACCGAGCGGTGGTGCTCGGCGTGGAACCGGTACATCAGCTTGGTGTGCATGAAGCGGTGCGCCCAGTAGAACCAGGCATCGAAGGCGACGATCGAGATGACGAAGGTCAGCGGCACCGACCACCACGACACTTCGAGCGGTGCGACGAAGGTCCAGCCCTTCCATTGGGCGAACAGGCCCATGGCGAGGCAGAAGTCGGTGACGGTGAGCGACAGCAGGCTCTGGCGGATCTCCTGCCGCATCCGCTTTTCGCCGCGCCGGTTCTGCTGGATCCGCCGCTCGGGATGCCGGTTCTGGATCTTCACCAGCACCCAGCCGGTGGCGAAGTACAGAAAGACGTTCGCCGCGTAGACGGCGGCGTACCACGGCAGGAACTCCAGCAGCGTGTCGATCCAGGCGGTCAGCATAAGGTCCTAGCCTTCCTTCTTCGCTCGGTCGGCGGCCAGTATCCACGATGCCGCCCGTCGTCCTACAATCGCTCGCGCCGGTCAAGACGTCACATTCGGCCGGGGCCGACCGTTGGTAATGAGCGGGCGATCACCGTCCCGTGCCGCTGATGCCGGAAAAGCACGGCCTTTGCCGCTTGGCGGCGCCAGAGGCGGCCGGAACGGCAATCAAGGCGCCGCCCCGACCGCCACCAGCCTCCGCTCCCCTATCGTTCGGCCTCACTCGGCCCTGCAGCCGTGCCGGGCGTCTCCATGCGCTGGACGAGGTCATCGTAGCGCGGATGCAGCGTTCCCATCCACCGGTCCCAGAACGAGAAGGTATTGCCGTAGTTGCAGCGGAAGTTGGAATGGTGCTGATCGTGGAACGTCGTGCACAGGAAGGGCCACGGCCGGCGCGTCGACGGCGAGGCGAAATATTCGTGGCCGCAGTGGCTGAACATGCCGGTGATTTGGTCGTAGAGCTTGTGCACGATCAGGATCTCCGGCGGGATCGGAACGAAGAACGGCACAACGAGGAAATAGCCCTGCTCGACGAAGGCACCGACCAGCGAGTCGGCGTTGTTGCTCCAGGTCGTCGGCGTGATGGCCCGGTGATGCAGAGCGTGGAACCGGAACAGCGCCGGCGTGTGCATCAGCCGGTGCAGCCAGTAGAACCAGGTGTCGTAGAGCACGAGACTGACCAGCACCATCAACGGCACCGACCACCAACTCAGCGGCAGGGGCGCGACGAGGGTCCAGCCCTGGGCCTGGGCGAACAGGCCGCCGGCGACATAGGCGGAGATCGTGATGAGCGCGATCACCGACTGGCGGATATCGCGCGCGGTTTCGCTCGACGGGCGCTGCTGGATCCGGCGCTCGGGATGGCGGCGGCTGTAAGCGGAGATCGCAAGGCCGAGACCGAAATAGATCGCAAGCAGCACCGCGAGCGTGATGGCCCACAGGGCGGCAAAACCCTGCCATCCGCTGAAGGCAGCGAGAAGATCGTTGATCATCAACCTGTCCTCTGGTTGCTCCCTCCCTAACATGACCGTGAAAGCCTGGAAAGCTGCCCGTGGGTCACAGGTCCGCGGTCGTCTCGTCCGCAGGCTGAATGCTCTGCAGCCCCGCCACCTCTCGCAGGAGATCCGGAACCAGCGTCGGGTCGGCCGACAGGTGCGGCTGCTCTTCGCGCAGGATCGCCTCGAACAGCGATCGGCGCAGCTCGGCTTCGCTCTCCTCGTCGAGCCGCTTTTCGGGCTCGGCGGCGGCCAGCACCATCGTCAGCAGCCGGTCGGCGGCGTTGAGCCTACCCCAAAGATAGTCATGTTCGCGCCAGCGCCGGTTGAAGAAGGCGCCGAAGGCGCTGAGGTTGGTGCCTTTGAGGACAAGACCGTCCGGCCGCAGCGTATGCGGATCCGATGGACTGATGCGGTCGATCTTGATCTCGTTGACCTCCGAGACGTCGGCGCCCCCCACGACAGGCAAGGTGATGAGATCATAGAACGCGAAGCCGACATAGGCGCTGGTCAGCGCCACCCGCATCTCGGGATCAAGGTAGTTCAGCGTCATCACCGCAAAGACATCATCGTGGAGCTTGTCGAGATCGTCGAGCCCCATGCGCGCCGTCAGGGCCGCGACCATGGTCTCGACGGCCTCGAAATCGCCAACGGACGCCCGGGCCAGCGCGGCCGCCGTCTTGGCCGTCTCGGAGCCGTAGAACTCCAGCGTCCAGCGCCGGCTCAGGTGGTCGATCTGCTCGTAGAGCGTCGTCTTGACCTCATCCATCTCGGCCGAGTTGCGTGTGCCGGTGAGCGCGGTCTGGCGATAGAGCCGGTTGAGGCGTCGAATGACGAAGCGCAGCCGGCGGATGCGATAGTCGACGTCAAGCCCCTTGAGATAGCTGACCACCGCCGCCGGTGTGGTCGCCTCCGGCTCGGCGCGATAGGCCGCATCGATCCAGGACGACAGCTTTTCACCGATGGCTGCGGGGGCGGCGGCGACGCCAGCGCCGGTCGCAAGGCTCGAAAGCAGGCTGGAGACCCTCTCGGTTACGGCGCGCAACTTCATGCGCTGATAGCCGAGATGGGCGTAGCCGGCCGCGACATGGGCGGTCTCGTTGGCCTCGAGCCGGGCGCGGGTCAGCTGCTTCAGCGTCAAGGGTCGATCGGGCTTGAGCCGTAGGATCCGGGCGACCTCGCGCTCGACCGCGGGCTCGGCCGCTGCAATCACGTCGGCGATATGCCGGGCCTCGCGGTTGCGCTGCTCGACATGGTCGAGGGCATCTCCGATCGGTTCGTTGCGCGGAATATGGGCAAGCGAGGCGAAGATCACCCGGAAGAATCCAGGCACCGTTGCCGCGGCCGGCGCCTGCCGCTCCGGGAGCGGATCGACATAGACCAGCCGACGGACCACCTCGCGTCCGGCCGCCCGATCCGCGATGGTTTCGATCACAGGCTGGAAAGGCTTGTTCATGACGACACTGCCGTCCACGAAGACCCGCGGCACCGCGCCCTCGGGATCCTGGCCAAGAGCCCCGGCAAGAAAGGTGTCGCGTCCGCTCCAGATCTCGCCGCGATCGGCCAGCACGGTGTCCATTTCCGCAACGGTCATGGGCGGGAAGGCGCCTGGGAAGGATGATGTTGCTCGCGCCGCAAACACCAGGTCGGGAACACGGTCGTCGTCGAATTCCGACTGCACCTCGCCTGCGGTCCGGTGGTGAGCGCGGAAACGCAGGATGCGGCGATGCTCCCTTTCCTCGATGAGGCCGCCCTGATCGAGGTCGAAGCGGCGGCGATGGCCGTAGAAGTCGGTCAGCGTGACGAAGAGATCGAGCCTCTGTCCCTGCGGGATCAGCGTTGCGTCGGCCGGATCCGACACGTCGTCCACCGGCGTCATCGCCCGGCAGGCGTCGAGCATCCAACCAACGAAGCGGGTGCCGGAGAACGGCGGCGTGAACCACCGCGCCTGGACGAACTGCCGCAGCTTCTCGCGGGTTTCAGGATCCGAGGTCTCCGCCCTCAGCCCCATAGCGGCGAGCCGGTCGAGAACCGGGGCAATCGAACTCTTGAGATAACGCGACAGCCCGACGGGCTCGTTGGAAAGCCGGGTGACATCGGCGTTTTCCAGCCAGAGGTCGCGGTGACCGTCCATGCTGAGGTCGTGGGCAATTGCACGACCGAGCATGACCCCGTTGATGCCGCCGGCGGAAGCACCGGCGATGACGTCGACCACCACCCTGAGGTCGAGTTCAGGGGCCAGCTTGTCGAAAAGGTCGAAATAGACCGCCGTGACCGTCCCCGGCTCCGGACGTCGCGCCGCGGCCCCGGTCGCATCCGCCGCGCGGCCGGCGACGCTTTCCCAGCGCCGCGATGCGCGTACGAGGTTGAGCAACTCCCGGGTCACGCCGTGCATGTAGACGGCGAGCGACACACCGCCGTAGAGCACCAAGGCGAGCCGCAGTTCGATCTGCTTCATGGGCAACGCTCCGATCGAAGGCCGAGCGTCGCGCAGCCGGAACGACGAGGCAAGCGAGTCGGCTGGATCTAGCTGTGCGAGAGAATATTGACGAGATTGCCGAAGGGATCGCGGACAAAGAAGCGCCGCACGCCCCACGGCTCGTCCGCCGGCCCGTACTCGACCGCAAGTCCTGCAGCTTGTACGCGCGCGAGCGCAGTGTCGACGTTATCCACCTCGACCGAAAGGGCCGGGACCGGCGTCCCGGAGCCGCCCTCGGTGGCAAAACTCACCTGCACCCTTGCGGTTTCCTGCGAACCGTAGGTGACGATCCAGCCGTGATCCATCAGGATCTCCAGCCCGAGAATGTCGCGATAAAACCGCTCGGCCGGCGCCGTATCGGCCGTCTCGATGTTGGCAATGATTCGCCTGACCTTCATGCTGAACTCCAGGGCCGTTGCTGTGCTGCCAAACTGCGAGAGCACCGCCTGCTTCGCCCGCCGCCTTGGCCGAATGCGAAATGGCGCTGGACAATTGCGGGCTTCTTTGCGCAAAACCCGATCTCAGCGCCTTTCTGCGCCTCGCGAAAGGGCCTAATCTCTTGCTGGCCCCGAGCGCTCCAACCGCGCCACGATGATGAAAAACGAACTTTACGACAATTTCAGCGAACGTGAACGCGACGAGGCGCGCGATGCACCGACGCTCGCACGGGAGTTGCAGCGGCTGCGCGCGGAGCACGAGGCGCTGCAGGCGACGCTCGAGGATTTGAAGCTCCTCTACGAGGCGACGATCGAGCACGGCGAGACCGTCGAGAACATGCTCGCCGAGAACAACACCCTGCTGCAGCATGCGCAGGAGCGGCTCGACGACGCGATCAACGCCATCTCGGAAGGGTTTTCCCTCTACGGTCCCGATGACCGGCTGGTGATTGCCAATGCCCGCTACCGCGAAATCCTGTTCGCCGGGGACGCCTCTTTCGTCGAACCCGGGAAGAGCTTCGAGGCGATCATGCGCGCCGCGATCGACAGCGGCTTCATCCTCGATGCCGGCTCCGACCCGGAGGCCTGGCTGGCGGAACGGCTGGAGCGGCATCGCAATCCGGGCGAGACCCATCTGGAGCGCTATGCCAACGGTCGCTGGGTCCGGGTCAGCGAGCGGCGCACCCATGACGGGGGTGTCGTTGCGGTCTACAGCGACGTGACGGAGCTGAAGCGCCGCGAGCAGGAGCTCGACGCCAAGTCGACACAGCTCGAGCAGCTTTCGAGCCAGCTCGCCAAATACCTGTCGCCGCAGGTCTACAACTCGATCTTCGAAGGCCGCCAGGAGGTCAAGATCGCCGCCACGCGCAAGAAGCTGACGGTGTTCTTCTCCGACATCGCCAACTTTACGGAAACCGCCGACCGCCTGGAATCGGAGGAGCTCACGCAGCTCCTCAACCAGTACCTCACCGAGATGTCGAAGATCGCGCTCGAATACGGCGCCACGATCGACAAGTTTGTCGGGGATGCGATCCTGATCTTCTTCGGCGACCCGGAGACCCGGGGCGTACGCGAGGACGCGCTGGCTTGCGTACGCATGGCCATCGCGATGCAGGAGCGCCTGATCGCCTTGCAGCACATGTGGCGCGACGCCGGCATCGCCCGCCCGCTGCAGTGCCGGATGGGCATCCACACCGACTTTTGCACCGTCGGCAATTTCGGCAGCGAGGACCGCCTCGACTACACGATCATCGGCCGCGGCGTGAACACCGCCGCGCGGCTGGAGACGCTGGCCGAGCCGGGACAGATCCTGATCTCCTACGAAACCTATGCCCAGGTGGCCAACGAGATCGAATGCCGCAAGAAGGGCGACTTCGAGGTCAAGGGCATCGCCCATCCCGTTACGGCATTCCAGGTGATCGGGCCGAAGGACCGCGCTCGCTCCGACCTGCTGCTGTCACCGCAGCAGCTGACGGACCTGTCGCGACTGGAGCTGTCGGCCATGTCCCCCGAGCAGCGCGACGAACTCGCCGTGGCGCTGCGCCGGGTGCTGGAACGGTTGACGGGCGAGGACGGCTCAACACCGTAGGCGTGAGCGCAGCGGTTATCCTCCCCCCTCCCGCCTCCGCTCCTCCCGCAGCTTCGCCCAATAGTCGAGCCTCTTGCGGATCTCGCGCTCGAAGCCGCGGTCCGGCGGATCGTAGAACTGCTGCCGACCGATCGCCTCGGGGAAGTAGTCCTGGCCGGAGAAGGCATCGGGTGCATCGTGGTCATAGGCATAGCCGGCGCCGTAGCCTTCCGATTTCATCAGCCGGGTCGGCGCGTTGAGGATGTGCTTGGGCGGCAGCAGCGAGCCGTTCTCCTTCGCCACCCGCGTCGCCGCCTTGAATGCCACATAGGCTGCATTCGACTTGGGCGCCGTTGCCAGATAGATCGCGGCCTGGGCGAGGGCCAGTTCGCCCTCGGGCGAGCCCAGCATCTGATAGGCGTCGCGCGCGGCATTGGCCTGCACCAGCGCCTGCGGGTCGGCGAGACCGATGTCCTCGACCGCCATCCGGATCAGGCGGCGCGCGAGATAGAGCGGATCCTCGCCGCCGTCGAGCATCCGGCACATCCAGTAGAGCGCAGCGTCGGGATCGGAGCCGCGTACGGACTTGTGCAGGGCAGAGATCAGGTTGTAATGCCCGTCCTGCGACTTGTCGTAGATCGGGGCGCGGCGCTGAACGATCTGCTGAAGCCGCTCGGCATCAAACACCTCGCCCTCGTTCGCGGCACGCCACACGTCCTCAGCGAGTGTCAGCGCCGCCCGGCCGTCACCGTCGGCCATGCGCAGCAGCGTTGCCCGCGCCGTCTCGTCGAGCGGCAGCGGCCGTCCCTCGAACACCTCCGCCCGCGCCAGCAGCCGGTCGATCGCCTCCGGACCAAGGGCGTGGAACACCATGACATGGGCACGCGACAGCAGGGCCGCATTGAGCTCGAAGCTGGGGTTCTCGGTGGTGGCGCCGACCAGGGTGATGGTGCCGTCTTCCATCACCGGCAGGAAACTGTCCTGCTGCGCCCGATTGAAGCGGTGGATCTCGTCGACGAACAGCAGCGTGCCGCGGCCGGAAAGCCGCCGCGACCGGGCGGCCTCGAACACTTTCTTCAGGTCGGAAACGCCGGAGAAGATCGCCGAGATCTGCTCGAACGCAAGGTCCGTCGCATCGGCGAGCAACCGGGCCACCGTGGTCTTGCCGGTGCCCGGAGGCCCCCAGAAGATCAGCGATCCGAGGGTGCGCGTCTTCAGCATCCGGGCGAGCACGCCTTCCGGCCCGAGCAGGTGCTCCTGGCCGACAACGTCTTCCAGTTGCTTCGGACGCATCCGGTCGGCGAGCGGACGCGGCCCCGCTTTGTCGAGCCCCGCGGCAGCGAAGAGATCACTCATAAGACACGGCCTCCGGCCGCAACATCCTGATCCTGGAGCCCCGTGTCGGCGCCCCGTCCTCTTACCCGCGCAGGGCGATCCTCATGATCCGCCCGCCCCGCTTGATCTCCAAGCGCCAGATGCCCGGATTGCTCGCAGCGATCCGCTCCAGCTCCCTGGTGGAGTCCACCGCATCGCCGTTGACGCTGACAACGATGTCGCCGCTCTGCAGACCGACCTGATTGGCCGGCGAGCCGGGCTCGACCTCGGCGACGACCACGCCCTCCTCGAGCAGTTCCACCCTGAGTTCCTCCGCGACCGCCGGCGACAGGTTCATCACGGTCGCCCCGGCGAACGGCGAATAGCCGCCGATCGTGCGGGTGTCACGCGGCACCGTTTCCGGCGCCGCCTCGAGCGTGACATGGAGCGTCTGCTCGCGGCCGTCGCGCAGGATGCGGAATTCGGTGGTCGAGCCAAGCGGCTTTGTGGCGAACCGGTAGCCGAAACTGTCCGGGTCGATCACCTCGGCATCTCCGACCGCCACGATCAGGTCGCCGACCTCGAGACCTGCACGATCTGCCGGACCGCCGCGCTTGACGCCGGTGACGAGCACACCTCGGGGCCGGTCGAGCCCCATCGCCTCGGCGATCTCAGCGTTGACGGACTGCACGCTGGCACCGAGCCATGGCCGCCGCAGCACACCGTCGCCCTGCGCGGCGGACGCGACGACCTGGACCATGTTCGCCGGGATCGCGAATCCGACCCCGTTCGATCCGCCTGAGCGGCTGAAGATCGCCGTGTTGATGCCGACGAGCCGGCCCTGCATGTCCACCAAAGCGCCGCCAGAATTGCCCGGGTTGATTGCCGCATCGGTCTGGATGAAAAACCGATAATCCGTGACTCCCACCCGCGTGCGGGCAAGCGCCGAGACGATGCCCTGGGTCACGGTCTGGCCGACACCGAAGGGATTGCCGATTGCCAGCACGATGTCGCCGACCTCGAGACCGTCCGAATCAGCAAGTTCAACGAAGGGATAGCTGCCGGATTCCTTGATCTTCAGGACGGCCAGATCCGTGCGCTCGTCCTTGAGCACGATGTCGGCATCGAATTCGCGGCGGTCGGCGAGCGCCACCCGCACCTCGTCGGCATCCTGGATGACGTGGTTGTTGGTGACGATGACGCCGTCGGCCGAGATGATGACTCCAGAGCCGAGCGAGGACTGCACCCTCTCGCGCGGGCGGCCGAAACTGCCGCCCGGATCTCCGAAGAAGCGACGGAAGAACGGATCGTCAAAGAAGGGCGAGGTCGGGCGTTGCAGCACCGTACGGCTGGCGTAGACGTTCACCACGGCCGGCGCGACCCGCTTGACCACCGGGGCGAACGACAGCGTGATCTGGGCCTGATCCTGCGGCACCAGCCGCTGCTGGGCGCCGGCCGGCGCTATGGCCGCCACCGCGGCCGAGACCATGATCGCCAGAACAATCCCGCAAGGCCTGCGGTTCGAAATCATGCGCGCTCTCTCCCGTCTCTGCGTCGCTGCATCGGCCCCGTGCCGTATAAGGCGAGGCCGATACATGTCAGATAGCGGGTGACGGGCGCAAGACCAAGGCGCCGGATGTCCGGCGCCCTGGCATGTCGTCGTTATGCTGACCGAACCTGGGCCAGGAAGCCGCGGACCTCTGCGTCGAGATCGTTGGCCTGAGAGGCAAGGTCCGTGGCCGAGGAAACGAATGTCGCGGCAGCCTCGCTGGTGCGCGCGGAAATGTCGCGGACATTCTGCATGTCGCCGCTGACGGTCGCGGTGTCTGCCGCGGCACGCTGGGTGTTGTCGACAATACCCTGAGTGGCCGCGCTTTGCTCCTCGACGGCAGAAGACACTTCCGTGACCGACGCTGTGATCTCGCGGATCGTGTTCTGGATCTCGCCGATGGCGGTCACCGCGTCGTTGGTCGCATCGCGGATCGCGTCGATCTGCTCCTGGATCTCGCCGGTGGCGCGTCCGGTCTGCGCCGCCAGCTCCTTGACCTCGCTCGCCACCACGGCAAAGCCGCGGCCGGCCTCGCCCGCACGCGCCGCCTCGATGGTGGCGTTGAGGGCAAGCAGATTGGTCTGGTCCGCGATGTCGCGAATCAGGGTCACCACCTCGCCGATCCGGTTCGCCGCCTCGGCGAGCGATTTCACGGTGTTGTTGGTGGCCTCGGCGCGCACCGTCGCCGTCTGCGCGACAGTGGCGGACCGGGCAATCAGCTCGGAGATCTGGGTGATCGAGGAGAACAGCTGGTCGGAGGCCGCCGCGATCGACTGCACCTCCTCCATCGCCTGGTTCGACAGATCGGTGGCCCGGGTCGAGCTCTCGCCAGCCGTCTGCGTCAGCGTGCTCATCTCCTGGGCCGATTCCTGGAGCCGGGCAGCCGACTGACGCACCGTCTCGACCACCTTTCCGACCGAAGTCTCGAAGTCGTGGGCGATCTCGGCGAGCATTGCCTGGCGCCGCTCGGACTCCTCGCGGGCATTTCTGGCCTCCTCGGCGGCGCGGCGCTCCTGCTCGGCCACCGCGTTCTGGCGAATCTGCAGGACGGCACGTCCGATCTCGCCGATCTCGTCGCCACGCTGCGCCGCGCTGATTTCCGTATCGAGATCGCCCGACGCGATCGCGCGCAGGGCGCCGACCAGCTTAGTCAGCGGGCCGGTCAGGCTGCGCGAGAAGAACAGAGCGATGACGAGCACGACCGCAAGCGTCACCATCGTGCCCATAATCATCTGGTTGCGCATGGTATCGATGCTGGCCAGGGTCTCGTCGGCCGACTTCTCGGCGACCACGGCCCACTGCCTGTCCAGGAAGCCGATCGGATGGGTCGCGATAAAGCGCTCGACCCCGTCGTTGCCGACCACAACCGAGAAACCTTCGGCGCCGCCGGCGGCTTCGGCTACGGCCGCCGCGTCAAGCTGCTCGGTGAGCGCAGTCGGCTCAGGCGACAGTGGCTTGTTGCTGAGCAGGGTACCGTCGGCGCGCGCCAGATAGGCTTGACCGGTCTCTCCCAGACCATCCCGCTGGGCCAGCACCGCGTCGAAGAAGCCGACATCGAGCCGGATGGCAAGCACGCCGGCGAATCGGGTGCCGGAGAAGTCGGTGATGAAGACCGGCTCACCGACGAACAGCGCCGGTCCGGCGTTATCGATCGGATAGCCAGCAAAATCGACGACGGCCTGCTCGCCCTTCTCAAGTCCCTTGGCGGCATTAAACACCTGCGAAAGGCCAGTTGAAGCGAGGGTGGCAGACGTCACCGGGACGAGGAAGTCGGCGCCCTTGTTGACGGTGTAGATCACCATGCCCTCGGGATTGAGCACGTAGATCTCTCCGTAGCCGCCGTGCTTCCAGGCGCTGAGGAAGGAGCCGTGCAATTCGCCATGGCGCCAGGAATACATCGTCTTGTTGCCTTCGCCGGTCAGTTCCCGACGCTCGGCGGCAGCAGAACCAGGCGCCTGATAATAGTCCCGGATCCGTGCCTCATCATCCTTGAAGTTGGAGAGCGACTGGTTGAGATCATTCAGCGCCATGCTGGCGCTGCCACCGGACGCCATGTTCGACAGATCGGAGCGCGCCGCAGCAAGCTTTGCTTCCATCAAGCTGCCGCGGGCCCGCGCCAGCATCGAAAGCTCAGCCTTGGCCGCCTTCTCAAGACCGTTGCGGCCATTCACGAACCCAATGATGCCCACCGCCACGCAGGCCGAAAACGTCAGTCCTACCAGTAGTGCGGGCAGAATCACGGACAGCTTGGTCAAGCGTCCCGCCCGCTTCGCCGTCAGTACAGTCTCGCTCGTCATCCGAGCCAACCTCCCAGCCGATCCAACATGGAAACTGGCTGTTTGGTATCATTTGACGAGTTAACATTGCGATAATCGATGCTTGACAAAGTAAAAATCACTTTAGGCAAAAAACGTCTTCTTGAACAAAGAAGAGTATAGCAATTACGTAAATGTTCCAGGCATCTCCACGGAAACAAAAAGAAAAAGGCGGTCAAAAGGACCGCCTTCTCAACCGAAATGCCAGATGCCGCAGCCCTACGATCAGGCGGCCGCCTCAGCTTCTTCTTGCGCCTCTGCGCGGGCACGATCATCGGCGCCCTTGGCATCGACGTCACGATCGACGAATTCGATGACGGCCATCGGCGCACTGTCGCCGTAGCGATAGCCGGCCTTGAGCACGCGGGTATAGCCGCCGTTGCGGTCCTTGTAGCGATCGGCGATCGTGTCGAACAGCTTGCGCACCACGTCGACGTCGTGGATCTGCGCGATCGCCTGACGACGCGCGTGCAGATCGCCCCGCTTGCCGAGGGTAACAAGCTTCTCGACGATCGGACGCAGGTCCTTCGCCTTCGGCAGCGTGGTGACGATCTGTTCGTGCTTGATCAACGACGCCGC
>CAYXAA010000060.1:0-228 GCA_964462985.1 uncultured Hyphomicrobiales bacterium | reverse complement strand
GGCGAACATCGCCTTGCGGTGGCTCGAGGTTCGGCCGAGCTTCCGGCCGCGATTGGCGTGGCGCATGGCCCTCTCCTTCCTTCTTGTCGGCGGACGATGCGCCGCCCTGTTCCTGACTGACGGGACTTGCCCTCAGTACTGATGGTCTTCGTAACGCTTGGCGAGTTCGTCGATGTTCTCCGGCGGCCAGTTGGCCACCTCCATGCCGAGATGGAGGCCCATCTGGGC
>CAYXAA010000059.1:0-15872 GCA_964462985.1 uncultured Hyphomicrobiales bacterium | reverse complement strand
CCCTGCACGCCGAACTGGTCGTAGATCTCGTCCCAGATCTCCTGGCCGCCGAGATAGCGGACCCAGCCGGTGAGCTCGCGCGAAGTCATGCCGTAGGGCACGCCGGTGAAGAAGGAGAGGCCTGTGCTCTTGTTCTGCCAGTAATAGGCCGCACCGTGGCTCATCTCTGCCGAGCCGTCGATCACGGCGTCCAGAGCCTGGAGCGCAGGCACCAGCTCGCCGGCAGCATAGACCTGTACGGTGAGGCGACCGCCCGAAGCGGCGGTGATCCGATCCGCCAGGCGCTGCGCGCCGACGCCGAGGCCGGGGAAATTCTTCGGCCAGGTCGTGACCATGCGCCACGTCTGGCTGCCCTGGGCGATCGCGGGCGCGGCGAGAGTCGTGGCTGCTGCCCCCGCGCCCGCCAGGCCGGCCTTTTTGATAAATGAACGACGATCCATGGCGTGCCTCCCATTATGGATGCTTTTAAGAAACAAATGCTGCCGGACAGACGGGAATCCGTTCACGGCGGCCGATGCGACATTACACGGGAGACCTTCCAAGTCCAGCATTTGCAACCGCGGCAGAGCCGCCCGGCCAGTCATTTTCATCGGTGGTTGCCATTACGTTGCGGCAGTTGGCAAGGCGCACTCTTGCACATTGGAATCGATCAGGCCGCAGCCAGGCGGCCCTCGATCCACGCGAGCCCGGCCGTGAGGCTGTCGGCGACATGGTCGGCTGCCGGCGCGAGCACGGATGCGCCGACGGTTCCGGTGGTCAGCGCCACGGTCCGGGTGCCGGCGGCGCGGCCAGCGGCCATGTCGTGGAGGCTGTCGCCGACCATCACGACCTCCGCCGGCATGGCCCCGATCGCGGTGCATAAGGCGCGGATCATGCCCGGCTCTGGCTTGGCGCCATGGCCGCTGTCATAGCCGAGAATACCGGTGAAACGGGTCTCGATCCCCATGGCGCGAAGCTGACCGCGCGCGGACGCCTCCGCATCGTTGGTCGCTACGCCGAGCGGCAGACGGAGCTCCATCAGCCGATCGAGCACGGTGTGAAGATCGTTGAACGGCGACAAGTGGGGCAGGCTGAGGCGGCCGAGCGACTGATCGACCTCGCGCAGGAAGCCGACATGGTCGGCAATGCCGAGCATCTCGGCCCAGATCAACGCGAACTCCTCGTTGGAGCCGGCGACCATGATCGAGGTCGGCGCGAACAACCGGTCCTCCAGATGATACCCACACGGCCGTGCAAGCCGCACCATCAGTTCCTCGTCGCCGCCGGCAACTTCGGTGATCAGTTCGTAAAAGGTTGGCGCCCACGTCTTGTGGAAGTCGACCAGGGTGCCGTCCTTGTCGAACAGCACCGCCTTGATCGGCCGATGGGCTGAGGCGGTCACGGCCTTGCCTTTCGCTGTCAGGCGAGGCGGTAGCGTGCCGTCAGGCTTGGCGGGCCGTTGCACACCACGGCGCCCCGTTCGACCAGGGCCTCGATCTGGGCCAGCACCGACAGAGCGGCCGCACCGTGCAGCGCCCGGTCGAGTCCAGAGTAGATCACTTCGACCATTTCGGGGATGGTTTCGTCCCCGGCAGCGATGCGCTCCAGCACCGCGCGCTCGCGCCCCAGCCGATGCGCCTTCAGGTCTTGCAGATAGCTGGCCGGGTCGTGCACCGGTCCGCCGTGGCCGGGAAGGAGCAGCCGGTCGTCGCGCGCGATCAGTTTTTCCAGCGAAGCCATGTAATCGGTCATCGATCCATCCGGCGGCGCCACGATCGAGGTTGACCAGGCCATGACATGATCGGCCGAGAACAGCACACCGTCGTCCAACGAAAGACACAGGTGATTGGCCGTATGGCCGGGCGTTGCCACCGCTGTCAGCGTCAGTCCGTCGATCGCAAGCGTGTCGCCGTCGCCGAGTTCCCGGTCCGGCACATGATCACAGTCGGCGCTGGCGTCGAGCGGACTGGCCTCGCCGGTGGCGAGCGGGCGCGCCGGTCGATGCGGCGCGCAGCCCACGATCGGGGCGCCGCAGCGGGCGGCGAGCAGCCGGGCGCCTGGCGAATGGTCGCGATGGGTGTGGGTGACGACCACGGCAACGATCGGTGCGCCGGCCGCCGCGAGAATGGCGCCAACGTGATCTTCGTCGGCCGGCCCCGGATCGATCACGGCGACTTCGCCGCGGCCGACGAGATAGGTGTTGGTGCCGTGGAAGGTGAACGGGCCGGGATTGCGCGCAGTCATGCGCCGCACGGCGTCCGAAACCGTGGCGCAGCGCCCGTGGGCGGGATCGAAGTCGCGGTTGTGCACGAGAGGCGCCATGACAAGCTTCCGCAGAGGCCTTCTGCATCCGGGCAGGCTTGCCAGACTGCAAAAGGGCCGATCCGTTTCAGACGGCCGGATCCTACGGCCCGCCCTGTCGGGCACGAATGCTTCGGCCGGATAGGTCAGCCTGGGGAACCAGCGTAGTGTTCACGCAAGTAGCCGAAAGCGGCAAAGCGGTGCAAGGTGTGGTCTGGGGGCGGAGGTGGCGGAACGCGCTGCCTGCGGGGATTATGAAGCAGGGACGAGCGACAATGGTCCGAACTGGAGGAGGCGGCGTCGCCGGCTGGTCGGTGACGCTGATTGCTGCCGTCGCGGTGCTCGCGGTGACGGCCTGTCAGGAAGAACCCTACGCCGTCGTGGGCGGCGGCGGCTTTATCTTCAACTACCGCATTGGGGAGGCGACCTGGGGCACCGTGGTCGATCTCCGCCGCGAGCCGCCGGCCGGCGCGGTGCTGCACGCGAGCTTCGACAATCCGGCGGGCGGCCCGCCGATCATTGTCGCCATGCCGGTCGAGCCTGGGGTGAAGCGCTACCGGCCGACCACGGGGCCACTCGAAGGCGTAGAGGCCGGCAAGCCCTATCGCTTCGTGCTGGAGATCAAGGACGCCGAAGGCAAGGTCCTCGAGCGTCACGAGAAGACCTATGTCTCCGACATCGGGCAGGAGCGGCTGCCGGACCAGCCGCTGACGACCGGGCCGGGCTACGCCAGAACACCTGCCGGGGAGGCGCTCATTCGCAAGTAGCCAAGGCCGGCTCCGGCAGCCGACCGGTCAATCTTGTCGCGGCCAAGTTAAAAGTGTATCAAAAACAGGCAGTTGCCTTGGGGCGATCGGGGTTGGCCCCAAGGGTGCCGGGCGTCACAGTAGCGTTGCGTATCTCGCGTATTGCCCGAGGGGACGATCTGGTAAGCGGGCGCAAGTACCGCGCCGGGTCCGGCCCGCCACATCGTAACCGGTGCGGCGGGAGGCTGGTAGCTTGAAGAGCGTCGGGGCCGGTCCGGATGGGCTGTAACACCCGGCGAAACCCAACAGACATGGGGGAAGGTTCGTCATGACAATTTCTCGCCGCTCGATGTTGAAGCGTTCGGCCGCCGCGACCGCGGCGGTCGCCGCGCCCGCGCTGCTCAGGGCCCACGACGCTCTTGCGTCCTCGGGCCAGGTCAACGTCTTTGCCTGGGGCGACTATGTTCAACAGAACATGATCGACAAGTTCCAGCAGGACACCGGTATCACGATCAATCTGTCGACCTTCGGCTCCAACGATGAGGCGGTGCAGAAGCTGAAGGCCGCCGGCGGCAAGGGCTTCGATGTCATTTTCCCGTCGGTGACAAACGGTCCGCAGTATTACCCTGACGAGCTGCTGCAGCCGCTCGACGAGGCCAAGCTCGAGCTCGACAAGATCATCCAGTCCATGCTGCGGGATTCGGTGCAACTCGGCGCGACCTACCGCGGCAAGCGCATGCTGCTGCCGTTCGACTGGGGCACCGAAGCCATCACCTTCGACAGTGCCGCCATGCCGCTCGCCGACGACGAGGTATCGTACGGCTCTTTGTGGACCGAGCAGGCGACCGGCAAGGCAACCTTCCGGCAGAAATCGGCTTTGACCGGCGTTGGTCTCTACCTCGACGCGATCGGCGAGGTGAAGTCGAACCGCATGCTCGACGTCTACAAGACCGAGGAGGAGGCCCGCCGGGTCTACGGCGCGGCGGCACAGTTCATCATCGACCACAAGGCCAACATCGCCGCATTCTGGAACAATGCCACCGAGGCCACCAACGCCTTCAAGCAGGCAGGTGCCACGATCGGCCAGACCTGGGACACCACCGGCCTGCTTCTCAACCGCGAAGATGCCAAATGGAAGTACCGCATGCCGAAGGAAGGCGGCATGACCTGGATGGACTCCATCGGCATTCCGGCCGGCGCGGAGAACCTCGACCAGGCCTATGCCTTCATCAACGCCATGTTCGATCCGGTCATGGCCGGCATGTTCTCCCAGAACACCGGCTACAACTCGGCTGCAATCGGTTCAGCCGATCATGCCGGCGAGGAGTACAAGAAGCAGTTCGCCGAGACCTACAATGCCGACAACCTGGCGAACCTGTGGTGGTGGCAGGCGGACCAGCCCTGGACGTCGCCGGTGGTCGGTGAGTTCGTCGACAAGATCACCAACGCCTGAGGGCGAACGGGCGGGCTGGCTGCGGCTTCGGCCGCAGCCTCTGCCGGCGATGCAAACAGGTGCCGGGGATGCGGAAGCCCGTGGCAACGATCTCTACAAAGGCCACCGCTGCACACATGGCGGCAGAGCGGCGCGAGGGGGCCACGATGCACGGTAAGGACGTTGTTCTGAACGGCGTGTCGATGCGGTTCGGCGAATTCACCGCGGTGCAGCCGACCGACCTCACCGTCAACGCGGGTGAGTTCTTCTCGATCCTTGGTCCGTCGGGTTGCGGTAAGACCACCATTCTCAGGATGGTCTCGGGTTTCCAGGAACCGACCACGGGGGAAATCCGGATCGGCGGCGTGCCGATGACCGGAATTCGCCCCAACGCGCGGCCGACGGCGCTGATCTTCCAGAACCTGGCGCTGTTTCCCTTGATGACCGTCTGGGAGAATGTCGCATTCGGGCTTGAAGCCCGCGGGATGCCGAAGAAGCAGCGCCGCGAGCGCGCGGAGGAACTGCTCGCGCTCGTCGCACTCGAGGGGCAGAGCGAGAAGCGGCCGATGGAGCTGTCCGGCGGGCAGCGCCAGCGTGTGGCGATCGCCCGGGCGCTTGCGGTCGAGCCGGCGGTGCTTCTGCTCGACGAGCCGCTGTCGGCGCTCGACCTCAAGCTGCGCCAGCACATGCGCTCCGAACTGAAGGACATCCAGCGCAAGACCGGTGTCACCTTCATTTACATCACCCACGATCAGGGCGAGGCGCTTGCCATGTCTGACCGTGTTGCGGTGATGAACCAGGGAAAGATCGAGCAGGTCGCCACGGGCGACGAAATCTACAACAAGCCCGAGACGCCGTTCGCGGCGACCTTCGTCGGCGAGCAGAACGTCTTTCCCGGCAAGGTCGCAGCCGCGGCAAACGGCCATGCCGGCGTCGAGACCGCGCACGGCCTGATTCAGGGCATCAACCGTCACGGACTTGCCGTCGGCGACGAGGCGCTGGTGCTGGTACGGCCGGAGCGCATCTATCTCGGCCAACGGCCTGACCGACCGGGCCCGGCGCCGCAGACGGAGTGGAACAGGATCACGGCCCGCCTGCAGCGCCGCGATCTGGAGGGGGCGCTCATCAATCTCTATCTCGACGCCGGCGGCCAGAGCATCCACGTCAACCTGCACAACACCGGAGATGCCGGACTTGGCATGGAGGGCGAGCACGCGCTCGTCTTCGCCCCGGACGACGCCGTCGTGATGCGGCCGGGGCCGATGGCCCGCGAGCGGGCTTAGGTAGGGCAGCAAGACCATGGGTGCGATGTTCCGATCCTACGGCCGCGGTCTGACGGCCCTGTTCATCGGCATGACCGTGGCCTGGATTCTCCTGTTGATCCTGCTGCCGCAGCTCCGACTGATCGAACGGGCCTTCACCTTCGCGGACCGCGGTGGCACCGCCGCGGAACTGGCGATCGAGATCGACCGGGCCTATACCCGGGTCTTCGAGATCGACATGCTGCTCGCCGACCTGCGCAGCGCCGCCGAAGGCACGAGCGTCCCGTCGTCAGGCGCACCATCGTCAGCGCCCCCGACTGCGGAGGTGCCGTCGCCCAGCCTTGCGCCTTCCCCCGTGCCATCCCCGGCTGTGCCGTCGCTGACGCCAGCGGCGCCGAGCTTTCCGACGCCCGGCGCTCCCACCCCTGGACTTCCAACGCCGGGGCTCGGCGGCTCAAGCGCTGTCGGCGGACTGTCGCAGGAGGACGCCGCGGCAAGGATCGTCGAGCTGACTGCCGAGAAGACGGAGCTGCAGCAGCGCATCGTCGAGCTCGAGGCCGAGGAGGCAAACCAATCGGCGGTCGGCGTCAACGAGGAACTCTCGCTCAAGAACTTCACCGACATGAGCGAGGTGCACTTCAGAATCTTCGTCTCGACGATTTTCTACGCGCTGATGGTGACGCTGCTTGCCTTCGTCGTCTGCTATCCCGTCGCCTATGCGGTGGCGATGGCGCCCACAGCCAACCGGGCGGCGATGCTGATGCTCGGCCTCGTCGTTCCTTATGCCATCAACGAGCTTCTGCGCATCTTCGCCTGGGTGATGATTCTGGAGAAGCAGGGCATCTTGAACCATGTGTTTGACGCGCTCGGCCTCATCGACCTGGGCAGCGGCGAGGGCGTGCGCTTCGTCGCCTCGAACGGCGCGGTCTTCACGGTGATGGTCTACGCCTATGTGCTCTTCATGGTGTTTCCGATCTACAACACCATGGAAACGCTGGACAAAAATCAGATCGAGGCGGCCCGCGACCTCGGCGCCTCGACCTGGCGCATCCATTGGCGGGTGGTGCTGCCGCATTCCAAGCCCGGCATCGCCGTCGGCGCCATCATGACCTTCATGCTGTCGGCCGGCTCGATCGCGGTGCCGGAGATCGTCGGCCGGGGGCTGCACCCGGACTGGTTCAGCCAGGTGATCTACCGCCGCTTCTTCGAGGCCGACAGCTGGAACCAGGGCGCGGCCTATTCGCTGGCGCTGCTCGTCGCATGCATCGCCTTCATCCTCATCAACATGGCCGTGTTCAAGGTCGGAATCAGGGACATCGCCAAATGAGCATCGCCGCGACCGAAAAGCCGGTTCGGGCAAAATCCCGGACGAAGCGGTCCCGGATCGAGTGGGCCGACGCGATTCTCAACGGCTATCTGGTGATCTTTTTCGCCTACATGTTCCTGCCGCTCACTTTCATGGTGGCGGCCGCCTTCAATGCCTCCCCGACGCCATCGGTCACCGACTGGCAGGGGTTCTCGCTGCGCTGGTTCGAGGCGCTGCCGCAGGATGAGCGCTTCATCCAGGGGCTCGGCCATTCGCTGCTGATTGCAGCCGGGGTCATCGCGCTGTCAATTCCGCTCGGCCTCGCCGGCGCGCTTGTGCTGACCCGGTTGCAGTCAGGCGCCGCGACGCTGCTCTACACCGTTCTGGTGTCACCGATCCTGACCCCGGGCATCGTGCTCGGTGTCACCACCATGATCTTCTGGCGCGACAGCTTCGGGGTCGAGGCCGGGCTATTGACGGCGACGATCGCCCAATCGGCCTATATCGCCTCCTATTGCATGCTGATGTTCATGGCTCGCCTGCAGCGGCAGGACCGGGTTCTGGAGGAAGCCGCGCTGGACCTCGGCGCCTCGTCGTTCTTCGTTTTCCGCCGGGTGACACTGCCCTTTCTCATGCCCACGGTGCTGAGCGCATCCGTGATCGCGTTCCTGCAGTCGATCGAGAACTACAACACCACCTTCTTTGCGATCGGCGGCAGTTGGACGCTGGTCACCGAGATCGGTGCGCGCATGCGTTTCGGCCTGTCGCCGGTCATCAACGTCATCGGCGTGATCTTCGTCGTGCTGACCATCTGTGCGGCGACGCTGTGGGTCGTCGCCCGTCAGCGCAGCAGCCGCGGTTAGGAGCGGCGCTCCCGCATCCGGCCGCATCGGGCCGGGCGGCGTTGACACGACTGGCGGAAAGGGCCATGCCTCGAGGGGACGGCGGACGCCGCCGGCCGGAACATCGACATCATGGTGCGGTTTCGGCGGGGATGACCATGGGGGAGGGACATGACCGAAGCCGATCGGTCAATCACCGTTGAATGCCTGCTGCCGATCACGCGCGATGCGGCCTTCGAGCTGTTCGTGGACCGGTTCGCCGAATGGTGGCCGAAAGACTACACATTCTCCGGCGACAATCTCCAGGACATCGGCATGGAGCCGATGCTCGGCGGCGCGTGCTATGAGCAGACGCGCGGCGGCCATCGCATGATTTGGGGCACTGTGCTGTCGATCGAGCGGCCGCTGTACATCCGACTCGCCTGGCAGATTTCGCCCGACCGGCGTCCGATTGCCGATCCGGCAGCGGCGAGCCGGGTGATGGTGACGTTCTGGGATGCTGGAACCACCACGCGCCTGGAACTCGTCCACAGCGAATTCGTCCGCCACGGCGACGGAGCGGAGGCCTATCGCCAGGCGCTCGCCGCGCCGGAGGGCTGGCCCTATTGTCTGGAGCGCCTGCGCGAGAGCGCGGCCGCGCTTTAGGTCTTCCACGTGGACGGAACGGCCATGAAGCTGGTGTTCCGCTGCCTTCCCGAACTTCACGGTCACGTGCCCGAGCCGGTGCCGGCGCGCGCCAGCCTGCCACAGTGGCTGGCCGCGATCCCGTCGCTGGTGGCGAGCGAAGCGCTCGGCGGGGCCGAGGTGCGCACGCTGAAGCACTGCCCGCCGTTGATCGACGCACTGTCACACGGTGTCATGTTCCGCCTCGCCTGCGATGTCACGGTCGCCGACGGAGAGATTTCCTGGGACTGGTCGCCTCCCGTTGCCGCCGGTCGTCAGACCCGTTCGCCGATCGGTCTGCATGTTCCGGACCAGGCCGCCGGCGTGCCGTTCCCGCAGCTCAAGCCCGGGCGGTTCGTACTGAAGTTCACCAACTTCTGGACGGTCGAGGCGCCGGATGGCGTCTCGATGCTGTTCGTTCACCCGCTCAACCGCGAGGATCTGCCGTTCCGCACCCTTGCCGGCGTGGTCGACTGCGACCGGTACCGCGACGGCTTCGTCCACTTTCCGGCCCTGTGGACCGATCCGACCTTCTCGGGCACCCTGCGGCAGGGCACGCCTGTCGCCCAGGCGTTTCCGATCCGGCGCGAGGCACTGTCGCTCGTGTGCGAGCCGATGGATGCCGAACGGCTCGCGGCCCATGGCGAAGTCCAGGACGGGCTGCAGGACGATCCCGGTCTCTACCGCAAGCGGTTCCGGGCGCCGCGTCCGCGCTAAACCCCGCCACGGCAGGGCTAAAGCAAGGCGGACAGATCGAGCGGCACGGCACCGGTCGGTCCCTGGGTCATGATCTTGAGCAGGCGCGGACGCAAGGCCGGCCGTTCGCGGTAAAGCCGGCGCAGGGTGGCGCGGCCTTCCCGCCGACCGAGCCGCTGATCCGCCTCCGCCTTGCCGATCGTCGCTTCGAGGTCGTGTGGCAGCAGGACAAGACGCCGGCCAAACATCTCGGCCGCGGCCTCCGCCGCGTCGCGTCGATACAGCAGCCGGCCGAGGTTGAGAAGGGCGTCGGCGTCTTCCGGCTGGCGGGTGAGATGATCGCGAAAGCCCGCCTCCGCCTCGTCGAGACGGCCGCTGTCCATCAGAGCCGCCGCCCGCTCGAATGCGGCCGAAGGATGCGCCGGTGCCAGTCGCAGGGCCGTGTCGAAGGCGGAGACCGCGTCAGCGTCGCGGCCCTGCCGGCGCAGCACGAGGCCGAGGTTGTGGTGCAGTGAGGGATTGGCCCGATCGACCTCGAGCAGTTGCCGAAGCGCCCGCTCGGCAGCGCGCCAGTCCTCACGCCTCAGCGCATCCTGAAATCGCACCGCCGCCTGCTGCGGGTTCATCGCCCTCGTCCTCATCCGCAGCCGAGACCGGCACCACTGTGCACCGGCTCTCAGCTGCGGCCTTTGATTCGTCTTGGGAATGTCACGCCCAGCGTGATATGTCCACCACCGCAGGACATGGCCTTCCGCCTCCGAACCGATATCGGACGCCTCCGGCCGGAGCCATCGCCGCGGCGGTCCCGATCGCCCTTGTTTCCGGATCCGACGACGATGAGCGAGCAGGACACGATCAGCAACGCCGGTGACGCGGCGGCCGCGGAAAGTGGGGAGACCGGCTTCCTGTGGCGCCTCGTCGACGCCCGCTGGACCCTTGCCGCGGCCGCGGCCGTGCTTGCGGGCGCGGTGCTGTGGTTCGCGGTGCCGATCTGGGCGGCTGTGGCCGGATATCTGTTCCTGGCCGGTGCCGCCGGAATTTCGCCGCGTCGGCGGGTGTTCGTTTCTCGCCGAATGGCCCGTACGGACGGGGGGCAAAGCCTGTGGCCGGACACCAGCATGAAGCTGGTGGCCGATGCGTTTCCCAATCCGTGCTTCCTGATCGACCGGCGCGGCATTACCCGCTACGCCAATGTCGCGGCGCGGGACCGGTTCGGCTCGGTCAGGCCCGGCGATCCCTTGTCGCTGCGGCTGCGGGCGCCGTCTCTCCTTGAAGCGCTCGACCGGGTGATCGCCGGTGGCGGCGAAGAACGAATCGAATGGACCGAAAAGGTGCCGACCGAGCTGTGGTTCGAGGCCTCGATCGTCTCGGTGCGGCCGATCGGCGCCGGCGACAGACCGGCGGCTGTGCCGCAGCGACCCGGCTTCATCCTGGTGACCGTCCGCGATCTGACGGAGCAGCGCCGGCTGGAAAGGATGCGCGCCGACTTTGTCGCCAATGCCAGCCACGAGTTGCGCACACCGCTCGCCTCGCTCACTGGCTTCATCGAGACGCTACAGGGCCCGGCGCGCGACGACGCGACGGCACGCGAGCGCTTCCTCCAGATCATGCTGGAACAAGCCGGGCGGATGCGCCGTTTGATCGACGATCTCCTGTCGCTGTCTCGGATTGAGCTCAAGGCACACGTCCATCCCGAGACGGTGGTCGACCTCGGCTCCGTCATGCGGCACACGCTGGACGGGCTGCAGCCGCTGGCTCGCGAACTCGGTGTCGTCATTGAGCTCGACGTGCCGGACCAGCCGATCCCGGTATTCGGCGACCGCGACGAGTTGACGGAGGTGTTCGAAAACCTGGTCGAGAACGCGCTTAAATACGGCGCGGCCGGCAAGCGCGTCGAGGTTCGCATCGTCGCGGACCCGGCGCAGGGCGGGCCCGGCGGCTGGCTGGTGTCGGTCAAGGATTTCGGTCCGGGAATCGATCCCGACCATCTGCCGCGCCTGACGGAGCGGTTTTACCGGGTTGATGTTACTGCGAGCCGGGAGATGAAGGGCACGGGCCTGGGACTGGCGATCGTCAAGCACATCCTGACCCGCCACAAGGCCCGGCTCGACATCGAAAGCGTGCCCGGCAAGGGGGCCTGTTTCACGGTGCGCGTGCCGGCGGCCAAACTCGACGCTTCGTCGTCCTGAGGCAGAAACGGCTTTTAATTCAAGGCCTTGCGCTGTCACAAAACTGATAACGGTTCTTCATACAAGGATCATGCACCGGGACTACGGTCCGCTCGGCGCTGCGGGAATTAGCCTGCGGTGCGACGTCCAAAATCCTGCACATCCAACAGGGAGAGGTCAGGTGAAAATCAAGACTCTCGTGAGCGTTACCGCTCTCGCAGTCGCCAGCTCTGTCGTCGCCGGTGGCGCCCAGGCGCGCAATCAGGTCCAGATTGCCGGCTCGTCGACCGTGCTGCCTTATGCGAAGATCGTCGCCGAGAACTTCGGCGAGGCCTTCCCCGACTTCAAGACCCCGGTCGTCGAATCGGGCGGCTCCTCCGCCGGCCTGAAGGAATTCTGCAAGGGCGTTGGCGAGAACACCATCGACATCGCCAATGCATCGCGCAAGATCCGCGAGTCCGAGGTCAAGGTCTGCGCCGAGGCCGGCGTGAAGGAGATCCAGGAAATCCAGTTCGGCTATGACGGCATCGTGTTCGCGACCGACATCAAGGGGCCGGACTGGGCGCTGACCCCGATCGACGTCTACAAGGCACTTGCCGCCAGGGTCGCGGTTGACGGCAAGCTGGTCGACAATCCCTACAAGAAGTGGAGCGAAGTCAATCCGGCTTTGCCGGATTGGGACATTGCCGCCTACATCCCGGGCGAAAAGCACGGCACCCGCGAAGTCTTCGAGGAGAAGGTTCTCGCGGCCGGCTGCGAAGAGGCCGGAGGCCTCGAGGCTGCCAAGGCCGGCGGCCTCGATGAGGACGCGGCCGAGGACGCCTGCATCGCGGTCCGCAAGGACGGCGCTGCCGTCGACATCGACGGCGACTACACCGAGACGCTCGCCCGTATCGATTCCAACAAGACTGGCGTCGGCGTGTTCGGCCTGTCGTTCTACGAGAACAACGCCGACAAGCTGAAGGTCGCCACGATGAGCGGCGTCACTCCGTCGGTCGAGACGATCTCGTCGGGCGAGTATCCCGTGTCGCGTCCGCTGCAGTTCTACGTCAAGAAGGCGCATATCGGCGTGGTGCCGGGCCTCAAGGAATACGTCGAGTTCTTTCTTGACGACCAGATGATCGGGCCGGACGGTCCGCTCGCCGAATATGGCCTCGTCCCGGCTCCGGATGCCGAACGCGACGCCCAGCGCGACGCGTTCAACTCCGGCAAGACCATGTGATCTGCCGGAATGCAAGCGACCGCGAACGGATCCGTCCGTTCGCGGTTCGCCAAGGGGATATCCGCCCGATGCGCGGGTAGGCGGCGGAGATAGACCGGTGTCGGCTACGTACGTTGTTCTCATCGTCCTGGCGATTGCTGTCGCGGGATTTGTCGTCGGCCGCCACCGGGCGGTGACGCAGCATGCCGGTGCGACCGAAAAGCCGCATTCGCTGGCTCACTATCACGGATGGTGGGTGTTTCTTCTCGGCAGCCTGCCTGCGCTGCTCTTCCTCATCGTGTGGTCGATCGGCAGCACCTCGTATATCGACACCGTCACGACCCAGAAGCTTCCCGAGCAGACCGAGCAAAGCGCGATCGCCAGCCGGGCTCTCGCGCGCGGCATGATCGAGAGTCTTGCCGCCGGCCTGCGGCAGTTGCCCGACGTGCCGGCGGACCAGCTGCCGGCGACGTTCGCCGACCTGCGTCCGCTGCTGGCCGAGCGCGGCGTCGCGCTGCCCTCGGAGACGCAGGACTATATGATTCCGATCGCAGTCGAGATGAACGCGATGGAGGATCGCGCCTCGACGATCGGCGGCACTGTCGCGATCCTGATCGCGGTGGCAGGCGTGCTAGTGGCGATCTCGCGGATCCAGATCCGCGCCCGGGCGCGCAACAAGGTCGAGCGCGTCGTGCTGTGGATGCTGATGCTGGCCTCGGCAATTGCGGTCCTGACCACCGTCGGCATCGTCTTCTCGATGCTGTTCGAGACGATAAAGTTCTTCCAGTCCGTGTCGCCGCTGAACTTCTTGTTCGGGACGGTCTGGGATCCGCGCTTCGCCGCCGCCGACTCGGCCGGGGCCGAAGGCCAGTTCGGCCTGATCCCGCTCCTCGCCGGCACGCTCTACATCGCGCTGATCGCCATGCTCTTCGCCGTGCCGATCGGCCTGATGGCCGCCATTTACATGGCGGAATACGCCACGAAGCGGGTGCGATCGATCGTCAAGCCGCTGCTCGAGGTGCTCGCGGGCATCCCGACGATCGTCTACGGCTTCTTCGCCCTCGTGACCGTCGGCCCCTTCCTGCGCGACCTGAGCGCGGCGATCGCCGGTGGGGTGTCCTTCATCCAGGCGCAGAGCGTGCTCACCGCCGGCCTCGTGATGGGCGTCATGCTGATTCCGTTCGTGTCGTCGCTGTCGGACGACATCATCACCGCCGTGCCCCAGTCGATGCGCGACGGCTCGCTCGGCCTCGGCGCGACCAAGTCGGAGACGATCAAGCGCGTGGTGGTGCCGGCCGCCTTGCCGGGCATCGTCGGCGCGCTCCTCCTGACGGCGTCGCGCGCCATCGGCGAGACGATGATCGTGGTTCTTGCCGCGGGTGTCGCAGCGCGGCTCACGATCAACCCGTTTGAAGCCATGACGACGATCACGGTGAAGATCGTCAACCAGCTGACGGGCGATCTGGAATTCACCTCGCCTCAGACGCTGGTGGCCTTCGCGCTCGGGATGACGCTGTTCGTCTTGACGCTGGGTATGAACGTCTTCGCGCTTTTCATCGTGCGCAAATACCGGGAGCAGTACGAATGACCGACGCTCCGATCGAGGCCGGCGCCGCCGTTGCCGCGCGTCGCGACATCGGGATCAGGCGCCGCAACGCCGCTGAACGGCGCTTCAAGATCTACGGCATCGTTGCCATCGCGGTCGGCCTGTTCTTCCTCATCGCACTGCTGGGCTCGGTTGTCTCCAACGGCTACACCGCCTTCTGGCAGACGTCGATCCTGCTGCCGATCGAGTTCGATCCCGCCGTCATCGATCCGGACAACAAGCGGGCCAGCGAGCCGAGCGTGCTGTACCGGGCGAACTATCCACGTCTCGCCCAGGACGCAATCGTCAAGAAGCTCGGCATCGATCCCGCGAACCGGGCGCAGAGGCGCGCCGCCGGCAACCTGGTGTCGAACGGCGTACGTGCCCAACTTCGAGACCTGGTGATCGCCAACCCGGCCATCATCGGCACCACGCAGAACGTCTGGGTGCTTGCGACGGCCAACGTCGACTCCGCGGTCAAGGGCCAGGTGGATCTTTCGGTCGAGGAATCCCGGCGCAAGGTGTCCGACCAGCAGGTCGAGTGGATCCGCAAGCTCGAAGACGAGGGCGCATTGAAGCAGCGTTTCAACTGGGGTCTGTTCGAGTTCGGCGCCTCGAGTCGCCCGGAGACGGCCGGCGTGGGCGTGGCGATCATCGGCTCGCTCTACATGATGGGGATCGTGCTGATCCTCGCGCTGCCGATCGGCGTCGCGGCCTCGATTTATCTCGAGGAGTTTGCTCCGAAGAACCGGTGGACCGACCTCATCGAGGTCAACATCAACAACCTCGCCGCAGTGCCCTCGATCGTCTTCGGCCTGCTCGGCCTCGCCGTCTTCATCAGCTTCATGCACCTGCCGCGTTCGGCCTCGCTGGTCGGAGGACTGGTGCTGACCCTGATGACCTTGCCGACGATCATTATTGCAACCCGGGCGGCGCTGAAGGCGGTGCCGCCCTCGATCCGCTCGGCCGCGCTCGGCCTCGGCGCCTCCAAGATGCAGATGGTGTTTCACCACGTTCTGCCGCTCGCGACGCCCGGCATCCTCACAGGCACGATCATCGGCTTGGCCCAGGCACTCGGGGAGACCGCCCCACTGCTTCTGATCGGCATGGTTGCCTTCGTGGTTGACTATCCGACGACGCCGCTCGACCCCTCGACCGCGCTGCCGGTGCAGATCTTCATGTGGGCCAACGAAGCCGAGCGGGCTTTCGTGGAAAGAACGTCGGGCGCCATCATAATCCTGCTGGTCTTTCTGGCATTGATGAACATCGGAGCAGTTCTCCTGCGCCGTCGTTTCGAGCGGCGCTGGTGAACGAGACGGGGATTTGACCATGCTGACAGAAACCGCCGAGCGGACGCAGGCGACCGCCCACACGGAGCCGCGGATTAAGATGCGCGGCCGGAATGTGAGCGTGTTCTACGCTGACAAGCAGGCGCTGTTCGACGTCGATGTTGACATCCGCCAGAATCAGGTGACGGCCTTCATCGGCCCGTCGGGCTGTGGCAAGTCGACCTTCCTGCGCTGCCTCAACCGGATGAACGACACCATCGACATCTGCAGCGTGCAGGGCAAGATCACGCTGGACGACGGCGACATCTACGATCCGTCGGTCGACGTGGTTGAGCTGCGCGCCCGGGTCGGGATGGTGTTCCAGAAGCCGAACCCGTTCCCGAAGTCGATCTACGAGAACGT
>CAYXAA010000058.1:0-16332 GCA_964462985.1 uncultured Hyphomicrobiales bacterium | reverse complement strand
CATCATGCGCGGAGCGGGGCCACAGGGCGGACCGGGCATGCCCGAATGGGGAATGCTGCCGATTCCGAGAAAGCTGCTGCGCGCGGGCGTGCGCGACATGCTGCGCATCTCGGACGCCCGCATGAGCGGCACCAGCTACGGCGCCTGCATCCTGCACGTGTCGCCCGAAGCGCATGTCGGCGGACCGCTGGCACTGGTGCAGAGCGGCGACATCGTGAAGGTGGATGTTGCCGCGCGGCGCATCGACATGCTGGTGAGCGAGGCTGAACTCGCGGAGCGCCGCGCCACGCTGCCGGCGCCGCAGCCGCGCTTCGAGCGCGGCTATGGCTGGATGTTCTCGCGCCACATCAGGCAGGCACACGAAGGCTGCGATTTCGACTTCCTGGAAACAGGCTTCGGCGCATCGCCGGGCGAGCCAGCCATCCTTTGATCACCACGGAGTGTAACATGAGCGGAACAGAACCCGGACTGCTGATTGGCGGCGATTTCAGGACTGCCAATTCCCGCCCGCGCGCCGAGATCATCAATCCCTGTACGGAAGCGATCCTGTGGACTGCGCCATCGGCCGGCCCGGAGGAGGTCGCCGAGGCGCTTGGCCACGCCCGAGCTGCCCTGAAGAGCTGGTCCGCGGTGCACGGGTGGGAGCGCGCCAAGGTGCTGCGCGGCATCGCGCGCGCCATGGAGCGACGCAAGGGCGAGATCGCGCGCGCGCTGTCGCTGGAGATCGGACGAC
This sequence comes from uncultured Hyphomicrobiales bacterium, assembly GCA_964462985.1. GTDB lineage: Bacteria > Pseudomonadota > Alphaproteobacteria > Rhizobiales > Stappiaceae > CAYXAA01. The sequence continues at coordinate 15,599 of CAYXAA010000058.1, read as the reverse complement.
CGCTGACGCAATCTGAGGGTGAGGTGAACATCGCCATCGAGCAGTTCGACTGGTTTGCCGGCGAGGCAGAGCGCCTGTTCGGCGAGACAATCCCCTCTCGGCAGGGCGGGCGGCTACAGTCCGTGCCGGAGCCGGTCGGCATCGTCGCCGCCTTCACCGCGTGGAACTTTCCCGTCAATCTGATCGCGCGCAAGGTCGCGCCTGCGCTTGCCGCCGGCTGCCCGATTATCTGCCGTCCGTCCGAGCAGACCCCGATGACGTCGACGCTGATCGCGCTTTCATGCGTGGAAGGCGGCGCGCCTGCGGGCGTCGTGCAGATGCTGCACGGCCGCGCCGACACCGTGACGCCGTTACTCATTGCGGCGGACGAGGTTCGCAAGATCTCGTTGACGGGTTCCACCCGCGTCGGCCAGATGCTGCTTGCCGAAGCCGCCAAGACGGTGAAACGCGCCTCGATGGAGCTCGGTGGACACGCGCCCGTGGTGATCTGCGAGGATTCCGACGTGGACGCCGCCGCCGCGCAGTGCGCCGCCTTCAAGTTCCGCAACGCCGGCCAGGTCTGCATCGCGCCGAACCGCTTCTATGTCCACGAGAACGTAGCCGAGCGATTCACCGATGGCATGGTCGCGGCAGCGAAAGCGCTGGTGCTCGGCGACAGCCAGGATGCCGCGACGACAATGGGGCCGCTGACGCTGGCTTCCCAGCGCGACCGCGTCGAGAGGCTATGCGACGATACAATCGCGGACGGCGCCCGCTGCCTCACCGGCGGCCGTCGCCCGGCAAGCCGCAACAAGGGCTTCTTCTTCGAGCCAACTGTGTTGGCGGACGTGGCGGATGGTTCGCGCATTATGCGCGAGGAGCCGTTCGGCCCACTGGCGCCGATCGCCACGTTCCGCGACCTCGACGATGCGATTGAGCGGTCCAACTCGACGCCATATGGACTGGCCGCCTACGCTTTCACCGGCAGCCAGAGAAACGCCGAAGCGCTGAGCCGGGGCCTCCAGTCCGGCATGGTCGGCATCAATACCTTCATGATCGCCCATGCCGAGGCGCCGTTCGGCGGCATCAACCATTCCGGCATGGGCCGCGAGGGCGGACGGCAGGCGATCAATGATTATCTGAACGTGAAGATGACTCACTTCATCGCCGCCTGAGCCAATCATGAGCGCGTTCATCAACCCTCTGCCCCGCCTTTGGGCCGAAGGCCGCAGCGCCGCCAACGGGTGGATTGCCTGCGCCTCCGTCCTCTCCGCCGAAGCCTTGGCGGCGGCAGGCTGGGACTCGATCACCGTGGATATGCAGCACGGCACGGCGGACTACGCCGCGCTGCTGACGCTGCTGCCGGTGATCGAGCGCAGCGGCGCGGCGGGGCTGGTGCGCGTGCCCTGGCTGGACGAGGCCTCCATCATGCGCGCGCTGGACGCAGGCGCGCTGGGCATCATCGCGCCGATGATCGAGACGGCTGCCGATGCCCACCGGCTGGTTTCCGCTTGCCTCTATGCGCCGGAGGGCGGACGCAGCTTCGGGCCCGTGCGGGCGCGCCTTGCCTGGGGCGACGGATACGCCGCCGCCGCCAATCGTGAAATCTTGCCCATCGCTATGATCGAAACCAGCGCGGCCATGGACAATCTTGACGAAATCGCGTCCACGCCGGGTCTTGCCGGGCTCTATATAGGTCCGGCCGACCTGTCGCTGGTGCACGGGCATCCGCCCGGTTTCGATCGGGAGGAGCCGCAAATGCTTCAGATGATCGAGCGGATCAGGCTAGCGTGCAAGCAGAACGGAATCGCTGCCTGCATCCATTGCGGCGACCCTTCCTATGCCAGGCGAATGGCTTTGCAAGGCTTCGACTTGGTCACGATGGGATCCGACGCACGGTTCATAGAAGCGGGCGCCAGGGCAGCGACGGCGCTCTTCCGACGTTCTTCTTGATGCCTGCAAGCGCGAGGAAGCCCGTCGACCGGCCAGCGCACGTCCTGGGTCAAAGTCCGGGCGTCGCGCCGCCGTCAATGGCGATGCCGACGCCCTGGATATGGCGGGCGCGAGGCAAGCAAAGAAAGGCCACTGCCTCGGCGATGTCTTCCGGTGTGCCGAGCCGACGTATCCCCGCCCGTTCGCGGTTGCGCCGCCGAATCTCCTCCTCGGGTATTCCCTCCGCCGCTGCTTCCTGCCGCACAAGCGTTTCCATGCGCTCGGTCACTGTCGCGCCCGGGTGTATGATGTTGACGTTGACGTCGTCCACCAACCCCTGCTTGGAGAGGGACTTGGTGAAATGCGCCAGCGCCGCGTTCGCGGCACCACCGACCATGAAGCCGGGCGAAGGCGTGTACGCCGCCGCACCGCCGATATTGATGACTGTCCCGCGCCTCGCCTTGAGCGGCACCCAGAGCGCCCGGGTCAGGCGCACCGCACCGAAGAACTTGAGGGCGAAGCCGCTCGTCCAGTCTGCGTCCGGCTGGGCGGGGAAGACGCCCGCCTTCGTGTCACCGGCGCAGTTGACGAGAATGTCAATCCCGCCGAACGCGGCAAGCGCCTTGCCTGCCGCCTCGTTGCAGCCTGCTTCCGAGGCGAGATCCACGGCGATAGCCACGGCGCGTACGCCATGGCTCGCGGCCATCTCGCCTGCTGCAGCGGAAAGGACTTCCGCGTCCCGGGAGACCAGGGCGATATCGCAGCCTTCGGCCGCCAGCCTTGAGGCGATTGCCCGTCCGATCCCTTTGCTGGCGCCCGTGACCAGCGCGACCTTGCCCGTCAGTTCAGCCATTGGAACGCCGTCTCCGGCTTGGCGCCTGTGGCTCGACCTCACCCGGACGGAAGCCGAGATGGTCCGAGACTTCCGCAGCGATCGAGCACGTGACCGAGATGTAGTCGTTCATGCCGGCGAGCGACAGGCGCCAGACCGGGCCGGAGAACCCGATAGCGCCGAGCACTCGGCCACGGAAGTCGCGCACCGGCGCCGCCATGCAGCGTACCTCGGGATTGAACTCGCAATCGTCATAGGCAATGCCCTCGCGACGCGCCCGCTCGACCTGAAGCCGCAGCGATTGTGCATCGCGCAGCGTGTTCTGCGTCACTGGGGCGAAGTCTATCTCCGCGACGTGCTCGTTATAGACCTCTTCCGTGAGGCCCGACAAAAGGACCTTGCCGATAGCGGTGCAGTAGACGGGTCGCAAGGTGCCGGCACGCTCGGCGATCTGCAACGCGTTCGGCCCCTCGCGCCTCGTCAGAATCAGCGCCTTGCGCCGCTCCCAGATCGCGAAATGCGTGGCCTCGCCCGTCGCTGCGGCAAGGCGATCGAGATAGGGCTCGACCGTGGCGCTGAGTTCGGCCTCGTCGAGGCACGCGGACGCGATCTGGTAGATTCCGCGTCCCATACGGTAACGCTTGTCGTCCGGACCGGTGCGCAGGTAGCCGAGCGCCACCAGCGTGCGCGTCAGATGGTAGAGTGTGCTCGTGTGCAGGTCGAGCTTGCGGCTGAGCTCGGACAGCGTGATGCCGTCGCGGCTGCGCGCAACAACCTCAAGCACCAGAAACCCTCGCTCCAGCGACTGGATGCGCGTTTCATCGCGCTCAACTTTAGCGGGCTCCATCAAACGCCTCATTCTCTCGTATCGCGGATACCTATCCCGGCAATATGAGAATGACAAGCTATATCTTGTGGCGGAGTTGCTAACAAGCCTGCCATGCTCAGCACAAAGAGACCCAATCTGTCGAATTATTCTCTCATTATGAGAACGTTTAGTTTTATGTGAGAAAAATGTTTGACAGGCTTTTCCGGATGTCCCTAAGACTTGCTCATGCGGTTGGAGGAACCGCCGGAATGGAGGCTGCCGCCTTTGGTGGCGCGAAAAACGGGAGGAATGAGCATGAAAGCGCGTAGCATCGTATTGCGGAGCTTAGCCGCAGGCGCAGTGACCGCGGCGATACTGATCGCCCCTGCAATGGCGCAGGACTATCCCAACCGCCCGATCACGATGATCGTGCCCTGGGGCGCGGGCGGCGGGACCGACATTCTCATCCGCGCGCTGTCGCCAGCCATGGAGCAGGCGATCGGCCAGCCGATAAACGTCGTCAACCGAACCGGTGGTTCGGGACTCGTCGGCCATACGGCGATGGCTCAGTCGGCTCCGGACGGTTACACGATCGGCACGATCAACGTCGATCTCAGCCAACTCGTGTGCCAGGGGCTGACTGACCTCAGCGCGGACAAATTCACGCAGATCGCGTTGCTCAATGTCGAGCATTCGGCGGTTATCGTGAACGCGAAGTCCGAGTTCGATACGTTGGCGGAGGCGATCGAGGCGATCAAATCAAATCCGCCCGGAACTTTCACCGCTTCGGGCAGCGGCACCGGAAGCATCTATCATCTCGCTTGGGTCGGCCTGATGGCTGCCGCCGGCATCGAAACCGATCGCGTGACCTGGGTTCCCTCGCAGGGCGGCGGTCCCTCGCTGCAGGACGTCTCGTCCGGCGCTGTCGATTTCATCACCCCGCCGCTGTCCGACTCCAAAGCGCTGCTGGACGCGGGAACGATCAAGTCGCTCGGAACCATGAGCCCCGAGCGCAACCCGGTGTTCCCGGACGTGCCCACGATCAAGGAGGCGATCGGGGTCGATTGGAGCCTCGCGACATGGCGTATGATCGGCGCGCCCAAGGGCCTGCCGGATGAAGCGAAGGGCAAGCTCCTGGACGCCGTCAAGGTCGCATACGAAGGCGACACGTTTCAGAACTTCATGAAAGAGCGCGGCTTCACCTTCTCCTGGATGGGGCCGGACGAGGCTCGCGCCTTTCACGCCGAGCAGGATGAGGCGATCTGCGAGGTCATGCAGATCGCAGGTATGGCTGAATAGGCCCACTCTATGACGGCCGGGCGCCGCGCCCCCGGCCGCATTCTGTGTTCCGCGCCTTCCGGGGAAGGGTAATGAAAATCAACGATGCCATCTCAGGCGCTTTTTTTCTGATCATCGCGGTCTGCGTATTCGTGTACGCCGGCACATTTCCTCCGATGCGGGGCGTAGCCTTCGGTCCAGACCTGTTTCCGCGCATGATCGCAGTGATGATGGGCATCGGCGGATTGTCTTTGATCGTTGGTGCGCTCCGGCCCGCCGGCCGCCGACCCTGGCTCGAACTGGCCGAGTGGACACGCAAGCCGCGAAGCTATGGCCTGTTCGCTGCGGTGACCGTCAGCATGACCTTCTACATCGTCTTGGCCGACACGCTCGGATTCCTCCTTTCGTGCTTCTTGATGATGACTGGCCTGCTCCTCGCGACGCGGGGACTATCGCGAATCGTCTCGAGCCTTGTCGTGTCCGCCGTCGTCAGCGCCGTGATCTACATCATCTTCGCCCGGATGCTGCGTGTTCCGCTGCCTTTCGGCGCCATCGAATCGCTTCTGGTGAGCTGACATGCAGCACCTGCTCACAGCCATCGACCTTGTCTTCCGCCTCGAGGTTATCGTCGTAATCCTCGCGGCAAGCGCCTTCGGCATCTTCGCCGGCGCTATGCCCGGCATTTCTGCGACTGTCGCCGTGGCGCTGCTCGTACCCATTACCTTCTTCATGGAGCCGGTGGCCGCGCTCGCCGCGATCGCCGCGGCCGTCGCCATGTCGATCTTCGCGGGCGACCTGCCCGGCGCACTGCTGCGCATTCCCGGCATGCCTGCCTCGGCCGCCTATGCCGAGGAATCCCACGAGATGACCCTCAAGGGGCAAGGTGGGACGGCGCTGATGATCTCACTCATCTGCTCGGTCATCGGAGGTCTGCTCGGCACGCTCGCATTGGCAACGATGGCCACCACGCTCGCCAGGATCGCGCTGGAGTTTCAATACTACGAATATTTCTGGCTTGCCGCGATCGGCCTCAGCACCGCGGCCCTGGTGTCCGGCCCAAACCCGGCCAAGGGCATGATCTCGCTGGCGATCGGGCTGCTGCTGGCGACCGTCGGATTCGACACGATCTCAGGCGCTCCGCGCTTTACCTTCGGATCCGTCGCGCTGATGGAGGGAATCAATTTCATCCCGGTCATGATCGGCGTATTCGCGGTGGCAGAGGTTCTACGCAGTCTTGTTCATCCGCCGCGGGCTCAGGAGGCAAGTCGCGTTCAGCGCATCGACTTCAGCGGGGCTGTCCGGACGATCTGGCGCTACAAGGGCCGGCTCGGCATCGGCACGGCGATCGGGACCGTCATCGGGGCTATTCCGGGCGCCGGTTCCGATATCGCGTCATGGGTCTCCTACGGATTCGCCAAGAAGACATCGAAGACGCCGGAAAAATTCGGCACCGGCCATCCCGAAGGTATCGTCGCCGCCACAGCGTCCAACAACGCGTCGACATCCACCACGTGGGTGCCTTCCCTCGTTTTCGGCATACCCGGCGACTCCGTCACCGCCATCGTGATTGGCGTGCTGTTCCTGAAGGGTCTCGAGCCCGGGCCGATGGTGTTCGTGGAGAACGCGCCACTGGTCTACTCGATCTTCGTCTCGTTCTTCCTTGCTAATTTGTTCCTGATCCCGATCGGCTACATCTCCATCCGCCTCGCCAGCCAGCTCTTGCGCGTCCCCAACAGCGCCATGATGCCGATCGTGCTCGCCTTCGCGATGGTCGGAGCCTTCGCCATCAACAATTCGATGGTCGGAGTCACGGTGGCGCTCCTCGCCGGGATCGGTTCGTTCATCATGCAGGAGAACGATTATCCCGTGGCGCCGCTGGTGCTGGGAATGGTCATCGGCACTCTGCTCGAGCAGAACTTCATGCAGGCGATGATAGCCCAGCGCGGCGACCTCACCGCCTTCTTCAGCCGTCCGATCGCGGCCGGCCTCGGCATCCTGACGATCCTGCTGTGGATCAGCCCGCTCATCGCCGCGATCCGCAACCACAAACGGCGCCGTCGTCTGGCGGCGGAGACCAGCCATGTTTGACAAACTGCAGCCACGAACTCCCGGGAGCCAGAGCCGAATGTCCCAGTCCAAAGGCGGTGACCTGATCGCCGATCACCTCATCCGGGCCGGCATGCCCTATGTGTTCGGTATCTGCGGGCACGGCAATGTCGGCATGCTCGACGCGCTATACGACCGCCGCGACAGGATCAAGCTCATCTCGCCGCGTCACGAGCAGACGGCGGGTCATATGGCCGACGCCTATTTCCGCGTCGCGCACCAGCCGGTGGCGACGCTGACTTCCTGCGGCCCCGGCTCGGCCAACATACCGATGTCGGTGGCCTGCGCCCAGGCGGACAGCTCGGCTTTCCTCGCCATCACAGCCAACGTGCCGACGTCGCAGTTCAACCGCGCGCCGTTCCAGGAAACCTACATGCACGGCCAGGCGAGCTTTCCGGACGCGCTCCGTCCGTTCGTGAAGCGCTCGTTCCAGCCGACACGTGTGGACATGCTTCCGCTGGCGCTACGCCAGGCCACCAACTTGCTCACTTCCGGGCGCCCAGGGCCGGTCAACCTCGACGTGCCTTACAATCTCTTCCAGGAGGAGGCGGAGGTCGAGCTGGAGCCGATGGACAGGGCGGGGGTGGACAATCGCCCGGGCGCCTCTTCCGAGGCGGTATCCGCCGTGCTCGATCTCTTGCTTGCCGCGCGCACGCCGCTGATCTTCGTCGGTCACGGCGTCACGCTTTCGGAAGCCGGCAAGGAGCTGACCGAGCTGCAGCACCGGCTGCAGATCCCGCAGGTCGCCTCGCCCAACGGCATGGGCACGCTGGACATGACCGACCCGCTGTCGCTCGGCTTCATCGGCCGAAACGGCACCTTCACGGCCAACCAGGCCGGCCGCCATGCGGACGTGCTGCTCGCCATCGGCGCGCGCTTCGACGACCGGTCGGCCTCATCGTGGAAGCAGGGCTATTCGTGGAACATACCCCCGACGCGGCTTATCCACGTCGATATCGATCCCACCGAGATCGGCCGCAACTATGAGCCGATGATCGGCATCCAGGCTGATGCGCGCAGTTTCATCCGCCAGTTGCTGGACGAACTGGAGCGGCGCGGGATAGGCCGCCATACGGGCACCGCCGAGTGGCTTTCGCGCATTGCCGGATGGCGGCGCGAATGGCAGGCCTTCATTGCGCCGAACTTCGAGATCGACACCGACCCGATGCGGCCGGAGCGCGTCGTCGCCGACATCAGGCAGGTGGCGCCCGAGGACACGATCCTGGTGCCGGATTCAGGATCACACCACAACTGGTTCATGCAGTTCTGGGAATGCCGCCGGCCACAGTCCATGCTCAACACCTGGGGCTATTCGGCAATGGGCTTCGGCGTGTCGGGCGTGCTCGGCGCCAAGCTGGCGGCGCCCGACCGGCCCTGCATCGCTGTTGTGGGCGATGGCGGATTCACGATGACGCCGCACGTGCTGTGCACTGCCGTCGAATACGACATACCGGCGATCTGGGTCGTCTGGAACAACTATGCCTGGGGCGCGATACGGGACTTGCAGCATGGCGTCTTCGGCGGCCGCGAGATCGGCACCTCGTTCACGCACGGGCGCAACGGCCAGCCCTACAACCCGGACTTCGCAGCACTGGCCCGCGCGCACGGCGTGGATGGCGTCAAGGTCAGCCGCTCGGCCGATTTCCGCGATGCACTCGAGGCGGCACTGGCGTCGGGAAGGCCTTACCTCATCGACCTGGAGGTCGATCCTGGCGTGAAACCGCCATCCACGGGATCTTGGGAATTGCCGCCAATGCCGGCGCCCGAGCCCGCCTTCGGCAGCGCATGGAGTCCCGCCCGATGAACGTCGCTCTCAACCACGTTATCGGTGGCCAGGAGGTCGCCGGTGGCGAACTCTTCGAAAGCCGCGACCCCTATCGCGGCGATCTGGTCGCGACCGCGCCGGCAGCCGCTGCGGACGAGGTGGCTGCCGCGGTCGAGGCAGCCCGAGCCGCCGCCCCCGAGGTGGCGGCGATGCCTGCCTACCAGCGCGCGGCGATCCTGCGGCGGGCTGCGGACCTCATCGTCGAGCGCGCGGCCGAAATCGGCGAGATAATGGCGCGCGAGACCGGCAAGGCGCTGGTCGATGCGGAGGGCGAGGTGAAGCGCTCGACCGACACGATCGCGCTGTCCGGCGAGGAGGCGATCCGCATCGAGGGCAACCATGTGCCGCTCGACGGCAGCGCGATGGGCCATGGCAAGATGGCTTTTCTCATGCGTTTCCCGGTCGGTGTCGTCGGCGCGATCACGCCTTTCAACGCGCCGGTCAATCTCGCCTGCCACAAGCTTGGACCGGCCTTCGCGGCCGGCAACGCCATCGTCATCAAACCACCGCAGCAATGCCCGCTGGTCGTGCATCGCCTGGTCGAGCTGCTCTACGACGCCGGCGTGCCGCGCCACTTCATCCAGGTCGTGCATGGCGGCGCGGCGGCGGGGCAGGCGCTGGTCGCGCATCCCGGCGTCGACATGCTCACCTTCACCGGCTCCTCGCGCGTCGGCGCCGAGATCAGGGCACGCGCTGGTCTGCGACCCGTGACGCTCGAACTCGGCGGCACCGGCCAGACCATCGTCTGTGAGGACGCCGACCTCGACGCCATCGCCCCGCAACTGGCCCGCAACGCCGTGCGGCTTGCCGGGCAGAGCTGTATATCCGTGCAGAACATCTACGTACCGCGGGAGCTTGCCGGCGCGCTGGGCGACAAGGTGTCCGCACAGATGCGCGGCCTGAAGCTGGGGGACCCGCTGGCGAAGGGCACGGACGTCGGCACCCTGATCGACGAGGCGGCGGCGAAGCGTGTGGAGAGCTGGGTGAACGAGGCCGTTGCCGGCGGCGCGAAGATGCTGTGCGGCGGCGTTCGCCACGGCCCCGCATACGAGCCGACGTTGCTTGTGAACGTCACGCGAGACATGAAAGTCGCCTGCGACGAGGTGTTCGGCCCCGTTGCGAGCATCATTGCATACGACGACCTGGAGGAACCGATCCGGGACGTCTCCGAGAGCCCGCTCGGGCTCCAGTGCGGCGTGTTCACCGACAGCACGCAGCGCGCGATGATGCTCGCCCGACGGCTGCGCACGGGCGGTGTCATCATCAACGGCACGTCGACATGGCGCACCGACCAGCTCGCCTATGGCGGGGTCAAGGACAGCGGCATCGGTCGCGAGGGACCGCGCTATGCGATCCGCGACATGACCGAAGAACGGCTGATCCTGTTCAATCTCTGAGGGCGTGAGAGGCATGAATCCCATACTGGTAACCGGCGCCGGCGGCTTCGTGGGCCGCGCCATCGTCGAAGCCCTGCTGCGGCGCGGGGACCCCGTCGTGGCATTGGAGGCCGGCGATTGCGCGTGGCTGGAAGCCCAAGCCGAAGCCGGCTCCGGCCTTACGGTCGCGCACGGCGACATTTGCGACACCGGGTTTGTCGACGGTCTTTTCGGCCGCCACCGGCCGCACGCGGTGATCCACTGCGCGGCGGTCGTCGGCGTGCTCGCCTCGCTGAAATCTCCGCGCGAGTTGTTCCGCGTGAACATCGAAGGCTCGATCAACCTGTTCGAGGCGATGGCCCGATCCGGCGCGGGGCGCATGGTCCACATCAGTTCGGAGGAGATCTACGGCGCATTCGAAGCCGACCGTATCGACGAGAACCATCCGCAGCGTCCGCTGCACGCCTACGGCATCAGCAAGGCCGCAGTCGAGCATCTCGGCCGAAGCTACCGCGAGACGCATGGGCTCGACTGCATCAATTTGCGTACCTCATGGGTCTACGGTCCCGATTTCCCGCGCGACCGCGTCCCGATCAACATGATCCGGGCGGTCGCCCGCCGCGAACCCCTGTTCCTGCCGGGCGGCGCGTCCGACCGCATCGATCACACCTACCTCGACGATGTCGTTTCGGGGGTACTCGGCGCGCTCGACTGCCCACGCCACCTGCACGATGCATATCACGTCTCCAGTGCGTCGAGCCCGTCCCTGGCCGAGATCGCGGGGATCTTGGCCGAGCTAGACCCCAAGGCGCCGCCGATCACCATCGGCAGCGGTCCATATCGCCACGCCGGCACGGTGATGATGCCGCGCAAGGGTGCACTTGATTGCACCCGCGCAGAAGAGGCATTCGGCTACCGGCCGAAGTTCGACATCCGCGCGGGCCTCGCCGCCACGCTGCAGGCCGAACGCCGCGCGCTCCGGCAGGAGGAATCGGTCAATGGGTAAGCTTCTTGTCACCGGGGCGATGGGCCACGTCGGCTATGAACTTGCCCGGCAAGCTGTCGCCCGGGGCATCCCGGTCGTCGGTCAGTACATGACCACCTTTCGCGAGCAGGATGCGGAGGCGCTCGGTCCCGGCATCGTCTGGGCCCAATGCGATCTGGCGGACCCCTTCGGGCTTACGATGCTGGCGGCCGAGCACGACATCGAGGGCTGCATCCACACGGCGGCTGTACCCAACGACGTGCTGGCGCTGCCGGCGCCGCTAAAGACGTTCCAGAGCAATGTCGCTGCCACCGGCCTGATGCTGGAGACCGCGCGGCGTCTGAAGTGGCGCCGCTTCGTGTTCGTCTCGACGGGATCGGTGTTCCAGACGCTGCCGGATGCGGTGACGCCCGTCGCGGAGGACGCGATGCCGACGCCGAAGTCGCTCTACGCCGTGACCAAGCGCGCGTCGGAGATGATGGTCGGCGTCTACGCCCGCACCTACGGGCTCTCGGCGGCGACCGCTCGGATCTCGTGGATCTACGGCCAGCCGCTGGTGCCCTCGAACTTCGATGCGCCACGCGGCCCGATACCCGAGTTCCTGCGGCGCGCCCTACGGGGCGAGCCCATACGCGAACCTTCGGGAGGCGATTTCGCCGCCAGCTTCACCTATGTGACCGACTGTGCCGCAGGCCTGCTGGCACTCTGGGATGCGGATCATCTGGTGCATGAAACCTACCACGTGGGCTCGGGCCGCAACTACACGACGTTCGAAGTCGCCGACGCGGTGCGAAAAGCGGTTCCAGGCGCGCGGATCGAGATCGGGCCGGGCACCGCGCCCTGGACCGACACCACCGTCATGCGTGGCCCGCTGTCGTGCACCCGTATGGCGGACGAGTTCGGTTATCGCCCCGCACACGACCTCGACGCCGGGGTCGCGGCCTTCGCCGACTGGATGCGTGCGAATCCGTCACGCTGGAACGGCGGACGGGCATGAGCGGCGTGGAATACGACGTCATTGTGGTCGGTGCCGGCGCCGCTGGCATGACCGCTGCCGCAACTGCTGCGGCGAAGGGCTTGAGCGTCCTCGTAGTCGAGAAGACCGACTTCGTCGGCGGCAACACCAGCTTCTCCGGCGGCATGGTCTATATCCCCGACAATGCGAAGATGGCGGAGGCGGGAAGGCCGGACGATCCCGAAGCGGCGCTCGGCTACCTCGAACGCGCCGTGCCGACCGAGGACGGCCGCGATATGCGCGCGTTGTTCGTGCGCAAGGGCCGCGAGGCGATCGCCTTTCTTGAGGAGAACACCGCAGTGCGGCTGAAGCCCGTGCTGTTCTACCCCGACTACTATCCGGACCTCGAAGGCGCCCGGGACGGGCTGCGCGTGCTGGAGCCGGTGGCCTTCGACGCTGGCGTTCTCGGCCCGTGGTTCGCCCGACTGCGCCCGCCCATTCCCGAGTTCACGATCCTCGGCGGCATGATGGTGGCGCGCGAGGACTTGCCGCATTTCCGCAACTTCAAGCGCTCGTTCCGAGCCTTCATGCGCGTGGCGCGGCTGGTGACCGAATACGGGCTGCAGCGGCTGCGTCATCCCCGGGGCTCACGTCTGGTCCTGGGCAATGCGCTGGCGGCACAGCTGCTTAAATCCCTGCTCGACCGCGGCGTGTCGATCCTGACAGGCTGCGCGACGCTCGAAATAATCGTCGGGCACGGCCGTGCGACCGGTCTTCGCATCGCGGACGTGCAGGGCGAGCGCGTGGTGACCGCGCGGCGCGGCGTGATGCTCGCCACTGGCGGCTTCTCGCACGGCACTCAGAAGCGCCGCGAATGGCTGCCGGAGGCCGCGAGCGCGGAGAGCCCGTTCGCGCCCGGGAGCACCGGCGACGGGCTGGACCTCGGCGTTGCCGCCGGAGGCTCCGTGGCTACCGACAACGCCAACAACGCCTACTGGAGCCCCGCTTCGGTCTACGTCCGCAGGGACGGGCGCAAGGTCGTCTATCCGCACACGGTGACCGACCGCGGAAAGCCGGGCTCGCTGGTGGTCAACCGCGCCGGCAGGCGCTTCACCAGCGAGGCGGTTTCCTATCACCGATTTGGCGAAGCGCTCCTGAAGCCCGGCAACCTGCCGGCCTGGATCGTCTGTGACAGCACCTTCATCTGGAAATACGGTCTCGGCGCGATCATCCCCTTCACCCGCAACCTGAAGCCGTATCAGGATGCCGGCTACCTCACGACGGCGGACACCCTGCCGGAGCTTGCCGACAGGCTGAGCATCGATGCGGAAGGCTTCGCCGCGACCATGACGCGCTTCAATGCCGACGCGGCGGCCGGCAAGGATAGCGAGTTCGCGCGCGGCGAGGACATCTACTCGCGCTATCTCGGCGATGCCGAGAACACGCCAAACCCCTGCCTTGCGCCGCTCCTCAAGCGGCCCTTCCACGCCATCGAGCTGGTGCTCAGCGATCTCGGCACGGCGGCCGGGTTGCGCACCGACCTGCACTGCCGCGTGCTCGACCGCGAGGGGGAGCCCATCGCGGGGCTTTACGCCATCGGCAATGACATGCAGTCGATCTGGCGCGGCAACTATCCCGGTCCGGGCATTACGCTCGGCCCGGCGCTGACCTTCGGCTATCTCGCCGCATGCCATATCGCGGGAAACTCCGGATGAGACGCGTGGTCGTCACCGGTGCCGGCGGCCTGCTCGGTCAATATGTCGTGCGCGCCGTTTCACGCGGCGGCGACGAGGTCGTAGGCCTTGACCTGCGGCCAGCGCCCGGCTGCGCCACGTTTTTCGAAGCTTCCGTCCTTGATGCGATCGCATTGGAATCCGCCTTCTTGGGGGCGGACTGCGTGCTGCACATCGCCGCCGCCCCCAACATCGGCGCGGGCCGGCCGCGAGCGATCATCGAGCTCAACGTGCAGGGCAGCTTCAACGTGCTGGAGGCCGCGCTGCGCATGGGAGTCCGGCGCGTGGTGCTGTGCTCCAGCGACAGCGTGCTGGGCAACACTGTCTGGTCGCAGCATTTCTGGTGCCCTGACATCCTGCCCGTGCCGGAGGACCATGCGCTGCAACCGGCCGATCCCTACGCGCTCTCCAAACTGCTTGCGGAGGAGACCGGACGCGCCTTTGCGCGGCGTGGGCTTGAGGTGCTGGCGCTGCGTCCGGTCTTCGTGCTGTTTCCTTCTATGATGGGCGAGGTGCGTGCGCGCCACGCCGATCCCGCCGGCTATCGCGGCCCCTGTGCGGGCGGCCATGTCGCGGCCGGGGGCGGGCTATGCTGGCACCATGTCGATCCCCGCGATGTGGCGGAGGCGTTCCGGCTGGCTATCGACAGTCCGTGGCGCGGCTTTGAGGCGTTCTGGCTGGCCGCGCCCTCGACGCTGCATCCTCTTCCAACGCTGGACATCATCCGTCGCGGGTTCGGGCGCCTGCCGGACGAGGTCAACCAGAGCCGCTACGAGGCCGCGCCAGTTGCGCCGATGTTCGATACGGCCCGAGCCGCGAGCAACCTCGGATGGCGCGCCGTATACGACCATCGCTCCTATATCTTCGCAACTGAAAGGACGGACGCATGACCATGCCGAAGCAGCGCGTTGGCCAACTCCATGACGGGGACGTCGAGTGGTACACCAAGCCCGGCGACACGACGCGGAAGATTCTCGTCTATGAGCCGCAGATCCTGATGATGCGCAACGCCTTCACCAGGGGGCTGACCGGGCCGCTGCACAACCACCCGCATGTGCAGGCGAGCTATATCGTCAGCGGCCGCTTCGAGATCACCATCGACGGAATCACGAAGGAAATGGGGCCGGGTGACAGCTTCCTGATCCAGTCCAACCTGATGCATGCGGCGAAATGCCTAGAGGCCGGCGAGATCATAGAGGTCTTCACGCCGATTCGCGAGGACTTCATTACGTAGGCTGGCTTCGACTGATGGGCAGTAGGCGAGTGGCGCGGATTCCCTTGAGACGTTTTCTCCGAATTGGAATAACCGCATTCGCTTAGAAAGCGATGGCATCTCGAGGGTGTTGAACTCTTACACACCAAGCGGCGTCCGAAGACTTTGAAGCGGCTCACAGGCAACCGAAAATCTTGCGGCTCCAGCCACCAAGGCGGTCGCAACGAATGTCCGCTTCGAGGAAGGAAGATTCGGTCCGCGATCGGCCGACATGCGGGCGCAAACCGATAACTCACGTCGCACGCGGGTGAGTCGCGCCGTTTCAAATTATAAGACGAAGCACGACCTCTTTGCGACGCTCGACGGCGCAGAGCGGTTCTCAGTTGACGTCGGCATTGACACTGGTTGCGGGGCGATTTGAACCTGCACGCTAAGCCATTGATTTTTGGTGAAGCGACGCTGATGCGAAATTAGCTCATCTTGGCTAACTAATTGCCTGAAATGGATTATTTTAGCTGGAGTTGGTTGCGGGAGGGCGCAACCATCATAACTTGCGATACAACGGTAGCCATCACTC
>CAYXAA010000057.1:0-16419 GCA_964462985.1 uncultured Hyphomicrobiales bacterium | reverse complement strand
CGGCGGACGGCGCAGCAGCAGCGACATCTGGCGATAGGCCACCGCTTGCTTCGACAGGTCGTCATAGCCGATCACGGCGTGCATGCTGTTGTCGCGGAAGTACTCGCCCATGGCGGTGCCGGCAAACGGCGCCAGGAACTGCAGCGGCGCAGGATCCGAGGCGGTCGCCGCGACGACGATCGAGTATTCGAGCGCACCCGCGTCCTCAAGCGACTTCACGAACTGAGCGACGGTCGAGCGCTTCTGGCCGATGGCCACGTAGATGCAATACAGCTTGACGTGCTCGTCGTCGGAGGCGTGCAGCGGCTTCTGGTTCAGGAACGTGTCGAGCAGGATCGCGGTCTTGCCGGTCTGACGGTCGCCGATGATGAGCTCACGCTGGCCGCGGCCGATCGGGATCAGGGCGTCGATCGCCTTCAGGCCGGTCGACATCGGCTCGTGCACCGACTTGCGCGGCAGGATACCGGGAGCCTTCACGTCCACGCGGCGGCGCTCGGTTGCCTCGATCGGGCCCTTGCCGTCAATCGGGTTGCCGAGCGGGTCGACGACGCGGCCGAGCAGCCCCTTACCAACCGGCACCTCCACGATGGCACCGGTGCGCTTGACCGTGTCGCCTTCCTGGATATCGCGGTCGTCGCCGAAGATCACGACGCCCACGTTGTCGGTCTCGAGGTTGAGGGCCATGCCCTTGATGCCACCCGGAAACTCGACCATCTCACCCGCCTGGACCTTGTCCAGGCCGTAGACACGGGCGATGCCGTCGCCGACGGAGAGCACCTGACCGACCTCGGTAACCTCGGCTTCCTGGCCGAAGTTCTTGATCTGGTCCTTGAGGATGGCGGAGATTTCCGCGGCCCGAATATCCATCAGCCGACCTCTTTCATCGCGAACTTGAGGGAGTTGAGTTTCGTCTTGAGCGACGTGTCGATCATCCGGCTGCCGAGCTTGACTACCAGGCCGCCGATCAGGGAAGGATCGACCTTCGCCGAAATATTTACCGTCTTGCCGGTCGAGGCCTTCAGAGCCTCCTTGAGGGCGGCAACCTGAGCGTCGCCGAGCGGCGCTGCCGACGTGACCTCCGCGGTCACCTCGCCGCGCCGGACCGCAAGCTCCGCCCGGAACGCACGGATCATGTCCGGAACCACAAACAGGCGCCGGTTCTTGGCAGCAAGCTTGAGGAAGTTCGCCGAGAGGCCGGTGATGCCGATCCCGTCGAGGACCGCAGTCAGAGCTCGCAGCTGCTCGTCGGCGGAGAACACCGGGCTCCTGACGAGGCGGGCGAGATCGCCGTTCTCGTTCAGCAATGCGCCGAATGCATCGAGATCCTTCTCGACGCCGGCCGTGGCCCCCTGCTCCTCGGCGAGATCAAGAAGCGCGGTGGCATAGCGCGCAGCCACGCCGGAGATGAGAGAGACGTTGTCGGTCACCAGTCCCCGCCCTTTGAGGCATGTGCTAACCTTACGAATGTAAGGTCTTGATTTTTAACAAATTTTCTTCGGCCGGCTCGCCGGAATTGCACCGACACCCCCCGAAGCCGCGCTCCGCATAGCACAGGCGTGTCAGGCACGCAACATGGCCGCGGGTACCGGCGTCGGTGCCCTAGAGGAAGCTCTGCGGGTCGATGTCGACCTGGAGGCGCACAGCGCCGCGCACACGAGGCCCGGTTCTTCGCCAATGCCGGAGGTAAGCCTGAAGATCAGTGGTTCTGGAGGTATGCACAAGCAGCCGAAACCGATGCCGGCCGCGTACCAGAGCAAGGGGAGCTTCCGCAGGTCCCAGCAGCATCACGTCAGGGTGGGAGGGAGCCGCACGTGCGAAGGCGCGGGCAAAGGCAGCGGTCTCGTTCTTGTCCGGTCCCGATACTATGAGCGCTGCGAGCCGCCCAAACGGCGGCAGGCCGGCGGATCGGCGACTCTCGATCTCGGTCTGGTAGAAGGCGTCGCTGTCCCCGGAAAGCAACGCCCGGATCACCGGATGCTCCGGCGCGTAGGTCTGGAGCAAGCCGCGTCCGCCGCCGGTCACGCGGCCGGCTCGTCCTGTCACCTGGGCCAGGAGCTGGAACGTGCGCTCTGCCGCACGGGGATCGCCGTGGGCGAGGCCTAGGTCGGCGTCAACGACGCCGACCAGCCGCATCAAGGGAAAATTGTGTCCTTTTGCGACGAGCTGGGTGCCCACCACTACATCGACCCTGCCCTCTGCAATCAGCTGCATCTCGCGCCTTATCCGTTCCGCGCCGCCGGCGAGATCCGAGGACAGCACCAGGACACGTGCCTCAGGAAACCGGTCACCCACCTCCTCCGCGACCCGCTCCACGCCCGGACCGCAAGCGGCAAGGCTGTCCACGCTGCCACAGCTCGGACAGGCTTCAGGAAGCGGTTCGCTGTGGCCGCAGTGATGGCACATCATCCGGCCGCGCAGCCGATGCTCAACCAGCCAAGCCGAGCAGTCCGGGCATTGGAACCGGTAACCGCAGGTCCGGCACAGCGTCAGCGGCGCATAGCCGCGGCGGTTGAGGAAGAGCAGCGCCTGACCGCCGTCGGCGACGGTCTCGGCAACGGCCTTCGCCAATCGCGGAGCCAGCCAGCGGCCGCGGTCGGGGCCCTCGGTGCGCATGTCGATCGGTTCGATCGTGGGCAGAGCCGCGCCCGAGGCGCGCTCGGGCAGTTCAAGCCGTCGATAGCGGCCAATGTCGGCATTGACACGGCTCTCGACCGAAGGTGTCGCCGAGGCGAGCACCACCGGAAACTTCGAAATATGCGCCCGCACCACCGCCATATCGCGGGCATTGTAGGGGACGCCATCATCCTGCTTGTAGGCGCCGTCATGTTCCTCGTCGACGACGATGAGGCCCAGGTTCCGAAACGGCAGGAACAGCGCCGACCGTGCACCGACGACGACCTTGACGTCACCCGATGCAACGCCCCGCCAAACCGCCGCGCGCCGCTTGGCCGGGACCAGTGAGTGCCACTCGGCCGCCCGCGCGCCGAACCGGCTCTCGAACCGGTCAAGAAAATCTCCCGTAAGCGCGATCTCCGGCAGGAGCAGGAGAGCCTGTCCTCCATGGCGTAGCACCTCGGCGACTGCCTCGAGATAGACCTCGGTCTTGCCCGACCCGGTGACACCGTCGAGCAGGAAAACGGAAAAGCCCTCACCGATCGCGTCCGTCAGAGTGCCCGCCGCTTGAGCTTGCGCTTTCGTAAGTGTCGGCCCCGGACGATTCGGCTCGGGCGCCGGCGGCGGGCTCGGCATCATGGCCACCGCCTCCAGCGCGCCCTGGGCGATCAGCCCATCCACGACGGACGGGCTGACACCGGCGGCTCTCGCCAAGCCCCCCTTCGACCACGCAAGTCCATCCTCCGTCAGCGCGAGGATGCGGGCCCGCGCTCTGGTCATGCGCTCCGGCTCGACGCCTTCAACCCGGCGCACGCCGGGCATAGGCATCGGCCCTTCGAGGGCCACCTCGCTGCGCAGGACCATCCGCATCACAATGCCGGGCGCGGACAGCGTCCAGTGCGCGACCCAGTCGATGAAGCGGAGCATCTCTGCGCTCAGCGGCAGCGCCTGATCGTAGACCTTGAGTAGTGGCTTCAACTTGCCCGGATCAACGCCCGGCTCGGACGTAACCGCACGCACCACCCCGATCACCTCTCGCGGACCCAGAGGTACGCGAACGATCGAACCCACCTGAACCGTCATGTCCTCGGGAACGCTGTAACTGTAGGCGTCGGCGACGGGAACGGGCACAACAACGCTCGCAATTCGCGGCGGCGCGTCCGGGTTCGGAAATAGGTCCGGCTCCAGGACTCCCAAGGGTCGCTCCGACGTCTCGCGCGCCGGAGCTTGACGAGGCCCCGGCAGCCGCGGCGTTACATTTGCGATCGGCCGTCCAGCGGCCGCGCCCAGCGCGGGCTCCCGGCGGCCTCAAAGGCGCCAATCACCGTTCTGACACGATCCTGCCCGACAAACGGTGACCTTTCGTCGCAGCACACAATGCGCGACCGAGGGTCGGACGCGCGAATCGGGCTGTCGCCGGCCGCCATCCTACGGTAAACAGGCAGCGATCCAAGGTCGTCGCGACGCCCAACCGAGCCTGCCGACGGCTCAAGAAAGAGCAACTCGCACGCGGCTCCGCGCACCTCGGAGCCAGCCAGGGAGCAGCGAACCCGAAATGAAATTCTTTGTCGATACCGCAGACACCACTGAAATCAAGGAACTCGCCGACACTGGCCTGCTCGACGGTGTTACCACCAATCCGTCGCTGATCCTGAAGGCCGGCAAGCCGATGAGGGAAGTGATCGCGGAGATCTGCGATATCATCGAGGGTCCAGTATCCGCCGAGGTCACTGCAACCGACGCCGCGGGGATGATCGCGGAGGGCGAGGCGCTTGCCGGCATCGCCCCGAACGTCGCCGTCAAGCTGCCGCTGACGCTCGACGGCCTCAAGGCCTGCCGGGCGCTGACCTCGATGAATTTCATGGTCAACGTCACTCTGTGCTTTTCGGCGAACCAAGCCTTGCTGGCAGCCAAGGCTGGCGCGAGCTTCATTTCCCCGTTCATTGGACGCCTGGACGACATCAACCTCGAGGGACTGGAGCTGATCCGCGAGATTCGGCAGATCTACGACAATTATGGCTTTCAGACCGAAATCCTCGCCGCGTCGATCCGGAGCGCCAACCATGTCAAGGAGTGCGCCCTGATCGGTGCCGACGTCGCCACGGTGCCGCCCGCGGTGCTGAAGTCGCTGGTCAAACACCCATTGACCGACAAGGGGCTTGACCAGTTCCTCGCCGATTGGGCCAAGACCGGGCAGCGCATTCTTTAGAACCAACAGACTGTCCTCTCTGCGCCGGTCAGACAGATCGCTGCCGAAATGATATCGGCCAACAAACAGATGCTATAAGCTGCGCGCATGATCCGTGCAGGCGCCATCGATGCATCTCTGATTCCGGCTGCTCCCGAGGTTTGGGACCGGGTGACGCTTTGGCTGGACCACCTGGGCTCGGAGCGGCGGCTCGCCGACAAGACGCTTGTCGCCTATGAACGCGACGTCCGCCAGTTCCTTTTGTTCCTCACCGAGCATCTTGGCGGACCGCCACGGCTTGCCGACCTCGCTGCGTTGAAACCGGCCGACTTCCGGGGCTTTCTGGCACGCCGCCGCCGCAGCGGTGTCGAGAGCCGGACGCTCGCCCGCGGGCTCGCAGGCATCCGATCGTTTCTCTCCTTCTTGGAGACCCGCGGCGAAGTTAACGGCGCTGCCGCGTCCGCCGTCCGTCCGCCGCGGCAACCGCGCTCGTTGCCCAAGCCGGTCCCTGTCTCCGACGCGAAACGGCTCATCGATCCGCATATGGACATTGACGCCGAGCCCTGGATCTCGGCGAGGAACGCGGCAGTCCTGACGTTGCTCTACGGCTGCGGCTTGCGCCTGTCGGAAGCCCTGGGGCTAACCGGGCGTACGGCGCCGAGGCGCGGGACGCGCACGCTCAGGATCCGCGGCAAGGGCGGGCGAGAACGGATCGTTCCCGTGCTGCCGGTCGTCACGGAGGCTGTGGAGGCTTATCTGGCGGCTTGCCCATACGTTCCCGAGCCGGACGGACCGTTGTTTCTCGGCGCGCGCGGCGGACCGCTCAACCCGCGGATCGTCCAGATGGCGATGCGCCGGTTGCGCGGGGCGCTCGGTCTTCCCGACAGCGCAACGCCGCATGCGCTAAGGCATTCATTTGCCACCCATCTTTTGGCCGGCGGAGGGGATCTGAGGACCATCCAGGAGCTGCTCGGTCACGCCAGCCTGTCGACCACGCAGATATACACTGAGGTCGACACCACACGGCTGATCGAAGCCTACGACCGAGCACACCCTCGGAGCCGGTGAACCGCATGCGCGTCCAGCCTTGAGCATCACCCCAGCGATCTTCGGCAATTCCGATGCGCTTACAGCAAAAGCGAACGCATCCCGTTTCGGCCGGAAGCAAATCTGCTGACATTCGGCAGAGGAAGGTCCTCAGGCGCAAAATTTCCTGGCGGGCGCTCAAGTCATTATCCGCTGGAGACTTCAGTAGGCTTTTTCATACCCCGTGCACGGAAAATTAAAACCTTGCTGTCACATTTTCTGCAGCGAGGTCTGATATGCGCATTTGGCTCCCTTGGAGCTTTCTCCTGCTTACGGTCGCTGTCCTGGCGGTCGGTTTCGACGCAGTTGCCGATGATGCGGCATGCCGGATCCCTGAGACCGGACTCTGGCTCAATCCGAACGCCACGACCAAGCAGATCCACCGCATCGAGATCGCAAGCCACTGCGAGCGCGGCCGGATTGTCGTCAAGGCCCGAGCCTTCACGAAATGCTCGCCCCGCGACTGCAAATGGGGGTGGACCGAAGCATTTCGCTCTGACAATGGGCGGCTCAACGCGGATTTCACCGGCTTTTTCGGCTCTCGCCGAATCGAAATGATCCCGATGGGCGACCGTATGGAAGTGTTGGTCACCACCGATCCACACACCCACGCGCCTAGCCAGTTCCACAGCGCGCTGATGCAGCAGCGCGATTGACGATCGATCCGGCTGATCCTGCCCTCCTTAATCTGCCGGAGCCTCGACCGCTTCAGGGCGCTGAATGCCGTCCGCTTCCACCGGCAAGGCAAACGGCCGCAACAGCGGATAACCAGGCCTGTGGAACCGCGAGATTGCTTCCGCCCTACGAGTGGATCGGCTTGAAGAAGGTGGCGAGCGCCGCCTCCTTAATAGCTTCGCTCATGGTCGGGTGGGCGTGGCAGGTGCGGGCAAGATCTTCCGAGGAGCCGCCGAACTCCATCAGCACCGCTGCTTCGTGGATCATCTCTCCGGCCCCGTGACCGATGATGTGGACGCCCAGCACCCGGTCGGATTCGGCGTCTGCCAGCACCTTGACAAAGCCGTCAGTATGGCCGGTGGCCTTGGCGCGACCGTTCGCCATGAAAGAGAACTTGCCGGCCTTATACTTGACCCCGGCCGACTTCAGCTC
Organism: uncultured Hyphomicrobiales bacterium; assembly: GCA_964462985.1. Lineage (GTDB taxonomy): Bacteria > Pseudomonadota > Alphaproteobacteria > Rhizobiales > Stappiaceae > CAYXAA01. The sequence continues at coordinate 9,425 of CAYXAA010000057.1, read as the reverse complement.
TTCCTCGGTCTTGCCCACGGAGGCGACTTCCGGTGCGGTGTAGACCACGCTGGGGATCACGTCATAATTCACATGGCCAGCCTGACCGGCGAGTATTTCGGCAATCGCGACCCCTTCGTCCTCAGCCTTGTGCGCGAGCATTGGGCCTTTGATTACATCACCGATGGCATAGATCCCCGGAACGCTGGTCCCGAAATGGCCGTCCGTCTCGACCCGGCCGCGCTGGTCGAGCGCGACACCGACTTCCTCGAGCCCCAACCCGGCGGTGTAGGGCCGTCGGCCGATCGAGACGAGAACAATGTCGGCCTGGAGCGTCTCGGCATCGCCGCCGGCTGCCGGCTCGACGGTGACGGAGAGCGTCTTGCCGCTCTTTTCCACCTTAGTGACCTTGCTCGACAACTTGAAGGCCATGCCCTGCTTGGTGAGCAAGCGCTGGCATTGTCTGGAGATGTCGGCGTCCATCGGGCCGAAGATCTTGTCGAGGAACTCGACCACGGTAACCTCGGCGCCGAGCCGGCGCCAGACCGAACCAAGCTCAAGGCCGATGACGCCGCCGCCGACCACGATCATCTTCTCGGGTACCTTTTCGAGGGCAAGGGCTCCGGTCGAGGATATGATCTGCTTTTCGTCGATCTCGATGCCCGGCAGCGGCATCACGTCGGAGCCGGTGGCGATCACGATCGACTTCGTTTCCAGTACCTCGGTCTTGCCGTCCTCGGCCGTCACTTCGACCCGGCCGGCGGCAAGGATCCTGCCGATGCCGATATAGGGCGTCACCTTGTTCTTCTTAAACAAGAAATCGATGCCGCTGACGTTGGAGTCGACCACCTTGTCCTTGTAGGCCAGCATCGCCTTCAAATCGAGCTTTGGCTTGCCGGTCTTGATGCCCATCCCTTCGAAAGCGTGGCCGGCCTCCTCGAACAGCTCTGAGGTGTGCAGCAGCGCCTTGGAGGGGATGCAGCCGATGTTGAGGCAGGTGCCGCCGTGGGTCTTGCGCTTCTCGACGACCGCAACCTTGAGGCCGAGCTGCGCCGCCTTGATAGCGCAGACGTAGCCGCCGGGGCCGGTGCCGATGACGACGAGATCAAACTGGGACATAGGCGCCTCTTCCGTTTCTATACCGGGCGGTGTCGCCCAGAAGGTTTAGGGGGCTCACGGCGGGCCGCCGTGCGGTTCGAGGGACTGGCCGTTATTGGCTTTAAGGCACGACAGATCGGCCGCCGGAGACGTCGAGAATCGCGCCCGTGACGTAGGACGCTTGATCGGACAGCAGCCAGAGGACGGCGTGAGCAACCTCCTCCGCAGTGCCCTCGCGCTTCATCGGCAGTTGATCGCGGATGGCGGCGACACGATCGGGAAGTCCACCCGAAGCGTGAATTTCGGTATCGATGATGCCGGGACGCACCGCGTTGACTCGAACGCCCTCCGTCGCGACCTCTCGGGCGAGCCCAACGGTGAAACTGTCGATCGCCCCCTTGGCAGCGGCGTAGTCGACATATTGACCGGGTGCGCCGATCTTGGCGGAGGCCGAACTCAGATTGACGATCGTGCCGCCCTGCCCGCCGTGGCGCGTCGACAGCCGTTTCACCGCCTCGCGCGCGCAGAGAAAGCTGCCGAGGACGTTGACGTCAAACATGCGCCGCATCCGGTCGAATCCGATCTCGTCGACCCGCGCCGGCCGGTCAACCACACCAGCGTTATTGACGAGGCCCGCCAGTGCTCCCAGCCGGTCCGATTGCGCAAACAGCCCGAGGACGTCCGCCTCGCGGCTTACATCGCCCCGCACTGCGGTCGCGCGCCCTCCTTCCGCCTCGATCGCCGCGACGACCTGATCGGCTGCGGAGACGTCATTGACATAGTTGACCACGACCGCGTAGCCGGCGGCAGCGGCCAGCCGGCAGACCGCTGCGCCGATACCCCGGCTGCCGCCAGTCACGATGAGAACGGGTGAAGAAGACATGGATGATGCAGAATCCTTCGGTCTATCTGCGTCGGTCATGGCGTGGGCGTCAGGATCTCCTCGCCCAGACCGCCGGCCCAGAGGCCTTCCAGGCGACCGTCACGTCCCAGGGCGTAGACCACCGGTGTGTCCTCGCCCCACTCGACCGCCAGAACGTTTCCGGCAAACCGGCCAGCCCCGCGATAGAAGCTGGACCCGACCTGCCAAGCAACATGATAGCTGTCTCCCTGCTGTCTAATGTCCACGGTGCCGGTGTAGGATGAGCCGTCGGGATTGCGACCCTCGACGGTATAGCGCCCGCCAGGGCGGATCTGCGCTTCGGCCGACATACCAGAAAAGCGCTGCAGGCTCTCCGTCGCCGTGCCATCTGCCCATTCTCCATCGAGCGCTACACCGTCGTTGAAGGAATACACCACCGGATGGTTCTCGCCCCAGTCGACCACAAGCATGCGGCCGGCGAACTCACCCAGCCCCGTAAAGGTGTCCTTGCCGATCCACCAGGTGAAGCGGACCCGGTCGCCTTCGGGAGTCAACGCAACGATGCCGTGATAGCGTGAGCCGTTCGGGTTGATGCCTTCGGCACGATAAACACCCATCAGCCGCGACACGCTTTCGCGGACCGCACCGGCCGCGCCTTCGGATACACCAGGCCGCGTCAGCGCCACCGGATCGGCAGGAACCGCCGACGCCCCGGCGCCCGGCAGGGCGCGGAACACGAAGTTGCCGAAGAAGGTCGACGACATCCAGGGTGTCTGCAGGCCGCCGGTCTCCTGATAGACGCCTTTCAGGGTGCGCTTGAAGGTCTCCTCGAGGGTAAGCGCCGGTGTCCCGATGGCCGCGGCCAGATGCTTGGTGTAGGGGCTGTTGTCGCCCTCGCCGTCGAGCGCCACAGCCCCTGGGGCCGTCGAATAGGACACGAACAAATTGGCATTGCTGTCGATGCGCGACAGACCGCTCACAGCGCCGGTGAGCGGATTGTTGCGGCAAGCATCGAGAATAACAATGGTGAGCCCGTCGCGCGCCGCAGCCATGGCATCCACGGCGTCGCTGACGGCGATGGACTGCTGCATCAGTTCATCTTCCCCACCGGGCGCAGGTCCGATCGGCAACAGGACGTTTTCACCCCTGACCTGGACGCCATGGCCGGCAAAGTAGAACAGGCCGACGCCGCCCCGCTCCTTGAGCGCCCGTGCCAGGGCGTCGATCCCGACCTTCATTTCGGCCTGATCGGCGTCAGTCTTGAGTATGACATCGAAGCCGGCGTCGCTGAGTGCCGCCGCCATATCGACCGCGTCGTTTACCGAGTTCGCCAGGGGGCCGTAGGAATAGGCGGCATTACCAATTACCAGCGCCGTTCGCGGCTGGTGTCCATCATCGGCCCTAACGTTGGCCGAGATGGTGGCGGCAGCAAAGAGGACGGTCAGGCACCAGCGTAAAAAAGCATTCATCGGCCCCTCCTTCCCACTCCGTCCGGGCGACCGGCTCGCGCAGCGAGCCGCCGCCTCCGATTGGACGGCGTCGTCGAGATCCTCAATTCTCCGACTGAAGACCCCTTTGATCCCACCGTTTGGCGACCGACGTTACCGCTCCGAAAGCGCTAGCCGCAGCCCGAAGCCGGCGAAGGTCGCCGCCACAGTCCGACGCATCCAGGTCATCACCTGATGGCTTCGCAACACCCGGTCCCCCACCAGCGCGGCGGAGCTGCCATAACCGACGAAGACGACGAAGGTCATAGCCATGAAGGCCGCGCTCAACAACAGCATCTGCGGAACAGGCGAGCCGGTGCCCGCGTCGACGAACTGAGGCAGGAAGGCAAGGAAGAATACCGACAGCTTCGGATTGAGCACATTGATGAGGCAGCCGGTGCGTGCAATCCGATAGAACCCCGTTTCGCCCGGTACTGCGTGGTCGAAGCGTAGCGGCCCCGTATCCCTCAGCGTCTGCCACGCGAGATAGAGCAGGTAGACGACGCCGATATATTTCAGCGCCTGGAACAGAAGCGCGCTGGCGTGGAGTACGGCCGACAGCCCGACGACGGACGCGATGATCGCCGGGACGATGCCGATCGTACAGCCGAACGCGGCGGCAATGCTCGCCGCTCGGCCGCGGGTGAGCCCCGTCGCCACCGTGTAGACGACGCCAGTGCCTGGGATCAGCACGACAATCAGCGCGGTGACGAGGAATTCGATGCTCATTGCCGCCCTCCTCCGTCTTGGTCGGCCGTCGTGTCGCTCACAGATCCAGGACGAGGCGCTGGATGTCTTCCAGGCTCTCCTTGACGCGCACGAGGAACGTCACCGCTTCCTTGCCGTCAACGATGCGGTGATCGTAGCTGAGCGCCAGGTACATCATCGGACGGGCGACGATCTGGCCGTTCACGACCATCGGCCGCTCCTGGATCTTGTGCATACCAAGAATGCCGGACTGCGGCGCATTCAGGATCGGCGACGACATCAGTGAGCCGTAGACGCCACCGTTGGAGATGGTGAAGGTGCCGCCCTGCATCTCGTCAAGGCCGAGCTTGCCGTCGCGGGCCTTGCGGCCGAGCTCGGCGATCTTCTTTTCGATCTCGGCGATCGACAGCTGGTCGGCATCGCGCACGACCGGCACGACAAGGCCCTTATCGGTGCCGACGGCGACGCCGATGTGGCAGTAATTCTTGTAGATGATGTCGGTGCCGTCGATCTCGGCGTTGACCGCCGGAATCTCCTTGAGGGCGTGGGTCACCGCCTTGGTGAAGAACCCCATGAAGCCGAGCTTCACGCCGTGCTTCTTCTCGAACAGGTCCTTGTAGGTCTTTCTGAGTTCCATGACCGGGCCCATATCCACCTCGTTGTAGGTGGTCAGCATGGCAGCGGTGTTCTGCGCATCCTTGAGGCGGCGGGCAATGGTCTGGCGTAGCTTGGTCATGCGCACCCGCTCCTCGCGTACCTCGTCCTCGGGGACAGAGGGGGCGCGAACGGAGACCGGGGCGGGCTGAGCTGCGGGCGCAGCGATGCCGGAGGCTAGGGCGGCAATGACGTCGCCCTTCAGCACCTGGCCGCGCTTGCCGGTGCCCTCGACCTGATCGGCAGAGACACCGGCCTCGTTCAGCATCTTTGCGGCGGAAGGGGCCGGCGGCATCGAAGTCGCAGGGCGCTCCGCGGTCGCCGCAGGCGGGGCGGCAGGAGTGGCGGCGGGGACCGGAGCGGCCGTGGGAGTCGCCGTGGCAGCGGCGCCGGCACCGACGGCAATGCGGCAGAGCAGCTCGCCCGGATGGACAGTGTCACCGGTCTTCACGGCGATCTCCGTGACCGTCCCAGCGACCGGCGCCGGGATCTCCTGGGCCGCCTTGTCGGTCTCAAGTTCGACAAGGATATCGTCCGCCTTGACCGTATCGCCAAGCTTGACGGACCACTCGCCAACCTCAGCTTCCGTCACGCTTTCGCCTGCCGCCGGAACGAGAACGTCCACAGTCTCCGACGTTGACGCTGGCGCCGCGGCCGCAGGCTCTTCCGCCGCGACTTCGGCCTCCCTGGCCTGCGCGGTGGCGGCCGGAGCCGCGGCCGGCTTGGCAGCTGCGGCACCGTCGGAGATCTGGCCGAGGAGGGCTCCAACCTCCACCGTGTCGCCCTCCTTCACCAGAATTTCCGACAACGTACCCGAGGAAGGGGCTGGAACCTCGACCGTCACCTTGTCGGTCTCGAGCTCCACGATCGGCTCGTCGGCGCTAACCGCGTCGCCCTGCTTCTTGAACCATTGGGCGATGGTCGCCTCGGTGACGGATTCGCCCAGGGTGGGCACTCGGATTTCAGTCGCCATGATCGTCTCTCTCTGCCTGGTCGTGGCCGGCTCGGGACAGATGCGGAGCAGGGCTCCGGATCAAAGGTGGCAGCCTTCGCCGTCAGGCGAAGGCCTCATCGAGGAAAGCCTGAAGCTGTGCGAGGTGCTTGGACATGAGGCCGGTCGCCGTCGCCGCAGCGGCAGCACGTCCGACGTAGCGCGGCCGGTCGGCCCTGGCACCGATCTGGTTGAGAACCCATTCAACATAGGGCTGGATGAAGGTCCAGGATCCCATGTTCTTCGGTTCCTCCTGACACCAGACGATGTCGGCGTCCTTGAAACGCGACAGTTCCGTTACCAGCGCCTTGGTCGGGAACGGATAGAGTTGCTCGACCCGCAGCAGGTAGACGTCATCTATCCCGCGCTTCTCGCGCTCCTCGAACAGGTCGTAATAGACCTTGCCGGTGCACATGATGACCCGGCGGATCTTGTCGTCGGACACGAGCCGAATCCCGGCATCAGGCTGCATCTGCGCGTCGTCCCACAGCAGGCGGTGGAAGGTCGAACCTTCGGCCAGGTCGGCCAGCGTCGACACCGCACGCTTGTGGCGCAGCAGCGACTTTGGGGTCATCAGGATCAGGGGTTTGCGGAAGTCACGCTTGAGCTGACGGCGCAGGATGTGAAAGTAGTTCGCCGGCGTCGAGCAGTTGGCAACCTGCATGTTGTCCTCGGCGCACATCTGCAGGAAGCGCTCCAGACGGGCCGAGGAATGCTCTGGTCCCTGGCCCTCGTAGCCATGGGGCAGCAGGACCACGAGACCCGACATTCTCAGCCATTTGCGCTCACCGGACGACAGGAACTGGTCAAATACGACCTGTGCACCATTGGCGAAGTCCCCGAACTGGGCCTCCCACAGCGTCAGCGCGTTCGGCTCGGCCAGCGAATAGCCGTATTCGAACCCGAGTACCGCCTCTTCCGAGAGCATCGAGTTGATGACCTCGTAGCGGGCCTGGCCGTTGTCCGAAATGTGGTTCAGCGGAATGAAGCGACTCTCGTCCTCCTGGTCGTAAAGCACTGAATGGCGCTGCGAGAACGTGCCGCGCTCGCAGTCCTGGCCGGACAGACGAACCGGATGCCCCTCCCGCAGCAGTGCACCGAAGGCGAGCGCCTCGGCGGTCGCCCAATCGATGTCCTGACCGGTCTCGATCATCTTGCGACGATTGTCGAGGAAGCGGCGGATGGTGCGATGGACATTGAAACCATCCGGCACCGCCGTCAGCTTCTCGCCGATCTCGACGAGTTCCTTCTTCGGCACGGCGGTCATGCCGCGGCGTGGATCCTCCTGGTCGCTGGCCTGCTTAAGGCCGGACCACTTGCCGTCAAGCCAGTCGGCCTTGTTGGGCTTGTAGGATTGGCCGATCTCAAATTCCGCGTCGAGTTTGGCGCGGAAATCGGCCTTCATCCTTTCAACTTCGTCCGCGGTGACGATGCCATCCTTGATCAGACGCTCTGCATAGAGTTGCAGCGTCGTGGGATGCGAGCGGATCTTGCGGTACATGATCGGCTGCGTGGCCGCCGGCTCGTCCGATTCGTTGTGGCCGAAGCGGCGATAGCAGATCATGTCCACGACGACCGGCTTGCCGAAGGTCTGGCGAAACTCGATCGCAACCTTGGCAGCAAAAACCACCGCCTCCGGATCGTCGCCGTTCACGTGCAGGATCGGCGCCTCGATCATCTTCGCTACATCCGATGGATAGGGCGAGGAGCGCGAGAAGCGCGGGTTGGTGGTGAAGCCGATCTGGTTGTTGATGATGAAATGGACAGAGCCACCGGTGCGATGGCCGCGCAGGGCCGAGAGGCCGAAGCACTCGGCCACGACGCCCTGGCCGGCGAAGGCGGCGTCACCGTGGAGCAGCAGCGGCAGGACCTTGGAGCGGTCGACATCGACCGTGTCGACCCACTGGCCATCAACGGCGGAGTGCTGATCCTGTTTGGCCCGCGCCTTCCCGAGCACCACGGGGTCGACAATCTCCAGGTGTGACGGGTTGGCGGTCAGGGAGAGGTGCACCTTGTTGCCATCGAACTCGCGGTCCGACGAGGCGCCGAGGAGATACTTGACATCGCCCGAGCCCTCGACCTCGTCGGGGGCATAGGAACCGCCTTTGAATTCGTGAAAGATGGCGCGATGTGGCTTGCCCATGACGGCGGCCAGCACGTTGAGCCGGCCACGGTGGGCCATGCCAAGCACGATCTCCTTAACGCCGAGCGCGCCGCCGCGCTTGATGATCTGCTCGAGGGCGGGGATCAGCGACTCGCCGCCGTCAAGTCCGAAGCGCTTGGTTCCGGTGTACTTGACGTCGAGAAACTTCTCGAATCCCTCGGCCTCGACCAGCTTGTTAAGGATCGCCTTCTTGCCTTCCGGCGTGAAGGTCACCTGCTTATCCGGACCTTCGATGCGCTCCTGGATCCACGCCTTTTCGGCAGGGTCGGAGATGTGCATGAACTCGACACCGATCGTCGAGCAATAGGTACGCTTCAGGATCGCCAGCATCTCGCGGATGGTGGCGAACTCCAGTCCCAGCACATGATCTATGAAGATCTTTCGGTCCCAGTCGGCCTCGGTGAAGCCATAGGTCGACGGATGCAGCTCCTCGTGATCGCCGGGCTCCTTGAGCTGCAGAGGATCGAGGTCGGCGTGAAGATGCCCCCGCATTCGATAGGCGCGGATCATCATCAGGGCACGAACGGAATCGCGCGTCTGCTGCTGCACCTCGGCATCGGTGATCGCAACGCCCCTGGCTTCGGCTTTGCCCTTGAGCTTGTCGCCGAGCGCCTTCTCGACCGGGGCCCAGTTGCCGTCGAAGGCGTTGATCAGGTCGCCATTGGCATGAACGGGCCAATCCGGCCGCTTCCACGGAGCCCCGCGGGCTTCCCTCAGGACATCCGACGGGTCGTCCTGAAGCCCGCCAAAGAAGGCGCGCCAGCCGTCGTCGAGCGAATTGGGATTGTCTTGGTATCGGGCGTAGAGATCTTCGATGTAGGCTGCGTTGGCGCCATAAAGGAAAGACGTCAACGCGAAGGCATTGTTCGCGTCCTGCCGAGCCATTGTCCTTTTTGCGGGAATTAACCCGCCCGCTTGTTGAGGGGAGCCCTTTCACGCAGCGCCCCTTGAAGCCAGTTTATGGCGGACCAGTGCGGTGCGTGTTCCGTACGGGTCCGGTACCGGAGCCGGACACGCTTCCGCGAAGGAACCGTGCCCGACCTCAATATGCGTTGCAAAACCTCGTAACGAAAGGGGCTTATGCGTGATTTGTCACCGTCAGCCCTTCAAGACTTCGACAAGGGTCTCCCCCAGCTTGGCCGGAGACGGTGAGACGCGGATGCCCGCCGCCTCCATCGCGGCAATCTTGTCTTCCGCCCCGCCCTTGCCGCCTGAGATCACCGCGCCGGCGTGGCCCATGGTGCGCCCCGGAGGCGCGGTGCGGCCGGCGATGAAGCCGACCATCGGCTTCTTACGCCCGCGCTTGGCTTCGTCCTTCAGGAACTGCGCTGCGTCCTCTTCGGCCGAACCGCCGATTTCGCCGATCATGATGATCGACTTGGTCTCGTCATCGGCGAGGAACATTTCGAGCACGTCGATGAATTCCATGCCCTTGACCGGGTCGCCGCCGATGCCGACGGCCGTGGTCTGGCCGAGGCCGGC
>CAYXAA010000056.1:0-16928 GCA_964462985.1 uncultured Hyphomicrobiales bacterium | reverse complement strand
GAGTGCCGGCCTGTCACGCCGGAGGTCGCGGGTTCGAGCCCCGTCACTCGCGCCAGTCGCATCGTTTCCCTGCGGATCAGCTTTAGTTGCCCTGACAATAGTGGAATCAGGCGAGGGCCACGACGCCGGTCCTGCCGATGTTTGCGGGCGCCGCGACGTTTCACCGCATCAGGCTTCACTCGGAACATCTGCGCGCCATGTGTCCGAACGCCGCCACGACTTCTTTGCGAGGGCAGGGTGAGCGCCGAGCGGCCGCATTGATCGATCGAAGCTGAGTCCGACGTGCCGAGTGTCCCGCAGGCGCCGACCGTGTGACACGGACAGGACGCCGAGGATGATGCGCCGATTGCGCTGCGGCAGACGCCGGCGGGCTTTTCGGAGCCTCGTCAGGGGTCGGTAAACCCCGATTTCATTCCCTGGCCGTAGGGCTTGCGTTGCCGCGGAGCGTGGGCTAAGCGTGCCTCACGATGCGGTGCACATCGGTCCGTCGACGGTGCTGGGGTGTCGACGCTGCGGTGCGGCAACTGCTTGCGACGCAGCGCTGCAAGGCGCGACGTCGGGGTCGGATCCACCGGTCCATGTGCAAGGACGCGTGAACATGGAAGACCTTCTCAGGGAATACGTTCCCATCATCGTCTTCATCGGGATTTCCTTGGCGATCGGGCTGGCGCTGCTCGTGTCGCCGTTCCTCCTGGCGTACAAGAACCCGGACTCGGAGAAGCTTTCCGCTTACGAGTGTGGCTTCAACGCCTTCGATGACGCGCGTATGAAGTTCGACGTTCGATTCTATCTCGTGTCGATCCTCTTTATCATCTTCGATCTTGAGGTCGCGTTCCTGTTCCCCTGGGCGGTGACGTTCGGCGATCTCGGCTGGTTCGGCTTTTGGTCGATGATGATTTTCCTCGCCGTTCTGACGATCGGCTTCATCTACGAATGGAAGAAGGGAGCGCTGGAATGGGACTGACACCATCCGGAACGCTCGTTTCGCCGGCGCCGAAGGGGCTTGTTGATCCCAACACGGGCCGCCCTGCAGGCGCCGACGATCCGTTTTTCCTCGAGGTCAACGACGAACTCGCCGACAAGGGATTTCTCGTCACCTCGACGGACAATCTGATCCAGTGGGCACGGACCGGTTCGCTGATGTGGATGACGTTTGGCCTGGCCTGCTGCGCCGTCGAAATGATGCAGATGTCGATGCCGCGCTATGACGCCGAACGCTTCGGCTTCGCGCCGCGCGCAAGCCCGCGTCAGTCCGACGTGATGATCGTGGCCGGCACGCTGACCAACAAGATGGCCCCGGCGCTGCGCAAGGTTTACGACCAGATGCCCGAGCCGCGTTACGTCATCTCCATGGGCTCCTGTGCGAACGGTGGCGGCTACTATCACTATTCCTATTCCGTGGTGCGCGGCTGTGATCGTGTGGTCCCGGTCGACATCTATGTACCGGGCTGTCCGCCGACCGCAGAGGCACTGCTCTACGGCGTGCTCCTTCTCCAGAAGAAGATCCGGCGCACCGGGACGATCGAACGGTAAGGCTCTCACGGTACGAAGACGGCGCGACAGGCGGACGGATAGACAGACGATGGACGAAACGCTCGCGGAACTCGGCGAACACATCAAGGCTTCGCTCGGCGACGCCATCGATAGCTGGTCTGTAGCCTTCGGCGAACTGACGGTCGTCGCCTCGGCCTCCGCCATCAATGAGGTGGTCCGCTTCCTGCGCGACGATGCACGCTGCCAGTTCATCAACCTGACGGACATCTGCGGCGTCGACTGGCCGGCGCGGGACCGTCGCTTTGACGTCGTCTACCACTTCCTGTCACCGCGCCAGAACCTGAGGATCCGCGTGAAGGTCGAAACCGACGAGGACACGCCGGTGCCGTCGATCTCGGGCCTGTTTCCGGGCGCAGACTGGTTCGAGCGCGAGACCTACGACATGTACGGTGTGCTGTTTTCGGACCATCCCGATCTGCGCCGTATCCTGACCGACTACGGGTTCGACGGCTATCCGCTGCGCAAAGACTTCCCGCTGACCGGCTACGTCGAGGTGCGGTACGACGACGAAAAGAAGCGCGTGGTCTACGAGCCGGTGCGGCTCAACCAGGAATATCGCGACTTCGATTTCCTCTCGCCCTGGGAAGGCACGGAATACGTGCTGCCCGGCGACGAGAAGGCGAGAGGAGGGAGCGCTTGATGGGGCAGCAGCTTACCGGCGGATGCCTTTGCGGAGCGACCTCGACCGAGATCTTCGTCGCTGAACAACCGGCAAACCATGCGTTCGCCAATGAAACCCGGAGGATGAGCGGCGCCCAGGTGTTCGCCCTTTATGCGCCGAAGCAGGACCTTACCGATGGCTGAAGCCCAGGTTCGCAACTTCAACATCAACTTCGGCCCGCAACACCCTGCGGCCCATGGCGTATTGCGCCTGGTGCTGGAGCTGGACGGGGAGGTGGTGACGCGCGTCGATCCGCATATCGGCCTGCTGCATCGCGGCACCGAGAAGCTGATCGAGAACAAGACCTACCTCCAGGCCGTCCCCTATTTTGATCGGCTCGATTACGTCGCGCCCATGAACCAGGAGCATGCCTTCGCGCTGGCAGTTGAACGGCTGCTCGGCCTCGAGGTGCCGAAGCGGGGCCAGTTGATCCGGGTGCTCTACTCCGAGATTGGCCGGCTGCTGTCCCATTTGCTCAACGTCACGACGCAGGCGATGGACGTCGGTGCGCTCACCCCGCCGTTATGGGGCTTCGAGCCCCGCGAAGAGCTGATGGTGTTCTACGAGCGTGCCTCCGGCTCGCGCATGCATGCGGCCTATATCCGCCCCGGCGGTGTGCACCAGGACCTGCCACGCCAGTTGCTCGACGACATCTGGGACTTCTGCGATCCGTTCCTGCAGACTCTCGACGACATCGAGGGGCTGCTCACCGACAACCGCATCTTCAAGCAGCGCAACGTCGACATCGGCGTCGTGAAGCTGGAGGACGCCTGGGCCCGGGGCTTTTCCGGCGTGATGGTACGCGGTTCGGGAGCGCCCTGGGATCTGCGCAAGGCGCAGCCCTATGAATGCTACGCGGAACTCGAATTCGACATTCCGATCGGCAAGAACGGCGACTGCTACGACCGCTATCTCATCCGCATGGAGGAGATGCGCCAGTCGGTGCGCATCATGAAGCAGTGCCTAGAAAAGCTCACGATCGAGCAGGGGCCGGTCTCCGCCCGCGACGGCAAGGTGGTGCCGCCGAAACGCGGCGAGATGAAGCGCTCGATGGAAGCGCTGATCCATCATTTCAAGCTCTACACCGAGGGCTACCACGTACCCGAAGGCGAGGTTTACGCCGCTGTCGAAGCGCCCAAGGGCGAGTTCGGCGTCTACTTGGTGTCGGACGGCACCAACAGGCCTTATCGCTGCAAGATCAAGGCGCCGGGTTACGCCCATCTGCAGGCGATGGATTTCCTGTGCCGAGGACACCTGCTGGCTGACGTTTCGGCCGTCCTTGGTTCACTCGATATCGTGTTCGGAGAGGTTGACCGGTAATGGCCGTTCGTCGCCTTCACCATGAACAGCCGGCCAGTTTCGCCTTCACGGCGGAGAACCTGGAGTGGGCTCAGAAGATCATCGCCCGCTATCCGGAGGGCCGCCAGGCCTCGGCGGTGATCCCGCTGTTGTGGCGCGCCCAGGAGCAGCACGACGGCTGGTTGCCGGAACCGGCAATCCGATACGTTGCCGACATGCTCGGCATGCCGCATATCCGCGTGCTCGAGGTGGCGACCTTCTACACGATGTTCCAACTCGCTCCGGTCGGCAGGAAGGCCCACATCCAGGTCTGCGGCACCACGCCATGCCAGCTCCGCGGGGCCGAAGACCTCATCAGTGTCTGCAAGTCCAAGATTGCGGCCCATCCTCACGAGCTGTCGGCTGACGGCGACTTTTCCTGGGAGGAAGTCGAGTGCCTCGGCGCCTGCGTGAATGCGCCGATGGTGCAGATTTTCAAGGACACCTATGAAGACCTGACGCCGGAAAGCTTCGAAAAGCTGATCGACGACATCGCGGCGGGACGGCCCGTCATCCCGGGACCGCAGACCGGCCGTCGCTTCAGTGCACCCGAGGGCGGACCGACGACGCTGACGACAATCGAGGATTCGACGAGGGGCGGCGACCCAAAGCCCTGGATCGTCGCTGGCGCGGAAGCCGCGTCGCATACCTTCGCCGGCGAGGCGATCAACGACGGGGGCTCGGACTACGGCGCAGTCGCGGTGACGAAGAAGCCGGCCGCCGCCGAGAGGGCTGCCGGGACCGCGCCGGCCACACCAATACCAGCGGATGGACTGAGGACTCCGGAGCCGGCGTCCGCGAAAATGGCCGAACCGGAGCCGGGAGCCCTACCGGGTGCCGCGAACGCGGCCGTATCGGTTCAAAGCGAAATGGACAAGCCGCAGCTGCTGTCGGAGCCGCTGGGCGGTTCCGCTGACGATCTCAAGCGAATCAAAGGGATCGGGCCAAAGATTGAGAAGACACTTCATGGGCTTGGTGTCTTCCACTTTCATCAGATTGCCGCCTGGACCGATGCCAATAAGGCCTGGGTCGACAATTCGTTGAATTTCCGCGGCCGGATCGATCGCGAATCCTGGATCGAGCAGGCCAAGATACTCGCCGCGGGCGGTGAGACCGAGTTCTCCAAGCGCGTCGACGATGGCGACGTGCCGACGAGCAAGTCATAAAGGCGGGGCACGAGAGATGCTGAAGGACCAGGACCGGATCTTCACCAACATCTACGGCCTGCACGACTGGGGCCTCGAGGGTGCGCGGCAGCGCGGCCAGTGGGACAACACCAAAGCCCTCCTCGACAACGGCCGTGACTGGATCATCGAGCAGATGAAGGCATCGGGCCTGCGCGGTCGCGGCGGCGCGGGTTTCCCGACCGGCCTGAAATGGTCGTTCATGCCGAAGCAGTCGGACGGGCGCCCGGCCTACCTGGTCGTCAATGCCGACGAATCCGAGCCCGGCACCTGCAAGGACCGCGAAATCCTGCGACACGACCCGCACACTCTGGTCGAAGGATGCCTGGTCGCCGGCTTCGCGATGGGAGCGATCGCGGCCTACATCTATGTCCGCGGTGAGTTCGTGCGTGAGCGCGAGCGCCTGCAGGCCGCGATCGACCAGGCCTATGACGCCGGGCTGATCGGCAAGAACAACATCCACGGCTATGATTTCGATATTTATGTCCACCATGGCGCCGGCGCCTATATCTGTGGCGAGGAGACCGCGCTGCTGGAGAGCCTGGAGGGCAAGAAGGGCCAGCCGCGGCTGAAGCCACCCTTCCCGGCCAATGTCGGTCTCTATGGCTGCCCGACGACGGTCAACAACGTCGAGTCGATTGCCGTGGCGCCTACGATTTTGCGCCGCGGAGCGGCGTGGTTCTCCAGCCTCGGTAAGCCGAACAACACCGGAACCAAGCTGTTCTGCGTCTCTGGCCACGTCAACCGGCCCTGCACCGTGGAAGAGGAGATGGGAATCCCCTTCCGCGAGCTGATCGACAAGCACTGTGGCGGCATCCGCGGCGGCTGGGACAACCTGCTCGCCGTGATACCGGGGGGCTCGTCGGTTCCTTGCGTGACGGCGGAGAACATCATCGATTGTCCGATGGATTTCGACAGCCTGCGCGGCCTTGGCTCCGGCCTCGGCACGGCGGCCGTGATCGTCATGGACAAGTCGACCGACATCATCAAGGCAATCGCCCGGCTCAGCTATTTCTACAAGCACGAGAGCTGCGGCCAGTGCACGCCATGCCGCGAAGGTACCGGCTGGATGTGGCGTGTCATGGAACGAATGGTGAAGGGCAACGCCTCACGCGAAGAGATCGACATGCTGTTCGAGGTGACGAAGCAGGTCGAAGGCCACACGATCTGTGCGCTCGGCGACGCCGCCGCCTGGCCGATCCAGGGGCTGATCAGGAATTTCCGTCCCGTGATTGAGGCGCGCATAGACGAGTACACCGCCAAGAGCCGCAGGGCTCCGGCCCAGCTCGAGGCGGCGGAGTGAGGCGATGAGGATCGACCGGGACAGGCACCGCATGGCGGTCAACGGCCGCGAGGCAGGCAAGGCATGAGCAAGATCAGCATCGACGGCAAGGAGATCGAGGTTCCGGCGGAGTACACTCTGCTCCAGGCCTGCGAGGCCGCCGGAGCGGAGGTGCCGCGGTTCTGCTTCCACGACCGGCTATCGATCGCCGGCAACTGCCGAATGTGTCTCGTCGAGGTCAAGGGCGGGCCGCCGAAGCCCGTCGCCTCCTGTGCGATGAATGTGCGCGACCTGAGACCCGGCCCGAACGGTGAGCCGCCGGAGGTGTTCACCAAGACGCCGATGGTGAAGAAGGCGCGCGAAGGTGTGATGGAGTTCCTGCTGATCAACCATCCGCTAGACTGCCCGATTTGCGATCAGGGCGGCGAATGCGACCTGCAGGACCAGGCGATGGCCTATGGCGTCGACGCCTCTCGGTTCCATGAGAACAAGCGCGCGGTCGAGGACAAGTACCTCGGGCCACTCGTAAAGACCATCATGACCCGCTGCATCCACTGCACGCGGTGCGTCCGCTTCACCACGGAAGTCTGCGGCGTTTCTGACCTCGGCCTGATTGGCCGCGGTGAAGACGCCGAGATCACTTCCTATCTGGAGCAGGCGCTGACCTCCGAACTTCAGGGCAACGTGGTCGACCTGTGCCCGGTCGGGGCACTGACGGCCAAGCCCTACGCGTTCCACGCCCGGCCCTGGGAACTGAAGAAGACCGAGTCCATCGACGTGATGGACGCGCTCGGCTCCGCGATCCGGGTCGATACCCGCGGCCGCGAGGTCATGCGGATCCTGCCGCGCCTCAACGAGGCGGTCAACGAGGAGTGGATCTCGGACAAGACTCGGCACGTCTGGGACGGTCTGAGGACCCAGCGGCTCGACAAGCCCTACGTCAAGGTCGACGGGCGTCTGCGTCCGGCATCCTGGGGTGAGGCCTTCCAGGCCATCGCGGCCAAGGTGACCGCGGCCGGCGGGGCGAAGACGGCTGCGATCGCTGGCGATCTGTCTAGCGTCGAAGAAATGTTCGCGCTGAAGAGCCTGATGCAGGAGCTCGGCTCGCCGCATTTCGACTGCCGCCAGGACGGCGCGGCGCTCGATCCGACCCTCGGAAGGGCGTCCTATATTTTCAATGCCACGGTCCAATCGATCGAGGAGGCAGACGCGATCCTGATCGTCGGATCGAACCCGCGCCTTGAGGCGCCGGTGCTGAATGCCCGGATCCGCAAGCGTTATCGGATGGCACCGGTGTCGATCGGACTGATCGGCGAACAGGCGGACCTGACCTATCCCACGACCTATCTGGGTGCCGGTCCGGACACGCTGTCCGACGCGCTGGCCGGCAATCACGCCTTCACGGAGGTGCTTGCCAAGGCGGAGCGGCCGCTGATCCTGATCGGGCAGGGCGCGCTTGCCCGCGCCGATGGTGCGGCGGTTCTCGCGGCGGCCGCGCAGCTCGCGCTGAAGGTCGGCGCGGTCAAGGAGGGCTGGAACGGCTTCTGCGTGCTCCACACTGCGGCGGCCCGGGTTGGCGGTCTCGACATCGGCTTCGTGCCGGGCGAGGGCGGGCTCGATGTCGCAGGCATTCAGTCCGCTGCGGCCAATGGCGACGTCGAGGTCGTGTTCCTGCTTGGCGCGGACGAGCTCGACACCTCGGCCTTCGGCAACGCCTTTGTTGTCTACATCGGCACGCACGGTGACCGCGGCGCCCATCGCGCGGACGTGATCCTGCCGGGTGCCGCCTATACAGAAAAGACCGGGATCTACGTTAACACCGAGGGACGCATCCAGATGGGTGAGCGCGCCGGCTTCCCGCCGGGCGATGCCCGCGAGGACTGGGCAATCCTGAGGGCGCTGTCGGCTGTGCTCGGCAAGCCGCTGCCGTTCGATTCGCTCGCCGAACTCCGCTCGGCGCTTTACGGCGCGTTCCCGCACATGGCGGAAGTCGACTGCATTCCGGAAACTGACGCTACCGGCGTGGAGGCTGCCGCCGCACGAGGCGGGGCCATGGAGAAGGCGGCCTTTGTCTCGCCGATCCGCGACTTCTACCTCACCAATCCGATTGCGCGCGCGTCCGCGGTCATGGCCGAATGCTCGGCCCTGGCCAGGGCGCGGGCCGTCGAGGCAGCCGAGTAAAGGGCGGGGACCTCATGACCGAGTTCTGGGCGAACTATCTCTGGCCCTTCATCGTCATGGCGGCGCAGAGCGTGCTGCTGCTCGTCGTGCTGCTCATCATCGTCGCCTACATTCTTTATGCCGACCGCAAGATTTGGGCGGCGGTGCAGATCCGGCGCGGGCCCAACGTGGTCGGACCCTGGGGTCTGCTGCAGTCCTTTGCCGACCTCCTGAAATTCGTCCTCAAGGAGCCGGTAATTCCCGCTGGCGCCAACAAGGGCCTGTTCCTGCTGGCGCCGCTCGTGACGGTGATGCTGGCGCTCGCCGCCTGGGCGGTGGTGCCGGTCGCCGACGGCTGGGTGATCGCCGATATCAACGTCGGCATCCTCTACATCTTCGCGATCTCCTCGCTCGGGGTCTACGGGATCATCATCGGCGGCTGGGCCTCAAACTCGAAATATCCGTTCCTGTCGGCGCTGCGCTCCGCGGCGCAGATGGTGTCCTACGAGGTTTCGATCGGCTTCGTGGTCGTCACCGTTCTTCTGTGCGCCGGCTCGCTCAATCTGTCGGACATCGTGCGCGCCCAGGAGACGGGCCTTGCCACCGCCATCGGGCTGCCGTGGCTGACGTTCCTGAACTGGTACTGGCTGCCGCTGCTGCCGATGTTCGTGGTGTTCTTCATCTCCGCCCTGGCCGAGACCAACCGGCCGCCGTTCGATCTGACCGAGGCGGAGTCCGAGCTTGTTGCCGGTTTCATGGTCGAGTACGGCTCGACGCCGTACATGATGTTCATGCTAGGCGAGTACGTTTCGATCGCACTGATGTGCTCGCTGACGGCGATCCTGTTCATGGGAGGATGGTTGCCGCCGCTCGGGTTCGCGCCCTTCACCTGGGTGCCGGGAATTGTCTGGTTCCTGCTGAAGGCGCTGTTCGTGTTCTTCCTGTTCGCCATGGTCAAGGCTATGGTCCCGCGCTACCGCTACGACCAACTCATGCGCCTCGGCTGGAAAGTGTTCCTGCCACTGTCGCTGGCCATGGTGTTCGTGGTTGCGGCGGTGCTGCAACTGATGGGCTGGGCGCCGTGAAGGTGAGGTCTGGGCGGTGCCGATATCGCTTGCAGGGCTGATCGGCGCGGCCATCGGGCTCTATATCGGGTGGTTGGACTACAGGATCGTCACTGGGATGCTCCGGGCGGCGATCGAGAGAAAGAGGCTACAGACCGGCACGCCGGGGGCTCTCGCCAGGCATGAGGCGCTGGTGCGAGGGGCGGTGCTGGTGGTGACCGTCATCGGCTTTCCGATGCTCGGTTACTTCGCGGCCCGTCAGCTGGCGGGCTGAGACGAAACATTGAGAGAGGCATAAGGGCCATGGGACTTGAACAAGCCGCCAAGGCGCTCTTGTTGAAGGAGTTCGTATCGGCATTTTTTTTGTCGATGCGGTATTTCTTCAAGCCCAAGCCGACGATCAACTACCCGTTCGAAAAGGGACCGGTCAGCCCGCGCTTCCGGGGAGAGCACGCCCTTCGCCGCTATCCCAACGGCGAGGAGCGCTGCATCGCTTGCAAGCTCTGCGAGGCGATCTGTCCCGCTCAGGCGATCACCATTGAGGCCGGGCCGCGGCGCAACGACGGCACGCGTCGTACCACCCGCTACGACATCGACATGGTGAAATGCATCTACTGCGGTTTCTGCCAGGAGGCCTGCCCGGTGGATGCGATCGTTGAAGGGCCGAACTTCGAGTTCGCGACCGAAACCCGGGAAGAGCTCTACTACAGCAAGGAAAAGCTACTGGCGAACGGCGACCGCTGGGAACGCGAGATCGCGCGCAACATCGCCATGGATGCGCCCTATCGCTGAGGCGAGGGGAGTTTACGTGGGCCAGCCGCTGGTCTAAGAGACAGCCGACTTCAGCCGGCGCCAGAAGTAAATCAACGACGGGGGCGAACAGAGCCAATGGTCCTGCAAGCGGTCTTTTTCTACCTGTTTGCCGCCGTGACCGTAGCATCCGGGTTCATGGTGATCGCGGCCCGTAATCCGGTGCACTCGGTCCTGTTCCTGATTCTCGCCTTCTTCAATGCTGCGGGCCTCTTCATCCTGCTCGGCGCCGAGTTCCTGGCGATGATCCTGGTCGTCGTCTATGTCGGCGCCGTGGCCGTGCTGTTTCTGTTCGTCGTGATGATGCTCGACGTCGATTTCGTCGCGCTGCGGCAGGGCTTCCTGCAGTACCTGCCGGTCGGCGGCCTTGTCGGGTTGATCCTGCTGGTCGAGTTGCTGCTCGGCGTCGGCGCATGGGTGATCGCACCGGAACTGCCGGTGCAGGCTGCCGCGCCGATTCCCGCCCTCGATCAGGCATCGAACGTCCAGGCACTCGGCTCGGTGCTCTACACCCGCTACGTCTTCTTCTTCCAGGTCGCCGGCCTTGTCCTGCTGGTCGCCATGGTCGGGGCCATCGTCCTGACCCTGCGCCACAAGGAAGGGGTCAAGCGGCAGGATATCTCCGCCCAAGTCGCCCGCAACCGTGCGTCGGCGATCGAGGTCCGCAAGGTCGAGACCGGCAAGGGCATCTGAGGCGGGCATCCCGCCGTCTGGTTGAATCACACAGGGCGGACCGCGGTGGCGCGGCCCGCCCTTCCAAAAGTCCGGGAGCACGACGAGGCGCCCCATGGAAATCGGTCTGTCGCATTATCTATCGGTCGGGGCGATCCTGTTCACGATCGGGATCTTCGGCATCTTCCTCAACCGCAAGAACGTGATCGTCATCCTGATGTCGATCGAGCTCATCCTGCTTGCCGTCAACATCAACTTCGTCGCGTTCTCCTCGTTCCTCGGCGATCTCGTCGGTCAGGTGTTCGCCATGCTGGTGCTCACAGTGGCGGCGGCCGAGGCGGCGATCGGCCTGTCCATTCTGGTGGTCTTCTTCCGCAACCGCGGCTCGATCGCGGTTGAGGACATCAACATGATGAAAGGCTGACGGCGGATGTACTCGGCAATCGTCTTCCTTCCGCTGATCGGTTTTCTGATTGCCGGCCTGTTCGGCAACCGTATCGGCGCGAAGGCCAGCGAATACGTTACCTCGGGCCTTCTGATCGTCGCGGCCATCCTGTCGTGGATCGCATTCTTCTCGCACGGCTACGGCGAGACCGAGCTTGTGCGCGTCACCGTGCTGCGCTGGATCACCTCAGGAGCACTCGACGTTGCCTGGACGATCAGGGTCGATACGTTGACCGCCGTCATGCTGGTGGTGGTCAACACCGTGTCGTCGCTGGTGCATGTCTATTCGATCGGCTACATGCACCACGACCCGCACCGGCCGCGGTTCTTCGCCTATCTGTCGCTGTTCACGTTCGCCATGCTGACGCTGGTAACGTCGGACAATCTGCTTCAGATGTTCTTCGGTTGGGAAGGCGTGGGTCTCGCCTCCTACCTCCTGATCGGCTTCTGGTATCATAAGCCGTCGGCTAATGCGGCAGCCATCAAGGCCTTCGTTGTCAACCGTGTCGGCGACTTCGGTTTCATCCTTGGCATCTTCGGCGTCTTCTTCTTGTTCGACACGATCGAGTTCGGCACGATCTTCGCCAATGCGCCGAGCTTCGTGGCCGATCATCAAGGTGAGGTTCTGACGTTCCTCGGCTATCACCTTGATCCGCAGGGCGCGCTGACAGCGGTCTGTCTGCTGCTGTTCATGGGCGCAATGGGCAAATCGGCCCAGTTCCTGCTGCACACTTGGCTGCCGGACGCGATGGAAGGCCCGACCCCGGTGTCGGCGCTGATCCATGCCGCGACCATGGTCACCGCCGGCGTCTTCATGGTTGCGCGGCTGTCGCCGCTGTTCGAGTTGTCGCATACGGCACTGACGGTGGTTACCTTCTTCGGCGCGACCACGGCGTTCTTTGCGGCCACCGTCGGCCTCGTCCAGAACGACATCAAGCGGGTCATTGCCTATTCGACCTGCTCTCAGCTCGGCTACATGTTCGTCGCCCTCGGCGTCGGCGCCTATTCCGTCGGCATCTTCCACCTGTTCACCCACGCCTTCTTCAAGGCGCTGCTGTTCCTGGGGGCGGGCTCGGTGATCCACGCGGTTTCGGACGAGCAGGACATGCGCCGCATGGGCGGGCTCAGGAAGCATATCCCGATCACCTACTGGACGATGCTGATCGGTACGCTGGCGCTGACCGGCTTCCCGCTCACGGCGGGCTATTTCTCGAAGGATGCCATCATCGAATCGGCGTTCGTCGGCCACAACAGTTTTGCGCTCTACGGCTTCTGGCTGACGGTGATCGCGGCCGCCCTGACGTCGTTCTATTCCTGGCGCCTGACTTTCATGACCTTCCATGGCAAGCCGCGCGCACCGGTGGATGTGATGAAGCACGTGCACGAGTCTCCGCCGGTCATGACCGTGCCGCTCTTCGTGCTCTCCGTCGGTGCGCTGCTCGCCGGACTGATCTTCGCCGGCGCCTTCATCGGAGAGGGATACGAGGAGTTCTGGAAGGGTGCGCTGTTTACCGGGGCCGAGAACCACGTGCTGCACGACATGCACGGCGTGCCACTGTGGGTGAAACTCTCGCCGCTCGTCATGATGATCGGAGGTTTCGTCGTGGCGTGGCTGTTCTACATTCGGTCGCCCGAATTGCCGGCGCGGTTCGCCGAGCGCCACCAGGGGCTCTACCAGTTCCTGCTCAACAAGTGGTACTTCGACGAGCTGTATGACTTCCTGTTCGTCCGGCCGGCGTTCTGGCTCGCCCGCCAGTTGTGGAAGAAGGGTGACGGTGCGGTCATCGACGGCCTGGGTCCCGACGGCGTTGCGGCGCGGGTCCAGAACGTCACGTCCTGGGTCGTTCGCCTGCAGACCGGCTATGTCTACCACTACGCCTTCGCCATGCTCATCGGCGTCGCGGCGCTCGTAACCTGGTCCATGTTCTCCGGCGGGGGTGCACACTGATGAGCCAATGGCCGCTGCTCTCGATCACGACCTTCCTGCCGCTGGTCGGGGTTGTCTTCATTCTGCTCGTGCGCGGTGATGACGAGGTCGCCAAGCAGAACATCCGCCGCGTAGCGCTGATCACGACGGTCTTCACCTTCGTCGTGTCACTGTTCATCTGGGCTGGTTTCGATCCGCGCAATGCCGGTTTCCAGTTCCAGGAAAAGATGGCCTGGTTCGGCGGTTTCGCCAGCTATCAGGTGGGTGTCGACGGCATCTCGATGCTGTTTGTGATTTTGACCACCTTCCTGATGCCGTTCTGCATCCTGGCCAGCTGGGAAAGCGTGCAGCACCGCGTCAAGGAATACATGATTGCCTTCCTGGTGCTCGAGACCATGATGATCGGCGTGTTCTGCGCGCTCGACATCGTGCTGTTCTACGTGTTCTTCGAGGCTGGGCTGATCCCGATGTTCCTGATCATCGGGGTGTGGGGCGGAAAGCGGCGGGTCTATGCCAGCTTCAAATTCTTCCTCTATACGCTGCTCGGCTCCGTGCTGATGCTGATCGCCATCATGGCGATGTACTGGGACGCCGGCACGACCGATATTCCGGCCATGCTGCAGCACAGCTTCCCGGCATCGATGCAAACGTGGCTATGGCTCGCGTTCTTCGCCTCCTTCGCCGTGAAGATGCCGATGTGGCCGGTACACACCTGGCTTCCCGACGCGCACGTCGAGGCACCAACGGCAGGTTCGGTGATCCTGGCGGCCATCCTTCTGAAGATGGGCGGTTACGGCTTCCTGCGGTTCTCGCTGCCGATGTTTCCTCTCGCCAGCGAAGCGTTGGCGCCGCTTGTCTTCACCCTCTCCGTGGTCGCGATCATCTACACGTCGCTCGTCGCTCTCGCGCAGGAGGACATCAAGAAGCTGATCGCCTATTCGTCCGTCGCCCATATGGGCTTCGTGACCATGGGCATATTCACGATGACCGCCCAGGGCGTGCAGGGTGGCTTGTTCCAGATGCTGTCGCACGGAATCGTCTCCGGCGCGCTCTTCCTTTGCGTCGGCGTCATCTACGACCGCATGCACACTCGCGACATCGAGGCCTATGGCGGTCTCGTCAATCGCATGCCTGCCTATGCGGTGGTCTTCATGGTGTTCACGATGGCCAATGTCGGGCTGCCCGGCACCAGCGGCTTCGTCGGCGAGTTCCTGACGCTGATGGGTGCTTTCCAGGTCAATACCTGGGTTGCGGTGTTCGCAGCGACGGGCGTGATCCTGTCGGCGGCCTATGCGCTTTATCTCTACCGCCGGGTTATCTTCGGAACGCTGGACAAGGAAAGCCTGAAGTCGATCCTCGACCTCAACCTGCGCGAGCGCGTGATTCTGGCACCTCTGGTGATCCTCACGATCTTCTTCGGCTTCTACCCGGCCCCCGTGCTCGACGTCACCCAGGCCTCGGTCGACCAGTTGTTGAGGAACTATCAGGCGGCGATCGAAGCCGCGCAGCAGACGGCGCTGCTGGCAAACTGATCAAGGACGAGACGAATCCATGCAAGGCGCCCTTACCCAATTGCCCGACCTGATGCCGGTGCTGCCCGAACTGCTGCTGGCGATCGGCGCGCTCATCCTGCTGATGGTCGGCGTTTTCGGCGGCGAACGTTCGACGCCGGTGGTGACCGGGATGTCGGTGGCCGTGCTCGCGGTGGCGACGCTCGTCCTGATCTTTGACCCCACGGAAGGCGCGATCTTCGACGGTGCATTCGTGCTCGACGGCTTCGCCCGGTATCTCAAAATCCTGACGCTGATCGGGTCGGGTCTGGCCATCGCCATGTCCGTGGCCTACGCCCGCAACGAGCGTTTCGAGCGCTTCGAGTATCCTGTCCTCATTGTCATTGCCACGCTCGGCATGCTGCTGATGCTGTCGGCGACCGACATGATCTCGGTGTATCTTGGCCTAGAGCTGCAGTCGCTGTCGCTCTACGTGGTTGCCGCGATCAACCGCGACAGCGTGCGTTCCACGGAAGCCGGCCTGAAGTATTTCGTGCTTGGCGCCCTGTCTTCCGGCATGCTGCTCTACGGCATGTCGCTGGTCTACGGGTTTACCGGCCATACCACTTTTGGCCCCATCGCCGAAACACTCAGTCACGGCGGCTCACTTGGTCTGACCTTTGGCCTGGTCTTCATCCTTGCCGGCCTCGCGTTCAAGATCTCTGCAGTGCCGTTCCACATGTGGACACCCGATGTCTACGAGGGCGCGCCGACGCCGGTGACGGCGTTCTTCGCCGCGGCGCCCAAAATCGCCGCCATGGGTCTGATCACGCGAGTGGTGATCGACGCTTTCCACCCCGTGACGGTGGAGTGGCAGCAGATTATCGTCTTCGTCTCGATCGCCTCCATGGCGCTCGGCGCCTTCGCCGCGATCGGCCAGCGCAACATCAAGCGGCTGATGGCCTATTCCTCGATCGGCCATATGGGCTATGCGCTGGTGGGCCTTGCTGCCGGGACGGAGGCAGGGGTCGAGGGCGTGATTGTCTACATGACTGCCTATCTCCCGATGACCCTCGGCTCCTTCGCCTGCATTTTGGCGATGCGGCGTCGGGAGGGCATGGTCGAGGAGATTTCGGACCTAGCCGGGTTGTCGCGCACGAACTTGCCTATGGCTGTCCTCTTCATGGTGATCCTGTTCTCTCTCGCCGGAATTCCGCCGCTGGTCGGTTTCTGGGCGAAGTACCAGGTGTTTGTTGCGGCCGTGCAGGCCGGCCTCTATCCGCTTGCGGTGATCGGTGTGCTCGCCTCGGTGGTCAGTGCGTTTTATTATCTGCGCATCATTAAAGTGATGTTCTTTGATGAACCGGCTCCGGCCTTCCTGCCCATGCCGGGCGAGCTCAAGTTTGTGCTCGGAGTCAGCGGCGCCTTCGTTCTGCTTTACGTGGCCTTCGGCGGGCCGGTGGCCGAAGCGGCGGGGGCTGCGGCACGGACACTGTTCTGACGGGGATGGAACGGCGGAACGGAAACGAGGAGCCCGTACCGGGTGTGCCCGGCTATCGCGTCCGGTCCTTCGCAAGCCTCGGTTCGACGAACACCGCCGCCCTCGACGCAGCAAGGGCCGGAGATCCCGGTCAGCTGTGGATCGTCGCCGACGAGCAGACGCAAGGCAGGGCAAGGCGCGGTCGCAGCTGGAGCTCTGAACGGGGCAACCTTTACGCCACAGTGCTGTGGATCGACCCAGCGCCGGCCGAGCATCTCGGCGAACTGCCGATGGTTGCCGGCGTGGCGCTGGCGGATGCGGTCGAGGCAGCCTGCGGCCGCATCGGGCTCGTGCGGCTGAAGTGGCCGAACGATCTGCTCATAGAGGACAAGAAGATTTCCGGAATCCTGCTTGAAGCGCTGCCACTGCCGGGCGGAAACAGGGCGGTGGTCTGCGGCTTCGGTGTCAATTGCAGCCATCACCCGGATCTTGGCCTTTATCCGGCCACCGCCCTGTCGGTTCTCGGCCACGCCGTTTCGCCGGAGCGGATGTTTGCGCTCCTGGCGCGCGCCGTCGCCGCTCGAATCGAGCAATGGGGCCGCGGAGCCGGCTTTGGCGCCATCCGCGCCGACTGGCTGGCACGTGCGGTGGGGCTCGGAGGTCCGATCACAGTCAGGCTTTCCAACCGGGAACTCGGTGGCCGGTTCGAGGGTATCGAAACTGACGGTCGTCTGCAGCTGAAAAAGGCGGACGGAAGGATCGAACTCGTATCCGCCGGCGATGTATTCTTCACCTGACCAGGCGGCGGATAACATTCGGCTGAGCTTGCGCAGGCAATGGAGACTGATCTGGAACCGATCTG
>CAYXAA010000055.1:0-17753 GCA_964462985.1 uncultured Hyphomicrobiales bacterium | reverse complement strand
GCACACGGCCCAGGATGACGGAAGGAGAGGTAGCGTGATGCGGCGGGCGGCAACTGACGGGGAGGAGAGGCTGCGCGATGCGGCGGGCATCTTTCGCAAGCGCTCTTGAACGCCTGGAGGAGGCGTCCCGGCGGGCGCTGGGACCGCTTCTCAAGAAACTTATCCCCGCCCCTCGACCTGCCTGTATCATTCCGCCATCGCCGGCTCGCTAAGGGGACCGTGATCGGACCGACCGTTTGCGTGAGCCGGGGGCGTGGCGGCACGATCTGGCGGAGGTAACGGACCCGCCGGGCCGTGCGGACCGGGACGTCACGACAGTGCACCCGGGCCAAACGTCACGGGCGGGGCGTTTCAGCACTGCCAACCTTGAGCTCACCGAGCTCACCCGAGCTCCGGCGGCGCCGGAACGTCCCGCCGAGTCCCTCAAACCTCCGGCCCGAAAGGGCGCGGAGCAATTCGTGCTGGCGGTCGTCAGACGCGTTGAGATCACACCGGGTCGCCGCGCTCACCCCGCTCCGCGTCTTCATCCCCAAGCACCCACTCGGCGATCTCGGCCGGCGCATCGACGATGGCCGCCGGCGCCTCGGCTGTCAGTTCCTCACGGCTGCCGTAGCCCCAGGTGACCCCAATTGCAGGCACGCCGTTGGCGTGGGCGCCAATCAGGTCGTGCCGGCGGTCGCCGATCATGACACATCCGGCCGGATCGAAACCTTCGGCCACAAGCAGATAGGCAATCAGCTCGGCCTTGTCGGACCGCGTGCCATCGAGCTCCGACCCATAGACGGTGCGGATCGGTGGCAGCAGCCCGAAGTGCTCGACGATTCGCCGGGCATAGATGTGGGGCTTGGACGTTGCCACGAACAGGCACCGCCCCGCGTCGGCGAGCCGACGGAGCAGCTCGGGTATGCCGTCGACGACCGCGTTTTCGAACAGGCCCACCGTGGTGTAGCGTTCGCGATAGAAGGCGATGGCCTCGTCGAGCCTCTGCTTGTCGGTGGTCCCAAGCAGCAGCGCGAAACTGTCTGCGAGCGGAGGGCCGATGCACCAGCGCAGGTCATCGGCCTCCGGGACCGGGGCGCCGAGGCGGCGAAGCGCATGCTGGATCGAACGGGTAATGCCGGGAAACGGATCGGTCAGCGTGCCGTCGAGGTCGAACAGAACGGCGCCCGCGGCCGCACCACGGTCGCTCATTCGAACTCCATGATGATGGCGTCGACTGCAAGACTGTCACCGGCCTTGGTGCGGATCGCGGCGACGACGCAGTCGCGCTCGGCCCTGAGCACGTTCTCCATCTTCATCGCCTCGACCACCGCCAGGGTCTCGCCGGTCTTGACTTCCTGGCCCTCGGTGACGTTGATCGAGACCACTAGGCCCGGCATCGGGCAAAGCAGCAGCTTGGAGGTGTCGGCCGGCTGCTTGACCGGCATCAGGGCGTCGAGCTCGGCAATCCGCGGCGTCATCACCTTGGCGACAATGGAATAGCCCTGCCAATCGAGCCGGTAGCCGTTCTCCACCGGGCGGACCTGAACGCGGACCGCGCGGTCACCGACCGCTCCGATCCACAGAACATCACCCGGCCGCCAATCGGAACGCACGGTCTCGGGCGCCGCGCCGTTGACGGCGAGGTCGAGCTCGATCGGCGTCGCCGGGTAACCCTCGACCAGCCGGACCGGGATGACGCGCGCGCCGAGCTTGACCGCCCAGTGCTCGCGCACCACGCCCGAATGCGGCCGCAGCCGGCCCGGCAAGTGGTCGAGCCGCTCGCGCCGTACCGCCTCCATCGACAGCGCGACTGCGGCCAGCACCTTGAGCGCGGCCTCGTCCGGTTCGGCATGGGCAAAACCGTCCGGATATTCCTCGGCAATGAAACCGGTCGAAAGCTGCCCGGAGCGCCAGCGCGGGTGCTTCATCAGCGCCGTCAGGAACGGCACGTTGTGCTGGATGCCGTCGACGACAAAGCCGTCGAGCGCGTCGCTCATGGCGTCGATCGCCGCCTCTCGCGTCGGCGCATGAGTGATCAGCTTGGCAATCATCGGGTCGTAGAACATCGAGATCTCGGAGCCTTCCGAGACGCCGGTGTCGTTTCGGACCGTGACGCCGTCGACGGTGCCTTCAGCCGGCGGCCGGTAGCGCACCAGGCGGCCGATCGACGGCAGGAAGTTGCGGTAAGGATCCTCGGCGTAGATCCGGCTTTCCACCGCCCAGCCGCTCATCGTCACGTCGGACTGGGAGATCGACAGCTTCTCCCCGGCGGCAATCCGGATCATCTGTTC
This sequence comes from uncultured Hyphomicrobiales bacterium, assembly GCA_964462985.1. GTDB lineage: Bacteria > Pseudomonadota > Alphaproteobacteria > Rhizobiales > Stappiaceae > CAYXAA01. The sequence continues at coordinate 15,480 of CAYXAA010000055.1, read as the reverse complement.
GACGAGATCAATTCCGGTGACGAGCTCCGTGACCGGGTGCTCGACCTGAAGGCGCGTGTTCATCTCCAGGAAGAAGAACGACTTGTCCTGGCCGGCGACGAACTCAACCGTGCCGGCGCTGTCGTAGTCGACGGCCATGGCCAGAGCCACGGCCTGCTCGCCCATGGCGCGGCGGGTGTCCTCGTCGAGCAGTGGCGACGGTGCCTCCTCGATGACCTTCTGGTTGCGGCGCTGGATCGAGCATTCGCGCTCGCCGAGATAGATCGCATTGCCGTGCTTGTCGCCAAGCACCTGGATCTCGATGTGGCGCGGGTTCTGGATGAATTTCTCGATGAACACCCGGTCGTCGCCAAAGGACGAGGCCGCCTCCGACCTGGAGCGGTCGAACCCCTCGCGAACCTCGGCCGCATTCCAGGCGATGCGCATGCCCTTGCCGCCGCCGCCTGCCGAGGCCTTGATCATCACCGGATAACCGATCTCCTCGGCAATCTGGACCGCATGGTCCGGCGTCTCGATGATACCGAGGAAGCCCGGCACGGTGCTGACCTTGGCGGCGTTGGCGAATTTTTTCGACTCGATCTTGTCGCCCATCGCCTCGATCGCCCGCGGATTGGGGCCGATGAAGACGATGCCCTCGGCGGCAAGCGCCTCGGCAAACGCGGCCCGCTCCGACAGGAAGCCGTAACCGGGATGCACGGCCTCAGCCCCGGTCTCGCGGCAGGCCGCAATGATCTTGTCCATGACGAGGTAGGACTGCGCCGCGGCCGAGGGGCCGATATGCACCGCCTCGTCGGCCATCTCGACATGCATGGCGTCGCGATCGGCGTCGGAGAACACGGCCACGGTCCGGATGCCCATGCGCCGCGCGGTCTTCATGACCCGGCAAGCGATTTCGCCTCTGTTGGCGACCAGGATCTTGGAGAACATCAGGCATCCGCCCCTTCGCGCTTGGTCATGGCCCCGTTCTAGCAGAGCCCCGACCCTCCGCAACTGCTCCGAAGGGAGAAGGCGGAAAGACCGCCTTCAACCGGAGGAAAACAGCGCAAGGCCGGCCAGCCCCGCGAACGCGGCAGCCGCTAGTCCGGCACCGACGACGATTGCAAAGCGCCGGGAACCGGCGGCGGCGGCAATCGCGGACTTGGCGACGGCGTTCGCCCCGGCGGCGATCAGGATCGCGGTGGCGGCCGGACGCAGCGGGTAGCCGCCTGCTGCGAGTCTTGCCGTCGACAGCGTGATGGCATCGACATCGGTCAGGCCGGTGATGGCCGACAAGACATAAAGGCCCGTTGAGCCGAAACTGCGCGACAGCAGGTCCGTCGCCACCATTACGGCCGCAAGCAGCGCGCCGAACTTGAGCACGGCCGGGAAATCGACCGGGTTCTCGAGGTCGATGGTCGCCTCGGCACCCTTCCCGTCCCGGGCGCGCGCGAACGCGGCTGCGGTTGCCGCGGCGAGGAAGGCGACCGCCGGCAGGATCGCTGGTGCGATGATGGGCAGCAACGGCGGCGCAAGGACAGTGGCGATCACCGCTGCACGCGCCACCGAAACGGCGTTGGCGAGCAGCGTCCCGCCGACGAGAAAGCGCAGGCTTGCCGGCGACCGCCGCGACAGCCGCGCATTGGCAAGCGTCAACGCCGTCGAGGACACCAGACCGCCGGCGGCGCTGGCGAACAGGATGCCGTACCGATCGCCGGCGATCTTGACCGCGAAGTAGCCGGCGAGCGACATGGCGGCGATCAGCACGATCATCAGCCAGATCTGGTAGGGATTGAGGGCTCCCCACGGGTCGACCGGACGGTCCGGCAGCACCGGCAGCAGCACCGCGGTCATCGCGAGGAATACAAGGGCGGAGCGCAGTTCCGCCCAGGTGAGATGCCTGACCCAGGCATGCAGGTTCGGGCGCGCCGCCAGCACCGATGCCGTGACCACCGCACCGGCAGCGGCCACGGCCGGATCAACCGCAACGGCTGTCAGGCCAAGCGCGAAGGTGATAAGCGCCGCCACGGTCCCCGTCACGGAAAAATCGCCGTCGTGGACGCTCTCGTGCAGGCGGAAGGCTGCAAAGATCAGCCCGAACACCAGGAATGCGAAGCCGACGACGATCTCGCCGACCTCCGGCAGCAGCAGCCCGGAAAGGCCACCGAGAAACCCGACCAGTGCATAGGTACGGATGCCGGCGGTGCGGCTTCCCGGCCCCGCCTCCCGCTCCTTCCAGCCGCGCTCGAGCCCGACGAGCAGGCCGCAGCCCAGCGCCGAGAGCAGCTTGAGGAGCAAGTCGAACGTCATCATGCATCCTTCATAGCCGACCTGCAGTCCGGCGCCATTGATCCAGATGCGTACGGCCGCCCTTTCACGGCCCCTCACACCCGCACCTGCTGTCCGTGCTTGTGTCCGCCGCGGCTCGCTTGGTAGAAGGCGCCTGGAGCAGCCCGTGCCCGTCGGCGCGGGCCCTTTGCTCCGGTACTTTCAGACGATCAGCGCGTGAACGGTTTATCGGTTCTGATCGAACAACTGCTACTCAAGCTGCAAAAGGCGGTACCGGTCGGTCCCGATCGATGATCCGTCATCCCGCGGCTGCGGAGCGACGACGTTGGACGCCATCCACCTCGAAGGCCTGTCTTTCTACGCCTATCACGGCGTCTACGACGAGGAAGCGAAGCTTGGGCAGCGCTTCGTGGTCGACCTCACCTGTCATCTCGACCTCACCGAGGCGAGTCTCAAGGACGATCTTGCCCTAACGGCGTGCTACGCCACGCTGGCAAAGACGGTCGAAGGCGTCGTTACCAATGCCCGCTACTTCCTGATCGAGCGCCTCGCCGGGGCGATCGCGGAGGCAGTCTTTGCCGCCGAGCCGAGGATCGAGCGGCTGACCGTCCGGGTGCACAAGCCGGGCGCACCGCTGCCGGTCGCCGCCGGAAGGGTCTATGTCGAGATCTCCCGGGAACGGCCATAGCGGGATACTCGTTCTTCTGGCGCAAACCCTTGCCTGCAGCCGGTAAACCGACAACACTGGCTCAGGTTGATTTCATGCCGGGTCCGCCCGGCCGGCATAGGAGGCATCCCGCTCCGCCATCCTTGCCTCGTCCTTGCCGGACTTGGCCGGACACCAATCTCCGGCCTGGCCAAAGCTTTAGGGCTGCCCGTTCAAGTAAGGGATGACGAGACGGGAATTTGCGGGGAAGGTATCTCCATGCCGGCCGACCATTCCGGCCGGGAGGAACGACCATGGCCCGCCGCACCGCAGCCGCCGCTTTCGCCGCAATGATGTTGATCTTTGCCACCGCGGCCGAGGCCGCCCGGCCGGATCTGCGCAGGATGACTTGCGCCGAGGCCCAGCAGCTGGTCGCGCGCCACGGAGCCGTGGTGATGACCACCGGCCCCCACACCTACTTCCGCTTCGTCGCCAACCAGGGCTACTGCGACCCGTGGGAGGCGATCTTCGTCAAATACAGTCCCACCAGGGACACGCCGCAATGCCCCGTCGGCTACGAATGCCGCGAGCCGCTGTTCCGGCCGTTCCGATGGGATGATTAGGGGATTCTGATCGGAAGCCATTGCCCGTTGAAATTGCTATTACTACCGCGGCCGGGTCACGCTGCGGCTCTTTCGAACACGTCGTCTCCCTGCGCAATCTCAATCACACGCCCAGCCTGCGCCAGAATACTATAGTTCTTTCCCATTTCCACTTTGGACGACACAACAGAAATCAGCGTTGGCGGATTTTCCAGAGCTGCCAAATCGTGAAAAGCTGTGCTGGCCTTGTAGACCGCGACAGGATAGTTCGTCACAGCTTGAAAAACCGCCGTATGGCCGTGAACTTTCGCTACGGCTGTAACTTCCCACTCAGTCGAAGATGCGCCCACCACCTTACCGTCGTGCTCGACCATATTGGGGAACAGCCGGTCCAGTCTAGCATGCAAAACGTCCGAAATATCGGCTTCACCATCAAAAGCAACGTTCGAAATAATGCGCTCTGCCACTGATCGCGAAGCTGCACTAACGTCGAACACCGCTCTTTCGACATCGTTTGGATCGGACACGTCGACATAAATCGATCGGCGTCCGATAGTCACGTCAAAGATCTCAGCAATAGCACGTGCAGTCTTGGGGAATGAACGTGCCGCCCCAAAGCTTTCCGCCTCTCGGAAGGCAAACCCAGAGTCGCTAATACGAATTGCCCTCCCTTCTGCATATGTAAGCCTCACGGTGACCAATGACCCGCTCGGGTAAACCAGAGGGAGGCTTATAAAGCTTGCGTCTCCCCAATCTCGCCATGAGACGAGGCCCGGCACCAGCTCCGCGCATATGTCTGAAAGCAACACTCTGTCACTCATTGGGCCTCTCCCAATGGAAAAAAACATACACCCAATCAGGCTCCAGCACAATGTCTATGTTATTGATTTTAAGCCGTTTTCCGACAAAGTCACGCGCTTCAATAAAGGTCTGAAGCATTTCATCTATTTCGCGAGCAGTTGATAAACCACCCGAACGCATTCTTTGTTCACTCTCTGAGCAATTGAGCCAAAAGTCATGGAGGTGCGTAGTTGAGACACGTCTACCCGACCAATCCGATTTCGGTTTTCTCGGGTTGGAATGACCTACCATTGCTCGCCAGTCGAGACGTTCGATCGGAATGCAACGACGACCAGGAGTTCCGGCAACTCTGAGCTCAAAACTCACATTTACGTTCGGCCTGTGCGCGTAACAACCGCCATGCAGCACGAGCCCGGTCTCAGTTACACCGCCGATCTCGATAGGTGCGTCAAACCAAATATAGTCGGTCTCAGGTTCTGGTTTCGACCAGCCAGGAAAGAAACCTATCGATTTCTCAGCCAAGAAAATATCATTGACGCTCGCCATTTTTTATGGCGTAGCGCATATTTGACGCCTACGCGAGAGTAACCTACCTCAAAAGCAACCTAGAGCAGCGGAGATGCCTTTCGCTCTCAGGACATCGATCGTTTCGCCGCCCCGATTCCGCCCGAGGCCATCACAACGGAATGTTGTCGTGCTTCTTCCACGGCATCTTGTCGCGCTTGCCCCGAAGCAGCGCCAGGGCGCGTGACACCCGGCGTCTTGTCGAGTGCGGCAGGATGACCTCGTCGATGTAGCCGCGCTCGGCGGCGACGAAGGGGTTGGCGAAACGGTCCTCGTAGTCCCTGGTGCGCTTGGCGATCTTGTCCTTGTCGGCAAGCTCCGAGCGGTACAGAATCTCGACCGCACCTTTGGCGCCCATCACGGCAATCTCCGCGCTCGGCCAGGCGTAGTTGATGTCGCCGCGGATGTGCTTGGAGCTCATGACGTCATAGGCGCCGCCATAAGCCTTGCGCGTGATGACCGTGACCTTGGGCACCGTCGCCTCGGCATAGGCAAACAGCAGCTTGGCGCCGTGCTTGATCAGGCCGCCGTATTCCTGCGCCGTGCCCGGCAGGAAGCCCGGCACGTCGACGAAGGTGACGAGCGGGATGTTGAAACAGTCGCAGAAGCGCACGAAGCGCGCGGCCTTGCGGCTGGCGTCGCTGTCGAGCACGCCGGCGAGCACCATCGGCTGGTTGGCGACGATGCCGACGGTGCGTCCTTCGATGCGGCCGAAGCCGGTGACGATGTTCTTGGCGAAGGACGGCTGGATCTCGAAGAAGTCGCCCTCGTCGACCGTCTTCAGGATCAGCTCCTTCATGTCGTAGGGCCTGTTCGGGTTGTCCGGGATCAGCGTATCGAGGCTCTTGTCGATCCGGTTCGGGTCGTCGAAGCAGGCGATTTCCGGCAGCTCCGACTGGTTGTTCATCGGCAGGAAATCGATCAGCCGCCGCATCTGCTGAAGCGTCTCGACGTCGTTGTCGTAGGCGCCGTCGGCGATCGAGGATTTCGTCGTGTGGATCGAGGCGCCGCCGAGCTGCTCGGCCGTCACCGTCTCGTTGGTGACGGTCTTCACCACGTCCGGGCCGGTGACGAACATGTAGGACGTGTCGCGCACCATGAAGATGACGTCGGTCATTGCCGGCGAATAGACATCGCCGCCGGCGCAGGGCCCCATAATCACCGAGATCTGCGGGATGACGCCGGAGGCGAGCACGTTGCGCTGGAACACCTCGCCGTAGCCGCCGAGCGCGGCGACGCCCTCCTGGATGCGGGCGCCGCCGGCGTCGAACAGGCCGATGATCGGCGCACGGTTGCGCAGCGCCATGTCCTGGATCTTGATGATCTTCTCGGCGTGGGTTTCCGACAGCGAGCCGCCCAGCACCGTAAAATCCTTGGAGAACACATAGACGGTGCGGCCGTTGATCGTACCCCAGCCGGTGACGACGCCATCGCCGGGAATATGAACGTCCGCCATGCCGAAGTCGGTGCAGCGATGCACCTTGAACATGTCGAACTCTTCGAACGAGCCCTCGTCGAGCAGGATCTCGATCCGCTCGCGCGCCGTGAGCTTGCCGCGCGCATGCTGGGCGTCGATCCGCTTCTGGCCGCCGCCGAGGCGGGCGACCGCCCGCCTTTCCTCGAGCTCGGTCAGGATTTCCTTCATCGGGAGCAGCCTTTTAGCGCGTGTCGTCCATCATCGGCTCATAGCATGCGGCGCGATCGCGACAAAGTCAGCCCTAGGAAGGAAGAGACGATCAGGGGCTCCCGATGCCGCCAGGCGACGTCGGTTCGACTGGCGCGGCGCTACGCAGAGCGCAACGTCCGCATCGACCGCGGCCCGCATTTGCTCAATACTGCGGCAGATGAGGCGCGGGATTTGGTCTTTGCGAACGCCGCAGCCTCTGCAATGATTTTAGGCAATAGCAGCCAAATCAACGGGAAGGCGCGGTTTTCTCATGGGGGGCTCCCGCTTCTTCAACGAAATGGCGGACGAAGACGGCACGCCGCGTCAGGCCTATGCGGTGCTGGACGCCTGGCTTAAGGAGCAGCCGAAGTCCGACCTGATCCGGCTGTCGCGCGAGGCGGAAACGATCTTCCGGCGTCATGGCATCACCTTTGCGGTCTATGGCACCAGCGAGGAGACCGAGCGCCTCATCCCGTTCGACATCATTCCCAGGATCTTGTCCGCGCGGGAATGGCGCCGGCTTTCGGCCGGGATCGACCAGCGCGTGCGGGCCCTCAACGCACTGATCCACGACCTCTACCATCGCCAGGAGATCATCCGCGCCGGACGGATTCCAGCCGAGCTGGTGCTTCAGAACGAGGCCTTCCTGCCGGAGATGGTCGGCCATACCCCGGCGCGACAGGTCTATGCCCATATCATCGGCACCGATCTGGTCCGGGTCTCCGAGAACGAATTCTACGTGCTGGAGGACAACACCCGAACGCCTTCCGGCGTCTCCTACATGCTGGAGAACCGGGAAACCATGATGCACATGTTTCCCGAGCTGTTTCAAAGCCACCGCGTGGCGCCGATCGAGCACTATCCGGAGCTGCTGCGCCAGACGCTGGAAAGCGTCGCCCCGCCGGCCTGCGACGGCCCGCCCACGATCGCAGTGCTCACACCCGGCATCTACAACTCCGCCTATTACGAGCACGCCTTCCTGGCCGATGCCATGGGCGTGGAACTGGTCGAGGGCCGCGATCTCTTCGTCGACGATGGCGTCCTCTACATGCGCACGACGCGCGAGCCGGAGCGGGTCGACGTGCTCTACCGCCGCATCGACGACGCCTTCCTCGACCCCCTCACCTTCCGCGCCGATTCGACGCTTGGCGTGCCCGGCCTGTTCGACGTCTATCGCGCCGGACGGCTAACCATCACCAACGCGCCCGGAACCGGGATCGCCGACGACAAGGCGATGTACTCCTACATGCCCGAGGTCATCGAGTTCTACACCGGGCAGAAGCCGATCCTGAACAACGTCCCGACCTGGAAATGCGAGGACAGGGACGCGCTCGCCTATGTTCTGGACCACCTCGATGAACTGGTGGTCAAGGAGGTTCACGGCGCGGGCGGCTACGGCATGCTGGTCGGCCCGGCGGCCAGCAAGAAGGAGCGTGCCGATTTCGCCAGGAAGCTCAAGGCGCGGCCCGGCAACTACATCGCCCAGCCGACGCTGGCACTCTCCGCCTGTCCGACCTTCGTCGGCTCCGGCATCGCGCCGCGCCACGTCGACCTGCGCCCCTACGTGCTCGTCGGCGACCAAGTGCGCATCACGCCAGGCGGGCTGACGCGGGTGGCGTTGAAGAAGGGTTCGCTGGTGGTCAACTCCAGCCAGGGCGGCGGCACCAAGGACACCTGGGTGCTGGAGGACTGAGGCGGGTCGGTGCTGAGCGCATGGGAGGTCTGATGGTCGGCAGAGCGGTGGATGACCTGACGGGAATGCTGCGGTGCATCGCCCTTTCCGCTTGTGCGGGAGAGGACACCCTCAAGGTGACAAGAGAGAGTGCGCGGCGAATCCGCACCGCCGACGGCCGACAGTCTCGGCCGGGCCCGCGGCAACCGGAGCATCTGCCCGTCTCCCTTCGCGGTCCCCTATCCAGTTGCGGCTTCCCCGCAACGCCTTCTTCTGGCCGCGTCGCCGACCTCTGCCCCACAAGCGGGGGAAAGGCCCGGGCAGCTCCATCCGGTGTCACTTCGCCTGCTCCGCGGCACCTCCACCCCAGCGCCGCCTCATCCGGAGACGCAACACCGTGTTAGGCCGCACCGCCAGTTCGCTGTTCTGGATGTCGCGCTACGTCGAGCGCTCGGAGAACATGGCCCGTCTGGTCGACGTCGGCTACCGCATCTCGCTGCTGCCGGGCGTCGGCAATAGCAGCCACCGCGGCGACTGGGCCTCGACCCTCGTCAGCGCCGGTTGCGACGGCGGCTTCTTCCAGCGCTACGACGAGATCAGTGACCGCAATGTCATCAACTACATGATCTTCGACGAGACCAATCCGTCGAGCGTGCGCTGCTGTCTGCACACCGCGCGCAACAACGCCCGCTCGGTTCGCACGGCGATGACGCGGGAAATGTGGGAGAGCCTGAACACCACCTGGATCGAGTTCTCCGAGGTCAAGCCGCACCTGATGACCCGCAACAGGCTGCCGAGCTTCCTCGACTGGATCAAGGAACGCTCGATGCTGTTCCGCGGCGCCCTGCTCGGCACCATCCTGCGCAACGACACCTTCTACTTCAGCCAGCTCGGCGCCTTCATCGAACGCGCCGACAACACCGCCCGCATCCTGGACGTCAAGTACCACATCCTGCTGCCGCAGAACGAAACCGTCGGCGGCGGCATCGACAGCTACCAATGGTCGACGATCCTGCGCTCGGTCTCGGCGCACCGGAGCTACCGCTGGATCTACCGCGACAGCACGCCGAAGCCCTGGAACGTCGCGGAATTCCTGATCCTGCGCCGGGAAATGCCCCGCTCGCTCACCCATTGCTACGGCTGGCTCAACGACAGTCTCGAGGGGCTGGAACAGCTCTACGGCGAGCGCGCCGCCACGGCCTCGGACATTGCCCGCGCGACGTTCGACTGCCTGCGCGGCGGCGACATGAACGCCATCTTCGCGGAGGGCCTGCACGAGTTCCTGTCGTCCTTCATCAACCGCAACAACATGCTGACCAACGCGCTGCACGCCGACTACAACTTCGCCTGACCTCTGCCGACGGACGCCCCTTCATGCGCATCGCCATCCGCCATACGACCCGCTACCGCTATGACGCCGGCGTGGCCCAGTTCGTGCAGCAACTGCGGCTGATGCCGCCGTCCGTGGCCGGGCAGACTGTGGTCGACTGGCGGATCGAGGCGCCGGGGATCGAACGCGGCGCCCGCTACACGGACGCCTTTGGCAACGAGGTCGTCCTGATCACGCCGTGGACGTCGGAAGCCAGCGTCACCATCACCGCCCAGGGCGTGGTCGAAACCGAGGACAGGCACGGCGTCGTCGGCTTCCCCAGAGAGACAATGCCGGCGAAGGTCTATCTGAGGCAGACGGACGTGACGCGGGCAAGCCCGGCGATCCGCAAGCTCGCGTCGATTGTGGACGGCGACGATCCGATCAAGGGCTTCCATGCCCTCATGGGCGCGATCCGCGAACAGGTCGCCTACCGGGTGGGAGCGACCGGCACCCACATGCCGGCGAGCGAGGCCTTCGCCGCCGGCGAAGGAGTCTGCCAGGACCATGCCCATATCTTCATCAGTGCCGCCCGTCACCTCGGCGTCCCGGCGCGCTACGTCTCCGGCTACCTGCTTCTCGATGACGATACGGTGTCGGAGGCGCATCACGCCTGGGCCGAAGTGATGATCGAGCGGCTCGGCTGGGTCGGATTCGACGTCTCCAACGGCCTGTGCCCGACCGACCACCACATCCGCCTCACCGTCGGGCTGGATTCCCGCTCCGCGGCGCCGATTCGTGGTATACGCTGGGGCGGCGCCGACGAGGATCTCACCGTCGAGGTGAAGGTCGAGCCGGTGCGGCAACAGCAGCAGCAACAGCAACAGAACATCAGCGGGTGTTGAAAGTCGGGCACGGCGTGGTTCCGGGATGCCGTCTCCTGCTCGCGAGAGCTGACGCGGCGGCGAATCGGCCCACACTCTTCACGGCTTGGGGTTGGGAAGACGACCATGACATACTGCGTTGGTTTACGGCTTAACCGTGGGCTGGTGTTTGCAGCCGACACCCGCACCAATGCGGGTCTGGACAACGTTGCGGTGTTCAAGAAGCTGCACGTGTTCGAGCGACGGGGCGATCGGGTCATCGTTCTCCTGAGCGCCGGCAACCTCGCCGTCACCCAGTCGGTGGTCTCGATCCTGGAGGAGCGCTCGCGTGAGCCGCCGAAGGACGGGCCGTCGATCATGACCGCCGACACCATGTTTCAGGTCGCCCGTCAGGTCGGCGAGGCGATCCGCGAGGTGCGCCAGATCGACGGCGACGCGCTCGCCGCCAACAGCGAGAGTTTTTCCGTTTCTTTCATTCTCGGCGGCCAGATCGGCCAAGAGCCCCCGCGCCTGTTCCAGGTCTATGCCGCCGGCAACTTCATCGAGGCAACCGACGATACACCGTTCCTCCAGATCGGTGAACACAAGTACGGCAAGCCGATCCTTGATCGCGTCACACAGGCCGACATGCCGCTCGGCGAGGCGGCAAAGCTGGTGCTGATATCGTTCGATTCGACATTGCGCTCCAACCTGTCGGTCGGCATGCCGATCGACCTTTTGCTCTACAACACCGACACGCTGCAGGTGCTGCGCCAGACGCGCATCCACCAGGACGATCCCTATTTCCGCAAACTGTCGGCAGGCTGGTCGACGGCGCTGCGCGACGCCTTCTCGCACCTGGAGCCGTTCGACATCTAGGGCGCCTGCCCTGTCGGGCCCGTCCTTAGACCCCCTCCGCTGCGCGGCAATGTCTGCGCCTAGCGCCGCTCGTCGGCGACGATGCGCCCGTCCTCCATTGTGACGATGCGGTCCGCCATCTCCAGGATGCGGTTGTCGTGGGTCACCATCAGCGTCGTGGTGCCGCGCTCCCGGCCGAGGCGCTTGAGCAGCGTGACCACTGTCATGCCGCTGTCGCGGTCGAGGGCGGCCGTCGGCTCGTCGGCGAGCACCACATCGGGATTGCCGACCAGCGCCCGGGCGACGGCAACGCGCTGCTTCTGGCCGCCGGACAGGTTGGCCGGCAGGTAGTCGAGCCGCGCGCCGAGGCCGAGCACGGTCAGCAGATGCGCCGCCGCCTCGCGCCAAGCCCCCATCGGCCCGGCGCCGTGCACCTCCAGCCCCATGCGCACGTTCTGCAGCGCCGTCAGGCTTCCGTGCAGATTGTGCATCTGGAAGATGAAGCCGAGCCGGCGACGGCTGGCGACGAGATCGGCCTCGCGCGCACCGTTGAGCTCGCGGCCGAGCAGGCGGACGCTGCCGGCCTCGACGTTGCGCAGGCAGCCGATCAGGGTGAGCAGCGTCGTCTTGCCCGAGCCGGAGGCGCCCAGCAGGATGACAAGCTCGCCGCGTGCAACCTCGAGGTTCACGTCAAACAGCACCTGCTTGCGGGCCTCGCCCCTGCCGAACCAGTGGCAGAGCCCGCGCACGACAATCGGCGCCGCGACGGGCTGAGCGGCCGTGCTGCTCCGGGTCGGGCCGTCCGGCAGTCGGGCTGGCGTTTGCGCGTTCATGGCTCCTGCCCTCAGAACAGCTCGGCCGGATCGGCCCGCGCCAGCCGTCGTGTGGCGATCGTCCCCGAGAGGCTGCACATCGCCAGCGTGCCGGCGAAGACGAGCAGCGGCCGCGCCGGCGGCATCGCGATCGGCAGACCGGTCACGGCGGCAACGACCTGGTAGAGGCCGAGCGCGATCAGCGTGCCGGGGATGAAGCCGAACAGCGCCAGCACGGCGGCCTCCTCGAACACGATGCCGAGAAAGAAACAGTGCGGGTAGCCGATCGCCTTGAAGGTGGCGTATTCGCGGATGTGATCGGCCACGTCGGTCGACAGCACCTGGTAGACGATGATGCTGCCGACCAGCACGCCGATCACCAAACCGAAGCCGAACACCATGCCGACCGGCCGCTGCGTGGTCTGGAACCTCTGGTCGCGGGCTGCTGCCTTCTCGATGCTGCGCACGGCGGTGTCGGAGGCGGGCAATGCCCCGCGCAGCCGGTCGATGACCGCGGCGACGTCGGCGCCGGGCTGCGTCCTGACCAGCACGTAGTTCGGCGCGCCGGCCGTCCGTTTCGCGAACAGCCGCAAGAAGGTCTGGTCGGAAACGACGAGATAGCCATCGGCAGAGAAGCCGCCGCCGATCTCGAACGTGTCGACCACGGTGATCGTGCGCCCGTTTGCCTCGAAGCGGTAGGGCGCGCCGGCCTCGATCGCGGCGATCAGGCCGTCCGGCGGGTTGCGGGTCTTGCGGTCGATCAGGGCGATGTCGGCGAGCTTCAACCGGTCGCGCGCGGCGTCGATGTCGGCAGAGCGGAACGGGCTGGCATCCGGGTCGATGCCGAACACGTCCATGGTGCGGAACGAGCCGTCCGGCTGCTTCCAGTCGATGCGGCCGTAATAGACCGCCGTCGCCTCCGCGACACCGTCAACGCCGAGCGCCTGATAGAGCCGGCGCCGCGGCATCGGGCTGCCGTCGAACAGGGTGTTGGCATCCGAGGCGGAGACGAGGATATCGGCGTTCATCAGCGTGTAGGGCAGCCGGATGCTCTCGATCAGCGCGCCCAGAAAACCGAGTTGCATGAAGACCAGGATGTTGGCGAAGGCGACCCCGGCAAGCGCGGCAGCGAGGCGGCCGCGGTTGTGAACGAGCTGGAGCCAGCCGATCGGCAGCCGGCCCAGCAGCCTTGCCAGCAGCGCGGTCATGACGTCGGCCCGGCGGCGATCCGCGCCGTGACCTGCAGGTTGGTAAGCCGCCGCGCCGCCGCCCTGGAGGCCTCGTCGAGGGCGACATAGACCTTGACCACCCGGGCATCTGTGTTGGCGGCAGGATCGTCGTCGGTCACGGTCTGGCGGCCGACCTCCCAGCCGATGCGGTCCACCCGGCCGGCGAGCGGCAGAGGCAGCGCATCGGCAGTGATCTCGACGGTGTCGCCGACGGCCACGGCGCCGATCTGGCTCTGGTAGATCTCGACCTCGGCGATCATCCGGTCGACGTCGCCAAGGTTCAGGATGCCCTCCGCCCCGGGCTTCTCGCCCGGCCAGGCATGGATGGTGAGCACGGTGCCGTCGGCCGGCGCACGCACGAAGGCCCTGTCGAGATCGCTTTCCGCCGCCGCGAGCCTGGCCTTTGCCGCCGCAAGATTGCTGCGGGCGACGAGGACGTCGGCCTGGGTTTCGAGGTCGCCGGCGTCGTAGCGCGACAGCGTGGCCTGCGCCTGCTCGACCTCGCGCTGCGCCTGCTTCAGCGCGACGTCGCGTTCGTCGAAGGTGGCCCGGGTAATGTGACCGCGGTCGAGGAGTTCCTTCGCCCGCTCGAACTCGCGCGCGGCATTCTCGGCGCGGGCGCTGGCCCGGGCGAGCGCTGCGCGGGATTCGGCGCGGCTCGCGCGGACCGAGTGCCGCGTCTGGGCCAGCGCGGCCGTGCGCTGCGCGACCTCGGCCCGCGCCGTCTCGACGGCCGCCGCCAGCGAGGCCCGGTTGTCGAGCACGGCCAGGACGTCGCCGCGGCGCACCGTATCGCCTTCCTTCACGCGGAGCTCGGCAATCCGCGCATCGCCGGCACCGAACGGCGGCGCGACGGTGAGGACAAAGCCCTCCGGGACGAGACGGCCAAGGCCGAGGACCGCCGACGGCGACGGGGGGCCGGTGAGAGCGCCGCTCTGCCCCGTCTCGGATGCCGCCGTCGCGGGAGAGCGCAGCGAGGCTTCGGGTCCCCGATCGAGGCGCGCCACGAGGTCGGTGAGGCTGCGCGGCTCGAAATAAAGGCCGCCAACAGCACCGGCAACGACGAGCAGCACGGCCACAGCGAGGCTGACCACCGCCTTCGACATGGTCCATAGTCGCGAAGGCACCGGGTGCCCCGCAGGCGGCGCGCCGTCGCGATCGACCACCAGTAGCGGCAGGCTGACGGCGGCGCCGGGCTCGTCCGGACCCGCCTGCTTCGGGTCGGTCGCTTCGGCGAATGGCTTGACGGAAGGGATCGGCATTGATCGCCCCATTTAATGACTATAAAGTCAGTAACAGAAAAACGGAGAGAGCGCAACGACCATGACCGATGCGGATCAGGAGTCGGCCCGCCCCCGCCGGCGTCGCAGGCGCAAGGAGGCCCGGCCGGCCGAAATCATCGAGGCGGGGTTGCAGGAATTCGCCGAGCACGGCTTTGCCGCCGCCAAGCTCGACGACGTCGCCAGGCGCGCGGAGATCGCCAAGGGCACGATCTATCTCTATTTCAAGAACAAGGAGGCGCTGTTCGAGGCCGCGGTCCGCTCCCGGATCGTGCCGTTCTTCGGCAGCGTCGAGCAAATGGCCGACGCCTATCCGGGATCGTCAGCCGATCTCCTGCGCACGATCATCCCGCAGATCTATGCCACCGTGTTCGGCAGCGATCGGCAGGTGCTGATCCGCATCATTCTGACGGAGGGGGCGCGCTTCCCGGAACTGTCCGAGTTCTACCACCGCGAGGTGATCAGCAAAGGCCGGCGCCTGTTGGAGCGGATCATCCGCCGCGGCGTCGAGCGCGGCGAGTTCCACGACAACGCGGTCGCCGACCTGCCGATCATCCTCGTGGCGCCGGCGATCCTGGCTTTCGTCTGGAAGATGATCCTCGACCGGTTCGACCCGATCGCCACGGAACGCTTTGCCGCTGCGCACGCGGATCTGGTGCTGGAGGGATTGATGAAGGCGCCGTCCGGCGGCGATGCGGGCCCGTCGGACGGAAGGTGACGGCGGCGACGCCATGCGCAGGCGGACCATTTTGCCTGTCATCCGGCCGCAGGCGCAGCCGGAGAGCCGGGATGACGGTCGAGAGGAGCGGTCCGGAAGGGGCGACCGAGGCAAGGCCATAGGCCTTTCGTTTGACCCAACCTCTCCCCCCGCGTCATCCTGGGCCGTGTGCGCCGCAGGCGCATCACGAGACCC
>CAYXAA010000054.1:0-22187 GCA_964462985.1 uncultured Hyphomicrobiales bacterium | reverse complement strand
CACGTGGTGGAAAGCTTTCGCGAGCGCGGAGTGAGGGCCGGGTAGGGCAAGGCCCTACATCCGCATCCGCTCCGCCTTCGGGTCAAACAGCGGCTCCGTGATGATTCGCGCCTTGCGCTTGTCGCCGATCAGTTCGATCTCGAAGGCGCCGGGCTCGGTGATGCCGGCGAGCTCTGCGGGCACGTAGCCCTGGGCCAGCGAGGCATCGACGAAGTGACCGTAGCCGCCGGAGGTGATCCAGCCGACCACCTTGCCGTCGTGCCAGATCGGCTCGTCGCCAAGGGCGTCGGCGTCCGCCGCGTCGATGACGAAGGTGACGCGCTTGCGCTTGGGGCCGGCTTCCTTTTCCGCGAGCGCGGCGGCGCGGCCGATGAAGTCGCCCTTCTTCAGGTCGACGAAGCGGCCGAGATCGGCCTCGTAGGGGCCGTAGATCGGGCGGAACTCGCGGAACCAGGTGCCGAAGTTCTTTTCCAGCCGGAGACAGAGCAGGGCGCGCATGCCGAAATTGGCGATGCCGAATTCGGCGCCGGCGTCCATGATCGCGTCATAGACCCGGCGCTGATACTCCGGCGCCATCCAGATCTCGTAGCCGAGGTCGCCGGTATAGGTGATGCGGTTGACGATGCAGGGCGCGCGGGCGACGTCCATCCTGCGCACGTCCATGAAGCGGAAGGCATCGTTTGAGACGTCGTCCCAGGTGATTCGCTCGAGCACGTCGCGGGCCCGTGGCCCGGCGATCGAGAGGCCGACCCAGCCGAGGTTGATGGCGCGGACCTTGACCGAGCCGTCGGCCGGCAGGTGCTTGTCGAACCAGCGCATGTGGTGAATCTCGGCCTGGCTCGAGCCCCACATGTAGAACTGGCCTTCATCCATCTTGGCGATGGTGAAGTCGCCGATCAGCTTGCCGCGCTCGTTGAGCATCGGCGTCAGGACGATTCGGCCGGTCTTCGGCATGCGGTTGGTCATCAGCCGCGACAGGAAGGCCTCCGCGCCCGCGCCGGTGATCTCGTACTTGGCGAAGTTTGCGGTCTCGGTCACGCCGACGGCGTCGCGCACGGCAAGACACTCCGCCTTGACGAAGGGAAAATCGTTGGAGCGGTGGAACGAGACGATGTCCTTGGGCTCGATGCCTTCCGGCGCGAACCACAGTGGCGTTTCCAGGCCCCACGAATCACCCATGACCGCGCCCTGGGCGAGCATGCGATCATAAAGCGGCGTGGTCTGGTGCGGACGCGCAGCCGGCAGCTCCTCGTTGGGGAACCGGATGCGGAACCGGCGGGCATAGTTCTCGCGTACCTTGGCATTGGTGTAGGAGAGGGTGGCCCAGGGACCGTAGCGGGCGACGTCCATCCCCCAGATGTCGTAGCCGGGGTCGCCGTCGATCATCCAGTTGGCAAGGGTGAGGCCGACTCCGCCGCCCTGACTGAAGCCGGCCATGACGCCGCACGCGACCCAGAAGTTCCTCAGGCCCCGGACCGGGCCGACCAGCGGGTTGCCATCAGGCGCGAAGGTAAAGGGGCCGTTGATCACCTTCTTGATGCCGGTGTGCTCCAGCGCCGGGAAGTGCTTGAAGCCGATCTCCAGCGAAGGCGCAATGCGGTCGAGGTCGGGCTCGAGCAGCTCGTGGCCGAAGTCCCAGGGCGTGACCTTCGGGCTCCACGGCTTGCAGGCCTGCTCATAGGTGCCGAGCAGCACGCCGCGGCCCTCCTGGCGGGTGTAGATCTCGCCGCCGAAGTCGAGCACACCGACCAGTTCCTTGCCGGTCTCGGCGTTATGGGCGGCAACCTCGGGCATGTCCTCGGTCAAGAGATACATGTGCTCCATGGCGAGGATCGGCAGTTCGAGGCCGACCATGCGGCCGACCTCGCGCGCCCACAGTCCACCGGCGTTGACGACGTGCTCGGCGACGATGGTACCTTTGTTGGTGACGACGTCCCAGCCGCCATCGGTCCGCGGGTTCAACTCCTCGACTTTGGTGAAGCGGTAGACTTCGGCCCCGTTGACGCGGGCAGCCTTGGCGTAGGCATGGGTGGTGCCGGAGGGGTCGAGATGGCCCTCGATCGGATCCCACAGCGCGCCGACGAAATGGCGCTCCTCGAGCAACGGAAACAGCTTCTTGGCGTCGGAAACCGAGATGATCTCGAGCTCCATGCCGAGGTAGCGGCCCTTGGCCTGGGCCATGCGCAGGAAATCCATGCGCTCGGGGGTGTCGGCCAGCATGACGCCGCCGGTCAGGTGCAGCGAGCATGATTGGCCGGAGATCTCCTCGATCTCCTTGTAGAGCGAGACGGTGTAGCTCTGCAGCTGGGCAACGTTGGGGTCGCCGTTCAGCGTGTGAAACCCGCCGGCGGCGTGCCAGGACGAGCCGGAGGTAAGTTCGTCGCGCTCGACGAGGACGACGTCCTTCCAGCCGAGCTTGGTCAGATGGTAGAGCACGCTGCAGCCGACGACGCCGCCGCCGATCACGACCACCTGGGCATGGGATTTCATGCGGTTGTTCCCCTTGGTGTGCTGATGCTTGGGTGCGAGTTTAGCCCGTGACCGCAGAACGGCCGTCAGAAATCCGTCGGCGCGCCGCCCTCTTCCTTGCGCTTGGCGACGAAGGCGGCAAGCTCTTCGGCGACGGCCGGGTCCATCGGCGGCGGCTGGTAGTCTGCCAGCACGGCCTTGTAGAGGCGGTTGGCCTTTTCATACGCCGTCGGCCGACCCGCCTCCTGCCAGGTCTCGTAGTTGCGCCAGTCCGAGATGATCGGGGCGTAGAAGGCATCCTTGTAGCGGGCCTGGGTGTGGGCGGTTCCGAAGAAATGGCCGCCGGGGCCAACGTCGCGGATGGCGTCGATGGCGAGCGAGGCGTCGTCGACGACGAGGGGCTCCATATAGGCGTCGACCATCTGCAGCAGGTCGACGTCGACGATGAATTTCTCGAAGCCGGCCGACAGCCCGCCCTCGAGCCAGCCGGCGGCGTGCTTGATGAGGTTGCCGCCGCCGTTGATAGCACCCCACAGCGAGAACACCGTCTCGTAGGCCGCCTGGGCGTCGACCGTGTTAGCGGCGCAGACGGCAGAGGTGCGGTAGGGCAGGCCATAGCGCCGGGCGAGCTGGCCGCCAACCAGGGCGGACTTGATGTATTCCGGCGTGCCGAAGGCCGGGGCACCGGATCGCATGTCGACGTTCGAGGTGAAGCCGCCGTAGACCACCGGTGCTCCCGGTCGCACGAGCTGGGCAAAGGCGAGGCCGGCGAGCGCTTCGGCATTCTGCTGCACAAGGGCGCCGGCGACCGTCACCGGCGCCATGGCGCCGGCCAGGGTGAACGGAGTAAGCACGATGACTTGGCCGCGGCGCGCCATCTCGATGATGCCCTGAAGCATCGGCGTGTCCAGGCGCAGCGGCGAGGACGAGTTGATGATCGACAGCACGCAGGGCGTCTGGTCGAACACCTCCTCGGACAGGCGGTGCACGATGCGCGCGATTTCCATGCCGTCGAGGTTGCGCTCGCGTCCGAGCGAATAGATGTGGAACACCTTGTCGGTCAGCGTGGCGATGTCCGACAGGCATTCGAGGTGACGGATGCTGGGATGCAGATCAACCGGCTCGACCGGATAGCCGCCGTTGAGGTCGATCACGTTGAAATACTGCGACAGCTTGACGAGGTTGCGGAAATCCTCGCGGTTGCCTGGCCGGCGTCCTTTGTCCGCGTCAACGCAGTTCGGCGCGCTGGCAACCGAGCTGAAGATGACGGCATCGCCGCCGAAACGCAGATTGTGCGCCGGGTTGCGGGCATGCATCGTGAATTCGGATGGCGCCTTGGCGATCGCCTCCATCACCAGGCCCCGATCGAGCCGGACCCGGTCCGATTCGGGCGAAATCGTCGCGCCGGCGGCCTTGAGAATCGCCTTCGCCTCGGCATTGATGAAGTCGATACCGATGTCTTCGAGCACCGTCAGCGAGGCGTTGTGGATAGCCTCGAGCTCGTCCGCAGAGACGGCCTCGACCGGTCGATACGGGTTCTTTCTTGGCCGAAACGGTTTCTGTTCGACGAGCGGTTGCACCCGCTCCAACCCCCGGCGTCCCCTTCGTCCGCGGCGGCCCGCCCCCCCATCCAGCGCCGCCACAGCAGCGTCTGGTGCCATGTCTTCGTCGGACATTCACTGGCTCCAAATGCCGAAACGACTATCGCTCGGCTGATCCCATCGAAGGCTCTCAAAGAACTAGTGACGAATTCAAGACAAACGATGTCGCCCCCGCGCAACCGATCGCGTGATTACAGGATAACGCGGTCAACAGTAGCTGTGGAGGAAGCCAGAAGGCGATATCGGTTATGCGACCTGATTTTGCATGAGACCGACATTCGAACTCCTGAAATCAAAAAAAACTGACCGAAGGCTTTGCCAAACCTACCAGTATGCGTGCTAACCTGTGGCAGGTCGGTTGGACGGCGCGTGAGGGTCGTCACCGACGAGGCACGTAAGCAATCGGCGCGCCGATCTTGCAGCACGGGCCGGACGCAACGGGGGAATACCGACCAAGAGGGGTCCCGAACGGGGCACACATTTGCCTGTCATGCCGCGGTGCCAAGGCCGGCGGCGCATGTCGTTCCCGCACGGAAACGTCCGGCGGGCCGATCGCGACAGGCAATGACAAGAGGTGGAGGATTAAAGCATCTATGACGAACGATCAGTCGAAACGCATTCATCCGAAGGTCGGTGAGGCGCTTGACCTTGTCGGGAAAGGGCGGATGAGCCGGCGCGAATTCGTGCGGATCGCGGCCCTTCTCGGCGTGACGGCCTCCGCCGCTTACGGCATGGCGGGGCTGCCGATACCGGCACTCGCCGATGACGCGAACAATCTGCCGTTCCCGCCTGACGATCCCGAGGCCAAGACCGGCGGTATTCTGAAGGTCGCGATGCAGGTCCAGAAGATCGACGATCCGGCGACGTTCTCCTGGACGCAGGCCTCGAACCAGACCCGTCACATGGTCGAATATCTCGCCATGACCGGCCCGGACAACGTCACGCGGCCGATGCTGGCTGAAAGATGGGAGGCGTCCGACGACCTCAAGACCTGGACGTTCTACCTGCGCAAGGGCGTCAAGTGGCACAACGGTGACGACTTCACCTCCGAGGACGTGAAGTTCAACTTCGAGCGTTGGACCAACCCCGACCTTGGCTCGTCCAATATCGGCCTGTCTTCCGTCTCGGCGATGGTCGAGGATAAGGACGGCAAGAAGAGCCTGATTCCGGGCGCGATCGAGATTATCGACGACCACACCATCCGCTTCAATCTGACGAAGCCGGTTCTGTCCTTCCCGGAGGATCTGTACAACTACCCGACCGCGATCTTGCACCGCGACTTCAAGCCGCCGCTCGACAACGCGATCAATGGCACCGGCGCCTACACGATTGTGGAGAATGTGGTCGGCGACAAGTCGATCCTGAAGCGCGTCACCGAAGTCGGCGGCCAGCCGTTCGAGTACTGGGGCGGCAAGGTCTACCTCGACGAGATCCACTACTACCATTTCGACGCCGACAATCAGCTCACCGCCTTCGCCGGCGGCGACGTCGACGCGATCTACGACTTCGGCGTGGAGCAGATGGAACTCGCCAAGGCGATCGATGGCAACATCATCTCCGCCAGGACCGCCCAGACGCTTTGCTGCCGCATGAGGGTCGACGCGAAGCCGTTCGACGACGAACGTGTCCGCAAGGCCGTGACGATGGCGGTCGACAACGAGGCGATCAAGCCGCTGGTCTATCCCGAGGGCGGCGACGTCGGCCAGAACTTCCACGTCGCGCCGGTACATCCGGATTACGAGGCTCTGCCGCCTCTGAAGCGGGATGTCGAGGGTGCCAAGAAGCTGCTTGCCGAAGCCGGCTATCCCGATGGCATCGAGGTGACGATCGACGTCGGCAACACCGATGGCCCCTGGCACCAGACGGTTGCAGAAGCGATGCGTGACCAGCTTCAGGAGGCTGGCATCAGGCTGAATGTCAACGTCATTCCAGCGTCAAAGTATTGGGAGATCTGGACGCAAACGCCGTTCGGCGCGACCGCCTGGACCCACCGCCCGCTCGGCACCATGGTGATGTCGCTCGGCTATCGGACGGGTGTGCCGTGGAATGAATCCGGCTTCGCGTCGGCAGAGTTCGACGCAGCACTGGACGAGGCAGAGGCAACGCTCGACGCCGAGGAGCGCAAGGGCAAGCTCGTGAAGGCCTCGAAGATCCTGCAGGACGCATCGATCATGGTCCTGCCGCTGTGGCGACCGGTTTACTGCATGGCGTCCAAGGCGGTGCATGGCTATCCGGCCCACCCGACCCAGTACCACCAGTTCAACAAGGTCTGGAAATCCTGATGGACCTCACGCCGGGCCGGGGCGTTTGCCTCGGGCCGGCGTGGCCGGGTTTGGGTGGATCGGATGACATGATCGGCGAACGGCCACGCGGGGCGACATTTCCCCGGCCGTCACGGGCCGCGCACAGCGAAGCCGTGGTGCGAAACCCGGGATCCAGCGACCAGGTCGCGTGCAAGCGCGTCCGAAAACCTGACCGCTCGTCCCTGGTTTCGCGCGCCGTGGACAAGACGCCGGCGGCGCTTCTGCGCCTGACGGCGGAGACCCGATCGGGCGGTGCATGCTCTGCGCGTTCCGGTGCGAATCAAGGTCGGACCTGCCGCGAGAGGCCAGACCGGTCCTGGCTGAGATCATCCGAGCCCACCTTCGCACCGACCCTGTGTAGTGTCATGACTGGTGGGCCGATATGCTGAAACTCATCCTGCGCCGCCTCGTCCAGATGGCGCTGATCATGGCGGTCGCGTCGCTGCTGCTGTTTGCGATCTTTGACACGCCAGAGTTCAAGAAACGACTGGCGGTGCAGGAGCTTGGCGGATTTGCCGTCTCGGCCCTGACGGAGGAGAGCTACAACGCCTGGCTCGCGTCCAAGGGGCTGGATGTGCCGTTCTACCAACGTTACGTGACGTGGATTGGCGATATCCTCTCCGGTGACCTCGGCTTTTCCTACGAGAAGAACCGCCCGGTCGCGCCGCTCCTGCTCGATCGCCTTGCAAACACTGGCATTCTCGCCTTTTTCGTGTTCGCGCTGATGATCCCGATCTCGCTGGTTCTCGGGGTGCTGGCGGGGATGCGGGAGGGCTCGCTGCAGGACCGGGCGATCTCGTTCCTGTCGGTGCTGACGACCAGCATTCCCGAGATCGCGACCGCAATCCTGCTATCGGTGATCTTCGCACTCGGACTGCAGTGGTTGCCGGTAAAGTCGGCCATGATCGGCGGCTTCAGCTTCGATCAGCTGGTGCTGCCAGTCCTGACCCTTGTCCTCTACGACTTCGGTTACGTGGCACGCATGACCCGGGCCTCGATGGCCGAGGTAATGACGTCGCAGTACATCCGCACCGCCGTTCTGAAGGGCATTCCCTATCGCCGCGTGATCATGAGGCACGCGCTCCGCAACGCGCTGATCGCACCGTTCACCATCATCGTATTGCAGCTTAACTGGCTGCTCTCCGGCGTTGTCGTGGTTGAGGTGTTCTTCGAATACGACGGTTTCGGCAAGCTTCTGCTCGAGGCGGCGCTGTTCCCGGATGTGGAGGTGGTGCAGGCGTGCACGCTGGTCGCCGTGGCGGTTGCCGTCGTATCGCAGATCATTTCGGACGTCGGCTACACGCTGCTCAACCCGCGCATCCGCTTCGCGTGAGGAGAGGGAGGAGGACATGGCCGTAACCACCGAACCCGTCGCCGCTCCCCCGCTGCTTTCCCGCCTTGGCGAGACGCGGGTCATCATTCTGCTCGCGCTTTTGATGTGGCTGCCGCTCACGGCCTATGTGATGTTCGGCCGGGCGTTCCAGCCGCATCCCGAATATGTGCTGCTGCCGGCAATCCCGGCGACGCTGCTGCTCTATGTGGTCGGGCTCCGGTCTTTCGCCGAGAGCAAGGTGGCGCTAATCGGCTTGACGCTGGTGTTCTTCTGGCTCCTGATCGCCGTTACGGTGCCGTTCCTACCGCTTCTCGACCCGAACAAGCCGATTGCCCCATTCGTCACACCGTTTTCCGAACGCAATGGCGTGTTCTTCTGGCTCGGAACGGACTTCAAGGGGCGGGACATTCTCTCCAGGGCGCTTTGGGGCTGCCAGCGGGTGCTGGTCTGGGGCGTGACGGCGACCTTCGTTGCCTATGTGGTCGGCACGCTGTTCGGCCTGATCGCCGGCTATCTCGCCGGATGGTGGGATGAGATCATCTCCTTCATCGGGAACGTGTTCCTGTCGTTCCCTGTGATGGTGCTGTTCATCGTCATCCTGAACTATCTCGGGCCATCCGGTTTCAACATCGTGGTGGCGGTCACCTTCGCGTCCGCGCCGGCCATCATGCGCATCGTGCGAGGGCTCGCGCTCGACATCAAGTCGCGCGACTATGTCTTCGCCGCCCAGACGCGTGGCGAGCACCCGTTCTACATCATGATCGTGGAGCTCCTGCCCAATGTGCGCGGCCCGATCATTGTGGATGCCTGTCTCCGGCTCGGCTACACCACCGTCGCCATCACCACGCTGACGTTCCTCGGCCTCGGCCTGCAGCCGCCCGACCCCGACTGGGGCCTGATGATCAAGGAATCGGCCAAGGCCGCGATGCTGTGGAAGTTCTCCTACATGCTGCTCGTTCCGGCCCTGTCGGTGTCGAGCCTGATCCTCGGCTTCAACCTGCTGGCCGACGGTCTGCGCGAGATCAGTTTGCGGGATTGAGACCATGATGAGCTCAGAACGGGGCGCATCGGATGGCGCCGTTCTTGTCCGCCCTTCCCGTGCCCGGGCCGGAACGACGTTCCATAAGCGGTGCTGGGTCTCATCCGACAGCCGCCGGGTTGACGGAGGGTCTTCCGGCTTCAGGAAAAAGGGGGACCAGAGATGACCGACCAGACGCCGGTACTCGAGTGCCAGAACCTCTGCATCTCCTATTTCACCCGCGCCGGCGAAATTCCGGCGGTGGTCGATTTCAACCTGAAGCTGATGCCCGGCGAGGCCCACGGCATCGTTGGCGAGTCGGGTTGCGGCAAGTCGACCGTGGCTCTGGCCATCATGCAGTACATGGGCAAGAACGGTGCAATCACCGGCGGCGAGATCCTGTTCCAGGGCCGCGACATGCGCACCATGTCGGAGGAGGAGCTCCGTCAGATCCGCGGCTCCAAGATCTCGATGGTCTACCAGGAGCCGATGGCCTCACTCAATCCGTCGATGACGATCGGCGACCAGCTTGCCGAGGTGCCGATCTACCACGACGGCCTGAGCAAGGAGGCCGCCTGGGCCAGGGCAACCGAGTTGCTGGCGAAGGTGCGGCTGCCCGATCCGACACGGATCATGAATGCCTATCCGCACCAGATCTCCGGCGGCCAGCAGCAGCGCGTCGTCATTGCTATGGCCCTGTTGTCGAACCCGACGCTGCTCCTGCTCGACGAGCCGACGACCGCGCTCGACGTCACGGTCGAAGCCGGTATCGTCGAACTGATCAACGAGATTTCGGCCGAGTTCGGCACCTCGATGATCTACATCTCGCACAACCTCGGCCTGATCCTGGAGACCTGTGACCGATTGACGGTGATGTATTCGGGCGAAGCCGTCGAGGTCGGCGACATCCAGGACGTGTTCAACGAGATGCGCCATCCCTATACGCGGGGGCTGTTCGGATCGATTCCGCTGCCGGGTGCCGACAAGAACGCGCGGCCGCTGGTTGCGATCCCCGGCCAGCTGCCGCTGCCGCACGAGCGGCCGGAGGGCTGCAATTTCGCCCCGCGCTGCGAGTTCTTCAAGGATGGCCTGTGCAACGTCGGCCGGCTGCAGATGCACCCGGTCGATAGCGACGCCGACCACCGGGTGCGCTGCGAGCGGTTCACCGAGATCGACTGGAACCGCGCGACCGCCGGCGGGGAGACCAAGGCACCGGTCGTGCCCGGCGATGTCGTGCTGTCAGTTGACGAACTGACCAAGCACTATGTCATCGAGGAGGGCGGCCTGATGGTGCTCGGCGGTGAGGTGCGCACCGTCAAGGCCAACGAGAAACTCACCTTCCTTGCCCGCGAGGCCGAGACGGTAGCCATTGTCGGGGAAAGCGGCTGCGGCAAGTCCACCTTCGCCAAGGTGTTGATGGGGCTGGAGACGGCGACGGACGGTACCGTCACGCTCGGCAACGTTGAGCTCGGCTCCCTGCCTGTCCACAAGCGCGACAAGAAAACGATTTCGCGCTTGCAGATGGTGTTCCAGAACCCGTTCGACACGCTGAATCCGTCGCACACAGTTGGCGGCCAGATCGCCCGCGTGATCCGCAAGTTCGGGGTCGCTCGGGATAAGAAGACGGTGGACGAGATCGTTTATCGTCTGCTCGACACCGTGAAGCTGCCGCGCGATTTCGCCAAAAGGAGGCCGCGCCAGCTCTCCGGTGGCCAGAAGCAGCGTGTCGGCATTGCCCGCGCCTTTGCTGGCAATCCGGCCGTGGTGATCGCCGACGAGCCGGTCTCGGCGCTCGACGTTTCCGTCCAGGCGGCGGTTACGGAGCTTTTGATGGACATCCAGCGCGAAAACCGCACCACGATGCTGTTCATCAGCCACGACCTTTCGGTGGTGCGCTATCTCGCCGACCGGGTCGTTGTCATGTATCTCGGCCAGATCATGGAGCAGGGCACGACGGACGAGATCTTCGCGCCGCCCTACCATCCCTATACCGAGGCACTGCTTGCGGCTGTTCCGATCGCAGACACCAGTGTCGAGAAACGGCACATCGTCCTCAAGGGCGAGCTGCCGTCGCCGACCAATCCGCCGAAGGGGTGCCCGTTCTCGACGCGCTGCCCCTATATGATCCCCGGTACCTGCGACGTGATTGCGCCGCCGAACCGCAGTTTCGGCCCGGCCCACAGAATCCTGTGCCATCTCGAGCCGGAGCGTCTCAAGGCGATGGAGCCGGTGATCAAGCCGAAGCTGGCGGAAACGGCGGCCTGACGGCAGGGGCTTTGCGCCGGTCTGTAGTTCCACGCGGCGACAGCTTGATCTATTGTCCGCCGCGTCGAAGGGAGATCGCCGATGCCCCACATCTCAACCGTCGCGGAACTGGAGGCGCTTTACGGCGCGCCCAGCGAGGCGGCGATCGTCAAGGAAATCGACCGGATCGTTCCGGAATACCGGGTCCTGATCGAACGCGCGCCGTTTGTGGCGCTGGCGACGGTCGGGCCGGAGGGGCTCGACTGTTCACCGCGGGGTGACCGCGGGCCGGTGGTGCATGTTGCGGATGACCGCACGCTGATGCTGCCCGACCGGCGCGGCAACAACCGGGTCGATTCGCTGCGGAACATCGTGCGCGATCCGCGGGTCGCGCTGCTGTTCCTTGTTCCCGGTTCCGGCACCACGCTGCGCGTCAACGGGAGGGCACGCCTGTCGATCGACCCGGCACTGCTCGCCCGCTTTGCCGTCGAGGGCAAGGCCCCGCGCTCGGTGATCGAGATCGCGGTCGAGACGGTGTTTTTTCAGTGCGCCCGCGCGATCGTGCGCTCGCAGATCTGGGATCCCGCATCCCACGCCGACCCGGCCACGTTGCCGACTCCGGGGCAGATCCTGGCGGCGCTGAGCCAGGCACACGTCGGCGGCGAGGCCTATGACAGCGAATGGCCCGAGCGGGCGAGGAGCAGTCTGTGGTAACGCCAGCGCCTGCAATCGTCCTCGTCGACTGGGGCACGACCAGCTTTCGCCTGTGGCTCGTCGATGCAAACGGCGACATCCTCTCCGAGCGCCGCTCGAAGGAGGGGATGCAAAACCTTTCCCGCGACGGGTTCGAGCCGGCGCTCGCCGCCCATCTGGAGGCGCTCAAGGCGGCTTATCCCGGTCTGCCGCGGCGGCTGCCGGTGCTGATGTGCGGCATGGTCGGCGCGCGCCAGGGCTGGGTCGAGGCGCCCTATCTCGACGTGCCCGCCAGCCTCGACGCGCTCGCCAAGGCGGCCGTGCCCGTGCCCAGCGGACTTGATGCCGACATCCGACTGCTGCCGGGCCTCGCCCGCCGCGACGCTGCGCGGCCGGACGTGATGCGCGGCGAGGAGACGCAGCTCTTCGGCCTGATGACCGGAGATGCTGACCCTGCCGTCCGGCCGCAGACCGTGGTCATGCCCGGCACCCATTCAAAATGGGTCGAGCTCGACGGCGGACGGATCACGGATTTCACCACGGCAATGACGGGGGAGCTGTTTGCCGTTCTCGGCAGCCGGTCGATCCTCTCGCACGCGCTCGCCGGTGCCGCGCCTTCGGGCGACCCGGAGAGCGCCGGTTTCCGTCGCGGGCTCGAGCGGGCGCGCGGCCTTGGCCTCTCCCGCGGCCTGTTTGCGGTGCGCGCCGACAGCCTGCTGAACGGCATAGACGGTGCAGGCAGTTCCGATGCGCTCAGCGGCTTCCTGATCGGCCGCGAAATCGCCGACAACATCGCGCAGCGACGGCCGGAGCGGGTGACGCTGGTCGCCTCCGGTACGGCCGCGGCGCTCTATGGTGCGGCGATTTCGGCCTTTGGACTTTCCCACGACCTGGTTGACGCCGACCGGCTGTCGCGCACGGGCCTGATGCGGGCGGCCGCCGTTCTATGGCCAAGCGTCCTCTATCCCGCTTCCCGTTTCGAGTAAGGTACCCGTCATGGTCAACGCAGTCGCCTGGCCCGCCTTGAAGCGTAATCTCGTCGCCATCCTGCGCGGCGTCCGGCCGGAGGAGGTCGAGGCGATCGGCGACAGCCTCGCTGCCGCCGGATTTGAGGCGATCGAGGTGCCGCTCAACTCTCCCGAGCCGTTCGCGTCGATCGAACGTCTTCGCCGCCGCCTGCCGGAGGAGGTGTTGGTGGGCGCCGGCACCGTACTGGAGCCCGACGACGTCGACCGCCTGATCGACGCTGGCGGCGGATTGGTGGTGTCGCCAAACTGCGAGGGTAGCGTGATCGCACGCACCGTCGAACGCGGCCTGATCTCGCTGCCTGGCGTGTTCACTGCGACCGAAGCCTTCGCCGCGCTCCGTCACCGGGCTTCGGCGCTGAAGGTCTTTCCCGCCGCGCAGCTCGGGACCGATGGCATCAAGGCGCTGCGCGCGGTTCTGCCACCTGACGCCGTGGTCGGAGCGGTTGGCGGCGTCGCCGATGGCGACCTTGCGGCGTATTGGGCGGCCGGCTGTCGCCTGTTCGGGCTCGGATCGTCGCTCTACCGCCCCGGTGACACGCCGAACGCCGTTGCCGAGAAGGCGAGGGCGGCGGTGGCGGCGTACGACCGCGTCGCGGCGACGAGTTGAGCGGGGAGGGCTGCGGAGCCGCCCCGGCCGTCTGACGCGACGCTGTGCCGTGGCGACTCGCCTGATTGACAGCGCTTCGTCGCCGCGTTGCACGGTCACGCCGGCTTCGGTCCAAAGGCACGGAGAAAGATCGTGACGGCACTTGCGACCGTGCGCTCGATGTCCTTGGCCGTGGGCTGCACGGGACAGCCGAACAGCAGCGGCTTGACCAACTGACCCTGGCACAGACTGAGGAAATGAACGGCAGCGAGCTCGAGGTCCTCGTCGATCACAAGCCGGCCGGCCTCGACCTGCTTGCGCAGCAGCTCGGCGAGGCGTGCGCTGCCTCGGCGTGGACCGGTCTCGTAGAACAGGCGGCCGGCATCAGGAAACTTCTCCGATGCGCCCATCACCATGCGGATCAGGGCGATGTGATCGGGCTCGATCATGGTTGAAACGAAGCTTTCGCCAGCCCGCTGCAAGAGGCGACGGACGTCGGTGTCATCCTCGTCGAACACGAATAGCTGCTCCGCCGCTTTCGCGCGGTCGAGCAAGACGAGCTCCTGGAACAAAGCCTCCTTGCTGGGAAAATAGACGTAGAGCGTGCCCTTGGAGACGCCGGCGGCCTGGGCGATCTGGCCCATGCTCGCACCGTCGAACCCCTCAGCGCGGAAGACGCGGCGCGCGCCTTCCAGAATTTCGCGCTTCTTCGGCAGATCGGCCGCCTCTGCCGCGGCCTTTTCGAGCTGACGCATGGTCTTGTTCATCCTTGTTCTTGCATGCGCTGGCGTGTTTCGGCCCCAACCCCATCGCATTCTTAAAACGGTACGCTGCAGCAAGCTGCATCTCATCGAATGCAAGAATGCTGCTCCAGCGTCGCAACCGATCTGACATTTTGCATTCGAGGCAACTGTCCCCAAACGCCGGCTGATCTGGGTTGGCCGCTGCCACGGTTCTTTCTTTTCGTCTGGCTCGGCCACAATACATCAAACTCTACGCTCACGCAGAGCGACCGATGCGGGGAGCCCGTTCGATCCATTCCCTCTTGTTCCGCCCTATCCGCCCCGGCCATGACTGAGTGCGGGCGGTGCCGGATGATCTTTGCAACGTGTGTTCCCAGATCATGCATTGACCGAACCGTTCGGTCAATGATACGTACATCGACTGACCGAACCGTTCAGTCACTCAGAGAGAGTTTTCATGGATGAGATGACCGACACCAGCATCGCGGGATCGGGACCGGCCCCATCCGGTGCGGGCGCAACCGGCACTGCTTCGTCCCCGAGGGCCGACGGCGCAGTTGGTCCGCTCGCCGGCGGGGACCTCGCGGCGGGACGCGACGGCGAATACCTTCCGCCGAAGCGCCGCAGGGCAGGGCGCAGGCGACTGATCCTCCTGCTTGCTGCGACGGCGCTGGCTGCGGCCGGCGGTTATGAAGGCCATCACTGGTGGACCGTGGGGCGGTTCGAGGTATCGACCAACGACGCCTATATCGGCGCCAACATGACGCTGCTCGCCGCCAAGGTATCCGGCTACGTCTCTGCGGTGGAGGTGACCGAGAATCAGCCGGTCAAGGCGGGCGATGTCATCGCCCGCATCGACGACGGCGACTACCGGCTCGCCGTGCAGGCGGCCAGAGATAAGATCGCCACCCAGGAGGCGGCGATCGCCCGCATCGCCGTCGAGGCCAAGTCCGCCAAGGCGTCGATCGATGCCGCCAGGGCCGACGTCCAGTCCGCAAAGGCCGATCTCTCCCGGGCGAGTCTGGAGTTCGATCGCCAGTCGCGCCTGGTCCAGAACAATTTCGCAAGCCGTCGGACCCTGGACAACGCACGGGCCGACCGCGACAAGGCGGTGGCTGCGCTGAGCGCTGCCGAGGCGAAGCTGGAATCGGCCGAGGCCAACCGCGCCGTGCTCGACGCGCAGCGGGTCGAGGCCGAGCGCACGCTGCAGGAACTGAGAACCGCGCTGGCGCAGGCCGAGCGTGACTTGTCCTTCACCGTGGTGCGGGCCCCGATCGACGGCGTCATCGGCAACAAGTCCGTCGAGGTCGGACGCTTCGTCCAGCCCGGGGCCCGTCTCGCCGCGATCGTGCCGCTCGATCGCGTTTATGTCGACGCCAACTTCAAGGAAACGCAGCTCGCCCGGATGCGCCCAGGGCAGCGGGTCGAGATTGCCGTCGATGCCTTTCCTGACCAGCGCTTCGAAGGCGAGATCGACAGCATCTCACCGGCTTCCGGTTCGCTGTTCAGCCTGCTGCCGCCGGAGAATGCCACCGGCAACTTCACCAAGATCGTGCAGCGGCTGCCGGTCCGCATCCATTTCGATTCCGAGGCGCTGCGGCAGCATGTGCTGAGGCCGGGCATGTCGGTCGAGGTCACCGTCGATACGCAGAGCGACGCGGCGGCCGTGGCCGGGGCCGATGAGGCTACGGTCGCGGCCAGCATGTAACCCTCCATGTCCTCCTCAGCCACCACCGTCCCGGTCGCGGCCGCCGCCGACGCCAGCACGGAACCGGCAATTGAACCGCGCAAGGTCGTTGCCTTCCTTTGCATGGTGTTCGGGATGTTCATGGCCATACTGGACATCCAGATCGTTTCGGCGTCGCTCGCCGACATCCAGGCCGGTCTCTCGGCCAGTGCCGACGAGATCTCCTGGGTCCAGACCAGCTATCTCATCGCCGAAGTGGTGATGATTCCGCTGTCCGGCTTTCTGTCGCGGGCGTTGTCGACCCGCTGGCTGTTCTTCCTGTCCTGCACGGGCTTTACCCTGATGAGCCTGATGTGCGCGACAGCGACGTCGATCGAGCAGATGATCGTCTACCGCGCGCTGCAGGGGTTCATCGGCGGCGGCATGATTCCGACGGTATTTGCCGCGGCCTATACCGTGTTCCCGCGCGAGAGGCAGGCAATCGTCACACCGCTGATCGGCCTTGTCGCGACGCTCGCCCCAACGATCGGGCCGACGATCGGCGGCTATCTCACCGATCTGTTCTCCTGGCATTGGCTGTTCCTGATCAACGTCGTGCCCGGCGTGATCGTCTCCATCGCCGTGTTGCTGCTGGTCGACTTCGACGAGCCGGAGCTTTCGTTGCTCGACCGGTTCGACTGGTGGGGCCTGCTGTTCATGGCAGGTTTCCTCGGCGGGCTCGAATTCGTCCTGGAGGAGGGGCCGACGAACGACTGGTTCGACGACCACTGGATCGTGGTGTTCGCCATCATCTCCGCGGTGTCGGCAGCGGGTTTCTTCTATCGCGCTTTCGCCGCCCGAGAGCCGGTGGTCGATCTCACCGCTTTCAGCAACCGCAACTTCGCCACCGGATCGGCGTTCAGCTTCGTCATGGGCATCGGCCTTTACGGCCTGACCTATCTCTATCCGGTTTATCTGGCGGAGATCCGGGGCTTTTCGGCGCTCATGATCGGCGAGACGATGTTCGTCACCGGTCTTTGCATGTTTCTGACGGCGCCGATCGCTGGCCGCCTGTCGGTCAAGCTCGATCCGCGCCTGATGATCGCCATCGGCTTCTTCGGCTTTGCCCTCGGCACTTTCCAGGCCTCCAAGATCACCTCGGAGTGGGATTTCTGGGAGCTGTTCGTGCCGCAGGTACTGCGCGGCGTGTCGCTGATGTTGTGCATGGTGCCCATCACCAACCTGTCGCTCGGCACGCTTCCCCCGCAGTCGGTCAAGAACGCTTCGGGCCTTTTCAACCTGATGCGCAATCTCGGCGGTGCCGTCGGTCTCGCCCTGATCAACACGGTGCTCAATCACCGGACCGACCTGCACCTGCAGCGCCTGCACGATCAGGTCGCGTGGGGGCGTGCGCCTGCGGAAGAAGCGCTCGCCGCCCTGACGACCGGATTGTCCCAACTCGGTTCGACCGCCGACCAGGCGGCCCTGAAACAGCTCGCTCTCATCGTCCGACAGCAAGCGTTGGTTTTGGCCTTCGCCGACGTCTTCTTGGTGATGACCGGGCTGTTTGCCCTGCTGGTGGTAGCAGCCCCGCTGATGCGCCGTCCAAAGGCCGTCAACACCGCAGGACACTAAGCATCCCGCGTCCAGATGGACGCGGGATGTTTCCCGCCGGCGGGACGCACCCGTCACGTCACGTGACTGTTCAGGCCTCGGCGGAGCCGGGCCGGGTCTCTTCAGCGTGCCGCAAGGCGGCGGCGAGGGTGTCGGAACTTTCGGCGCCCATCACTGCGAAGCGCTGATCGATGATGAAGCAGGGAACTCCTGTCACACCCATCTGCTGAGCGTGCTCGATCTCGCGCCGCGTCTTGTCGAGGTCGGAGTCGGTCTGAAGCAGCTGCTCGATGAGATCGGCCTCCATGCCGACGTCGCGGGCGACGCCCACCAGCGTCTCCGCCCTGGTCAGGTCCGCGCCCTGCTCGAAATAGAGGCTGAACAGGCGCTCGACCACCTCGTTCTGCAGCCCGTCGACCCGGGCCCAGAGAATGAGGCGGTGGCAGTCCAAGGTGTTGGGTGCGCGCTCGATGCGGTCGAAGGCAAAGCCGATGCCCTCCATCGCTCCGGTGGAGGCAATGCGGGCGTGCATGTCGGCGATCCGCTCGGGGCTTCCGAACTTGTCGAGGAGATACCGCTCGCGGTTCTTGCCTTCAGGCGGGAGGGTCGGATCGAGCTGGAACGGCCTCCAGCGCACGTCGACCGCAAGGTCCGGCACCTGGCGCAGCGCGGCGTCGAGCCGCTTCTTGCCGATGAAGCACCACGGGCACATCACATCGGATACGACATCGATCGTCAGGGGCTCGGCCACGTTGATCTCCTCATCGCCGCGGGCGTGGTCCCTGATCGGGAGTCCCGCCCGCTCACCATCATGCGCCCAGCACCGGCAACGTTCAAATGCAGGCCGGCCACAGGGTGAACGCCCAGGACAGCCGGACGTTGCTTTGCCGGTCAGGCGACGGCGGAGAGAAGCCGCTGAACCTTGCTGGCAAGCGCGGCACGATCAATGCGGCCGGCCTCGGTGCGCGGCAGGCGATTGAGCGAGATCACCTTGTGCGGGATTTCTGCGAGGCTGACACGCTCGGCGTCAAGAAATCCATAGAACGCATCGATATCCGCGATCGCACCGGGTTGCGGCACGACCGCGGCATAGAGCCTTGCACCGAGTACGCCGTCCTCGACAAAGAAGCCGGCCGCCTCGGTGAGACCCGGGAACGAACCGAACAGCGCGTCGAGCGCCGCAAGCGAGCTGACGCCAGGCGCACCGGCACCAGGGATGCCAAAGCCGATGATGCCGCTCTCGTTCCGTCGCACGGGAAGCAGAGTGTCGATGTAGCCGGCCTTGTCGGTCGGGATGCGGACGTTGCAGGCCGGCCAGGCGGAGTCGGCCACCATCGGCCCGCGCACCTTCAGCGTATTGGGAGAGGCCTCGTCGTCGATGGCAATCTCGACGAGGGCAGGGGCCTGGGCGATCGTGGTGGGCGCACCGACCGGCCCGGTCGGGATCAGGGCGGGAAGTGCGCTGCCGCCGCGCGCACGCGCGACCATGGCGAATTCGTCGGCAACGTGCAGGTCGACGTGGCGCCGATTGGTGGAGTGCGGCAGTGGTGGCGGCGCGGTGATGCTCCAGACCGAGACGATGCCGCCGCCGGACGGCATCCGGCGGTCGAGCTCCGGTGTGAGCGATCCGGGGCAGAGCACATAGTCGGCCTCCACGGCGCCGGCGTGGTCGGCGAGACGGCGCAGCGCCGCGGGGTGGTGCAGGTGAAGCGTGCCGCCAGACAGCAGCCATGGCACCAGGCCGGCGCCGATGCCGACCATGCCAGACAACCCGTAGGGCACGATATGGTCGGCGCCCTCGCTGAGCCCGCTCTCCAGGTACGGCATCAGCCCGGCGGCAATCCAGTGGTTGTGGCTGCGAGCAACGGGCAGCGGCTCGCCGCCGGTCGATCGCGTCCAGGTCAGCGTCGCGACATGGTCGGCAGCGTTGCCCTCGCGTGTCACCGATGGTGCGGCGAATTCGTCGCCGGCCTCGTCAAGCACCTTGGCGATCTCTATCAGCCCGTCCGGCACCTCCCGGCCGAGGCCGAAGACGAAGCGCAGGCTGAACATCTCGCCGGCGGTCTGGCGCGCCTCGTCGCCGAGCGGGCGCTTCTCGAGCCGATCGCCGGCGATCAGCGCCTTGGCGCCGGCGCGATTCAGCGCGGCGAGCACGTCCTTCTGCCGCCAGTGCAGCGGCAGCGGCGCGACGATGAGCCCGGCCCGAAGCGCGGCCAGGAAGGCGATGACGGTGTCGGTGGTGTTCGGCGCCTGAAGGCCGATGACATGATCCGTTGACAGGCCGACGGTGGTGAAGAACCCGGCGAGCAGATCGATCTCGGCATCGGCCTGCGCGTAGGTCATTCTGCGCGGCATGCCCGACGTCCAGGCGGTGCGGTCGGGCGCGTCGACGATGGCAAGCCGATCCGGATGGCTTGCTGCCGTTCGTCGAAACAGGGTGTCAAGGGTGACGCGACCCCACAGCCCTCCCTGCCGATAGTGTTCGATCGTCTTTGACGGCGTCAGGATCATTGAAAGCCTCTTCAAGGCCGGTCAGCCGCCGCGCGGCACCGCCCACCAGGTGTCAAACCGATAGCCCGTGATCGGCTGGGTCTCGGGATGATCGACGCGGGTCCATCGTGCGGCCCACTGCTCCGGCAGATGGAACAGCGGCACGACATAATGCCCGGAGATCAGGACCCGGTCGAAGGCGCGCACGGCCGAGACGAAGTCTTCCTGGCTCCGGGCCGCGAGCAAGGCCTCGATCATCGCATCGGCAGCCGGATTCCTGACGCCCGGATAGTTGAACGAGCCCTCGGCGTCCGCGGCGGCGCTGCTCCATCGGTAGGCCTGTTCGTTGCCCGGCGAAAGGGACGAGCGCAAGGTGTAGAGCATCATGTCAAAGTCGAAGGTCTGACGCCGTTTCTGATACTGCGCCGCCTCCACGCTTCGCACGTCCGCCTCGATCCCGACCAGGCGCAGCATGCGCTGATAGGCGATCGCCAGCCGCTCCTGGTCTCGGCCCAGCACCAGGATCTCGAAGGTGAGCGGGTCGCCCGTCGTCTCCGCGACCATGCGGCCGTCGCGGATGTCGTAACCTGCCTCGCGGAGCAACGCGACGGCCTGTCGCATCACCGACCGGTCGCGGCCCGTTCCGTCGGTTTCCACCGGCCGCCACGTGCCGTCCATGACCGCCGGTTCGACCGTGTTCGGGAAGGGAGCGAGCAGGCTTCGTTCCCGCTCGTCGGCGGGCCTGCCGATCGAGGACAGCTGCGAGCCATCGAAGAAGCCGCCGGTCCGGGCGTAGGCGCCATAATACAGGTTGCGGTTGACCCACTCGAAATCGAACAGCATCGAAAGCGCCTTGCGGACGCGAAGGTCCGAGAACACCGGCCGCCGGGTGTTGAGGGCGAAGCCGGTCATGTCCGCGGGACGGCTTAGGGGAAAGGCGTCCTTCACGACCTTGCCGTCCCTGACGGCGGGAAAGTCGAGATCGGTGGTCCAGCGTTTCGGATCGCTGACCGTCAGCACGGACAGGATGCCCTTCTTGAAGGCCTCCATCAGGCTGTTCTCGTCGCGGTAGTATTCGACGCGGATCTCGTCGAAATTGTTCTGGCCGCGTTTGATCGGCAGGTCCCTGGCCCAATAGTCCGGATTGCGGCGGAAGACGACGCTGGTCCCCGGGTCGATCTTTGCCACCACATAGGGACCGGAGCCGACCGGCGCCTTCAACGTGCTCCTGTCGAAGGTTTCCGGATTGATCGTGTGGCGGGGAAACACAGGCGACAACGCGACGAGAAGCGGCAGTTCGCGGTCAGAGCCATTGGCGAAGACGAACTTCACCGTCCGCTCGCCGGTGCGCTCGATCCTTTCGATCCGCCTGTAGCGCTCACGATAGACGGGCCGGCCCTTGTCGCGCAGGAGCTCGATGGTGAAGATGACGTCATCCACCGTCACCGGCTTGCCGTCGGAAAAGCGGGCCGCCGGGTTCAGCGTGAACTCGATCCAGTCGCGGCTGTCGGGCAGGCGCACGCTCTCCGCGATCAGGCCGTAGAGGCTGAACGGCTCGTTCTCGTTGCGCACCATGAGGCTTTCGATGACCAGATTGCCGAGTTCGACGTCCTGGATGCCGCGTGCCGAGGAGGTCCCGCCCTGGACGATGTACTGGTTCATGCTGTCGAACGAGCCGAGAAACCCGTGGGTGATCGACCCGCCTTTCGGCGCATCCGGATTGACGTAGGGCAGGTGAGCGAAATCCTCCGGCAGCGCTGGCGTGCCGTGCATGGCAATGCCGTGAACCGCCGGCACCTCCTCACTCGCGGCAGCAACGGGGGTCAGCACAACGGCAGCAACAACGGCCGCAACGGAAACCGGCAGGAACAGCCTGGATGCGAGAATTTCAAAAGACATGCGGCGACCGTAATCCGTGATTCATTTTGGCAAGGTTAACACAGCGTGTACGGCGTGAGCCTTCGCGTGCGTACACCCTAGAAATCCGGAGCGCTTCTCTGTAAAGATGCCGCCGCGACGGGACGGTCAATGTCTCGCCTCATTCGACAAGCACAGCATGTCGCCGACGGTTCGGAATGCGCGACAGAGGCGCTCGTGACTGGGGGAAGCCGACCGATACGAACCGCCGCAAGGTTTTGCGTTCGCGGTCGGGCTAATTTCAGCAACAATGGCCGAACACCCGCTCACGGGCGGCAATCAGAGACTAGGGACAACAATCGATGGCGAGTGACTTCAAGCGTGGACTGGCAAAGTGGGCGATAGCCATGGCAGCCGGGCTCGTGGCAAACGTCGGTGCTCAGGCCCAGGAAGTACAGCCGGCCGAGGATTCGCCTTGGGTGAAGGTGTGCAACACCGACCCCAATGCGAACAAGGAAATCTGCCTGATCACCCAGGAGCTT
>CAYXAA010000053.1:0-24372 GCA_964462985.1 uncultured Hyphomicrobiales bacterium | reverse complement strand
CCCTCAAACCTCCGGCCCGAACGGGTTCGGAGCAATTCGTGCTGGCCGGCCACCCGCGGGTCCGGTCCCAGGGCGGCGCAAGGCAACAGGCGGGCGGCCCCATGTTTCGGCTCTGCTGCAGGCCATCCAGGCCGGACGCTCCCGCCAAAGCGCCGAGCCTGCGCCGCCCAATCGCCGTGCCAATTCCTTCCTGACGCACTGGCAGCAGCGCCGGCCGCTTAAAGGGTCGGCCGGCCGTCCTCCTTGGGACGGGCGAAGATCAGGACCCAGAAGTTGCGCCACTTGCCGTCGGCGCGCTCGGTGCGGGCGAGGCCGATCCGGGTCACATACTTGTTGAGCAGGTTCCTGTTGTGCTCGCTCGAGCCTTTCCAGCCCGCGAGCGCGGCATCGAAGCTGGCGTAGCCGGCGCCAAGGTTTTCCGCGCCGGCATAGGTCTCGTAGCCGGCCCGGTCGAGCCGGCCGGCGAGCCCGGACGAACTGTGGGCGCGGATGCCCATGCTGTCGGCTTCGGCGATGCGGTGCGCCATGTCGCGGGCTGCATCGTTGAGGCGCGGGTCGAGCCGGAGCGCCGGAAGGCCGTGGCCGGCACGATAGGCGTTGATCGCGGCGAGCGCCGCCTGCCGGTCGACCGCAACGTCGCGGACCTCGGCCTTCGGGCCGAAATCGAGCATGGCGCAGCCGGCCAGCGCCAGCAGCGCGGCAATTGCCGTGAGGGCGGCGGCATGCCGCGCACCCCATTGGCCCGTGGAGGCAGGTTCGTCGGCTCGGCAGGTCCTCATCATGTGGGTTCTTCCCGTCAGTAACCCGGCCAGGAGACCCCTTCGTCGGCCCAGAACGGGTAGGGACCGGGATAGGTGTCGACATAGGCGGTGTGAGTCACAACCCCGGTATCCTGCGCATAGGCATGGAGGAAATAGGCCGGCGGCTCCAGGATGAATTCGGCCGGGCCGTTGTCGGAAAGGTCAAGCACGACCTGGTGCGCCGTGCTCGGGGCGAGCGTCATGATCGTGCCGGCAAAGCCGGTGACGATCGGCCGGTGGACGTGGCCGCACAGCACCCGGGCGACATGGGAATGCCGGCTGATGACCGCGGCGAACGCCGCGGTGTCGGCAAGGCCGATCGCGTCCATATGGGCAATGCCGATGCGGGCCGGCGGATGGTGCAACGCCACCAGCGTCGGCCGGTCGTCCTCTCCAAGCGTGGCGTCGAGCCAGTCGATCTGCGCGGGGCCGAGCGCGCCATGGCCCTTGCCCGGCACGGAGCTGTCGAGTGCAATGAGGCGGAGCTCCCCGATCCGCACCGCATAGTGCATCTTGTCCGGCGATCCGCGCTCGAGCGGCCCGAGCCCCGCGAGCCGCTCGCGCATCTCCACCGTCGAATCGTGATTGCCGGGCAACACGAACACCGGGAAGGGCAGCTTGGAGAGCAGGCGTTGGACTTCGGCGTACTCCCGTCGGTCGGCGCTGTCGACGAGATCGCCCGTGATCACGACCGCATCCGGTGCCGGATCCAGCGCCTTCAGCGCCCGAACCGCCCGATCGGCCATCAGGTTGGTTTCCACCACCCGGTAGCAGGGCTGGCCACGCGGCCGGACATGAAGATCGGTGATCTGGGCAATGAGCGTCATGCGCGGCTCCAAAGAATCAGTGGGCAGAAGGATCGGGCATCAACGCTAGCCTGCCGCTGTGGCCGCCCGCCGACAAGGTGTCAGACCTCTTGATGGAAAGGGACCGGTTCCCCTTTTTCTCGGCCTCATGTACGAGGAGCGCGAACGGCAGCCCCTGGCGGCCAATGACAGTGAGCCGAAGCAGCATGGCAGCATGAGGGACACAGGCGGAGCGCAGGCACGAGCCCGTGAGGGAGCCGGGCCGACGGAGCGGCCGGTGTGGATTCGCATCTTTGGCCACAGCGGGCTTGCGCCTGCCGCACTTCTCGTCCTCGGCCTGATCCTGTTCGTTCCCGGCCTCATTGGCGTGCCGCCGCTCGGCCCCGACGAGCCGCAGTTCGCCCAGGCCACGAAAGAGATGGTCGAGGCGCGCGACATCCTCTCGATCCGCTTTAAGGACGCGCCGCGCCACGAGATGCCGATCGGGATCCACTGGCTGCAGGCGCTCGCCGTCGAAGCAAGCGGCCTGGGTCCGGAGGCGCCGATCTGGGTCTACCGGCTGCCGTCTACGATCGGCGCCATTTTTGCGGTGCTTCTCACGTATTGGCTGGCGCGGGCCTTCGTCGGGTCGGCGCCGGCGCTCGTCGCCGGGGCACTGACGGCTGCCGCAATCCTGCTCGGGGTCGAGGCGCGTCTTGCCACGACCGATGCCGTGCTGCTTGCCGCGCTCCTGGCGGCGCTTGGCACTCTGGCCCGGGCCTGGACGGCCCGCACCGAAGAGCGCCGTCCGCTGCTGGCGGCGCTGTTCTGGACCGCGCTGGCCGCCGGCGTTCTCGTTGGCGGAGCGGTCGCATTGTTGGTGGTTGGCCTCACGGTCGCCGGACTCTGCCTGTTCCGGCGGCGTCTTGACTGGCTGAAGCCCCTGATGCCGGTTGCCGGCCTCGCCTGGTTCGTTCTGCTGTTGCTGCCCTGGTGGGTGTCGATTGCGCTGTCGGACGACGGTCGGGCGTTCGGGGAGGCGGTCCTTGGCGGTTTCCTCGGCAAGGTCACTGCCGGCCGGGCCGGCTACGGCGCGCCGCCGCTGTCGCATCTTGCCGCCGTGCTGGCGACGTTCTGGCCGATACCGGCGTTTCTGCTGCTGGCGCTGCCCGGCATTGCTTCTGCCGTGCGCAGCGACGTTGTCCGCTTCTGCCTTGCCTGGGTGGTGCCGTCGTGGATCGTGTTCGAGCTGATGGCGACCAAGCAGCCGCACGACACGCTGCCGCTCCTGCCAGGGCTCGCGATTCTGGCTGCCGTGGCCCTGGCCGAGACGCGCCGGCATGGGCACCTCCTTCGGTGGACGTCGGCGGCGCTGCTGGCGCTGCCCCCGCTCGCCATCGCCGCAGCCAGCATCGCCGTGCCGGTCGCGCTCGGGGTTTGGCCGTCGCCGCCCGGCGCGGTCCTTGCCGCAATCGCGGCGTTCTTCGCCCTTGCGGCTGCGCGGCGGATCGTGAGCGATCGCGGGCTCTCGGCTGTTGCGCCGAGCCTTGTCGCCGCCGTCTTGTCCGTCTTTGCGGTGTGGGGCTTCTCGCTGCCGGCATTGGACCCGATCTGGGTCAGCGCCCGCCTCGCCGAAGCCGCCACCGAGGCCGGGGGTTGTCCCGATCCGCAGGTGGCCTCGGCCGGTTTCGATGCGCCGGACTATGTCTTTCTCCAGGGCACCGATACGTTGCTGACGACGCCGGAGGGCGCGGCCGCGCATCTTGCGGCCGCGTCGCCCGGCGCCTGCCGGGTGGCGGTGGTCGAGCGGCGCGATGAGGACGCCTTTCTTGCGGCCGCCAGTGAGGCCGGTGCCGGCGTCCAGCTCAGGTTGCGTGTCGGAGGCTACAGCGTCGAAAATGGCGGGCGGCTCGACATTGGGATATATGTCGCGGAAGCCGCCGCGGGCGATTGACCCTGCCTCAGGCGAGTGCCGCGAAGCCGCGCTCGAGATCGGCCTTGAGGTCGTCGACGTCCTCCAGCCCGATGTGGAGGCGAATGGAAACGAAATCCTCCGGGACCGGCATCGCCGTGCGCAGGCCCTTGAGCCGGACGGGAATGGCGAGGCTCTCGAAGCCGCCCCAGGAATAGCCCAGCCCGAACAGCGTCAACGCGTCGAGGAAGGCGAGGGACTGGTCGAAGCTGATGCCGCGGACGAAGTCGAAGGCGAACAGGCCCGAGGCGCCGGTGAAGTCGCGTTTCCACAGCGCATGTCCCGGATCGGTCTCGAGCCCGGGGTGGCGCACGCGGGCGACTTCCGGCCGGCCCTCCAGCCAGCGCGCGATTGCCAGCCCGCCCTCCATGTGCTGACGCAGGCGCACGCCCATCGTCCGCAGGCCGCGAAGCGCCAGGTAGACGTCGTCCGGGCCGACGTGAAGCCCCATTGCGCCGTGGGTTGCTGCCAGCCGGTCCCAGGCGCGCGCGCTGGCAGCGATGGTCCCGATCATGACGTCGGAATGGCCGACGATATACTTCGTACCCGCCTGGATCGACAGGTCGACGCCGTGGTCGAGCGGGCGAAAGAACACGGGCGTTGCCCAGGTGTTATCCATCAGCACGATGGCGCCTGCGGCATGCGCGGCGTCCGCGATCGCCCGGATGTCCTGCATTTCGAACGTAAGCGAACCAGGCGCTTCAGTGAAGACGGCCCTGGTGTTGGGCTTGAGAAGCGCCGTGATTCCGGCTCCGACGGCGGGATCGTAATAGTCGATCTCGATCCCGAGGCGCCTCAGAAGTGTTTCGCACAAATGGCGCGTCGGGCCATAGGCCGTGTCGACGACAAGCAGGTGGTCGCCGGCGGACAGGCACGACATCAGGGCGAGGGTGATGGCGTTGAGGCCCGAAGTCGCCAGTTTTGCCCCGGCCGCGCCCTCGATTTCGGCGACCGCTTCCTCGAGCGCCTGCGTGGTTGGCGTGCCGCGGCGGCCGTATACGTACTTCTGCTTGCCGGAAATCATTGTTTCCGTATCCGGAAACAAGACCGTCGAGGCGTGAATCACCGGAGGATTGACGAAGCCGTGATTCTGTGCCGGATGTCGGCCGGCATGCGAGAGCCGAGTGGCTATTCCCTGATCAGTCGTCGGCTTATTGTTGTGCATGATCACCTTCTTTGCGCCAAAGGCTTTTTCGGGCGCTGGAAAATTCTTCGGTTTTTGCTCGTGGCGTAGGGTCAACCACTTGACCGTGCCCGTCAAATGCCATCGAATGCAGGTCCGTGGGACAGCGGTCAAGGCGTCTTTGCCCCGGAAATAACAAGAGGGCAGGGCGCGTGTCCGGGGCGGCGTGCGTGCGGCGATACTTAATTCGCCGTCAAGGGTGGGCGACAGCAGATCCAGAACGACACGTGTCTCGGAGCCCGTGGGTTCCATGGCAATGCACTTCAGGGCAACAGAAAAAGGCTGCAGTTCCATGAAAAGCACACTTCTTCCGGTCGTGTTCAGCGCGACGCTCGGCCTCGCGGCAGCGAGCGCGTCCGCGGCGACGCTCGACGACGTGAAGGCCAAGGGCTTCATCCAGTGCGGCGTGAGCCAGGGTCTCCCCGGCTTCTCCAATCCGGATGCCGACGGCAATTGGAGCGGCCTCGACGTCGACTTCTGCAAGGCGATGGCTGCGGCGATCTTTGATGACCCGAACGCGGTGAAGTATACGCCGCTGTCGGCGAAGGAGCGGTTCACCGCGCTTCAGTCGGGTGAGGTCGACGTTCTGCCGCGCAACACCACCTGGACGCTCTCGCGGGACACCCAACTCGGCCTGAACTTCGTCGGCGTCAACTACTACGACGGCCAGGGCTTCATGGTGCGCAAGTCGCTCGGCGTGACATCCGCGCTGGAGCTTTCGGGCGCCAGCGTGTGCACCAACACCGGGACGACGACCGAGCTGAACGTCGCCGACTACTTCCGCTCCAACGACATGCCCTATGAGATCGTCGCCTTCGAGAAGGCCGACGAGGTCGTGCAGGCCTATGACGCCGGCCGCTGCGACGTCTACACCACCGACGCCTCGGGCCTCTATGCCCAGCGGCTGAAGCTCACCAATCCGGGCGACCACATGGTGCTTCCGGAAATCATCTCCAAGGAGCCGCTCGGTCCGGCGGTCCGTCAGGGTGATGATCAGTGGTTCGACATTGGCAAGTGGACGCTGTTTGCCATGATCAATGCCGAAGAGCTCGGCATTACCCAGGCCAACATCGAAGAGATGAAGTCGAGCGCCAACCCGGAGATCAAGCGCTTCCTCGGTGAGGAAGGTGCCTTCGGCGAGTCCCTCGGTCTCAGCAATGATTGGGCGGTCCGGATCATCAAGCACGTCGGCAACTACGGCGAGACGTTTGACCGCAACGTCGGTCCCGACACGCCGCTCGGCATCGCCCGCGGCCTCAACGCGCTGTGGTCGAAGGGCGGCATCATGTACGCTCCGCCGATTCGCTGAACGGCTACGGGCAACGCACGATCGGCCGGGCCCGCCGGCCGGTCGTGCTCAATGGAGTGGACCCGGTCATCGGACGGCCGGGACGATAGACGGCCGGGAAGATCGCAAGACCCGGAACGTGGCGGCGATCGACGCGGGCGAGCTGCGG
This sequence comes from uncultured Hyphomicrobiales bacterium, assembly GCA_964462985.1. GTDB lineage: Bacteria > Pseudomonadota > Alphaproteobacteria > Rhizobiales > Stappiaceae > CAYXAA01. Next base: position 18,175 of record CAYXAA010000053.1, on the reverse strand, counting down.
ACGCAGGCAAGTCGCTCCGGCATACGGAAATGATCGGTCCTTCCGCATTCGGCTATTCGCCGGTGTGCGACCCGATCTGGGCGGGGGCGACGGCGAAGACCGTGATCCGCCGGTACGACGCGAGGGGATATGGCTGTTCAGGAGCACGAGCCGGTGGCTGGGCCGCCGCGCTCTTCACTCGTCAATGATCCAAAGGTTCGAGGGCTGTTCTACCAGGTTCTGCTGATCCTGGCGATCGTGCTGCTCGGCTATGTGATCGTCCAGAATACACTGATCAATCTTCAGCGGCAGAACATCGCCGCCGGGTTCGATTTCCTCGGGCGAACGGCCGGCTTCGGGATCATCCAGTCGATGATCCCTTACTCTGAAACCTCGAGCTACGGCCGGGCCCTGGTCGTCGGGTTCCTGAACACCCTGCTGGTCGCGGCGATCGGCATCGTTCTGGCCACGATCCTCGGATTTGTCGTCGGCATTGCGCGGCTGTCGAACAACTGGATCATCTCGCGGCTGGCTTACTGCTACGTCGAGCTGATCCGCAACATCCCGCTGCTGCTGCAGATTTTCTTCTGGTATTTCGCCGTCCTGCGCTCGGTCCCCGACAAGCGCGACAAGTGGTCCTTCCTGTTCGGTACGTTCCACCTCAACATCACCGGACTGCGCGGCCCGAAGCCGGTGTACGAGAGTGGATCCCTGATCGTCGGGGTCATGGTGGTCCTTGGCATCATCGCGGCGATCGTCATCAAGGTCTGGGCGCGCAAGCGTCAGGAGGCGACGGGTCGGCAGTTCCCCGTCTTCCTCACGGCCCTCGGCCTGATCGTCGGCCTGCCGGTGCTGACCTACTTCATCACCGGCATGCCCATCAGCCTCGACTATCCGGTGTTCAACGAAACGGGGCCGCTCCTGCGCCGTGGCTTTGTGCTCGGCACGGGGTTCAATCTCATTCCCGAACTTCTGGCATTGACGCTGGCGCTGGCGATCTACACTGCCTCGTTCATCGCCGAGATCGTGCGCGCCGGCATTCAGGCCGTCAGCCATGGTCAGACCGAGGCCGCGCATGCGCTTGGCCTGCGCCCCGGTCCGACGCTGCGGCTCGTCATCATCCCGCAGGCGATGCGGGTGATCATTCCCCCGCTGACCAGCCAGTACCTCAACCTGACGAAGAACTCGTCGCTCGCCGTGGCGATTGCCTATCCCGACCTGGTTTCGGTCGGCGGCACCGTGCTCAACCAGACCGGCCAGGCGATCGAGGTCATCGGCATCTGGATGGCCGTCTACCTGTCGCTCAGTCTGGCGACCTCTGCCTTCATGAACTGGTACAATCGGCGCGTGGCGCTGGTGGAGCGGTGAGGAGACCATCATGACCGTTTCCGACCTCTCCTACGTCCGCACAACGGAAGCGCCGGAACTGCCGGCGCCCGTCAGCACCACCGGCGTGATCGGGTGGCTGCGCAAGAACCTGTTCTCGAGCGTGACCAACACCGTACTCACGCTCGTTGGTCTCTGGCTTGCCTATTCGATTATCGTTCCCTTCCTCCAGTTTGCCGTATTCGATGCAGTCTGGACCGGCGAAAATCGCGAGGCGTGCCTGGCGCCGCCCGACAGCGGCGAGCACGTAGGCGCCTGCTGGGCCTACGTGAAAGCCTATCTGCCGCAGTTCATCTACGGCCGCTATCCGGTCGAGGAGCGCTACAGGGTCGACATCGTCTTCATCCTGTTCGCGCTGCTGCTGATCCCGATGGCAATTCCGAAGGTGCCTTACAAGCGGCTTAATGCGATCCTGCTGCTGGTCGTGTTCCCGATTGTGGCCTACTTCCTCCTGACCGGAGGTTTCGGGCTGCCGATTGTGTCGACAAGCGCCTGGGGCGGTCTCCTCGTCACGCTGGTGATTGCGGTGACCGGCATCACCGTTTCGCTGCCGCTCGGGATTCTTCTTGCCCTCGGACGGCGGTCGACCATGCCGATCGTCAAACTGTTCAGTGTCGTCTTCATCGAGTTCTGGCGCGGCGTGCCGCTGATCACCGTGCTGTTCATGTCCTCCGTGATGCTGCCGCTGTTCCTGCCGGAGGGTGTAACCTTCGACAAGCTGCTGCGCGTGCTCATCGGCGTCGCGCTGTTCTCGACAGCCTACATGGCCGAGGTGGTGCGCGGCGGACTCCAGGCGATCGGCAAGGGCCAGTACGAGGGCGCCATGGCTCTCGGCCTGCGCTTCTGGCCGATGATGGGACTGATAGTCCTGCCACAGGCGCTCAAGCTGGTCATTCCAGGCATCGTCAACACCTTCATCGGCCTGTTCAAGGACACGACGCTGGTGCTGATCGTCGGCATGTTCGACCTGCTCGGTCAGATCCAGTCGTCGTTTACGGATCCGACATGGTCGTCACCGACCCAGGGACATACGGGCTACCTGTTCGCCGCGATGATCTTCTGGGTCTTCTGCTTCGGCATGTCGCGCTATTCCATCTTCATGGAGAAGCGGCTCGACACCGGGCACAGGAAACGCTGACGCGGCCCGCCGGCCGAATTCCATTCCAAGGAAAACAGCGCCGAAGGCGCGGCAAGAGGGACAAGACACATGACAGAGAACGCTGTCGAGGCCACCGATATCCGGGTCGACCGTTCCAAGATGCAGATCTCGAAGACCGATGTCGCGATCGAGATCATCGGGATGAACAAGTGGTACGGCGACTTCCATGTTCTGAAGGACATCAACCTCAAGGTCATGCGCGGCGAACGCATCGTGATCTGCGGTCCCTCCGGTTCGGGCAAGTCGACCATGATCCGCTGCATCAACCGTCTCGAGGAGCATCAGAAGGGGCGGATCATCGTCGACGGCATCGAGCTGACCGACGATTTGAAGCGCATCGACGAGATCCGGCGCGAAGTCGGAATGTGCTTCCAGCACTTCAACCTCTTCCCGCATCTGACGATTCTGGAGAACTGCACGCTGGCGCCGATCTGGGTGCGCAAGATGCCGAAGGCGCAGGCGGAAGAGATCGCCATGCACTATCTGAAGCGGGTGAAGATCCCCGAACAGGCGATGAAATATCCCGGCCAGCTTTCCGGCGGGCAGCAGCAGCGCGTGGCGATCGCCCGCTCGCTGTGCATGAGCCCCAAGATCATGCTGTTCGACGAGCCGACCTCGGCGCTCGATCCGGAAATGATCAAGGAAGTGCTGGACGTGATGGTCGGCCTTGCCGAAGAGGGCATGACGATGCTGTGCGTCACCCACGAAATGGGCTTTGCCCGTCAGGTGGCAAACCGCGTCATCTTCATGGACGCCGGCCAGATCGTTGAGCAGAACGAGCCGGAAGCCTTTTTCACCAGCCCGCAGCACGAGCGCACCAAGCTGTTCCTCAGCCAGATCCTGCATTGAGGTGAGGAGGGAGCAAACCGGCACCCCTTTGGAGGCGGGACACCTTAGGGGCCGCCTCCGTCCTAAGCCATCACCTCAGTTGGACCCGGCGGTTCCCGCGGCCTTGGGTTGAAGTCCTCCGCGGCCGCTCCATTCCCTGGGCGTCATCCCCGCACGGAGGCGGGGATGACGGTGGAAAGCGGGGAGGGGGTGGGGCACACCAAAGGCCGGTGACTCTCTCTCGGCCGCCCGCCCGCCGGCACCTCACGCCTCTCCTTGGTCATCCCCTTAGTTGCACGAGGGGGCCCCTGATCTGCTCAAACCGAGGTCTCCACCGGTGCATCGTCGCGGCTGCCCCATTCGGCCCAGGAGCCGTCGTAGAGCGCGACGTCGCGGTGGCCGATATGGTGCAGGGCGAGCAGCAGCACCGCCGCCGTCACGCCGGAGCCGCAGCTGGTGATGACGGGGCGGGAGAGGTCAGCCCCGGCCGCGGCGAACGCTGCGCGGATATCTTCGGCAGATTTCATCATGCCATTGTCAACGAGCTGATCGAACGGCAGGTTGAGGGCGCCCGGCATGTGGCCGCTGACGAGGCCAGGACGCGGCTCGGGTGCCTCGCCGCGGAAGCGGGCAGCACTGCGGGCATCAACCACCTGGGCGCTGCCGTCGCGAAGGGCGGTGGCGACGGCATCGAAATCGCGCACGAGCGCGTGGTCGAGACGGGCGGTGAAATGCCGCTCCGGGCGCATCACCGGGTCGTCGCTGACCGGCCGTCCCTCCGCCTGCCACTTCGGCAGGCCGCCATCGAGCACGTAGACCGACCGCACGCCCATCGCGCGGAAGCTCCACCAGGCCCGCGGCGCGGAGAACAGGCCCATGCCATCGTAGACGACAATGGTCTGGCCGTCGCCTATGCCAAGCCGCCGCATCTTCGAGGAGAAGATGTGCGGCGGCGGCAGCATGTGCGGAAGGTCGGAGTTCGGATCGGAGACGGCGTCGATGTCGAAGAACACCGCGCCCGGGATATGGCCGGCCTTGTACTCGGCCTTCGCGTCGCGGCCCTGTGCCGGCAGATACCAGGAGGCGTCGACGACGACCACGTCGGGCGCCTTGAGGTGATCGGCCAGCCAGGCGGTGGAGACGAGGGGCGAAGCGATCATGGAGGCCTCGGGCGGTGTTGGGGAATGGCGGCTGCCGGATCAGTCTTCGAGCTGGATCCGGACCCGGCGGTTCTGCCGGCCCTTCTTCTCGATCTTTGAGACAATGATGCGGCCGATCTCGGAGGTGCGGCTGACATGGGTGCCGCCGCAGGGCTGCAGGTCGACGCCCTCGCCGATCCGTACCAGGCGAACCCGGCCACTTCCCATTGGCGGCTTGACGCTCATCGTCTTCACCAGCCCGGGATTGGCCTCCAGTTCGGCGTCGGTGATCCATTCGGTCGTGACGACATGGTCCTGCTCCGCGATCCCGTTCACCTTTTCGGCGATCTCGTCCTTATCGAGAGTGGCCTCGGGAATGTCGAAGTCGAGCCGGCCTTCGCCCTCGCCGATCTGGCCGCCGGTGACGGGAAAGGGCAGGACAACCGAAAGCAGGTGAAGCGCCGTATGGGTCCGCATCAACCGGTAGCGTCGCGGCCAGTCGATATGCGCGACCACTCGGGTGCCGGCCTGCGGAAGCGAGATGCCGTCTGCGGCACGGTGCCGGATCTCGGTCCTGTCCGCGCCGTAGACTGTCGATGAGATGGACAGTTTCGTTCCGTCTGGCAGTTCGAGATGCCCGATATCGCCGGGCTGGCCGCCGCCGGTGGCGTAGAAGACGGTCCGGTCGAGGACGATGCCGCCATCCTCGGCTACGGCGACGATCTCGGCGTCGCAGCTGCGCAGATAGGCATCGTCCCGAAAGAGCGGTGTCGTCATCGTGGCCTCATGGCGGTTGTGAAAGGCTCCACACTTATGGAACGGCCTGGTGCGGGGAGGCAAGGGTGAAGGCCGGTCCGCCGACCATCGGACGATGTCTTGCCGGGATTGCCGGCTTTTGCCACGACGCCGCTCGACCGGGCCGTCCCGAGCGCTCCGGCCAGACCGTCACAGGATCGGGGAGAACAGCTTCGCTGCCTGGGCGACCAGGCGGAAGACAAACGATCTGCGACCGAGATCATCGGCTGTCGTGGGACGGGAAGCGGCAAAATCGGTCTCAAGCATGGCGGCGACCGCGGCGATCGTCTGCGGATGGGTGAACCAGAGCGTGATCTCGAAGTTGATGCGAAAGGACCGATTGTCAAAATTGACCGTGCCGACGCCGGCGATTTCGTCATCGACCAGGATCACCTTCTGGTGCAGGAAGCCGTTGCCGTAGCGGTAGACCGACACGCCATGGTCGACCATGTCGTCCGCATGGGCATAGCTTGCGAGCCAGACCAGGCGGTGATCCACCGTTTCCGGCAGCAGGATGCGGACATCTACGCCCCGCATCGCCGCGGCATAGAGCGCGGTCTGCATGTCGGCGCCCGGCACGAAATAGGGGCTGACAATCCACAGCCGCCGCCGGGCGCGCGAAATCACCTCGGAAAACGCAATCGCGCATTCCTCCAGGGCGTCCGACGGGCCCGTTGGCATGACAAGGACGGCCTGGCCGTCGGCGGCAGCGCTGCTGGCGGCGGCCACCGGCAGCGGCATGGGTTCACCCGTGGCCCAGTGCCAGTCCTCGGCGAAGGCAAGGGCGCAGGCCGCCGCCGCCGGGCCCTCGACGCGCACGTGGGTGTCGCGCCAGTGGCCGAAGGCAGGGTCGCGGCCGAGGTACTCGTCGCCGACATTGTGCCCCCCGACCCAGGCGACCTTGCCGTCGACCACGACCACCTTGCGGTGATTGCGGTAGTTGAGCCGCATCGGGCCGTGCAGCCGCAGCAGCTTGTGGCGCTTGTTGAAGCCGGCGACGCGGATGCCGGCCGCCTCTAGGCGCTCGAGGTAGCGCCACGGCAGGCCCTTGCTGCCGACGTCGTCATAAAGCAGGTGCACGGAAACGCCGGCCTTGGCGCGTTCGACCAGCGCATCGGCGAGCGCGCGGCCGATTTGGTCGTCGCGTATGATGAAGAACTGCACGAGGATCGACGACTTGGCCGCGGCAATGCCAGCGAAAATCGAGGCGAAGGTCTCCTCGCCGTCAATCAGCAGGTTGACGGCGTTGCCGGCAAGGAACGGGAGCTGCGACACCCGGGTGAGCACCGGCCAGGCGGCCGTCGCTTCCTCATCGACGAGGGAGAGTTCCCGCGCACGGGCCGCGCGCTTGTCGCGCCCGGAAAGCTCGCGGATTTTTGAGTAGTCGTCGAACTGCTTCCATCCGAACACCAGATAGAGGAAGGCCGTGGGGAACGGCAGGAAGGTCAGCGACAACAGCCAGGCGATCGATCCCTCCGACGTCCGGCTGTTCATCACTTCCCGGATGGCACAGACGATTGCGAGGCTCTCCAGGGCGATCGTCACCGCAGCGACGATGTGCAGGTTCGCAAGCAGGAGGTCGATCAGCCGAACGTCCTGTTCCATCCGTGGTCGCTCAAGATCAACGGGTACGCAGGCGAATCACCCGATGCGAAGAGTTGATCATATTCCAACACCAGGCCACGGCTATTCGAACGGGACCTGGAGCCCGGACGTCCGCTCGAGCCACGCCGGCACCGGCAACCCCTTGGACCGCAGGAATTCCGGATTGAACAGCTTCGACTGATAGCGGGTGCCGTAGTCGCACAGCACCGACACGATGGTGTGTCCGGGCCCCATCTCCCGTGCCATCCTCATGGCCCCGGCGACGTTGATGCCAGACGAGCCGCCGAGGCAGAGCCCCTCGTGTTCAAGGAGGTCGAATACGACAGGCAGGGCCTCCTCGTCGGGGATCTGAAACGGCATGTCGACAGGTGCGTCCTCAAGATTGGCGGTGATCCGGCCCTGGCCGATTCCTTCGGTGATCGACGAGCCTTCGGCCTTGAGTGAACCGTGCGCGTAGAAGTGATAGAGCGCAGCACCCATCGGGTCGGCGAGGCCGATCTTGATGTCCGGATTCTTGGCCTTCAGCCCCATTCCGACACCGGCCAGGGTTCCGCCGGTGCCGACCGCGCAGATGAAACCATCCACCTTGCCGTCGGTTTGGCGCCAGATTTCTTCGGCGGTGGTTTCGATATGGGCCTGGCGGTTGGCGACATTGTCGAACTGGTTGGCCCAGATCGCCCCGTTCGGTTCAGTCCGGGCAAGCTGCTCGGCGAGCCGACCTGAAACCTTCACGTAGTTGTTGGGATCGCGATAGGGCACGGCCGGAACCTCGATCAGCTCTGCGCCGGCAAGGCGGAGCATGTCCTTTTTTTCCTGGCTTTGCGTGTCCGGAATCACGATGACGGATCGGAAGCCGAGCGCGTTGCCGACAAGAGCGATGCCGATCCCGGTGTTGCCTGCCGTGCCTTCGACGACAATGCCGCCCGGCTGCAGCGCCCCCCGCGCTACCGCGTCACGGATGATGTAGAGGGCGGCGCGGTCCTTGACGGACTGGCCGGGGTTCATGAACTCGGCCTTGCCGAGTATCTCGCAGCCGGTCAGTTCCGATGCCTTCTTGAGACGGATGAGGGGCGTGTTGCCGATGACATCGACAACGGAGCGGGCGGTGGTCATGGTCTGGTCTTTTCCGGGCGAAACGGGAATTCAGCAAGGGCACACCAGGCTCCGTCGCACAAACAGCACGCCCTTTGCAGAACAGTATTGGCTCAACATATTGATTAAGCGTCGTTTCTCGTCAATGACCGCGAGTGCGACGCCAATCTTCCGCGTGCCAGACTGACCGGGGAAGCAAGCGGGGTCAAGGCCGGGCAGTCTGCCGGGCGGCGTGATGGTCAACGGACCACCTCATCCGGCACGATCGGTGCTGGCCCGCACCAAACGGCAAAACCCGGTGACCGGCTAGGAAGCGGGCCGCCGCCGTTCTGAAAGGATACCCGGGGAGAGACAAAACGCCGGCGCGATTGCGCCGGCACGGGCCTGCAGCGGCCTTTGCCTGATTGCGGTAGAGATTCGTGAGGGGTGAACGCTGCAGATCGATGACCGGCAGCGTTCCTGTGGAAGATCGATCCGCGTCAGGCGTTTGCCGATCCGAACAGCCAGTGCCAGGCGACCTTGACGCTGTCGGCAGCGGCGGAGAAGGCGCCGACGATCGCGGACCAGACCGACTGACCGAATTCGGCGATCTCAAGCAAGGTCGAGCGCGGCGTCTCGGGCTTCTCCTCGATGAACTCGATCGACGCCTGGTTGGCACTGTCGTCCACGACCCTGCGGGTGACGACGAGCCGTGCATCCGGGGCGACGCGGGATTCGTCCTGCTTGGCGATCCTGGTTGATCCATCATCAGACAGCGCGCGCACGACCAGCGCGCGCCCATCCGGCAACAGATGGGTCTCGTTGGCGCTGACTTCGCTGTCGTAGATCACTTCGCCATGATCGTCGATCAGCTCGACCCACAGGGTCTTGCGGCCGGCAATCTCGACCTCTCCGACCCAAAGGGCATAATCGCTGGTCTCGCTCGGTGCAGCCTTGTCTACCGTCACCGCCAATTGGTCATCCGGCAGCACGACCGTCTCGCGATCCTGCTTCAATGAGTCGCCTGCGACGGCCCCACCCGCCAAAACACAAAATGCGGCAGCGATTGCCGCCGTTCTGAGATCGAACATGTAACGCCTCCCGAGGCAGGCGCGGCCATTTGTGATTGTTTGGTCCGCGCCGACGTACGACCTGACATGCCGATAATATCGTATCGGATCGGTTGTTCTCCTAGGGTCAGGTCGGAGAAATTCTGTCAGGCAACGCCGAAACAAATCGTAACCAGCGTCAGGTCGCCGGTAATTTTCCACAAGGATCTCTGAAGGCGGGCGCATAAGGCCTTGATCGTCCATGCGTTTAAACGAGACCAAATTTGGGCAGTCAAGAGGCAAAACCATGGCTAGCCGCGACTTCAAATCTTTGTGATATCCGGGAAAAAGACTGGCCAGTTGATGATTCGACACAGCTGGCGATCGCGTCGGCCGGCCCGCCTGCCCATGCGCCGGCGGTTCAGCCCCATTCCATCGGTCCTGGCGAGCGCCGGCAAAAGGCTGCTGGAAGCGGGTCGCGCGGAGCCGGATCGGTCAGAACGATTGTCCTAACCGACGCTTCTGTGCAAAATCGAATGGACGAGAATGCGGAAAGACGCATCGCCAGTTGGGAGGAAATCACGGATGCTTATGCTCGTCGTCGACGACCATCCCCTCGTCTGCTCGGCGCTTGAGGCGACTTTGAAGAGCGGGCTGGAAGCCTGCGAGGTGCTCAAGGCGCATTCTGTGGCGGAGGCCCTGGACGTCGTCAGGGAATTTCCCGATCTCGACCTCGTTCTGCTCGATCTCAAGCTTCCGGACGTCGAAGGCTTCGACGGCCTCGTGCAGTTGCGCAAGGAGGTACCGCGCCTGCCGATTCTGGTGTTGTCGGGGCTGGACGACATGCGCCTGGCCGAGCTTGTGGAATGTTACGGCGCACTCGGATTCTTGAACAAGAAGGCGAGCGGCGAGGAGATCATCAACGCGGTTCGCGCGATCCTGAGCGGCGAGAAGGTGTTCCCGGAGGTCTGCGTCGGCCAGGGTGGGCCTGCGGAGCGCGGCGTGGATCATGCCGCCCAGGCGATTCACCGCCTGACGCCGCAGCAAAGAACCGTGCTGCGCATGTTGGGAGAAGGGCTGCTCAACAAGCAGATCGCCCACGAGCTGTCGATCAGCGAGTCGACGGTCAAAGGGCACGTCTCCGCGATCCTGCGCAAGTTCGAGGTGCCGTCACGGATGCAGGCCGTCCTGCTGGCTCAGGGCGGTGTGTTCGATCAGGCGCCCGGCATCGCCGGCAGGTCGAAACCCGAGGCGTCGTTCGAGAGATTGAACAGGTAGGCGCGCAGCTGGGCCGGCTTTACCGGCTTGGCGAAATATTCGATCTGCCGGCTCCGGGCGCGGTCCTTGACGACGCGGGACTGGTCGGCGGTGATCAGGATCGCCGGCAGGTCGCTGCCGAAGTGCTCGCGCAGAAGAATGATCGCGTCGATGCCGTCGACGTCGCCGTCTAGATGGAGGTCCGCGATGATCGCCCGGGGAACGATGGCCCGACGCTGCACGAGGTCGAGGAGCTGCGGGTAGGACGGCGCCGTCACGCTCTTCATCTGCCAGTGTTCGAACAGGGTCGTCATCGCCTGGGCGACCGTTTCGTCGTTCTCGAGGACGACGAGACAGCCATCGGGGCCGTCCGCGCCATTCGGCGGACGAGCTGGCGTCCGCTCGGCCTCGAATGGCACGACAGACGCCGTCGTCTGGGTGCCGTCGCGCTGCGCAACAGGCACGCAGACTGCGAAACACGACCCGCGGCCGACTTCCGATCTCAGCGTAATGTCATGCCCAAGCAGGTGGGCGGCACGCCGGACTATGGCGAGCCCGAGCCCGAGACCGGGCGCCGAGCGCGAAGCCGGGGCCACGCGCTTGAACTCCTCGAAGATCGTTTCGGCATGCTCGGGGGCAATGCCGATGCCGGTGTCGTGTACCTCGATCGTCACGACATTGCCGCGGCGCCGGGCGCCGAGCAGCACCTTGCCTGATTCGGTGTACTTGATCGCATTGGACAGCAGGTTCTGCAGGATGCGATGCAGCAGCTGGGCATCCGAGCGCACCGTCAGTGACGACTTGACCACGCGCAACTCGATCCTGTTCTGCCGTGCCAGCGCATCGAACTCCGCCTCCAGGCTGCGAAACAGTTGTCTGGTGTCAATCAGCGTGACCTTGGGCTGGTAGCCGCCGGCATCCATCTTGGAGATGTCGAGGATGGTGCTGAGGATCGCCTCGGTCGACTGAAAGGCCAGCGTGATCTTCTCCACCATCTCGCGTCCGCCGGGCGCCACGAACGGTGAGGTGTCGAGCGCCGTCAGATAGAGCCGTGCCGCGTTGAGCGGCTGCAGGAGGTCATGACTGGCCGCGGCGAGGAAGCGTGTCTTGCTCAGATTGGCGGCCTCCGCCGCCTTGCGCGTGCGTTCAAGGGCAGCTGCAGTCTTTTCGTGACGCAGGACCTCGTCCTGAAGGATTTCGTTGAGGCGGACCAGCTCGCTGGTCCGCTCCTGGACCCGGCGCTCGAGTTCCTCATTGCTGCGCTCGAGCAGTTTTGCCGCGGTGATCTGCTGGGTGACATCCGTCATGGTCACGACGAAGCCGTCGTCGGGCATGCTGCGGAAGTTCGCCGAGACGACCCGGCCGCCCGGATAGGACAGCTCGACCCGGAGCGGGTAGCGCTTCTTGACGTCGCGGACCCAGTGGCGGACGTCGTGCAAGCGTGCACCCGGCATGGACCCGCCGTGACGCCAGACCAGCCGCAGCAGCCGGCCGAACCGGATCCCGGCATGCAGGTCGACATAAGGCAGGTTCAACAGCATGGCCGCCTGTGAGTTCCAGGTCACCAGCATCAACCGGCTGTCGAACACCATCACGCCCTGGGCGATGCTGGCAACGGTCGTGGCAAGCAGGTCGGATTGGCTCGCGGTGCGGTTGAGGCGACGAGTCTCTTCCAGGCGCTTGAAATGCGTGATGTCGCTGACAATGGTGACCTTGCCCCCATCATCGGTCGCGCGCTCGCTGATCTGGATCCAGCGACCATCGCTGAGGAGCTGCTCGAACTGGCAGTGGTCGCTGCGATGGTAGGCCACCCTGGCTGCGATCCAGGCCTGCGGGTCGGTGACGGCCTCGGCGATGACGCTGGTTGCCGCGGCGCGGTTGATCACGTCCTGGAAATGAGTCCCGGGGACGAGGAGATCCTCGAGCTCGGGGAAGATCTGGCGGTAGCGCCGATTGCACAGCACAATGCGGTCATCGCGATCGTAGAGGATGAAGCCTTCGCCGATGGAATCGATCGCCTGCTGCAGCTGCCGGCGGGCGATGCGGGCCTCGCTCATCGCCTGGGCGAGGCGCTGGATGCGCTTCTCGACGCTTCGCTCGATTTCTCCCGCCGGCTGGAACAGCTTTTGCGCCTTGCCCCACAGGTCGTGACCGCCGTCGGCCTGGCGGACAAGCGCATCGCGGATGGTCCTGAGCTTGGCGTTTTCCCGCCGCAGCGCCTCGATCTCGGCCAGGAGCTCTTCGGCGCTGGGGTCTGGTGTGGCGGGCTTTCTCACGGCCGCCCTCCGATGGCGAGCCCTGTCAGCGTCTGGCTGAGGTGTAGCCAGCGATATTGTTCGCCGTATGTGTTGAAGCCGATCATGTTGTAGCGGTCGAACACCGGCAGCAGATCGCGCGTCAGGCCAAGCCGCTCGGCCTCCAGCCGGCGCAGGATGCAGTCGAAGCAAAGCACGACGGCCGGCCCGCCGATCCGCTCCGCGATCTGCTCCATGTTCTGGATCAGATTGTCGCGCATGTGCTCGGGGTAGGCGCGGGTCAGGACGATGCCCTCGTCGACAGCGCAATAGAAGTGCAGAGCACCGTCCGCGTCGGCGCGCTGGATGGCACGGACGTGGTATTCGCCGTCGATGCGCACGAGCAGCGGATTGGCGGCAAACACCTCCGGTGTCAAAGCATCGGGGCTGACGCCAATGAGGCGGGCGTATTCCTCCGCGGCTGGCTCGGCGTCGATGGTCCGCACGATCCGGCGGTCAGGATCGGCGGAGGTGATGACCAGCTTTTGTTCGGTGGGTCGGAAGTGTTCGAACTTGAAGACCTCGAGGGGGTGGTTCGAGGCGCCGATCACGACGAGCGCGGAGTCCTCAAGAATGTGCCCGTTGTGGAAGATCTGCGTGGTGTCAAAGTGCAGATTGTCGCCGGCGGAGGCACCGAACACCGGAACCTCGTCCAAGGCGGCGTAGGCGCTGGCGGCGATCTCCTCCTCGCGCTTCGACAGGCCGTCGATCAGCAGCATCGCGAACAGGTTGGCGCGATCGGGCTCGAGCTCGCGCAACAGCCGGGAGTACGCGGTTTCGATCGACTCGCAGCCGCGCGCCACCGAGAAATTGCGCAGGCCGGTGAGCAGGCAGGTCTCGAAGGTGAAGGCGGCGCGGTCGAAGGCGACCGCAATCGCTCCGCCCGCGGCATAGCCGTCGCGGGTGAGGCTGCCGGCGGTGGTGCACCCGACCAGGGTCGCGTTGGGGAAAGCCTCCGACAACGGTCCTACCACCTGCTCGTACGGCAGGCTCGAGGAGATGAACGTGGCAATCAGCGTCGGGTCGCATTTGGCGATTCCCGATACGAGATCATCCACGATGCGTGCAGCCTGCCGCGACTCGGACCAAGCGCGCGCGACGATGGGACGCGTAGCAAGCGCGGCATTCTGCTTGTCGAGGTGCTGCATGGTCACGACCTGGATCATCCTGCGCTGGATCGAGCCGGCCGGATCAGCGGTCGACCGCGCCGCATTCTACTGAACGTCCGGAGCCTGATCATGCCCATGCTGATGCCACCTCCCCACCGGGTCAGGCGGGCATCGCTTGTCACCGCAAAGTGGATCGATTGCTCCGCCGATACGGGTTAGGGGAGCCGCTGGCGAACGGCTGACGGACCGTTCTCCTCGTGCCCCCAGTGATCCCATCGGTTTCCATCCGCCGCAGTACGGTGTCAAGCCTGCGACCGCGGCTGCGCTGCCGCACTTCGGGCGCACGGGCCGCCGCGTGTCAGCGGAAGCAGCGGACTTCGGCTTCGACCTGCGCCTTGCGCAGGGTGTCGACCGCATTGCGGGCATAGGGCGTTTCCCGGAACATCGCCATCCTCTCGCCGCCGCCCTGGACCTGACGCATGCTGAGCACCGTCTCGGCGTGGACATAGTCATCGTAGCTGATCAGCGATGCGATCACATCGATGCTGCAGGAACATTCCCTGAGCGCGTCCGGTGTCTGGCCGTTCGATGCCATGCAGGCAAGGACGTAGTCGGCGACGGCCTCGGTCGGATAATCGTTGGCCTGAACGACCGCGGGCGGCATGGCGGCCGCGATCATCCCGGCGAGGAGGGCGGCAAATCGGACGGCGCGGCGCTTGCCGCCGGTCGCGTGCGGCGCCGATCGAAGCGGGCGGGTGCAGGGTGGCATGCGGTCCATGGTCATTCGTCCAGCCGTCGGCCGATAGCGTTTCCGAGCGCAAAGGCACGCTGCTCCAGCAGCACGGGCTGTTCGCAGAGATAGGTCATCGATTGCTCGCGTTCGGTGTAGATCCGGGTCTCCCAGTGCAAGGCCTCGGCGAGCGCTTCGCTCTGCTCCTGGGGGAGTCCCTCCTGCCTGAGCTTGACCTGACTGTCGCGGATGCGTTCGGCCAGCGCGCGTTGGCTCTGGGTGTAGCGCTTTATGCCTGCAATCAGCGAGGCGCGGTCGTTGTTGATGATCTCGAGCGTCCGGCCGAACAGGGCAACGAGCCTGTCCTTCGCAGTGGTTGCCGTGCCGAGGGACTCGGCAAATTCACCGATGAGCTTGTCGGCCTCCTCGATCGGCGTCCGGCGCGCCGCGATCTTGGAGGCCAGGCGCCGCACCTCGGCATCGTCCTCCCAGCTGGCAGGGTCGGGCACCGGGCCGCTCCAGATCTGCGCAGGCGAGATCCGGGGCACGAGGCGCTGAATGCAGGGCCAGTCGGGGTCCTGCCCGGCCGCTGTCGCGGCCGTGGCCATAGTGACAACCACGGCTAAGGCGAGGGGGGCTATGGGGCGTAGTGCAGACATGAGTTCTTCCGTATCGATCGTGACGATCGTTGGCGCTGGTTTCAAGTCCCATCCCGCCCCGGCTGGCACGTCACGGCTTGATCGCCACGCCCCAGGGGAAGCTGCCGACCGGGATCGACTTGAGAGCCTTGTCGCTCGCGACGTCAATCACGGTCACATCATTGCTGACACCGTTGGTCGAATAGAGCCGGCTCTCGTCCGGGGTGAACGCGAGCTGCCAGACCCGCTGGCCGACCAGGATGTAGTCAAGCACCTCGTAGGTCTTGGCGTCGACGACGGCGACGCGGTTCGCCGGGCCGAGCGCGACATAAGCCTTGCTGCGGTCCTTGAGGATCCGCACGCCGACCGGCTGCAGCGCCTCCGGCTGGAGACCGGGGACCTCGAAGGTGATCTTGTGCTTGATCTCCTTGGTCTCGGTGTCGATCACGCTCACGGTGCCGCCGATTTCCGCACTGACCCAGACCTCGGCGCCATCGGAGGTGAATTCGGCAAAGCGCGGCCGCTGGTCGACCAGGACGTTGTCCGTGATCTCCATCGTTTCGACGTCGATGAAGTGCGCCATGTTCGTGGTTTCGGAGGTATTGACCACGATGGCGCCATCGGGACTGACGCCCATGCCTTCGGGCTCGACGCCGACCGGGATCTCGACCACGGCCTGGCCGCTCTCGATATCCACCACGGTGACCAGGTTGTCGTCTTCGTTGGCAGCATAGATCCGGCGGCCGTCGGGCGAGATCACCATCAACTCCGGATCGGGGCCGGAGGGCAGGGTGCCGACGATTTCCAGGCTTTCCGTGTCGAGAACCTCGATGTGGTCGTCGTCACTGGCGCAGATGTAGAGATAGCGGCCGTCCTTGCCGAGCGCGATCCCGCGCGGCCGATTGCCGACCTCGACGGTGCCCGTCACCTCGAAGGTTTCGTCGTCGATGATTGTGATCGAGTTGCCCTTCTCGTTGGAGACATAGACTGTCGCGGCCTCTGCCGCAGCAAGCATCAGCCCTCCCGCGAGGAAGGCTGGCAGCCCGAGCAGAACCTCTGTTCTCTTTGTCATCCGCGTCCTCCCCTAGTTGTCATTGCAGCGAGCAGCGCGTCTCGGGCTGGTCGTAGCCCATGCTGTCGAGAGGCGTGCGCTGGTGCAAAAATCCAGTCTGCGGCGAGGCCGAGACGAGAATCCGCTTGTCTGTGAGCAGCACCGGCTGCCGCATCTGCTGGTTCCAGGGCCGGTATGTCAGGCCGACGCCCTTGAAGCCGCCAAGCGAGAACTCCTCGCCGCGCAGAAAGGCGCGGACCGCGTCCGGCTCGGCTGAATTCGTGCGGGTTACCGCCTCGCCGATCGACCGCACGCCCAGCCAGGCGCCGTAGTCGCGTGCTTCCATCCAGCGGCCGGCGAGCTTGATGAACCGTCCCTGGAATTGGGTGGCGCCCCATTGCTCGTTGACGCGGTGCCAGGTCAGCGGCACCAGACCATGGGTGCCGGCGACCGGCCGCGCCGCAAAGGTATTGAATGGCAGGTACTCGCCGAAGATATCGCTTTCGTCGGCAACGACCAGCACGTCATAGGACCCGCCGCTTTGGGTTGCCACCGGCATCTGCGTCTGGATCTGGGTGTGTCCGCTGTCGGTGCGGCGCGAGATCGGCGAATAGGCGTAGCTGTCTTCCGAGACGACCCGGGCGCCGAACTTTTCCGCCGAACGGCGGACTGCATCGGCGAAAGCGATGTCGTGCGGCTGGGTGCCCGCCATCAGATAGATGTTGGGCCAGCGCTTCCAGACCAGGAACTGCACGAGAGCATCGGTGCGCATCGACCGGCTCAGCGCCGTGTGAAACACGTGCGGGAAGCAGATGTCCGTGCGCAGGTCATCGTCCTCGACGCGGCCGTTGAAGATCAGGGTTTCTTCTGCCGCCGGCAGGTTGGCGATGGCCAGAAGATCCTCCCGCGGCAGGTCGGCGATGAACAGCCGCCGTCCCGCGTCGACGTGCTCGGTAAAGGCTGTGGCGATATCACCGTCCTCGGGAACGACCGTCTCGACCAATTCGTACTTGTGTCCGAGGAAGCCGCCGGTCGTGCTGTTGTCGGCGAGGGCGAGCCGGGCACCCCAAACGCCGGGATCTTCGACGATCGGATCAACGAAGGAAAGCGGCAACCGAGGATCTTCGGCGCGTGTGAGATAGACGATGGGAATGTCCATCGCCCTTGCGGTCGGCAGTGCCATGAACACCAGGCACAGGGCGACAACGGCGGCTCTGATCACACTTCCTCCCGGCGGTGTTCCGTCGGTTGTTTCGTCTCGCATGAACACGTGCGAGATCCTCCCGATTGCAACTAATGGCAAACAACCGCACACATCGAAATAGATATTAGGTACTGTTGCGGACCGTATCCATGTCGGATTTCCGTCGCCGCACGGCGTTGGCCGGCCGGCTCCCGTCCGGTGAAGAGGTACTATAGGACTATGGAGCGCCGGTTGGCGCATCTCGTAAACTGCCTTTATTCGTCAATAAGCTGCCGCCTTTGGCTGCCGCCAGGAAGGAAGAGGATAGTCCGCCGTGAAATCACGTGCAGCGGTCGCGTGGGCTGCGAATAAGCCGCTCACAATCGAGACGGTCGAGATCGAGGGCCCCAAGGCCGGCGAGGTCCTGGTCGAAATCATGGCGACGGGCGTCTGCCATACCGACGCCTACACGCTGTCCGGCCTCGATTCGGAGGGCAAGTTTCCGGCGATCCTCGGCCACGAGGGGGCGGGCATCGTCCGTGAGGTCGGCGCCGGCGTGACGTCGGTGAAGCCGGGTGACCACGTCATTCCGCTCTATACGCCCGAATGCCGTCAGTGCAAGACGTGCCTGTCGCAGCGCTCCAACCTGTGCACCGCGATCCGCAGCACACAGGGGCAGGGCCTGATGCCGGACGGCACGACCCGCTTCTCCTGCGACGGCGGCGAGGTGTTCCACTATATGGGCTGCTCGACCTTCTCGAACTTCACCGTTCTGCCCGAGATCGCGGTGGCCAAGGTCCGCGAGGACGCGCCCTTCGACAAGATCTGCTACATCGGCTGCGGCGTCACCACCGGCATCGGCGCGGTGATCTACACCGCCAAGGTGGAGCCGGGCGCCAACG
>CAYXAA010000052.1:0-24661 GCA_964462985.1 uncultured Hyphomicrobiales bacterium | reverse complement strand
TGGCGCGCTGGCTCCATGCCGTCGTCACGCCCCACCATCTCCGCCCAGGCCGGCAGCACCACCAGCAGCAGATCCGCCTGATTGGCGCGCACGTCATCCGCCAATCGGACGAGAAGCCGCCTGGTCAGTTCCAGCGTGTCGCCCAGATCGGTCCTGACGTCCCAGTTCTCCGTGAACGGCTTGAGCACGACGGTGTAGAACCAGGGATAGGTCTTGCTATTGCGCCAGAAGAACAAGTGAATGCGAACCGCGAGGCTGACCTGGTCTTTTGGCGTCCCGATCGCCGGCTCGATGACGATCTTCACCGAATCGCCATCGAGCACCGCACGCCCGGTGTTGTCGTTGAGATCATTTCCCAGCGAATACTGATCGATTACCAACCGGTGGGTCAGCTCCGGCGCCTTCTCTTCGTAGATTCGGATCGAATTCGCCTGAGCGAAGCCGCCGACGCCGTAGTTGCGAAACGATATCTCCGGCTGCCATCGCCTCAGGAACGAGGTGTAGGTTTCATACTCATTGACCAGACTGCCGCGCGTCATCGAGTCGCCGAGGATGATCACCGTTTCGCCGACGGCCTCCTCATGGTCGTAGTTGTCGCGGAATCCCTCTGCATTTACCTGAATATAGGACCAGGAATCCGCCGGGGTGTAGCGCTCGAAGTAGCTGGCGCCCGGTTTTTCGACATAGCCGAACAGCTCATGGGTTCTGTAGCGAACAGTGTCGGTGGTGCAGAATACGAAATCGCCTTCGCCCGTTGGCACCTGATACTGCGGAAAGATCCTGAACGCCACCTCAAGCACCGCTATCGAGAAGGACAGGGACGCAAAGACGAGAAGAGCATTGGCTGCAATGCTCCAGACTTTGCCCCTTGCTTCTGGGATACTTCGAACGCTTCTTGTTGGATAGGCCTTGGTCATGTGCGGTCAATCCGGCTGAAAAATGTCTGCCGGCCGGGCGCCCGACAAAATCGCACCGCGTCCCTTCGGGCCGGTTGCCGAAGGGCGCACAGGGCACTGCGCTTCGATAGTACGGAAGCGCCGTATGGATCAGTTGATGATCCGTTGCATTGCAGATTTATGCCGAATTTCCCGCCCCCCAATGAGTTTCCTTCACGCGTTACTGGCAAGTATGACGAACTTCAAAAGCAGAGTACTACTGGATAAAACCTGACACTTAATCCGGTAGCGTCAGGTTTTGTCGAAGACGTCGGGGCACGCCTGCTCCGGGACGGCCCTGGCCCGCAGAACAACATGGCGCGGCACGACAGTATCGCGGCAGCATCCCGGCTTCGACGGCAGCCCATGATGGCGCGTTTTTGTCGTGGTACCGTTTTAGAGGACCGGGCTTGGCCTGCCGGCGAAACAATGGCGATCGCCGACGTCTACCTCCTCATGGTCACCCACTGGCATCCGGTCGGCGACCGTCCGCGCGACGAATGGTTGCGGATCGTCGGCCTCCGCGCCCCCGTCCATCGAGCGGCTGAACGCCACGCACCGCTTCTGGTGACATCGCCTAAGGTTGCGGCCCCGAACCCACCCTTTCGGGGTTGGCAAGCGCGTTTTCATGAAGGACTATCCCCGTCCCTGCGCCTGTTGAGGGAGGCGCTGAACTCAGCGGAGGAGAGTACATGCAGAATTGCGCCCGGAAACTCGTGGCAGTCGGCACCTTTGCGCTGGTCTTTGCTGCCGGCGCGGCAAAGGCGGATCAGTTCATCAACGTGCTCACCGGCGGAACGTCCGGCGTCTACTACCCGCTCGGCGTCGCACTTTCGGAGATCTACGGCAAGAACATCGAAGGCGTGCGCACGCAGGTGCAGGCGACCAAGGCATCGGTCGAGAACCTCAACCTCATCCAGCAGGGCAAGGGCGAGATCGCCTTCGCTCTCGGCGACTCGGTTAAGGCGGCGTGGGAAGGCGACGCAGATGCGGGCTTTCCAGGCAAGCTCGAAAAGCTGCGGGCAATTGCCGCGATTTACCCGAACTACATCCAGGTCGTCGCCTCACAGGAGTCCGGCATCAAGGAATTCGGCGATCTGAAGGGCAAGAGCCTGTCGGTCGGCGCGCCGAAGTCGGGCACCGAACTCAACGCCCGAGTCATCTTCGGCGCTCTCGGCATGAGCTATGAGGATCTCGGCAAGACCGAGTACCTGCCATTCGGCGAATCGGTCGAGCTGATCAAGAACCGCCAGTTGGATGCGACCCTGCAGTCGGCTGGCCTCGGCGTTGCCTCGATCAAGGACCTCGCCGTTTCGCTCCCGATCACGGTGGTTGCGGTGCCGGCGGAGGTTGCCGAGAAGCTCGGCGCGCCGTTCCTTGCCGCAACGATTCCGGCAGGCACTTACGAGGGACAGACGGCAGACGTCCCGACGCTCGCCATCACCAACATCCTCGTCACCAGCGCCGACGTCTCCGACGAGATCGCCTACCAGATGACGAAGCAGCTCTTCGAGCACCTCGACACGATGGTCGCGGCACACCAGGCCGCATCGTCCATCAAGATCGAGGAGGCGGCGAAGGGCCTGCCGATCCCGCTGCATCCCGGCGCCGAGCGCTTCTACAAGGAAAAGGGCCTGCTGTAGGTTTCATGCCGGCTGGCACCGGCGGCCTTCGGGCCGCCGCATCCGGCCGTCTTTGCAGCAAGTCCGGGGAAGGTGCATGTCCGACAAGCACGTTGAAGCGGTGACGAACGCGGCGTTCCAAGATCCGACGGGCGAAGGCTTCCCGCTGGGGACGGAAGGTCGCATCCTGTTCTGGATTGCCGTTGCCTTTTCGGCCTGGCAGATTGCCACGGCGGCACACCTGATCTCCGTGCCGAGCCAAGTGCTGCGAGCGAGCCACGTCGCCTTCCTCCTTTTGCTTGTCTTTCCGCTTGTGGCTGCCGCGCGCGGCGTGTCGCCGGCGGGCAAGGCGCTGGCCTGGCTCCTTTCGGCAGCCGGCGTTGCCGTCGCCGTCTACCAGTATGTCGAGTATGCCCCGCTGATCCTCCGCGCCGGCGACCTCAACAGCGTCGACATCACCATGGGTGTCGTGGCGCTCGCGACGATCTTCGCAGCGGCCTGGGTGATGATGGGGCCAGCGTTGCCGATCATTTCGGGTAGTTTCCTGCTCTATGCGCTGTTCGGCGAGTACCTTCCCGCGCCGTTCGACCATCGCGGCTACGACTTCGCCCAGGTGATCGACCAGATGGCCTATGGCACCGAGGGCATCTACGGCATCCCGATCTACGTGTCGGCCACGTACATCTTCCTCTTCATCCTGTTCGGCTCGTTTCTCGAGCGGGCCGGCATGATCCGGCTTTTCACCGACGTGGCCATGGGCACGGTCGGCCATGCGCGCGGCGGCGCCGCCAAGGTCTCGGTCATCGCTTCGGCGCTGATGGGCACGATCTCGGGCTCGGGCGTTGCCAACGTCGTCACCACCGGCCAGTTCACCATCCCGCTGATGAAGCGCTTCGGCTACCGCGCGGCCTTTGCCGGCGGCGTCGAGGCGACAGCCTCGATGGGCGGGCAGATCATGCCGCCGGTCATGGGCGCGGTCGCCTTCATCATGGCCGAGACGCTCGGTGTCGCCTACTACGAGGTGGTCAGGGCGGCGGTGATCCCGGCGCTGCTCTACTTCATCTCCGCATTCTGGATGGTGCACCTGGAAGCCGGCCGTCACGGGCTGCTCGGCTTGGCGCGCTCCGACCTGCCGTCGCCGATCGCAGCGCTGCGCCGCGGCTGGTACCTGATCCTGCCGCTTGCCGTGCTGGTGTGGCTGCTGTTCTCCGGCTACACGCCGCTCTATGCCGGAACGATCGGCCTGGCGCTGACGGTGCTGCTCATCCTCGGCGGCTCGGTCGCGCTCGGGATTCCGTCGACCGTCCTTCGCGTGATCTTCTGGATCGGGCTCGGGCTCGTCGCCGCGAGCTTCCTCCGCATCGGCATCAACGCCATCCTCATCGCCGCGGCCGTGCTGATCGTCGCCAACCTCGTCGTCGCCGGCGGGCGCGACACGCTGGCGGCATGCCGCGATTCGCTTGCCGAGGGCGCGCGGACAGCACTTCCCGTCGGTGTCGCCTGCGCGGTCGTCGGCATCATCATCGGCACGATGACGCTGACGGGCGTCGCCACCACCTTCGGCCAGTTCATCGTGTCGGTTGGCGAGGAGAGCCTGTTCCTGTCGCTGGTCCTGACCATGATCACATGCCTTGTGCTCGGCATGGGCATTCCGACCATTCCCAACTACATCATCACCTCCTCGATCGCCGGTCCGGCGCTGCTTGAGCTCGGCGTTCCGCTGCTCGTCAGCCACATGTTCGTCTTCTATTTCGGCATCCTTGCCGACCTGACGCCGCCGGTGGCGCTGGCCTGTTTCGCCGCCGCGCCTATTGCACGCGAGAAGGGGCTGAAGATCTCGATCGAGGCGATCAAGATCGCGGCCGCGGGCTTCGTCATCCCCTTCATGGCAGTCTACACGCCCTCACTGATGCTGCAGGACGGCGGCGCGATCGCAGAAGCTGCCGGCTACTGGACCGAAGTCGCCTACATCATGGTGAAGACGCTGGTTGCGATTGGCTTGTGGGGCGCGGCGGTGATCGGATTCTTCATCGTGCACATGACGATCGTCGAGCGGCTGCTCGCCGCGGCCGCTGCCTTCACCCTCGTCGCCGCGCTGCCGGTCACCGACGAGGTCGGCTTCGTACTGGCGGCAATCGTCCTCGCTTGGCACTGGCGGCGCTCGCGGCAGGTGACCGCGGCGACGCAGAAGGCTGCCGAATGAGCCTTTGCGTCCTCGCGGCGGGCAAGACCGCCGTAATCGCGGCGTCTGCATTCACCCTGTCGTGGACGCATTCGGTCGAGCGGACCGAGTGGATTGAGGAATGGCTGGTCGAGCCGATGGGCCTGCGGCTCGTTGAGGCGCGCGTCAGGGGATCGGGCGCCGGCATGGAGCCTGGCGCGGACGCGGTTCTTGAGGATGGCTGGTACATCTATCGGCCGGACCGCCCGCCGCAGGAAAGGCTGGTGCTCGCGGCCTCGGGCGCGACCGGTGAAGGCTGGCAGATTTGCGGGGAGAAGGAGTGCCTGCAGCTCGGTGCGCAGACCGGGGAGGCGATCGAGATCGCGCCTTGCGCGGGCGCCGGCCAGTGATCGGCGCCCGGCTTGGCGGGTGGATGCCGCGACATTGAGGCGGTAGCCGCTCAGGGCCGCCCGCAGGCATTCCTCCAGATTGCACCGAATTCAACGACCTAGAAAAATGGTGGGCCCGGAGGGACTCGAACCCCCAACCAATCCGTTATGAGCGGACGGCTCTAACCAGTTGAGCTACAGGCCCCGATGCGCGAGGCCGCGAAATCGGGCCGGCGATCATCCTGCTTGGTATACCAAGGCAGAAGGCGGCGGCAAGGGCAAAGCCTGTCTTGCCTGCGTCCGCGACGCCGGCGCGGCAACGCAGCAGCAGGACACGGCCGGTGCACCGTTCCGGAATGATCCGGTCCGCAGCAGCCGCGGCATCTCCGGCCGCACCGAAACGGACACATGAATTTAGCCGCCGCCGCTCCGCCGGGCACAGCATCATCCTCGGGATGGGAATTGCGATTTCCGTTTGCAGGGCCGGGGTCTTCGCGCTAACCGAAGGGCATTCAAGCCACCCGAAGGGGCCGCCATGCGCTCATCCTTGATGTCGATCACGCACGCCGTGGTCCTCGTCACGCTGGTCGGCTGGCTTCTGGTGGTCGGCCGGGCCCTGCTGATCCCCTTCGTGATCGCCCTGATCGGCTGGTACCTGATCTCGGCGCTCGCGGCCGCGATCCGGACCGTCCCGCTCGGACCGTACCGCCTTCCGAACGTCATTGCCCTGCCGGCGGCGCTGCTGGCGATCTTTTTCGTATCGACCGTCATCGTCGACATGGTCGCCGCCAATCTCGCCGAACTCGCCCGCGACGCTCCGATCTACCAGCAGCGGCTGGAGGCGGTGTTCGCGGATCTGTCGGCGCGTCTCGACCTCTCCGACCCGATCGAGCTTCGGGACCTCGTGCCCAACGGCGCCGTCAACCGTGCGGTGGCCGCAACCGCGACGGTGATCACGACGCTGGCCGGTTCCGCCTCACTGGTCTTCATCTACATCATCTTCCTCTTGATCGAGCAGGGCACCTTCGACCGCAAGTTCGCCAAGCTGTTTTCGACGCCGGAACGGGCGGAGCTTGCTTTTGCCATGCGCCGGGAGATCACCCGGTCGATTCGCCATTATGTCGGCATCAAGACGGCCATGAGCGCCCTCACCGGCCTGCTCACCAGCGTCCTCTTGACCGCGATCGGCCTGCCCTATGCGGCCCTGTTCGGCTTCGTCGCCTTTCTGCTCAACTACATCCCGACCATTGGCTCGATGCTGGCGGTGGTGTTTCCGAGCCTGCTCTCCCTTGTGTTCTTTGACGATCTCGGTCCGTTCTTCGCCGTCACCCTCGGCCTCGGCGCCATCCAGTTCACGATTGGCAATTTGATCGAGCCCCGCCTGATGGGGACCAGTCTCAACCTGTCCAGCCTCGTGATCCTGCTGTCCCTGAGCTTCTGGGGAGCGATCTGGGGCGTGACCGGCATGGTGCTGTGCGTGCCGCTCACCGTGCTGGTGCTGATCGTTTGCGCGCAGTTTCCTGCCGCGCGCCCGATTGCCGTACTCCTGTCCGCCGACGGCGACATCGGAGCGCCGCTCGGCCATGGACCGGAGTCATTGTAGAAACCTGCAGGCCGGGGCGGCCACGCCGGCTCGTTCCGGACCCTCCGCCATGGGAGACTGGCAGCGTCACAGCCGTCACGCGGCCGCCGCAATTGGCGGCGACGGTCCCACCGCATTGACAACCCGCCACGGAATTTCAGCATGTCGCTCAACACCGCCGCTCGTCCCATAGCATTCGCTCTTTGCGCCCTTGCGCTCCTCGGCGCCCAGTCGGTCCCGGCCCGTGCCCAGCAGGAGCCGCGTGTCGCCACCCTCGACATGGTCGGCCGCGGCACCGTGACCGCCGCTCCGGACATGGCGACCGTGACGAGCGGTGTCGTCACCGACCGCGACACCGCAGCCGAGGCCATGGCCGCCAACTCGGAGGCCATGACGGCGATCGTCGATGCAATCAAGGCCGCAGGGATCGAGCCGCGCGACATCCAGACATCCGGCTTCTCGGTCGCGCCGCGCTACGCCGGCTATGACTCGAGCTCCGGCAATAACGCCGCCCGCATCATAGGCTACCGGGTGACGAACAACGTCACCGTCAAGGTTCGGGACCTGACCGGGCTCGGCACGCTGCTCGACGCCATGGTCGGCACCGGCGCGAACGCCGTCGGCGGGATCGGCTTCATCGTCAGCGAGGCCGAGACCCTCAAGGACGAGGCGCGCCGGGCAGCCATGGCGGACGCCAGGCGCAAGGCAGAACTCTATGCCGAGGCAGCCGGCGTCCAGCTTGGCCGGATCCTCTCGATCAGTGAACAGGTCGGCTATCAGCCGAAGGCGATGATGGTGCGCAATTTCGCCGCAGCGGAAGCCGCATCGGCACCGGTCGAGGCCGGAGAGGAATCGCTGGAGGTCCAGGTCAACGTCACATGGGAGCTGCAGCAGTAGAACTGTTGAGGCCCTGCGCCCTCACAGCAGAGTGGACGGGCCTCGATTATCACGTGCCGTTGATCGGCTTCCCTGCTTCGCCCGCTTCAGGCAGCGGAAAATCATACACAAGCATTGAGTCGCGGCGCCGAAAGGCTTAAATGCATCCGGCCGGCACATGCCGGCATTCATCTGCTGGTTGGGGAGGACGCCATGTCTGACGACGCCCTCTTCCAATTGGGGATGGACTTGACGGCTCATGCTGACGACGCGAGCTGCGTCATCGAGCCGAGAAGCATCACCCAGACGGAAGACCCTAAGCCCGGCACGATCGCGACCAACGATCGGCTGGATCATTTCATCGAGAAGGACGGTGTGCGCTGCGCCGGCTCGCATCTGATCATTGATCTTTATGATGCCGAGCGGCTCGACGACCTGCCCTTCATCGAGGAGACGCTCAAGGCCTGCGTGAACGATGCCGGGGCGACGCTGCTGCACATCCATCTGCACCCGTTCGAGCCGACGGGGGTGAGCGGAGTGGCGGTGCTCGCCGAAAGCCATATTTCGGTCCATACTTGGCCCGAGGTCGGCTACGCCGCCTTCGACGTCTTCATGTGCGGCAATGCCGACCCGACGAAATGCGTCGAGCGGCTGAAGCGCGCCTTCCGCCCGGGTCATGCCGAAGTCTCGGAACTGCTGCGGGGTAGCAACGTCGCATGACCGGCCGGCAGTATTTCACGGAGACCATCGCGGCCGGGGTCGAGGTCCGCTACGCTGCTGATCGCGTGCTCCACCGCGAGGCGGGGACCCATCAGGATCTCGCCCTGTTCGAGAACGCGAGCTTCGGTCGTGTCCTGATGCTCGATGGCATCACCCAGGTCACGACGGCCGACGAGTTCGCATATCACGAGATGCTGGCCCACGTGCCGCTGCTGGCGCATGGCAAGGCCGAGGATGTCCTGATCATCGGCGGCGGCGACTGCGGGCTTGCCGAGGAGGTGCTGAAGCACGCCGGGATACAGCGCCTGACCCAGGTCGAGATCGAACCCGCCGTCGTCGACTTCGCCCGCGACCATTTCGCCGAGTTCAACGCTCCGGTGTTCGCCGACGGACGGTTCGCGCTCGAATTCGCCGATGGCGCCCGGTTCGTCGCGGAGACGCAGAGGCGCTTCGATGTCATCCTGGTCGATTCGACGGACCCGCTCGGCCCCGGCGCCGTGCTGTTCTCGCAAGACTTCTACCGCAACGTTCGGCGCTGCCTGAAGCCGGGCGGTGTGCTTGCCGCGCAATGCGGCGTGCCGTTCGTGCAGCGCAGCGTCCTGCTCGACGCCACGACCCGGCTCGCCGGGACCTTCACCGATGTCTCCGCCTATGTCGTGGTCGTGCCGAGCTACTTCGGCGGCCACATGGCGCTCGGCTTCGCCAGCGATGATCCGGACCTGCGCGAGACACCGCTCGCCGTGCTGGAGCGCCGTTTCGCGGCAGCAGGCCTTGACACGCGCTACTACACACCCGAGGTCCACGCGGCGGCTTTCGCCCTGCCGCGCTTCATCTGCGACATCGTGGAGCAGGGCCGCGCGGCGTCCGGTCAGGATCGGTCCGACTGACGAGCGGCCTCGCGAGGCCGGACCCGACGGGGCCCGGTCCCGACGCGGCCTCACGGCCGGCCTCGTCAGTCGCGTGCTTCCAGCCAAGCCCTCAGGGTGTCGCGGTCGCCTGAAAGCACTGCGTCGGCGACGCGAAGGCCGACGGCGGCGCCAAACTTGTAGCCGTGGCCGGAACACGCCGACACCACCGTCATGCGGTCGTCGGCCTCCAGGAAGAAGTGCTCGTCCTCGGTGAAGGTGTAGGCACAGGTCACGACATCGGCGATGCCGTATTCGTCAATGCGCGCAAGCGGCGGCGACACGTAGCCGCGCAGCTGCTCGCCTTCGCCCGGTTCCGGGCGGCGGCCGTTGTCCGGTGCGCTGATCCGCCTGTGAATCCCGGCTCCGACCTTGAGGCCGGTCCCCGCCACCGGCGGCAGGATGTAGCTGTCGACCGATCCGCCGACATCGAGGATCACCGGTGCCTGCTCCCAGGCGGCGGCAAGATCCGCGGGCGGCGTCAGATAAGCGACCGCGGTGCGGTAGGTCGTCAGGCGGTCCGCGAGCGCCGGCACCAGCTTCAGCACCCACGCACCCGCTGTTACCACGACATGATCCGCGGTCAGCGCCGTCTCGTCCGCGAGACGGACGGAGCCGGTGGCGTCGAGCGCAGCCACCCTGGTCTCTGCCCTGACCTCGGCGCCGTTGGCCGCCAGCCAGTCGCGCAACCCGGCCGCGATGGCGCGGCAAAGCAGCACGCCGCCCTCCGGGCTCCAGGCGCCGAAGCGCAACGCCGCCGGATCGAGGAACGGATAGCGCTGCGCGGCCTCGGCGCCGGAGAACTCCTCGAACGGATAGCCGCCGGCGGCAAGTCCGTCGCGAAGACGTTCGGCCTCGTCGCCGGGCTGCTGCGACAGGAGCAGAAATCCGGTGTCGACGAGGTGCTTGGCGCCGAGATCGGTCCACATCTCGTCCCAAGCGGCATAGGCTTCGCTGATCCGGCGCTGGTAGCCGCCTTGCGAACCATAGGCGCGGCGGATGATGCGGTGCTGGTCGCCGGAGGCCGACAGCGGGTTCGGGATCGGCCCCTGCTCGTAGAGCGTGACCTCGGCTCCGCCCTTGACGAGCGCCCAGGCGGTGGCAAGACCGGCGATGCCGGCTCCGATGACGACAACCTTCATGGTCGGTCCCGCGTGTTTCCGTTGATCACTCCGGAATAGAGCAACCGCCACGCGGACGAAACCACCTTCCGGCGAAAAAACCTGGCGGGCACGTCAGCCGAGCGACGCGACGATCTCGCGATAGGCAGCTTCCGGGAACGCCTTCAGCGTCCGGGTCCGGACATCGCCGCCCATGCCGAGCAGCAGCGCCATCCGCGCCATGATCGCGTCGTCGGGCGCCTCGCAGACGGCAACCATGTCCCAATCGCCCATGGTAAGATAGAAAGCCTTGAACGCGCCGCCCATGTCGCGCAGCGTCGCCTTGGCCGCATCCAGCCGCTTCGGCGAGTCCTTGACCGTCTTGATGCCCTGTTCTGTCCAACTGATCAGCAGGATGTAGGTCGTCACGTCGCACCTCCCTCCGGCGCCGCCGCCTCACCGACGCAGCCGGTCCGGCGCCGGACCTGTCGCCTCCCTGCCCATCAGGGAGTATGATCCTGTGCCTGACTGCCGAGAATGAGCAGGCCGGCCCGACGCCGGCTGCAGCGGCAGGCACCACCAGGAGTGCAGCAGCATGCCCTCGATGCCCGCGCGAGTGATCCGTGACCAGCCGCGACGTTGGCGGTCGGCTCGGGTTGTCGCCCTGGCGCCGATCGCGTTTGCCGCGGCCTTGGTCCCCCTCGAAACCTATGGCCAGTCGACGACGTCCTACTGTGTCACCCGGGTCGACGCCACGGGTACCGCTCCGGTCGTGACCCGGCCGGATTGGTGGGGCTATGTCAGCCACGCTCTCCCGCCCGGCTTCTGCGGCATCCGGATCACCGGCGAGTGCATGGGCACATGGTGCTGGGTGTCGTTCCGCGGCGGCCAGGGCTGGATCCAGATGAGATTCGTGTCGATGGACCGGCGCTGAGGCGTTCGGTGCCAGGCCGAGCCACAGTGCCGACTTCCCGGCGAACAGAATGTGACGGACCGCACATCGCAATTGTTTTGATTTGAATATCCTTGCCTCACGTCACAATTCTTTTCGGGTGACACAACATACCCTTGATCGGAGTCATGGGTTTGGCCCCAGACCGTCCTGCGGCCTTCCTGACGGGCAGGTTTCACCATGGTAGGATTTCCAGCGGCGCGCCTCACCGATATGCACACCTGCCCGATGTGTATGGGTGCGCCGGCGCCGATCGCTTTCAAATGTGCCTACACCGTCTTGACCGGCAGCCTGCCTCAGGCGCGGGTAACCGACATGTGTGTCTGCGTCGGTCCACCCCCGCCGCTCGGTGGCGACCCGATCACCACCGGCGCCTGGAACGTGCTGGTCGAAGGCCTGCCTGCCGCCCGCATGACGGACCTCACGCTTAAAGGCGGTGCGATCGTCACGGGGCTTCCAACGGTTCTGATCGGGATGGACGGCAGTGGGGGCGCCGGTGGAGCCGCAGCACCGTCGGTCGGAGCGGCTCCCGCGCCAAATACGGTGACGACCGGGCTCGGCGACGACGTCGACGCCCTTGTCAACAAGTCGCCGACCCTGAGGGACAAGCTCGACCGCTTGCAGAAGGACGGCTGGGTCATCGAAACCCAGAACGGAGGCGGCACCTACGCTGACAAGACCCAGAAGAAGATCGTCGTCGACATAGAGAACGCGTCGGCGGAGGATCAGGTTCAAAGCCTCGCCCATGAAGCAGGGCACGCCGATTACACCGTCGACCCCTACGTCCCGCCCGATGGCAAGACCAAGCAGGAGTATGTGGACGCGAACGTCAAACGCGACCTGAAGGACGAGGGCGAGGCGACCTTGACCAATCTGGAGGTGCGGGAGGAAATCCTGGACGCCGGCGGTCCTGACATCGGCATTGCGGGAAACAGCGCCAATCATCCGCAGTACGAACAGGCCTACGAGGATTTCAAGAACGGCGGCGATCGCGACAAGGCCCGCGAGGACATCGGCGGCATCTTTGCCGACGGCGAGCAGACGAGTACGACAAACGAGTCCTATCGGGACTATTATTCGAAAACCTACGCAGACCACTATGACAACACGCAGAACGGCACGCCTTGATTGGGCGGTCGTGCTGCCGCTCATGCTGATGACCGGAGACGCCGTCGCCATGGATACGTTTCAAGACCTGCGTAGGGCGCTCGAAGCAATCGCGGTCGAGAAGACCGCTGATCCGAACAGGCTGGGCGCCCTTCTCGGTGGCACATTCCGACCGACGACGGCTGAAATGCCGTATCACACGGTGTATCGCGGCGTAATGGAGCCTGAATCCGCATTTTCAGGCTGCGAGTTGCGGCTGCCGAAGTCGCCGCAGGCAACGAGCGCCCTTGTCACCTGCACAGTGTCGCCGAAGGCAAACCTGCGACGCGCCGAGGTGCAGCAGGCCTACAACGGACACATCCAGTTTGTCCCCGCCTCACCGCGCGCGCCGAAGGACGCACCCTCCTATCTGACCGTCACCGACGGCACGACGAAGATCAGCTTCGGCATTCCGCGATCGAGCGAGTTCGTCTCCACCGTGGTGATCGAGTTGAAAACCCAGAAATGACGCGCAAAAAACCCGGCGTTTCCGCCGGGTTTGAGCTTCCGTTTCAGATGTGACGGCGGATGGGCGCCGCTGCTCAGCTGTCGAGAAAGCTCCTCAGCTTCCGGCTTCTTGACGGATGCTTCAGCTTGCGCAGCGCCTTGGCCTCGATCTGGCGGATGCGCTCGCGGGTGACCGAAAACTGCTGGCCAACCTCTTCCAGCGTGTGGTCCGTGTTCATGCCAATGCCGAAGCGCATTCGAAGCACGCGCTCCTCGCGGGGCGTCAGCGAGGCGAGCACGCGGGTCGTTGTCTCGCGCAGGTTCGACTGGATTGCCGCGTCGATCGGCAGAACCGCGTTCTTGTCCTCGATGAAGTCGCCGAGGTGCGAATCCTCCTCGTCGCCGATCGGCGTCTCGAGCGAGATCGGCTCCTTGGCGATCTTCAGCACCTTGCGGACCTTTTCCAGCGGCATCTGCAGCTTCTCGGCCAGCTCCTCCGGGGTCGGCTCGCGGCCGATCTCGTGCAGCATCTGGCGCGAGGTACGGACGATCTTGTTGATCGTCTCGATCATGTGCACCGGAATGCGGATCGTGCGGGCCTGGTCGGCGATCGAGCGTGTGATCGCCTGTCGAATCCACCACGTCGCGTAGGTCGAGAACTTGTAGCCGCGCCGGTACTCGAACTTGTCGACCGCCTTCATCAGGCCGATGTTGCCCTCCTGGATCAGGTCCAGGAACTGCAGGCCCCGGTTGGTGTACTTTTTGGCGATCGAGATCACGAGGCGCAGGTTGGCCTCGACCATTTCCTTCTTGGCGATCCTGGCCTCGCGCTCGCCCTTCTGCACCATCGAGACGATGCGGCGGAACTCCGCAGTCTCGAGGCCCGTCTCGGCCGCAAGGTTCTGGATCTCCTGGCGCAGCTCGCGGATCGTCTCCTTCTCCTGAGCGACGAACTCGCGCCAACCCCGGGTCGCGAGATTGGCGACCTTGCGGATCCAGTTCGGATCGAGCTCGTTGCCCTGATACTGCTTGAGGAAGTCGGCGCGGTCGACGCCGAAGCTGTCGGCGAGCCGCAAGAGCCGGCCCTCGTAGCCCATCAGCCGCTTGTTGATGTCATAGAGCTGCTCGACCAGCGCATCGATGCGGTTCTGGTTGAGCGACAGGCTCTTGACGTCGAGGATGATGTCTTCCTTGAGCTTCTTGTAGCGGCGCTCCTGCGACGGCGACAGGGTGCGGTTGGCAAGCTTGTTCTCGACGAGCTGATCCTGCAGACGGCGCAACTTCTTGTACTCGTCGGCAATGCGGTCGAAGGTCTCGAGCACCTTCGGCTTCAGCTCGGCTTCCATGGCAGAGAGCGAGACATTGGTCTCGAACTCGTCTTCTTCGTCCTCGCTTTCCTCCATCGCCGGGTCGGCCTCGGGACCGGACGCGCCGTTGGCCTGAGGGCTTTCCGCTTCCTCGGCCTCCTCACCCTCACTCGCCGGTCCGCTCCGGGCATCGGGCCCGGCGTAGGTCGCCTCAAGGTCGATGATGTCGCGCAGAAGGACCTTGCCCTCGTTGAGTTCATCGCGCCAGATGATGATGGCCTGGAACGTCAGCGGGCTTTCGCACAAGCCGGCGATCATCGCCTCGCGCCCGGCCTCGATCCGCTTGGCGATCGCAATCTCGCCCTCGCGCGACAGCAGCTCGACCGACCCCATCTCGCGCAGATACATGCGCACGGGGTCGTCGGTACGATCGGCCGGCTCGCGGTTCGTCGTGGTCTTGACCACCGCGCCCGGGCTGGCGTCCACCAGCTCGCCGCCTTCGGCCTCCTCGTCGCCGGAATTTGCCTCCTCGGCTTCCTCGGACTCGATGACGTTGATGCCCATGTCGGACAGCATCGCCATCGTGTCCTCGATCTGCTCCGAGGTCACCTCCTCGGACGGAAGCACTTCGTTCAGCTCATCATAGGTGACATAGCCGCGCTTCTTGGCGAGCTTGATCATCCGCTTGACGGCGGCATCGGAAAGATCGAGCAAAGGCCCGTCCTGGGTTTCCGGCGCCGCTTCCTGAGTGTCTTCCGCCTGAGTTGCTTTTGCTACCATGTTATTCTCCGGATGCGTCGGCCTGCCGGCCAGCGCGCTCGCCCGTTCCTTGTCCCCGCCTTGCCGGCTCGCCCTGACGCGAGATCCGGCCGAAGTGCACCGCCGCTGTCGGAAATGCCGCAGGCTCGCCCCGATCTGGCCAGGGGGCGGGCTCTGGCGTCTCGACGCGATCCGGTCTTTACCCTTCGAGCACCTGGGAGCGAAGACTTGGCGGTCGCACATTTCCTGACGGTCGTTCTTTTATCGGCGGTCCCTTAAGCCCTGCTTAACCGTATCAATCCCGGTTGTTGGCCGCCTGTTCCGCCGGTCCGTCCCGACGAAAGAAAGCGGGCTGATCGATCGTTTGCACCGCGGCGACTTGCCCGCAATCGGCCGGCCCGGGCGCTGCGGCATACGAAAAATCCCCGGCGCGTCAACACGCACCGGTTCCAAGCTCTGGATGTATGGCAGCAGATCTTGCTGTCGTATCGCCAATGGCTCCGCTCATGTGGCTCCATGATGCCCGGATGTCGGCGCTCGGTGCTGCCCGTGCCGACTATTTAGCGCGGCCTGCTGGATTCGCAAGAGTGATTCGTGTGTCGTCAACTGCTTGGTGCGGCTCGTCCCCAGGCTTTCCTCAGGGCGTCCCCCGTGCGCGGCAGCACTTCAGCCGGTGCGCTGGAGGCCATCCCTTGCACCACCGCTTGCACCGCGCGCCGCCTTGAGCTTGCGACCGCGGTCGGCAAGATCCTGGTCGTCGCGGGCGCATTCCTCGCGGCGCCGGGCCAGCTCCTGCGACAGGAGGCGGATCCGCTCCCAGGCCGTCTCGTCGAGATCCTCGCCGACCCCAGACATTTCGTGTTCGAGTTCCCGTTCCAACGCCTTGGTTTCAAGCAGGTCGAGGAAGTGTACAAACAGCGCCTCCACGTAATCGGGCGGCGGCGCGTGGCCGAGGATCGGCAGGCGCTGGATCAGATGCTGCACGCCTGGGGCCTGACTCACGGCCCCATTGTCGTCATGTGTCGTGGCAAAGGCCTCGGCCAGGATCTGATAGAAGCGCTCGTCGAGCTTGTCGAAAAAATCGCTGACGCGGACTTCGGCGAGATCGGTGGCAATCCGGCACAACTCGTCGCGAAACCGGCGGTGCAGCTCGTTGCTGAACCCGACCTGAGACACCCGATCCAGATGACGCTCGAACAGGTCGGGATACTTCAAAAGCAGTCCGCACAGGATGCGCTCGGTTCCAAACATCGGCTGGTCGCCGACCGGTTGCGGCGGCCCGCTCCAGGCACCGGCATCCGCGTCCGCGCGCCCGCCTCTTGCCCGGCCGCGGCGGTCGTTGCTCCTGCCCTGCCGCACCTGCTCGTAGAACAGGTTGGACAGCCTGATCCGGATCTCGAGCTGGTAGCGCCGCCTAACCCTTTCGTCCCGGATCTGGCCGGCAAGGTCGTCCAGACGCTTTTCCAGCGCCGCCTTGCGTTCCGGCGTGTCGACCGGCGTGCCGGCCGTCTCGCGCTCCCACAGCACATCGATCGCCGGCTGCGCCTTTTCCATCACCGCCCTGAACGCCGCAACGCCTTGCGCGCGAATGAGGTCGTCCGGGTCCATGCCCGCATCGAGAAAGGCGAAATTGAACGAATGACCGCTCCGGAGCCCAGGCAGGATGCGGTCGAGCGCCCGGTAGGCAGCCCCCCGTCCGGCGGCATCGCCGTCGAAGCACACCACGGGCTCGGGCGTCAGGCGCCACATTCGCGCGATCTGCTCCTCGGTGAAGGCTGTGCCGAGCGCAGCGACGACCGCCGGCAAGCCGGCCTGCCATATCGCGATCGCATCCATGTAGCCCTCGACCACGATCGCCTGGCCCGATCTGAATGCCGCCTCCCGTGCCCGATGAAGGTTGAAAAGCATCGTTCCCTTGTGGAACAGCGGCGTCTCCGGCGAGTTGAGGTATTTCGGCTGGCCGTCCGGGTCCAGCGTGCGCCCGCCGAAGGCTACGACGCGGCCGCGCTCGTCCTCGATCGGGATGATCAGCCGGTTGCGGAACCGGTCGTAGGCGGGCCGGCCGTCGTCCGGCCTGATGACAAGGCCCGCCTCGATCATGGCCTCCTCATCGACGCCCTTGCCCAGAAGATGCCGTTTCAGCGCGTCGCGGGAATTGGGCGCAAATCCAAAGCGGAACTCCTTCAGGGTCTGCGGTTTAAGCCCACGCCTTTCGCAATACGCCCGCGCATCGCTCCCGCCTGACGTTGCAAATTCCGCCTGAAAGAACCGCGCCGCCAGCTCACAGATCTCCGCGAGCCCGGCACGCTCACGCTCGCGCTGCTCGGCACGCGGGTCCGCCTTGGGCAGGGCCACTCCCGTCTCGCCGGCGAGTCGCTCCACCGCCTCGGGAAAGCTCAGGCCCTCGGTTTCGGTGATGAAGCGAAAGTGATCGCCCGACGCCCCGCAACCGAAGCATTTGTAGCGGCCGCGGCGGTCGTCGACATGAAAGCTCGGAGTTTTTTCCTGATGGAACGGGCAACAGGCCCAGAAGTCGCCCCTGCCCGGCTGCGTCTTACGCCGGTCCCAGCTCACGCGACGGCCTACCACCTCGGACAGCGGCAGGCGGGCACGGATCTCGTCGAGCAGTCCGGAGGAAAAACGCATCTTTTCCGTCAATCCTGTTCGAGCCAAGAAATCGCGGGCGAGTCGGCAAACGCCAGCTCGGCCGGCCTAATTGTCCGATCCCGCCCGTCGGGGCCACCATCCTGCTCGCCTCCGTCTCAATCACCCATTGCTGAGGCTGGTCGCGGCGACCCGTTTGACTGTCGGGCCGACACCCAAATGCCGCCCGGAGCCCGTCCCGAAACTTGACGATAGCGGTGGAGGAGACCAGGCCGATTGCCGCTTAGCCGTTCCAGCGAACGCGGTACAACCCGCCCGACCTGCCGCGGCCATGATGCCACGCCCGATGCGGGCACGCCAGAACCGGCAGACCGGCCTCGTTCACGGCGTCTGCTTAACTGTCGCCTTACGACTATTCTGCCTTCAGCAGGTCCTTCACCACGCAACTGGCACGGGCAAAGTCCATCTTGCCGGGGTAGCGCTGCTTCAGGGCATTCATGCAGCGGCCCATGTCGCGCAGCCCGTGCGCATTGATGTCGCGCACGACATTCTCGCACACGTCGCGCACCTCCTTCTCGTCGAACTGCCGTGGCAGGAATTCGCGGATAATCTCCATCTCCTCGCGTTCCTGCTCGGCCAGGTCGAGCCGGCCGGCCTCTTCGTATTCGCGCAGCGTTTCCTCGCGCTGGCGCAGCATCTTGCGCAGGATGTCGAGAAACTCTTCGTTGGAGATGCCGTCCCGGCCCATCTCCCGCGCCTTGGCATCGCGATCGCGCACGGCAGCGAGGATCAGCCGCAGCATTGCAGCGCGGTCCTTCTGACCCGCCTCCACTGCCCGGTTCAGGGCAGCAGCGATTTCATCACGCATCTACCTGGTGCTCCATCGATGTCGCACAGCATCCAGCCTCGGCGTCAATCGCCGGGCGGCTTCTCGAACACTCACGCTATCTCATTGATTTTTAGGAAGTTATTTTCCAGACCTCGTGGTTGACCCGAGCAAGCGCATCCCCTAGAGTGCCGCGCTTGACGCACCCGGCTGCTTACCGCCGGGACGGCCACGGCGCATCGCATGGCTTTGCACCGTGTCATGATGTCACCAACCGGATTAAGAAAGCAAGACATGACGACCGCAGCAGATGCCTGGGCCGAGCGGCCGACCACGGCCATGCTCGTGCTCGCCGACGGCACGGTAATCGAGGGCCGCGGGTTCGGCGCCCAGGGCCAGGCTGTGGGCGAAGTCTGCTTCAACACGGCGATGACCGGCTACGAAGAGATCCTTACCGATCCCTCCTATGCCGGGCAGATCATCACCTTCACGTTTCCGCACATTGGTAATGTGGGGACGAACGAGGAAGATATCGAGACCGTCAACATGGCGGCGTCTTCCGGGGTGCGCGGTGTCATCGTCAAGGCGGACATTTCCTCGCCGTCCAACTATCGTGCGACCCGGGCGCTCGACGCCTGGCTCAAGGCGCGCGGCATCATCGGCCTCGGCGACATCGACACCCGCGCCCTCACAGCGCGTATCCGCGAGAGCGGCACGCCCAATGCGGTGATTGCCCACGCCCCCGACGGCGTGTTCGACATCGAGGCGCTGAAGAAGATGGCGGCCGCCTGGCCGGGGCTGGAGGGCATGGACCTTGCCAGGGAGGTCACCACCGGTCAGACCTTCGGCTGGGACGAAACCTCGTGGACGTGGGACAAGGGCTACGGTCACCGTAGCGAGGACCTGTTCCACGTTGTGGCGATCGATTACGGCATCAAGCGCAACATCCTGCGCCTTCTGGCCGATGCCGGATGCCGTGTCACGGTGCTGCCGGCGACAGCGACCGCCGAGGAGGTGCTGGCGCACGATCCGGATGGCGTATTCCTGTCCAACGGCCCTGGAGATCCGGCGGCCACGGGCGACTATGCGGTTCCCGCGATCAAGGCGGCCGTCGACAGTGGCCTGCCGGTGTTCGGCATCTGTCTCGGCCATCAGATTCTGGCCCTTGCCCTCGGCGGCACGACCAGGAAGATGCACCAGGGCCATCACGGTGCCAACCATCCGGTCTTTGATCGCACCACGGGCAAGGTCGAGATCACCTCGATGAACCACGGCTTCGCCGTTGACACCGCCAGCCTGCCGGGCACCGTTGAGGAAACCCACGTCTCGCTGTTCGATGGTTCGAACTGCGGACTGAGGCTGAAGGATCGGCCGGTGTTCTCGGTGCAGTACCATCCCGAGGCCTCGCCAGGCCCGCGCGACAGTCACTATCTGTTCCGCCGCTTCGTCAATCTGATGCGGGAGCGCAAGGGCCTGCCGGCCCTGCCGGAAAAGTAGTCGCCCGCCTGCCTGCGGTGAGCGGATCGCTTGCGGCCGCCTGAGACGGAGCCTCTTCCGGAAGGATTCGCCGCCACCCTCGTCGACGGGCGGCGGCGATTCATTGTTTCAACCCGGCCGCTTGCCGTTGACCTCAATCAAGGTATCGAGCGATTCCATGATGCTCGTCATTTCTGCGAGCTGCTCGTTGACCTGCGTCTGTTGTTCCTGAAGCAGGTCGTTCTGTTCCCGGCAGATCTCACGCAGCTGTTGGAGCTGCTCGAACCGCGGCGCGTTCCCCTCGATGATTGCGATCACCTTGCGGATCTCGCCGAGAGTCAGACCGATCTTCTTGGCCTGGAGGATAACCCGCATGCGCCCGGCATCGCGGGCGCGATAGAACCGGCGGGCGCCACGGCGTACCGGATTAAGCAGGCCCTTTTCCTCATAGAAGCGCAGGGTCCTGAGCGTTACGCCAAACGTTTCAGACATTTCCGAGATGGAGAGAAGCTCTTCATCGGCCCCTCCCATGGCGATCGGACCCGCGATGTCTGGAACAGAAACCATCTTTCCTGCCAAGTTGGTCATTCTCTAGCCTATGGTACGGTTCACAGGAGCTTGCCGGCTGCCACCGCCATTGCCCGACCCCGGAGGACCGGGATCGGCGTCCGAACGCCCATTGCGGCAGAAGCCTTCGTCTGTCCGGCAGCGGTACGCCCCACCGCTCACGAAACCGTTACCAGACGCAAGCAAGCTCGGACTATGCCACCGCCTACCAGATAACTCCTTCTCTTTCCACGCCATTTTTTTCGCATTTGGCGCGTTACACGGCATTCGTCAACGTAAACCCGACATCGGGCGCGGACGGACTCACATCTTGACCATAATAATTCATCGGGAAAGAATTCGGATATTTGCCTTCTTTCAAAAGTAGAAAGCTGTTTATCTACTTTTTGCGTAGCAGACGCCGAAATGTAAATTCCAGAGAGAAGAAATCCGCTTTTCCCGCCGTCCAATGAAGAAGGGCGCCTCGCATGGCATGGAGACTGCCATTGCGTCTCCCGGCGGCGTAAAGAACGCGGAAAGAACAGCACGGGCTAAAGAATCCGTTGCCGTTCTTCTCTCCCGCCCAGCCGCGGCCGCGGGCCACAGCCCCCCGTCATGGCGTTGTCCTGACACGCATCTTTCAGGTTAAGCGCAGCTGGAAGGGTCGTAACGGCAATGGGTTACAGGTGATCCGGCGGCAGGGCACGCTTGTCCGAACGGCCGCGACGTCAGTCGTCCTGCGATTGCCCGCTGCCCGCCGTCACAAGCCCGAGACGATTGAGCCGCTGGCGCCGCCAATCGCTCGGCGGGCGGCCGAACCAACGCCGTGCGGCACGCGTGAAATTCCCCAGACTGGAGAATCCGAGCCGGAAGGCTATCTCGGACATTGGCAGCGCGGTTTCCCCCAGCAGATCCTCTGCCAGCTGTCTTCGCGTCGCGTCATGCAGCTCCTGAAAGCTGGTGCGGCTTTCGGCGAGCCGCCGCTGCAGGGCCCGGCTGCTCAGGGCCAGACTTTCGGCAACGTCTGCCAGGGTGAGGTCCGGGCGCTCCAGGTCCGCCGCGATTGCTTCGCGGACCCGCGAGACGAAATCCTGGCCGATCCGGCGATCCTGCAGGCGCCGGCGATTGAGGTCGCACAGGGCATCGTGCAACTGGGGATCGTGCAACGGATTCGGCGCGTCGAGTGTGGACGATCGGAAGCGCAGTCTGGTCACCGCAGCGTCGAACTCGACCGGGACTTTGAACACGTCGTCATGTAGCGCGGTATTCGCCGGTTCGGGCCTGGCGAGCGCCACGCTTACAAGGGCGTTATTGCCGCTTGAGAGCGCAAGAAGGCGCAGCGTCAGCGAGCAGGCCACGCGGTCCGTCAGCTGCGTGGAACAGGCAATCGTTGCCGGGAATGCCCAGTAGAACGATGCGGTCGCCCCTTCCGAGACAAGGCCCACCTGGGCGACATCCATCTTGACTCGGACAAAGCGCGCCAGCGTTTCCAGGGCCTCGCGCAAGGTTGCGGCGTGGCGGGCGGCCAGGCGGACCGAATCGTCCGGCTCCGGACCGGCTGCGCGAGTCCAGTTGAGGGCGAACAGCGGGTCGCCTGACAGCCGGGCGCAGGTGGAGAGCATCAAGGCGAAGTTGTCGAGGCTGATGTGCCGCGACATCGGACTGCCTCCATCGAGGGCCCCGTCGAGATCGTGACGGCGGGCGATGGCGCGATAATCGAGACCGATTCGGGTGCAATAGGCCTCGAGTCCGGCAAGCGCGCCGGCGTGGATCAGCGGTCTTTCCCGCATCGGAACCGGCCTGGCACCGCGCCTGCCCTGCCGGCGGTCAGCAACACCGTCGTCATCGCCAACCCTGACATCCTGCTGACCGATCATGCCATCTCTCCGCCCCCACCCTTGTTACGGTTTTGCGCCCGAAGCAGCCAAAGGGCAACCGCGAAGCGTCGGCACGGCGCATCACCCGGCCGCCTTGATCGACACCCGGTCCGACACCGGCTGCATCCGCCGGCTCGCCGCCGGGCAAGCGGACCGTCGTCACGGAATTGCCATGCGGCCGGGGCAACCGAGTCGGTTCGCACAACGTGCGCTCACCTTCGGATAACGACGTTGGGCAGGAAAAATGACCGAGACCAAGCACGATGGCGTCATGACCGCGGACCAGTTTCGGGCTTGGCGCAAGTCGCTGGGATTGAAGCAGAAGGACGCCGCCGATCATCTCGGGCTAAAAAAGCGGATGATCCAGTACTACGAGAAGGGCGATCGCGGCGGCAAACCGGTCGACATTCCGAAGTCGATCCGGCTCGCCTGCTACGCGCTGTCGAACGGGGTTGAGGATTTCGATGGCGAGACCGTGATCCCCCGCAAGAAGGCGTAAAGGCGTAATCCCGACACTCGCACCGCCCAGAGCCGAACCGGGGCAGCGCTCGTTGTATCACCGGCCCGACTTGGGTTCCGGCGGGGTCCGCACCCGCCAGACCGGCGAATGCCGTCTCTGACCGGCAGCGGCGGTCGTCCCGGCCCGCCGGATCCATCAGTTGAAGGTGTCGCACTCGTCGATGCGCCCGCTATCGTAACCACGCCTGAACCATTGCTGCCGCTGGGCCGAGGTGCCGTGGTTGAAGCTTTCCGGCACGACATAGCCCTGTGTCCGGCGCTGGATTGCGTCGTCGCCGATCTGCGCAGCGGCGTTGAGCGCCTCGTCGATGTCGCCCGCCTCCAGAAGCCCCTTGTCCGCGGTATCGTGTGCCCAGATCCCGGCAAAGCAGTCGGCTTGCAACTCGACCAGGACCGAGAGCTGGTTTGCCTCCGTCTGCGACAGCCGCTGCCGCATCTGATTGAACTTCGGCAAGATGCCAAGGAGGTTCTGGACGTGGTGGCCAACCTCGTGGGCAATGACATAGGCCTGAGCGAAATCGCCGGGCGCATCGAACCGGCGGCGCAGCTCATCGTAGAAGGCGAGGTCGATATAGACCTGCCGGTCACCCGGGCAATAGAATGGTCCGGTCGCCGACTGGGCGTATCCGCAGGCCGACCGCGTCTCGCCCCGGAACAAGACAAGCCGCGGCTCCTCGTAGGCCTCCTTGAAGGCACGCTCGAACAGCGCGTTCCAGGTATCCTCCGTATCGGCGAGGACGACCCTGACGAACCGGGCCAGTTCCTCGTCTTCGGCCGACACCGGCCGATCCGCCGTCACCGGCTGGCCGCCGCCGTCGAGACCTTCGAGAAGAGTGAGCGGGTTGACCCCGAGCACTGCCGACAGGATCAGGATGACGAGGAGACCGCCGATGCCGAGGCCACCGCCGGCTATCCGGGCGCGGCCGCCGACGCGGCCCATGCCGCGACGGTCCTCGACATTGCTGCTCTGCCGTCTACCTCGCCACCGCATCGCGCCGTCTCCCGCCGTTGTCATGCTGAACCGGTCGCCGCGATGCACCGCCGCCGATCGGGAATCGCCGGCGCGCTGGGCGAGGACTGTCAGCTAGGTCCCCATGATCAGCTTATACCGCTTTCTCGCAAACGCCTGACGTTCTTGTCTCGGCAACGGGGTTTCCCGCGCCCGCTTTTTTCCCTATAAGGCCCGCTCAGCCGTCACGATAGCAACCTTGATTGCCCCGCCCCGCATGTGACCTCGCGTGCGGACGGATTGCCGCGAGCGCGAGATGCCCAAACGCACCGACATTTCCTCCATTCTCATCATTGGCGCTGGTCCGATCGTCATCGGCCAGGCTTGCGAGTTCGACTATTCGGGAACCCAGGCCTGCAAGGCCCTGAAGGAGGAAGGGTATCGGATCATTCTGGTCAACTCGAATCCGGCGACGATCATGACCGATCCGGAGCTGGCCGACGCGACCTACATCGAGCCGATCACGCCGGAGATCGTCGCCAAGATCATCGAAAAGGAGCGCCCTGACGCGCTGCTGCCGACCATGGGCGGCCAGACGGCGCTGAACTGTGCCCTCTCCCTGCGCAAGATGGGCGTGCTTGACGAATTCGGCGTGGAGATGATCGGCGCCACCGCCGAGGCGATCGACAAGGCCGAGGACCGCGAGCGGTTCCGCGAGGCGATGGGGCGCATCGGCCTCGAGACGCCGCGCGCCGCCTTCGTCAACACCTCGGAACTGAAGCAGCGCTTCCGCGCCGAATATGCCGGCCGCATCGCCGATATCGAGGCGACCTATCCGGCCGATGAGAACAATCCGCGCAACGCATTCGTCTCGGTCAACTGGATGCTCGATCCCACCGACGACATCGAGGAGAATCTCGCCCGCAGCGTGCTCTCGCTGGCGCTGTTCGGGACACAGGCCGC
>CAYXAA010000051.1:0-25064 GCA_964462985.1 uncultured Hyphomicrobiales bacterium | reverse complement strand
TCCTTGATGTCGCAGGTCTTGCAGTGGACGCAGTTCTGCGCGTTGATCTGGAAGCGCGGTGCATCCTCGCCTTCCTCGATCCACTCGTAGACCCCGGCCGGGCAGTAGCGGTTCGACGGGCCGGCATAGACGTCGTGCTCCGACGCCTTCTGCAGCGCCATGTCCTTGACCTTGAGGTGGACCGGCTGGTCCTCCTCGTGGTTGGTGTTCGACAGGAACACTGATGACAGCTTGTCGAAGGTGATGACGCCGTCCGGCTTGGGATAGTCGATTGGCTTGCACTGCGCTGCCGGCTTCAGCGTCTCGAAATCTCGCTTGCCGTGCTTCAGCGTGCCGAAGAACGAAAAGCCGAACAACTCGTTGGTCCACATGTCGAGGCCGCCGAGCGCGATGCCAAGCCAGGTGCCGTAGCGCGACCACAGCGGCTTGACGTTGCGCACCTTCTTGAGGTCACGCCCGATGTCGCCTGCGCGCCACGCCGTGTCGAAGGCGGTGAGTTCCGCATTGGCCTTGCCCTCAGCGAGCGCGGCGGCCACGTGCTCGGCCGCCAGCATTCCCGACAGCATGGCGTTGTGCGAGCCCTTGATTCGCGGAACGTTGACCAGGCCGGCGGAGCAGCCGATCAGCAGCCCGCCCGGAAACGACAACTTCGGCACCGATTGCCAGCCGCCCTCGGTGATGGCCCGTGCACCGTAGGAAATCCGTTTGCCGCCCTCGAACGTGTCGCGGATCGCGGGGTGCGTCTTGAAGCGCTGGAACTCGTCGAACGGCGACAGATAGGGGTTTTCGTAGTTGAGGTGGACCACGAATCCGACCGCTACCTGGTTGTCCTCGAGGTGATAGAGGAACGAGCCGCCGCCGGTCCGGCTGTCGAGCGGCCAGCCGAACGAGTGCTGGACGAGGCCCGGGCGGTGCTTCTCGGGGGCAACCTGCCACAACTCCTTGAGCCCGATGCCGAACTTCGGCGGCTCGCAGCCCTTGTCGAGCTCATATCGGGCGATCAGCTGCTTGGCGAGGGAGCCGCGCGCGCCCTCGGCGATCAGCACGTACTTGCCGCGCAGCTCCATCCCCCGGGTGAAATTCGCGTTGGGCTTGCCGTCGCGGCCGATGCCCATGTCGCCGGTGGCAACGCCAACGACCGTGTCGCCATCGTAGAGCATCTCGGCGGCGGCAAAGCCCGGATAGATCTCGACGCCGAGCGCCTCGGCCTTTTCCGCCAGCCAGCGGCAGACATTGCCGAGCGAGACGATGTAATTGCCGTGGTTGCCCATCAGCTTCGGCATGAAGATGTTCGGCAGCCGCATCGAGCCGGCCGGGCCGAGCACAAGAAAGTGGTCTGCAGTCACTGGCGTCTTCAGCGGCGTCTCCTCGCTGCGCCACTCCGGCAGCAAGCGGTCGAGTCCGATCGGATCGATGACGGCGCCCGAGAGGATATGCGCGCCGACCTCCGAGCCCTTTTCCAGCACGACAACCGATAGCTCCTCGCCCCTGTCGTTGGCGATCTGCTTCAGCCGGATCGCCGCGGCAAGGCCCGCAGGGCCGGCGCCGACGATCACGACGTCGAAGTCCATGCTCTCGCGTTCGGGCAGTTCGTCGGTCTCCGCCATGCG
The DNA here is from genome assembly GCA_964462985.1 of uncultured Hyphomicrobiales bacterium. Classification (GTDB taxonomy): domain Bacteria; phylum Pseudomonadota; class Alphaproteobacteria; order Rhizobiales; family Stappiaceae; genus CAYXAA01. Next base: position 23,454 of record CAYXAA010000051.1, on the reverse strand, counting down.
CTCTCCCCCTTAGCCCGCCAGGCCGCGGGCGTCCGAATCATTGCTGGGCGTGTCCGTCCCGTCCCGACTGTGCGGCGAGGGACCCCATCACCCTGTTTAGATCACGCCGCTAGGCCTCGCAACGCAGTCATCCATCATCGCTGTGTCATAACGCTTACGTAAAGGGAATGATGCGCGGTTCTGCCGTTCGGCGGGAGGGCTGAGGCGTCGATAGGCCTTCGCGCGGCGGGGCAGCCGTCATCGCCCCTGGGCGCAGGCCTCGATGATTACGGCCGTCATGCCGGTCCAGAAAACGGCGATCAGCGACAAAAGACAGACGGTGCGTGTTACCGCGTCATAGGTGCCACGGTCTTCGGCGCGAGGGGGAAGTCCGCAGATCCGGGCGGCGCGATTTTGAAAGAGCAGCAGCAGAAGCAGCGCGGCCGCCGCGATGATGGTCACACTGCCGACGATGACAGTGTTGATCGCGGTTGAAGCGCCAAGGGCGCAGACAAGGGTATGTGCACCGTAAAGCAGCGTCAGCTGCGCTGCCCAGACGATCAGCCCAAACAGCAGGTAGAACAATGTTCCCGTTGTCGAGGGCTGTGGGATCGGAGTCGTTTCGTTGTGCCTGGCCATATCACCCCACTGCTCTTGGAAAGCCGTGAATGAGGACCAGGCCGGCCAGAAGCTGGGCGGCGGTGTAGAAATAGAGCAGCTTCGCGTTGTCGAAGCTGACGCACCGCACCCGGTCGAGTTTCCCGGTCAGATGGCGGGCAATGGCGAACCCGACGAGGACGAGTGTGGCGAAGGCGACCTGAACGTTGACGACGCTGGCCATGTAGACCATGGCGCTATAGGCATTCTCGGCCGGCCTCAGTCCGGCCGACCAGTGCCCCGCCGCTTCCACCGCAACGGCTGCGGCGAGACACAGTCCCGACACCGCGAGAAGAACAGGGACGGCGGAGTTACGCTTGCCGGACGCCCGCAGCCCGCGCTGAGCCCAAAGCAGCAGGGCCGTTCCCCCGATCGCCAGCAGCGCGGCCGTACCCGGCCACGTCAGGTCGGGCAGCGCGGGAGACCCTTTTGGTGCCCAGACTTCCGGAGAGACGACCCAGAGAAAAAGATAGGAGAAGACATAGGCGATGTAGAGCGACGACGCCACCAGGATGAGCACGATCATTGCCCACCAGGAATGCGAACTTGGCCCCGACATGTAGGTGGGCAGCCTGATGCCGCCGCCGATATCGACTTCGCCCTTGCCCGGTCCCTGGTCGAGCTCCCAGGTCCAGGCGATGCAGGCGCCGATGGCGATGATGCCGCAGGCAATGGCTGGAATGACGGCCTTGACGGTCAAGAGCAGGAAACAGGCAGCGGTAAAGACGGCGGCAACGACATGGGCCCAGCCCGGCCCGGGCATCTGGATGATGTACTGCGGTCGCCCGTCGATGGCGCTGGTTACAATCGTTTCGCGGCCGCCGGTCGGCGCGTTCGGCAGGAAATGCCGGCCCTCCTCGACCTCACGTGCCAGGCTGGGCCGATCCCAGAGTGGCTCGCGGCTGGTGACCAGCGGGATGCTCCGGGTGGAGTAGACGTCGCCCGGCAGCCATTCCAGCGTGCCGGCGCCCCAGGGATTGTCCTCGCCGCCGGCCGAGCTCGGCCGGAAATTGCGGAAGAGATCGATGACGAACAGAAGGACGCCGGCCGCCAGAATGTAGGTGCCGACGGTGGACACCAGATTGAGCGTGTCCCAGCCAAGGCCCTCTTCATAAGTCCACACCCGGCGCGGCATGCCGCGCAGCCCGGTGATATGCATCGGAAAGAAGCTGACGTTGAAGCCGATGAACATCAGCCAGAACACCCAGCGGCCGAGACGCTCGGACAGCTTGCGGCTGCTCACCATCGGGGTCCAGTAATAGAAGGTCGCGAACAGCGGAAACACCATTCCGCCAATCAGCACATAGTGGAAATGCGCGACAACGAAATAGGTGTCGTGCACCTGGTAATCGAGCGGGACGAGCGCCACCATGATCCCGGTGAGCCCCCCGACGGTGAAGATAAACAGGAAGCCGAGGACAAAGAGCGACGGCGTGGTGATGCGGAACCGCTTTCGGCCTGCGGCGATCGTGGCGATCCAGGCGAAAACCTGAATGCCCGAAGGAATGGCAACGGCCATGCTTGCAGCGGAAAAGAAGCCCAGGCTGAGGGCCGGGATTCCCGTGGTGAACATGTGATGCACCCACAGGCCGAAGCTGAAGAAACCGGTGCCGATCAGGGCGACGACGACGAGGTGATAGCCGACGAGCGGGTGGCGGGCCATCGTCGCCACGATCATTGAAACGAGGCCGGCCGCGGGCAGGAAAATGATATAGACCTCGGGATGGCCGAAGAACCAGAACAGGTGCTGCCAAAGCAGCGGATCGCCTCCCTTGGCCGCCGTGAAGAACGGCCAGCCGAACGAACGTTCGATTTCCAGCAACATTGTCGCGAGGATCACGGCCGGGAAGGCAAAGATGATCATCGCCGCAAAGATGAGCATGCTCCAGGCGAAAATCGGCATCTTGGCCAGTGACATGCCCGGGGGGCGGGTTCTGAGCGCGCCAACCACGATTTCGACCGCCCCGGCGATGGCCGAGATCTCAATGAAACCGATCCCGAGCAGCCAGAAATCCGCATTGTCCCCTGGCGAGAACTGCTTGAGCGTCAGTGGCGGATACATGAACCAGCCGCCTTTCGGCGCCAGGTCGTAGAAGATGGTGGAAAAGAAGACGAGGCCGCCAACGACATAAGCCCAGATCGCGAACGCGCTGAGGCGGGGAAACGGCAGATCGCGCGCGGCGAGCATCTGCGGCAGCAGCATGACTCCGAGTGCCTCTACCGCGGGAACGGCGAAGAGGAACATCATCGTGGTGCCGTGGACCGTGAAGATCTGATTATAAAGATCCTGGCCGATGAAATCGTTTCCGGGAATCGCAAGCTGGGTGCGCATCAGCATTGCCAGAACCCCGGCCAGCAAAAAGAACAGGAATGCAACGCCGATGTAGAGCAGGCCGATGACGGAGTTGTTGACGGCTGTGATGAGGCCCAGGCCCTTCGGCGTCGCCCAGGCGCGGAGCAGGTCCTCCTTTTCTCCTTCGGGTCGGGGCGCCCGGTTCGGCAGCTCTTCCGGGTCGGCGGTGGTCACGACGCTGCTCGCCCGCTTCGGAACGGCCGGGCCATCTGGTGCGTCATCACCTGCCGCAGCGGCCGTCGGCGAAGTGGGATCCTGCATCGTCAGCGCCGCTCCGACAGGGGAGACCAGGCCGGCCGGCGCTCGATCTCCGAAATCCACTTGGCTGCGATGACAATCCCGGCGAGCACGTAGGTGAGGGGACAGGCAATCAGCATCAGAAGTCCGGCGAGCTGCTGATCCGCAAGCGCCGGAACCGAGTTGGAGGAAGCGGGTGCATGGACGGCGTGTACGGCAGCCGAGTAGAGCGGCCGGGGCGCGAACGTGAGCAGGACACCGAGCAGGCAGAACAGTTTTCCGGTCATCAGGACCCCGCCGATGGCCTGCCAGCGACGTTCGGCGGCTGCGCCGATGACCGCGCGCCAGAATGCCAGGGCAACCGCGAACAGCGAGAGGTGCATCAGGGCCATGGCGACGTTTGACGACATGGCAAAGCCGAGGGCCGGCGGCAGATGCCACCCCCACAGCACCAGAATCTGCGCGACCGAAGCCGCTGCAATGGACGAACCGTGTGCGGCATGTCGGCTCTGGAGGCGGCAAGCCATGACCACCGTGGGAGCCACGATGTTCATCAGCACGAGGTGAAAGGCCATATGCTCGGCCAGAAAGCCGCCCGTTGCCACCATGACGAGGTAACCCATTGTGGTTGGATTGGTTCCCGTCCACGCGTGGTTCTTCCGGAACGTTCCTCGATCTCGCGGGTTCTATCCCCTCCAATCAACGGAGGACGAAGTGGTGGACCTGATGAATGAGCTAGAGGCCATGCGGCTAAGGAGAGCCCAGGGTCCGCGGGAGTGGGGGCGGTAATGAGCGGCCGCGTTCTGGTTACCGGCGGCATGGGCTTTATCGGACGTTACGTGGTTGGCGAACTGCTCAATCGCGGCGAACAGGTTCGCGTACTCGACAACTTCAACGAACAGATCCACCCACGCGACGAGGAAGAGGTTGGGTGTGGGATGGTCGATGCTGGCGATGGGGCGGCTTCCGACTATGATCTCGTTGTTGGTGACATTCGGGACGCCGATTGCGTCGCTGCTGCGCTCGACGGTGTCGACAAGGTCGTGCATCTGGCTGCCGAGGTCGGGGTTGGCCAGAGCATGTACGAGATCGAGCGCTATGTCGGTGTCAACGATCTCGGCACGGCGACGTTGCTGCAGCAGATGATCCGCCGTCACGTTTCCCGCATTGTCGTTGCCTCCTCCATGAGCGTCTATGGCGAGGGTCTTTATGAGAATGGTCGGGGCGAGACCCTGGAAGATGTGCGTCGGCCCTGGAACTATGGCATGGGCAGCGACCGTCTCGGTTTCGATCCGATTGGAGCGGACGGCGGGCCGCTGACGCCGGTGCCCACACCGGAATGGAAACGGCCGGCGCTGTCATCGGTCTATGCCCTCAACAAGTTTGCCCAGGAGCAGATGACGATGGTCGTCGCGCCGGCTTACGGCATCGATGCCGTGGCGCTGAGGCTTTTCAACGTCTATGGACCCGGGCAGGCGCTCTCCAATCCTTACACCGGTGTGCTGGCCATCTTCGCCGCGCGTCTTCTCAACGGCCGGGCGCCAATGGTGTTCGAGGATGGATGTCAGCAACGCGACTTCGTGCACGTCGAAGATGTCGCCCGGGCCTTCGTCAGGGCGCTGGATGCGCCAGGTGCACGCGGTGAAATCATCAACGTGGGAAGCGGTGCGCCGATCACGATCGCGGCTCTTGCGGAACGCTTTGCCGCCGAAATGGGCCGGTCTGATCTGCAGCCGGATATCACCGGAAAGATCCGGGCCGGGGATATCCGGCATTGTTTCGCGGATATCACCAAAGCCCGCCGGCTTCTCGGCTATACGCCCCGGCATGCGCTCAAGGACGGGCTGGTCGCGCTTGCCGAATGGGTCGCCACCCAGTCTGCGATCGACCGTGTCGATGCGGCAAGCAGCGAATTGAAGCAGCGCGGTCTGGTCTCTTAACAGCAACGATTGACAGACTTCGGCTCCCCAGGATGCAACCGCAATCGCCGAGGAGACTGTCCCGGCCGGCCAGCGGAAGTGAAGGCCGGAGCAGCGGGAAGACGTCATGCAAAAGCGGATGACCTTTACGGGGCGGGTCCTGTTGACGACGGATGCGATCGGCGGGGTCTGGACCTACAGCACGGACCTGGCCCGGCACTTGGCCGAGCGCGGCGCCGAGGTTGATCTTGTGGTTCTTGGTCCCTCGCCCTCGATCCTGCAGCAGAATGGGATCCTGTCTGACGCCCGTTTTCGCGTGACCCTTGTTAACCTGCCGCTCGACTGGACAGCCCATAGCGAGGCTGAGCTTGAAGAGGCCAGCGAGGCGCTGTTCGCGCTGTGCGCAGCGATGACGCCGGATCTGATCCACCTGAATACACCGGGGCTGGCGTGCCGCGGCTTTCCCTCCGCTCCCATGGTCGTCGGTCTGCATTCCTGCGTCGCCAGTTGGTGGTCAGCCGTCCACCCAAGAGAGGCACTGCCGGCGGATCTCGACTGGAGGACGAAGGCGGTGCGGTCGGGCCTGGCACGGGCAGATGGGATTATAGTGCCGAGCGTCGCCTTCGGCCGACAGGTGACCGAGATCTACCGGCCCGACTGCCCCGTCGCCGTCGTTCACAACGGGCGGACCGACGACACTCTCATGTCCGGCACCCGAGACCTCATCTTTACCGCCGGGCGGTTGTGGGATGAAGGGAAGAACGTTGCGGTGCTCGATCGTGCGGCCGGTCTGCTGCCCGTCGACATCTACGCTGCCGGCTCGACACGGGCGCCCACACCCGGTGCAGGCCAGCGGTCCTTCGAGCACCTCTGCCTCCTCGGTGATCTGTCCGCGGCCGACATGCGGGCATGGTTGTCGCAAGCAGGCATCTTCGTTTCCTCGGCTGTCTACGAGCCGTTCGGCCTCGGCGTACTTGAAGCCGCCCAGATGGGGTGCGCGCTCGTGCTGTCGGACATCCCGACGTTCCGCGAACTCTGGGACGGGGCAGCGGTCTTTGTAGAGCCGCAGAATGCCGAGGGGTTCGCCGCGGAACTCTCCAGGCTTCGCGAAGATCGCCTTGGCCGCGACAGGATGGGGAGGTTGGCCAGGATTCGGGCCGAACGATACGGGCTGACCACCATGGGCGATCGCACCATCGCATTCTACCGGGAGGTTCTGCTCGCACGGGCCGGCCCGGCCATCGATCTGCAGCAGCACGGGAGCCGCGCGGTCGGCGTCCAGTCACCCTGACCTTCGCCGTTCACGTCGCAGCTTACGGCTGCGGGTCCGCGGAACTTCATCAACCGATTTCCGTTGACTTGCTGACATGCAGAAGGGGCGTTCCCGTCCACGATCCGTCGGTGCCCTCGCGCGGGCCGCGGGATCGGAGCGCAACTGCGGCGCAACGGAGTGAAGATACCGTCATGACCGATGATCGCTCGTACGACCCCAATTCGACCAACCGGCAGCACCAATCGCTTGCAATATTTCGACTTGTTCCGAGTGCACAGCCGTCCGACCCAAGGTGGGAGCTTGCTCCTGGGCACGGAGTCGTGACCGTTCGCGCCCTCTCGCCCGCGGATGCCCGCGTTGTCGCCGCCGGAGCCGAGGTCGATTTCCTCGACACCGATGCGAAGCCGTCGCACGGAGTCTCCACGGAGTTCGCAAGCGCCTTTCGCGATGAACTGCTCTACGCGGTCGCCGAAGACACCAGCGGCCATTTTCCGGCCGACGGTCCGCGTGAGATCGTCGCCGTCGAGCCAATCCCGCCGACCACCCGTGACGGCTCCTACCGATAGACGGCGGGGTGCGGCGCCCGGGACGACGCACCGACGTCGTAATGATCGTCCGCGTGATGCCGCAGAAGCGCCGCTCGGAGGTGGCGACTGTCATTCGCCGGCGGACAGCCCAAGGTGCGGGTGTGGATCGGAGCGCGGTGCGATCCGCTCGATCCTCTTCAAGGTAGGGGAAGGTCTTTCCGGCAAGACCACGAGCATCGGCGACGTCGTCGGTTCGCTGGAGGGCGTGTCGTTCAGCGCCGTCTTGCTGCTTCTGGCCATCGTGATCGTGTCGCCGCTTAGCGGCATTCCGGTCTTGCCCTCGATCTGCGGTATCGCAATCGCTCTGATGTCGGCCCAGATGATCGTGCAGCGGCGGCACATCTGGTTGCCGAACTGGGTCATGAAGCGACACGTGCCGACGGCACGGGTGCGCAGGTCACTGGCCCTCATGGAACGACCGGCGAAAGTTCTCGACCGTGTTACCCGGCGTCGGCTGGAGTTCGTGTTGACACCGCCGCTATCCGTACTGCCCAAGTTGATCTGCATGGCTTGCGGTCTCGCCATGCCGATTCTCGAACTGGTGCCGTTTACCTCCTCCATTCTCGGAGTGGTGGTGTCAATCCTCGCTCTTGCAATGATTGCCGGCGACGGCCTGCTGATGCTGATGGGAACATCGATTGTCGTTGCGCTCATCGGCGCCGCGTTGACCGTCGCCGGACAATGGGTATGAGAGGCGCTGCAGGGCGATGTATGGTCAACGATTGGTGTGGGGCGGAGCCAATTCGTCGATCATGGACTGAAGGATCGCCCTTGTCGCCGGCCCGCGGCAATCCTGAGGGACCATGTATTCCAGCCGCCGTGCCAGGCTCAGGCTGTTCATGATCGGCATCGTATCGGCGTGGCGTCTGAAGTAGCGATTGGCCACCAACCGAATCCGAGCCGACATGGAGGAATCAAGCAGTCCGCCCTCGGTCTCGTTCAGCACGTTCTTCTCCTTCGCGGAAACGTGCTCGCAGTCACCGTGCGCGCACGCAAAGATTGTTGAGAGTTCTTCTGCAGGCGGGAGCCGTGCTTCTTCTTCGTCATTCGCGTCGGTCCGCTCGCGCAGTCATGCCAATAACGGCAATCCGTCCAATTGGTTCCGGCCTAGCAATGCGATCACGATGCCGATGATCGGCGGTGACACGTTCCACTGATGGCAGCCGCCGTCACCGCGCAATGGGAACCCCGACGCCGGCTCCCGTGTTGAGTTGCAGGGAGCGCATTTTTTCAAGAGGACGGCAATGCCAGAAGAACGTGCCAAGTCGATGTTGGCGGGACGTTCCGTCGACCAGATCACGCTCCAGGAAATCCAGGACGCCCTGGCTGACGAGGGCTACTCGGCAAATCAGCGCAAGGGTTGGCTCAAGGAGCTGCTGACGGATCTGGAGCGCGCGCAGGCCGCCGATCCATCCGGCGACCATGCAGAACTTGTGGGAGAGATCAAGGAGATCATTCGCCGCTATCAGCACGGGAAGCCCATGTCGGACGATCTCTCGTAAGGCAGATCGCAACCTGTCCCGTCAGGTCCCCTCCGGGAACGGGTGCGGCCGGCTCCTACCCGCAACGGAGAGAAATTCATGGCAGCGAAATGCATTCAGCTTGCGCTAGGGGCAGCGGTCGTCGCGGCGAGCGTCATGGTCATGTCGCAAAATGCTCCGGCTCAGTCTCAGGAAGGCATGAAGACACCTGTTCCGAAGGTGGTTCCTGACCCTCCCTTGCCGGCGCCAAAACAAACGATTCCCGAAAAGATCGTCCCTTGTGAGGACGATGGGGATCTCGATGTCACTGAGTTTGACCGTTGCAACGGGGTGATCAAGCCAACGCCGGGTGTGGATTCGGAAATCGTGAACGAACCACCCGATCGGAGCGGTACCACGCCGGTGGTTCCGCCGCGCGATGTTGAACCGCAAGATCCATCGGACTAGGCGAGCAGCGCTTTTCGGTTGGCGCCGCCAAGGGCCCGGGCCCTGAACGATCAGGAACCTTCGCGCCCTGTAAGGGTTGGACCCAGACAGGAAGGTGCTCTCCCGTCGGCGATGTCGGCAAATCGGGGGCTGGAGTGAATTCGCAACAACGAGGCGGGAAAGATGAAGCCGATAACTCTTGTTGGGACCTGTGCCGTCATGCTGCCGGCAATGCCTGCGGTGGCGCAGACCGCTGAGGCAGAATCCGGACCGGTCGCCTGGGTCGGCGTGGGTATCGGCATCTTGGTCCTGCTGGGAGCCTTGGTCCTTGGCACATGGCGCTACTCCAGTTGGAAGAAGCACCGCTCGCACGGCGAGGAGGCTGCCCACGAAGCCAAAACCCGCGAACTCTATCACAAGAACGAAAAGTAGCTGCCAGCCGTGATGCTGAGCGGCTTGCCGGCCTGGGGGCTGGTCGCTACGTTCGCTGCTTGCGCCATTGCCGTGGCCGTCGCCGGCGCCCGGGTTGCAAGAACGGCCGACACGCTGGCCGACCGCACCGGGTTGGGAGAGGTTGTCGCAGGAGCCCTTTTCGTTGGTGCGAGCACGTCTCTTCCCGGCGCAATCACCTCGATCAGCACGGCAGCGCAGGGTTTTCCGGCGCTTTCGATTGGAAATGCCCTCGGTGGCCTAACGGCGCAGACGGCGTTCCTGGTTTTTGCCGATGTTGCCTACAGGCGGGCGAACCTAGAGCATGCCGCCGCCAGCGCGACGGGTCTGACTCAGGGTGTCCTTCTTATCGTTTTGCTGACGCTACCGCTGATTGCCTCCGTTCAACCGCCCTATGCTGTCCTGGGCGTGCATCCGGTGTCGATCCTGGTCGTTCTGGTCTACCTGGCTGGCCTGCGTCTGCTCGTCGCTGTCAGCGCGAAGCCGATGTGGACGCCAGTCCAGACGACAGAGACGCGCAAGGAAATCTCCAGAAGCACCGAGAGCGCGGCGAAGCGCTCCATGCCGAGCCTTTGGACGGAATTCGTGTTTGCGGCCGCAGTCACCGCCGCCGCTGGCTACGTTGCGGGTGAGGCAGGGATCGAGTTGGTCACTCGGGCGGCGTTATCGGAAACAGTCGTCGGAACCGCTGTGCTCGCCGTGGTCAACTCCCTGCCGGAACTGGTGACCGCGATCGCGGCTGTCCGCATCGGCGCGGTAAGCCTGGCGGTTGGAGACGTCATCGGCGGCAACGCCTTTGAGGTCCTGTTTCTCAGTGCCGCTGACATGGTCCATGAAGGGTCGATCTATGCAAGCTTCAGCTGGCAGGATCGGGCCACTGCGCTGTTTGCAGTCCTGATGACAGGCGTCCTGCTGCTCGGAATGATCCGACGGGAACGGATAGGCATTGGGCGGATCGGTTTCGAAAGCGCGCTGGTGTTGATGCTTTACACAATCTCGATTGGTCAATTGTTTCTGTAGAATTCGGGCCGCTGGACAGGCGCTGTGAAACCGTTACTCACTTGGCCGGGTTTCGCTCTGTTCACGCCGCTGCAGCTCTTCGATCAGTCCACGAAGGCGGTCCGGGATCGGTTCGTTGACGATGTCCTGATAATAGTCCTTCAGCTTCTGTCCGATGCGTGCCCGCGCCTCCTGATTGAGCGAAGCGTCCGGGCCCCCGGTACCACCTGTTGTGTCTTTTCCGTCGGGTCTTCGATCTCGATCCACGAGCAGCATCCTTTTCCGTCGCTGGCAGGCCCCGCCCAGAGTCCCGCATATCCGGTTCGGGGTAAAGGCCCGAGAACGACTGGGGTTCCATTCCGCCAAGCGCGTTCGCACGCTAAATGCTTAAAAAGAAATCACCTTTTAGCGTGGATCAATTCCGATGAAGGGTCGATCCATGCGCGTCGACCGCGCCGTCAATGGCACCGTGCAAACGCCAGTTGCACATCGAGGCGCGGCGATTCGCCAGCGGAGTGGCCCTATCCTTCAGGAACGCTCCGCCCGCCGCCGGTCAGATGCGGCCCAGCAGAACGAGTATCAACACGATGACCAGAATGGTGCCGACAATACCGCCCGGCCCGTAGCCCCAGCCCCGGCTGTAGGGCCAGGTCGGAAGCGCGCCGATCAGCACGAGGATGAGAACGATCAGAAGAAGCGTACCGATGGACACGTTTTGTCTCCTGAAGACGTGCCGCCAGGTTGAATTCCCGGCGGCGGGTTTCTGTCATGTGGCTCATGTGCGGACTGCGTGTGACCTGCCTGAAGCAACGGCCCTGCATCCCCTAAGGTGCAGGTTGCGGCCTGCGGCGGCCACACCGCCCGATGTATTAACTTCCGAGAAGGATGCTGGTTCCGCTGACCGATCAGGCCTCTGGCGCAGTTGCCCCCCGTTGGCCGGAACGGCGTTTGCACTCCCGCCCGTGTCCTGCCGGATCGGATTCCAGATCGGGTACGCGCTAGGCGCTCCGCGTCCCACCCGGTTGCGGCTCTTGCGCCGCATCACCCGTCTGTCTCGGTCGTTGCCTTCACTGCCGGCTTGCGTCACAACACGGTTATGTCGCTCCCGCCCGAAAACGCCCCGGACCCTCGCGCGCTCGAGGCGCTGTTCGAGTTTCTCGTGGCCGCAGGCGTCGACGGAGTGGTTGCTGAGGAGCCGGTCGATGCGTTCGCGCGCGCCGAGGCGGAGCGCACGGCAGACGACCGGCGCGCGCCGGCCGGCCCGCAGTCCGCGGCCCCCGGCCGGCCAGCCGGACCCGCGCCGCTCGCGCCGCGCCCGGCTGCCGCCCCTGCCGGGCCGGGCAGGCCTGTGCAGCAGGCGCTCCCGGGCGCCGTGGTCCCCGGCGACAACGCCGTCATGGCCGCGCGCGAAGCGGCGCGCTCGGCGGCGACCCTCGACGAGCTCAGGGACATTCTCGCGCGTTTCGAGGGCTGCAATCTCCGGCTGACGGCGAAGAACCTGGTCTTTGCCGACGGCAGCCCCACCGCCCGGCTGATGCTCGTCGGCGAGGCGCCCGGACGGGAGGAGGACATCCAGGGCCTGCCGTTCGTCGGCCGGTCCGGACAACTGCTCGACCGCATGCTGGCGGCGATCGGGCTGCCGCGGACCTCGGTCTATATCGCCAACGTCGTTCCCTGGCGCCCGCCAGGCAACCGCACGCCGAGCCCGCAGGAAACCGAGATCTGCAAGCCCTTCATTTCCCGGCAGATCGAACTGGTCGACCCGGACGTCCTGGTTTTCCTCGGAGGGGCCTCAGCCAAGGCGCTCACCGGCACCAGCGAGGGCATCCTGCGTCTGCGTGGCCGGTGGATGAGCTATTTCACCGGCAACCGCGAGATCCGCGCCATCGCCACGCTGCACCCGGCCTATCTCCTGCGCAGCCCCGCCCAGAAGCGTCTGGCCTGGCGCGATCTGCTGGAAATCAGGGCGGCCCTGGCAGCATCTTCGTCCTGAGGCGGAGCCTGTCGGCTGCGGACCGGCGTCTCGCCGATCAGCCGTGCAGCAGTCCGCGAAGCTGGCCGGCGCACGACTGCACCGCCGGGATCACCACCGCCTCGTCGAGGTCATCCATCGCCACGACACCGACGCAGGCATCCAGCATGGCAGGGCCGTCCGGCCGGCCGATCGGGCTGGCGACACCGACCGCGCCGCGCTGCAGTTGCCCCCGTGTCAGGCTGTAGCCATCGGCGCGCGCGCAGCGGACCTCCTCGCTGTCGGCCGGCGTTTCCTGCCGGCCCGCGAGGATGGCGATGCCGGATGCACCGCGCGTCAGCGGATGCCGGCTGCCGACCCGGTAGCCGACTCTGAGGAGCCGGTCGTCGGGTTCCTCGACGAGGATCGCCACGGCGTCCTCGCCTTGGGCGATCGCCAGAAAGGCGGTGGCCGAAGTCGACCGGGCGAGATCGCGCACAAGGGGACGCGCCAGTTCCCGGAGCTGCGGCTCGAACCGCGAGGCCAGCACGAGCAGCCCGCTGCCAAGGCAGATCTGCCCGTCGCGCATGCGCGTCACCAGCTGGTGTTCCTCGAGCGTGGAGACGATACGATAGGCAATCGCCCGGTGAACACCCAGCGCGCTCGCCAGTTCGGCGATGGAAAGGCCGTGTCCACGCCGGGCGATCAGCTCCAGCGTCACCAGGCCCCGATCGAGCGTCTGGAGCGTGTTCGTCGGCTTGTGAGCCATGGCACTGCCTTTCCGTCGCGCGCCGGGTTCCATCGGATACAGGGGCCCCGTTCCTTGCCGGCGTAGGCACAAGGACGATCGCCGCTTGACCAGCTGCCAACGCCGCTTTTATAGTTTCGTTTATAGCACATCATGTGCGATAAAAGTAAAACATCCATGGGAGGCAGCATGACGGCCGAAGGCGCAACCCGGGCTGGCGCGGCCTTCGATACGGCCGGGAGCGGCTGTCCGTTCGGACGCTCCCCGACCGGCTGTCCCATCTCGCCCGAGGCGTATGCCTTCGATCCCTTCGTTGCTCCGTATCAAGTCGACCCGGCTGAGGCGCTGCGCTGGTCGCGCGAGAAGGAGCCCGTCTTCTACAGTCCGAAGATCGGCTATTGGGTCGTGACCCGCTACGAGGACGTGAAGGCGATCTTTCGCGACAACGTCGTGTTCTCGCCCTCGATCGCGCTCGAGAAGATGACCCCGGCGAGCCCCGAGGCGCTCGAGGTGCTCAAGCGCTACGACTACGCCATGAACCGGACCCTGGTGAACGAAGACGAACCGGCCCACATGGCGCGTCGCCGCGCGCTGATGAAATCGTTCGAGCTCGAAGAGCTCGCCCATCATGAGCCGATGGTCCGCCGGCTCACCCGCACCTACATGGACCGCCTCGTCGACAAGGGCGAGGCCGATCTCGTCGACGAGATGCTGTGGGAGATTCCGCTAACCGTTGCCTTGCATTTCCTCGGTGTGCCCGAGGAGGACATGGACACGCTGCGCGAATATTCGATCGCCCACACGGTCAACACCTGGGGCCGACCCTCGCCGGAACAGCAGGTCGCGGTCGCCGAGGCGGTGGGGAAGTTCTGGCAGTACGCCGGCAAGGTGCTCGACAAGATGCGCCGCGACCCGTCGGGGCACGGCTGGATGGAATACGCCATCCGCCGCCAGAAGGAACTGCCCGAGGTCGTCACCGACAGCTACCTGCATTCGATGATGATGGCCGGCATCGTTGCGGCCCATGAGACGACCGCCCATGCCGCTGCCAACATGTTCCGCCTGCTGCTGGAAAACCGCGAGGTGTGGGAGGAGGTCTGCGCCAACCCGGCCCTGATCCCAAACACGGTCGAGGAATGCCTGCGCCACAAGGGGTCGGTCGTCGCCTGGCGCCGGATCGCGATGCGGGACACCACGGTCGGCGGCGTCGCCATTCCCAAGGGGGCGAGGCTCCTGATCGTCAGCGCCTCGGCCAACCACGACGAGCGCCATTTCGAGAACCCGGACGACCTCGACGTTTATCGCGACAACACCACCGAGCACCTCACGTTCGGCTATGGCAGCCATCAGTGCATGGGCAAGAACCTCGCCCGCATGGAAATGCGCATCTTCCTCGAGGAGTTCACGCGCCGCCTGCCGCACATGGAACTGGTGCCGGACCAGACCATCACCTTCCTGCCGAACACCTCGTTCCGCGGACCGGAGCACCTCTGGGTGCGCTGGGACCCCGAGCGCAATCCCGAGCGCCGTGATCCGGGGGTTCTCGGCCGGGTGGTGTCGTTCCCGATCGGCGCGCCGTCTAAGCAGGATACCGGCCGCCGGATGCGGGTGGCGGCGATCGAGCCGGTGGCCGAGGGCATCGTCCGTCTGACGCTCGACGATCCCCGCGGCCGGCCGTTGCCGCGGTGGACGCCCGGCGCCCATATCGACCTTCAGGTTGGCGGCTATTCCCGGCGCTACTCGCTGTGTGGCCGGCGCGGCGACAGCGGCCGGTTCGAAATCGCCGTTCTCAGGGAGGCCGAAGGCCGCGGCGGCTCGCGTTTCATCCATGACGAGCTTGCGCCAGGAACACTGGTGTCTGTCGGCGGACCGAAGAACCATTTCCGTCTCGACGAGACCAAGGATCGCTACCTGTTGGTGGCAGGCGGCATCGGCATCACGCCCATCCTTGCCATGGCCGACCGGCTGCAGGAACTCGGCAGGGACTACGTGCTGCACTACTGCGGCCGGGCGCGCCGCACCATGGCGTTCCTGGACCGCCTAGAGGCCGACCATGGCGATCGGCTGCGGCTCTATCCTGCGGAGGAGGGCCGGCGCCTTGACGTTGCGGCCGTGGTCGAGGACGCCGGTGCAAGCGGCACGATCTATGCCTGCGGACCGGCACGGCTGCTCGATGCGCTGGAGGCGCTGACGCGCGATCGCCCGGACAGGCTGCGCGTCGAGCATTTCTCGTCCGATGGAGCCGTGCTCGATCCGGAGAAAGAGATCGGCTTCGACGTCGAACTGACCGATTCCGAGCTCACGATCCACGTCCCGCCGACACAGACCGTGCTGCAGGCGCTGCGCGCGGTTGGGATCGATGTTCCGAGCGACTGCGAGGAAGGACTCTGCGGCACCTGTGAGGTTGCCGTCGCAGATGGCGCTATCGATCATCGCGACAAGGTGCTGTCGCCGGCAGAACGCGCCGAAAACCGCCGCATGATGACCTGCTGTTCCCGCGCGGCGGGTAGCAGAATAAAGTTGCACCTGTAACGAACTTCGCACATGGTCGCGTCAAAACGGCGGAGTGTCGATAAAAAGCCGCCTGATCCAGGGAGCCCGAGGAGGAAGCCGTGAAATCTGCCTTGAAATTCGCCGTGCTGGCCTGCGCCGGCCTTGCCGTGTCGGGTACCGCCCACGCGGAAACGACGCTGAAGCTCAGCCACTACCTGCCGCCAGTCCACGGCATCCACACCGACTTCATCGTGCCGTGGACGGAGCAGGTCAGCGCCTGCACCGACGGTGAGGTCAAGTTCGAGATCTATCCGGGCGGAACGCAACTCGGCAACGTTGCCAAGCAGCAGGAACTGGTGACGAGCGGCGTCGTCGACATTGCACACGGACTGCACGGCATTCCGCGTGGGCGATTTCCGCGCACCTCGCTGATCGAGCTGCCGTTCATGACCGACGATGCGGGAGCGGCCAGCGAGACCCTGTGGGCGCTCTATCCCGACTATCTCGCCGACGAGTACAAGGGGCTCAAGGTGCTCGCCCTGCATGCCCACAATGGCGGCCTGATCCATACGGCGAGCAAGAAGGTCGCCACCATGGAGGACCTCGAGGGCTTGCGTCTCAGGACGCCGAGCCCGGCGATCTCCGCCATGCTCACCGAACTTGGCGCCGTGCCGCAGGGCCTGCCGCCGGCCGCCGTCTACGAGAGCATCCAGAAGGGTGTGATCGATGGTACCGTGTTCCCCTGGGACCCGGTCAAATCCTTTGGCCTCAACGAGGTGCTGAATTACCATCTTGAAGCCGGCACCTACACCGTGCCGTTCTTCTTCGTGATGAACCAGAACAAGTTCGATGGGCTGCCGGAAAACGTCCGGAACTGCATCGACGAGGCCTCGGGCGAGGCTCTGGTCAAGAAGTTCGGCGACTGGTGGGACCAGTGGGACGCGGCTGGCCGTTCCGAGGCCGAGGCTGCCGGCCACGAGATCGCCACGCTGAGCCCGGAGGAGCGGGAGAAATGGCGTGAGGCGCTGCAGCCGATGATCGAGGCCTATCTCGCGGAAACCGAGGCGGAGGTCGCCAACGCGCGCGAGATCTATGCCCGCATGCAGGAAGAACTCGCCAAGAGGCAGTAGGCTTCCATTGCTGCCCCGGCCCTGCGAATCTGGCTCCGCAGGGCCTTTTTTAAAGCGGACCCCATGTCGTCACTGCTCGCGATCCTGCGGACGCTGATCTCGATCAGCGCCGTTCTCGGTCTCCTGTCGTACGCGCTCGCGGCGCTTTTGACCGTGGCCGACATCATCGGCCGGCAGATCGGCCTCCCGGTGATCGGCGTCGTCGACCTGGTCCAGCTCTTCGTGCTGAGCGGGGCCTGGCTGGTGATCCCCTATGCCTTTATGACGGGGGCGCATGTCGGGGTCGACCTGTTGATCGACGCGCTCCCAGCCGCGGTGCGCCGGCCGCTCCGAATCGTTGCGAGCCTTGCGGCGGCGGGACTGCTCGTGCTGATCCTGGTGAAATCCTACGATACCTTCCAGCAACAGATGATGTTCGGTGATCGTTCGCAGCAGCTCGGCATCCCGATATCCTGGTACTGGATCCCGCTTCTTGTCGGCGCGGCCGCATCGATTCCGGCGGCGCTTCTCGTCCTGTTGTCCGATCCCCGCAGGAAGCCCCTGCAATGACGCCTGCCCTTACCGGCCTTATCGGCTTCGTCGCCGCGCTGGGACTGATCGCGTTCGGTTTCCCGGTGGCCGTTGCCATGGGCATCATCGGCGTCGCCGGCTTTTTCTTCCTCAACGGCTGGACCGGCGCCGCCTTTATCCTCGGCTCCGCCCCATTCGAAGCGGTTTTCCCCTACTCGCTCAGCGTCGTGCCGCTGTTTGTGATGATGGGCGTTTTCTCCGCGCATGCCGGGCTGTCGCGCTCGCTGTTCGACGCCGTCAACAGCTTCCTCGGCCACGTCCGCGGCGGCCTTGCCGTCACGGCCGTCGGCGCCTGCGCGGTGTTCGGAGCGATCTGCGGTTCGTCGCTCGCCACCGTGGCCACCATGGGCCGCGTCGCCATTCCGGAAATGCGTCGCCACAACTACGCCGACTCGCTGTCCTCGGCCTCGATCGCCGCGGGCGGGACGCTTGGCGTCCTGATTCCGCCGTCGATCCTGCTCGTGATTTTTGGCATCCTGACCCAGACCTCGATCGGCCAGCTCTTCATCGGTGCGATCGTCCCCGGGCTCGTCGGCACCGTGCTCTATGCTCTGGCGATCGTCGTCACCGTCAGGCTGAGGCCGACGATCGCGCCGCCGGTCGAGCGCTCCAGCTGGTCCAAGCGGCTGTCCAGCCTGAAGCGGATCTGGGGCGTCGCCCTGCTCTTCCTCCTGGTGATCGGCGGCATCTATCTCGGCTGGTTCTCGCCGACCGAGGCCGCGGCCGTCGGTGCGGTCGGCGCCTTCTGCCTGGCGGTTCTTTCCGGCAATTTCGACCGCTCGGCGCTAAAGGAGTCGATCCACGAGATCGCCGGCCTCACCGGCATGATCTTCTTCATCCTGGTCGGGGCGTCGCTGTTCAACTTCTTCCTCGAGACGACCGGCCTGCCCAACGCGCTGATCGATCTGATCGAGGCAAGCGGGCTCGGGCCGCTGCCGATCCTGGTGCTGATCATGATCTTCTACATCGTGCTCGGCTGCTTCATGGACGCCATGTCGATGATCCTCCTGACCGTGCCGTTCCTGGCACCGGTCGCCCAGGCGCTGGGCTTCGAGATGGTCTGGTTCGGCATTCTGGTCGTCACGGTCGCGGAGATCGGCCTCATCACCCCGCCGATCGGCATGAACCTCTTCGTCGTTCAGGCGACGCAGCCGGGGCTCAGCCAGCGCGTCGTCGTCAGCGGCATCCTGCCGTTCATCCTTGCCGATATCGTACGCTTGGCGCTGCTGATCGCCTTCCCGATCCTCACCCTGTGGCTGCCCTCGTCCATGTTCTGACGCAGGTCTTTGTGCTTGGTGACGATGGTGCCGCCGCCCGGCTTTGATCGGCCGGGCGCCGCGCCTATATCATGGCGAGTGCGGCTCCTCGACGGGCCGCGTCCGGACGGGGGCCGCCTCGCCCGCCCGCCCGCCTTGAGGAGACAAGCCGCGTGCTCGATGGCTATCGCAAATACCTGCCCGGCAAATGGGGCAAATCGGTTCCGATCGTCCCCGTGGTCCGCCTGCACGGCGTCATCGGACAGACGTCGCCGTTCCGGACGGGACTGACTCTCTCCAGTGTCGCCCAGTCGCTGGAGCGTGCCTTCTCGATCAAGCGCGCACCGGCCGTTGCCCTGATCGTCAATTCACCCGGCGGCTCGCCGGTGCAGGCACGGCTGATCTACACCCGGATCCGGGCGCTGGCCGAGGAGCACAGCAAGGAAGTCCTGGTCTTCATCGAGGATGTCGCAGCCTCCGGCGGCTACATGATCGCAATTGCCGGCGACGAGATCATCGCCGATCCGTCCTCGATCGTCGGCTCGATCGGGGTGGTCTTTTCCGGGTTCGGCTTCACCAGGCTGATCGACAAGATCGGTGTCGACCGCCGGGTCTATACCGCGGGCGAAAAGAAGGTGGTGCTCGACCCGTTCCAGCCCGAGCGCGAAGAGGATGTCGCGCACCTCAAGGCGCTGCAGCAGGAGGTCCACGAGACCTTCATCGAAATGGTCAAGCTGCGGCGCGGCGACGTGCTGTCGGCGGCGCCCGACCTGTTCTCCGGCCTGTTCTGGACCGGCCGCACCGCCCGCGATCTCGGCCTCGTCGACCAGATCGGCGACCTGCGCACGGTGATGAGGGCCCGGTTCGGCAAGGAGACGGAGCTGAAGCTGATCGGAGGCCAGCGTTCCCTGCTGCGCCGGCGCAGCGGCGTGGGCGGCGTGGATTTGGCAGCATCGCCGCTCCGCGGTCTTGCCGACGAGGCGTTGGCGGCGGTCGAGGAACGGCTGATCTGGGCCCGCTACGGCCTCTGAGCGGCCGACGACGGAGGAGGGCGGTCGATGCCGCATTTGCTGGGTTTGGTTCTGCTTGCAGCCGGCGGCTACGCCATCCTGCGCGCCGTGCGCCGTGAGATGAAGCGCGTCGAAAACCGCCTCTCCCGAACCGCGCGCGACAGCGGCGATCCGGTCGTCTCGCTCGAGCGCGATCCGGAGACAGGAAAGTACCGCCCGCGGGAAGGGTAAGCCGTGTCTTCAAATCCGGATTGGACGTTGCGCGCAGCTTGCGCGTAGCCGTAGGCGGCGATCGAGTGGACGAGGCGGACTCCGGTAAAGTGCGTCCAGATGCCTGTCCCGGCCGTCCACCGCAAACTTGACGCGCTGCGGTGATGGTGGCACGTCTGCCGTGCCGGCTCCTGCTCGGGGGCCGCCTTCCTAGCAGAACTCCGTCACAGGACCGCCGATGTCGCGCGACAGCCTTCCGGCCCACCTTCGCCCGGAACATTCGTTCCAGGGCCTGATCCTCACCCTGCAGCGCTTCTGGGCCGACCAGGGCTGCGTTGTGCTGCAGCCCTATGACATGGAGGTCGGTGCCGGCACCTTCCATCCGGCGACGACGCTGCGCGCGCTCGGCCCGCGCCCGTGGAAGGCCGCCTATGTCCAGCCGTCTCGCCGTCCGGCCGACGGCCGCTACGGCGAGAACCCGAACCGACTGCAGCACTACTACCAGTTTCAGGTCATCCTGAAGCCGTCGCCCGCCGACCTGCAGGACCTCTATCTCGAGAGCCTCTATGCCATCGGTATCGACCCGGCCCTGCACGACATCCGCTTTGTCGAGGACGATTGGGAGAGCCCGACCCTCGGCGCCTGGGGGCTCGGCTGGGAGTGCTGGTGTGACGGCATGGAGGTCTCGCAGTTCACGTATTTCCAGCAGGTCGCCGGCTTCGAATGCTCCCCGGTTTCAGGCGAGCTCACCTACGGCCTTGAGCGCCTCGCCATGTATGTCCAGGGTGTCGATAACGTCTATGATCTCAACTACAACGGCATGGACGGCGAAGACCGCATCACCTATGGCGACGTCTTCCTCCAGGCTGAGGAGGAATATTCGCGGCACAATTTCGAGTATGCCGACACCGAGATGCTGTTCCGCCACTTCAAGGACGCCGAGGACGAGTGCCGCCGCCTGCTTGCGGCCGGCGCCGCGGCGCGCGAGGCCGCCGGCGGCGGGGTGCACAAGGTGGTGCTGCCGGCCTACGACCAGTGCATCAAGGCTTCGCACGCCTTCAACCTGCTCGACGCTCGCGGCGTCATCTCGGTGACCGAGCGCCAGAGCTACATCCTGCGCGTCCGCGAGCTCGCCAAAGCCTGCGGCGCAGCCTTCCTGGACACCCGCGCCGGCGGCTACGGCTACAACGGCTGAGTTTTCCCGCCTGCGGGTGACAAACCGCCGGCGCCTTGCTATCGACCGCCCGAGCCTGCGCGAACCTGACCGAGACCACGGACATGCCCGACCTCCTCCTCGAACTCTTCTCCGAGGAAATTCCCGCCCGCATGCAGCGCCGTGCCGCCGAGGACCTCAAGGCGCTCGTGACCAATGCGCTGGTCGACGCCGGCGTGACCTACGAGGGCGCCAAGGCGTTCTGGACGCCGCGGCGGCTGGCGCTGCACGTTGCCGGCCTGCTCGCCGGCTCCAGGCCGGTGACGGAGGAGCGCAAGGGCCCGCGCGTCGGCGCGCCGGACAAGGCGATCGAGGGTTTTCTCCGCGGCGCCGGGCTGTCATCGATCGACCAGGCGGAGATCGTCTCCGACCCGAAGAAGGGCGACTTCTACGTCGCCCGCATTCAAAAGCCCGGCCGTGCCACCCCCGAGATCGTCGCCGCGGTGATGCCCGGCATCATCCGCGATTTTCCATGGCCGAAGTCGATGCGCTGGGGCAGGGGCTCCCTGCGCTGGGTCCGGCCGCTGCACTCGATCGTCTGCACCTTCGGTCCGGAGACCGAGGAGCCGGAGGTCGTGCCTTTCACCGTCGACGGCATCACCTCCGGCGACGTCACCCGCGGCCACCGCTTCATGGCGCCGGAGCCGTTCACGGTGCGCCGGCTCGAGGACTATGCGGCCAAGCTGGAGAAGGCGAAGGTCGTGCTCGACGCCGATCGTCGCAAGGACCTGATCCTGCACGACGCCCGCGATCGGGCGCTTGCGCTCGGCCTCGAACTCGTCGAGGACGACGGCCTGCTTGAGGAGGTCGCGGGCCTGGTCGAGTGGCCGGTGGTGCTGGTCGGCTCCTTCGACGAGGATTTCCTCAAGATCCCCGACGAGGCGACCCGGCTGACGATCCGCGCCAACCAGAAATGCTTCGTGCTGCGCGACCCGGCGACCGGAAGGCTCGCCAATCGCTTCGCCCTCGTCGCCAATGTCGAGGCGAAGGACGGCGGCAAGGAGATCGTGCACGGCAACGAGAAGGTGATCCGCGCCCGCCTCTCCGATGCCCGGTTCTTCTACGAAACCGACCTCAAGACCAGGCTCGAGGACAACCTGCCGAAGCTTGACGCCATCGTGTTCCATGAAAAGCTCGGCAGCCAGGGCGAACGGGTCAAACGCCTCGCCGCGCTCGCCCGCGAGATCGCGCCGCTGGTCGGCGCCGATCCGGACAAGGCCGAACGCGCGGCCAAGCTTGCCAAGGCCGACCTCGTCTCGCACATGGTCTACGAGTTCCCTGAGCTCCAGGGACTGATGGGCCGCTATTACGCGTCCGCGCAAGGCGAGGACGCCTCCGTCGCCCAGGCGATCGAGGACCACTACAAGCCGCAGGGTCCGAGCGACCGGGTGCCGACCGACCCGGTGGCGATCGCCGTGGCGCTCGCCGACAAGCTCGATCTCCTCACCGGCTTCTGGGCGATCGACGAAAAACCGACGGGCTCGAAGGATCCGTTTGCGCTGCGCCGCGCGGCGCTGGGAGTGATCCGCATCGTGCTGGAAAACCGGTTGCGCCTCGACCTTTGGTCGCTGCTGTTTCCAGTCTTCATGGATTGGGATCTCTATAGTCGGACCGCCGCGGACCGCAAGGCTTATGACGACATCCGCAAGGCCTTGCTCGCGGCCGGGCGCTGGCCGAAGGGCCGCGACGTCTCGCGTTTTATCGCAGACACCCTTTCGATCGAAAAGCCGACGGCGCTCGATTTCATCAACGGCACCGTCAAACCGTTGCTTGACCTCCTTGCCTTCTTCGCCGATCGGTTGAAAGTCCACCTCCGCGACGAGGGCGCGCGTCACGATCTGATCGACGCCGTCTTCGCGCTCGAAGGCCAGGACGACCTTCTGATGATCGTCCGCCGCGTCGAGGCGCTGGGCAAGTTCCTCGAGACCGAGGACGGCGCCAACCTGCTCGCCGGCACCAAGCGGGCGGCCAACATCCTGCGCATCGAGGAAAAGAAGGACGGCGCCCCGGTCGAGGGCCGGCCCCACGCCGATCACCTGGTCGAGCCTGCCGAGATCCAGCTTGCGGCCGCGATCGACACCGCCCGCGCCGCCGCCGAGACGGCCGTCGCGGCCGAGGATTTCGAGAGCGCCATGGCCGCGCTGGCCAGGCTCCGCGCCCCGGTCGACCGCTTTTTTGACGAGATCCTGGTCAACGCCGACGACGCGGCCCTGCGCGCAAACCGCCTCAAGCTCCTCGCCGAAATCCGCGCCGCAACCCTGGCCGTGGCGGATTTCTCGAAGATCGCGGGGTAGGGGCACCGACCCGAGCCCCACCTCGGCCGCCCGCCAGCTGCACCCAACCGCGCCGGCCATCCCCCCTTGCCCCACCTTCACCCGTCATCCTGGACCGCGTGCAGCGAAGCGGCATCGCGAGATCCAGGACCCAGCGTAAGACTCGCGGGCGTAAGCCCGCGCTTTACCCGCGACCAGCGGCATAAAGCGATGGCGGCGCAAAGAGGCGCTCGCCGCGC
>CAYXAA010000050.1:0-26703 GCA_964462985.1 uncultured Hyphomicrobiales bacterium | reverse complement strand
TGCCGTGTTCCCGAACCGTGGCAAGGATCTCGCGCTGACCTCGACCAAGTCGGCCACCGGCCATCTGCTTGGCGCGGCCGGCGCGCTCGAGGCGGTCTTTTCGATCCAGGCGCTTCGACACGGCATCGTGCCGCCGGGCCTCAACATCGCCGATCCGGATCCCGACGCCGACCAATTCGACCTGGTGCCGAATGTGGCGAAGTCCAAGGCAATGACCTATGCGCTCTCCAACGGCTTCGGCTTTGGCGGCGTCAATGCGGCCATCGTGCTGAAGCGGTTCGGCTGACGCCTGCGCTCACAGCGGTTCCGGCCGCTGCGGCGTTGTCGATCAGGCGAATGGAGGACGGTGCGCGATGACCTTCACCTCGGCGCCGTAGCCCGCGAGCCGGACGGCGGCCCGAGCCGGAGGTCCAGCGCGGCAGCGCATCACAAGTTCCGATTCGCCCACAGCCGGAAGACATGGCGGCTGGCCGAGCTGGCCGCCCACCGACGCATCACCGCAAGCGTCAGAGGCGAACCCTCGCAAGCGGCTGCGAGCACAATGCTTTCCGGTCACGTATCTAGGTTCCATAATATATCTTATCCGAATTTTGTGTTCGCTAATATGGAGTCGACTTGTGCCCGAACTCCCCTGATGCGGCCGAGGCCGGTCCTTCATCGGCCTCATCACGGCCGCGGTTGCTTCGCCCTTGAAATTCGATCCCGCTCGGCTAAAGGTGCGCGCCTGATTTTCCACCTCAGCCGAACCGTTGCCCATGTCCAATGCCGCGCCGCGCATTTCCTTTGTCAGCCTCGGGTGCCCGAAGGCGCTGGTCGATTCCGAGCGGATCATCACCGGGCTTCGCGCCGAAGGCTACGAGCTGTCCCGCAAGCACGACGGCGCCGATCTCGTCATCGTCAACACCTGCGGCTTCCTCGACAGCGCCAAGGCGGAGTCGCTTGAGGCGATCGGCCAGGCGCTCAAGGAGAATGGTAAGGTCATCGTCACCGGCTGCATGGGTGCCAATCCGCAGGAAATCCGCGGCACCCATCCCAACGTGCTCGCGATCACCGGACCACAGGCTTACGAGAGCGTCATGGCGGCCGTACATGAGGCGGTGCCGCCGCAGCACGATCCGTTTCTCGACCTGGTGCCGCCGGAAGGCATCAAGCTGACGCCCCGGCACTACGCTTATCTCAAGATTTCAGAGGGTTGCTCCAATCGGTGCACCTTCTGCATCATCCCATCGCTGCGCGGCGATCTCGTGTCGCGGCCGGCGGGCGACGTGCTGCGCGAGGCCGAGCGCCTGGCGACGGCCGGCGTCAAGGAACTGCTCGTCATCAGCCAGGATACGTCGGCCTATGGCGTCGATCTGAAATACGCGGAAAGCACGTGGATACGCCGCGACGGCACCAGGCGCGAGGTCCGAGCCAAGTTCCTCGACCTGGCGCAGGCGCTCGGCGAGCTCGGCATCTGGGTCCGGATGCACTACGTCTATCCCTACCCGCATGTCGACGACGTCATCCCGCTGATGGCCGAGGGCCGGATCCTGCCCTATCTCGATATCCCGTTCCAGCACGCGTCTCCCAACGTTCTCAAGGCGATGCGTCGCCCGGCGCATCAGGAGAAGACTCTGGACCGCATCCGGAAATGGCGCGCGATCTGCCCTGAGCTTGCCGTGCGCTCGACCTTCATTGTCGGCTTTCCAGGCGAGACGGAAGAGGATTTCGAGATCCTGCTGGACTGGCTGAGCGAAGCGCGCCTGGAGCGCGTCGGCTGCTTCAAGTACGAACCGGTGGCAACCGCGAGGGCCAATGACCTCGGCCTTCCCGCCGTCCCCGACGAGATCAAGCAGAGCCGCTGGAACCGCTTCATGGCACACCAGCAGAAGATCTCGGCCGACCTGCTTAAGCGCCGCCTCGGCAAGCGGATCAAGGTGATCGTCGACACGTCCAACGGTCTTTCTGCCACCGGGCGCTCGGTCTGGGACGCGCCGGAGATCGACGGCGCGGTCCATCTGACAGCACGCCGTCCGGTACGGGTCGGCGATATCGTCACGGCCAGGATAGAACGGTCCGATGCGTATGACCTGTACGGAAGTGTGGTGTAGTTCCGCTGGCGGCACCCTGCCCGCTCGCTGCTTCTACTCCACGTCGCGGTCTCACGATCGAACTCGGCTCTGCTCGGGTTGGTAACCGAACTGCGATGAAATGAGCCTCCCGAGTGATTTATAAGGCGGTGAGGAGCACCGCTATGGCGAAGCCGAGTGAGAAAACATGCGACGCGAGGCGCGAGTCCGAACCAGACTTGCGAAAGCGTGGTCTTTTACCTGAATTGCGATATGAGAGCGGCCTTAAGTCAGTTGCCCGGTGGCATAGGTTAGCCTGGACTAAAGAAACCATGACGGACACAGATCCCGCCGGGCAGACTGCCGACATCGCAGGCAAGCCTTTATCGCCTCCGTCGGCAAAGCCAAAGAGGAAGAAAAGGCTAGGTCTGTTGGAAGGCCTATACAGCCTACCCGACAGCTTTTTCGACCCTCTGCCGCAAGAGGAATTGGACGCCTGGAATGGCGGATCATCTGATTGACACGCACGTTCTGATCTGGGCGTTGACTGATACTGCCAAGTTGAGCCCATCGGCAAAAGCGGTCTTGGAAAGAATTGACTGCACGCGGTCAGACTTCACCCGCCTAGCAAGTCCCTCAGCGCCAGCGCCACGATTTCCGTCGCAGCTCGCAGGTCCGACAGCTGCAGGTGCTCGTCGGCACCGTGGGCATTGGCCTCCAGGATCGATCGCGGTCCGGCGCCGTAGAGCACGGTGGGGATGCCCGCTTCCGAATAGTGCCTCGCGTCCGTGTAGAGCGGCACGCCAGTCGCCTTCACCTCGTCAACGCCCAGCAGACCTGGCGCGTGACGCTGGATCGCGGCGACGATGTTTTCGACGCCCTCAATCGGCCGCAGCGGTTCGGCAAGCATGATGCGCCGGCATTCGACCTCGAGTCCGTCCCGCCTCGGCGCTGCCTGCTCGATCAGGCGAATGAGTGCTTCCTCGACCGCCTCGCCATTCTCCTCCGGGATCAGCCGGCGGTCGAGCCGCAGCGTGATGCGGTCCGGCACCACGTTGGTGTTGATGCCGCCGGAAATCAGGCCGACGGTGAGCTTCGGTGTGTCGATACCGGGCTGACTGCTCCTGATCGCGGCGAGCCGCCGGCGCTCGGCATAGAGCTCGGTCAGGATCGGCGCTGTGGCTTCCAGTGCATCGATGCCGGTCTCCGGCATGGCCGCATGGGCCTGACGGCCGCGGACGACAACCTCCAGATGAAGGCAACCGTTGTGGGCCGTGGTGATCGCGTAGGAAAAGCCCGCCGAGATCGCCATGTCGGGCTTGGATAGCCCCTGCTCCAGCAGCCATTTCGGGCCAACGAAGCCACCGGCCTCCTCGTCGTAGGTCAGGTGCAGCTCGACCGTGCCGTTGAGGCCTTCGGGCTTGGTGAGCAGCGCCAGCAGCGCGAAGGTATAGGTCGCGAAATCGGATTTCGACACAGCAACGCCGCGGCCGTAGACCGCACCGTCGCGTTCCTCGGCGCCATAGGGATCCGTGGTCCAGCCGTCGCCCGGTGGCACCACGTCGCCGTGGGCGTTGAGAGCAATCACGGGTCCCGTCCCCTCCCCGAATTTCTGGCGCACGATCAGGTTGGTGACGCTCCTCATGCCGTTCTGCTTGACGAACGGTTCCGGCACGGGATGGCGCTCAACGATGAACCCGAGGTCCGTCAGCAGCCGCGCCGCCTCTTCCGCATGCGGCTCGGTGTCGCCTGGGGGGTTGTCGCTCGGCACCCGCACCAGCGCCTTCAGGAACGCGATCTCGTCCTGCCAGCGGGCATCGATTGCGGCCTTCATCGAAACATCCTTTCGTTGCGCGCGACGGCTTTGATCCATTGCACCAGCGCCTCCACGGCGAGCCCCATATCCTCCACCGTCACGCTTTCCAAGGGATTATGGCTGATGCCACCGCGACAGCGGACGAACAACATGCCGATATCACAGAGCTCCGACATGGCCTGGCCATCGTGACCGGCGCCCGACATCAGCCGGAGCGGCTCGATCCCGAGGCGCGTCAGCGCCTCGGCGCCGGTGTCCTGGAGCCATGAGGCACAGGGACGGGTGGCAACTTCGTGATATCGCCTCATCGCAATCGCCACGCCGCGGCGAGCCGCAATCTCCCGGGCCGCGCTGTCGATCCGGTCGACCGCGTCCCGGCGCTGTCCATCCTCGGCGGCGCGGACATCGAGTGAGAACGTCACCTCGGCCGGAATGACATTGACCGCACCCGGCTTGACCTCTAGCTGACCCACGGTCGCGACGAGGCCGTGCGGCGCCCCGCCACGCGCCGTTTCCTCGATCGCCAGCACGAGTTCGGCGGCGGCAGCAAGGGCATCGCGACGCATTGCCATCGGCACAGTGCCGGCATGGCCCGCCTCGCCCGTGACGCTGACCTTGAAGCGCGCGGCACCCGCAATTGCGGTCACGACCCCAAGCGGCAGGCCCTGCCGCTCGAGCACCGGCCCCTGCTCGATGTGGACCTCCAGATATCCAATCACCTCGCCGGGATCGTCCGCACAGTCCGACAGCCGGTCCGGATCGCCGCCAAAGGAACGAAGCGCCTCGGCGACGGTAACGCCATCGGCATCGGCCGCCTGAAGCGTGGCGGCCGAGGCATGGCCGGCGACGGCGGCCGACGACAGCAGCGTGGTCGGAAAGCGCACGCCCTCCTCGTCGCCGAAGGCGAGCACGTCGACGGCGAAGGGGACCTCGATCCCGCGGCGGACGATCTCCCTGGCCGCCAGAATGCCGCAGATGACGCCGAGCACGCCGTCGTATTTGCCGGCGTCGATCACCGTATCGATGTGTGAGCCGACCAGCAGCCGGCGGTTCGAGGGCGAAGGCGCCGTTGCGGCAAGCCGACCGCGCACCGTGCCGAGCGCATCCTCGCTCACCGTCAGGCCGGCCTCGCGCATCATTCTTGCGGTAAGATCTGCTGCCTGGCGATGCGCCGGCGACAGATAGAGCCGGGTCACGCGGTCGGGTTCGGATGAAAGGCGCGCCAGCTCTTCGATCATGGCGGCGGCCTCGTGCCCGAGCGTTGCCGGATCGGCCTCAGCCATCGTTCTGCTCCTGCGTCACGCGGTCCTCGAGACGGAAGCGGACGATCCGGGCGATCTGGCCAAGCGCGGTGCGGAATTCGGTCTCCGCATCATTTTCGAGCCGCCGTTCGAACGCCTCAAGGATCATTGCCTTCGTTGCGCCCTTCACGGCAAAGATGAAGGGGAACCCAAAGGTGTCGCGGTACCGGCTGTTGAGGGCGGTGAAACGGGCGAATTCCTCCGCCGTCAGCCGGTCGAGGCCGGCTCCGGCTTGTTCCTTGCGGGAAGCCGCGGCCAGAGTGCCGGCGACCGCCGCCTTGCCGGCAAGGTCCGGGTGCATGCAGATCAGGGCGTGCTGCATGTCGTGCGGCGCGGCTTCGAGCGCGGCAACGAAGGCCTCGATCAGGTCATCGCGACTGGCGAACGGTGCGGCCGCAAATGCCGCCTCAGCGACCCAAGGGGAATGTTCGGCGACGTCGCCGAATGCAGCGATGAAGCTGGTGCGATCCAGCGCGTTGACCGCGTCGAGCGTCAGGACGACCGGCACGTCTCCTCCCTCCCCGCTCTACTGCGCCGCGATCCAGGCGCCGAGCGCCTTGCGTTCTTCGTCGGTCATGCCGGTCTCGTTGCCGAGCGGCATGGCGTCGGACTTGACCGCCTGCTGATCGATCAGCACGCCATAGCGCCGCATTTCCGCGATGGTGTCGAGCCGGATTTCCTTCGGCGCCTCGGTGAAGCCTTCATGGGATGGATGGGCTGAGTGACACATCACGCAATGGGTGCGGACAACGGCCAATGCCTGGTCATCGCTGACGGCAGCTGCGGAAGCGGTGCCGCCCGATGGCGCGGTCATGACCACCGCTATGACGAGCCCGACGGCCGCCACCGGAAGGCTCCAGCCGAACTTCGCAAGAGGATCGCCGGCGTCATGGCGGTTGATGAAATGGCGGACCATACCGCCCATCACCAGCACCAGCGCCACCAGAAGCCAGGCGTGGGGATGGCCGGTCAGCATCGGATAATGGTTCGACACCATCATCAGCAGCACGGGCAGGGTCAGATAGTTGTTATGGACCGAGCGCTGCTTGCCGATCTGCCCGAGCCGCGGATCGGGCGCCTCGCCGGCGATCAGCGCTGCGGTGATCTTCTTCTGGTTCGGTATGATAATCCCGAACACATTGACCGCCATGATGGTGCCGACAAACGCGCCGACGTGGATGAGGGCGCCGCGACCGGAAAACACCTGGCTGAACAGGAAGGACGCCCCGACGATGAGGATGAACACCGAAACCGCAAGAAGCCCCGTGTTCTTGCCGATCGGCGACTTGCACAGGCCGTCGTAGATCAGCCAACCGGCGGCAAGCGAAATCAGCGAGATCGATACCGCGTCTACCGGCGTCAGGGCCATCTTGGCCGGATCGATCAGATAGGCGGAGGCATGGTAGTAGTACTGTACGACCAGGAGGCCGAACCCGGTCACCCAGGTGAGATAGGCCTCCCACTTGTACCAGATCAGGTCATCCGGCAGTTCCTTGGGCGCGACCAGGTATTTTTCGACGTGATAGAAGCCGCCGCCATGGACCTCCCAGGCCGTCCCGGCGACTCCCTCCCGCATCCCTGCCCGCTTGCGCAGCGATAGGTCGAGGGCGATGAAATAGAACGAGGTTCCGATCCAGCCGACGCCGACGACCAGATGCGCCCAGCGGAGCAGGAGATTGAGCCAGTCGGCGACGAAGGCAGCAGTCATGTGTTGGAAGGGCCTCGGGATGAAGATCTGGAGCGGATCATCGATTCTCGGACATCAACGATCGGAGAGCCCCTCTCCTCCTCAGGAAAGTCGTCAGCTTTTGTCAAAGGATCACGCACTCCAAGGACCCTCCGGGCGGCGGCTCGCCGCCCGGAGGACGATCCGTGATATGCCGTTTACTGCGGCAGCTTGTCGTCTACGCCCTGGACGTAGAAGTTCATGCCGAGCAACGTGGCGTCGTCCGCAACCTCGCCGGCCTTCAGCCACTCGGTACCGTCCTGCCTGGTGATCGGCCCGGCGAAGGGATGCAGCTCCCCGGACTTGATCTTGGCTTCGGTCTCCTCGGCCATGGCTTTGACGTCGTCGGGCATGTTGGTGTACGGGGCCATCGTCAGGATGCCGTCCTTGAGGCCATCCCAGATCGACTGCGACGTCCAGGTACCGTCGAGCACTGCCTGCACGCGCTTGACGTAGTAGGCGCCCCAGGTGTCGACGATGGCCGTCAGCTGCGACGTCGGACCTGCCTCGATCATGTCGGACGCCTGGCCGAACGCCTTGATGCCGCGCTCCTCGGCGACCTGCATCGGGCCGGTGGAGTCGGTGTGCTGGGTCAGGATGTCGACGCCCTGGTCGATCAGGGCTTTGGCGGCGTCGGCCTCCTTGCCGGCATCAAACCAGGTGTTGACCCAGACCACCTTGAGCTTGAAGTCCGGGTTGACAGACTGCGCGCCGAGCAGGAAGGCGTTGATGCCCTGCACCACCTCGGGGATCGGGAACGAGGCGATGTAGCCGGCGACACCCTTCTCCGACAGCTTGCCGGCGATCTGGCCGATGATGTACCGGCCCTCGTAGAAGCGCGAGTTGTAGCTCGTCACGTTCTCGGCGGTCTTGTAGCCAGTGGCGTGCTCGAACTTCACGTCCGGATACTTTGCCGCCACCTTCATCGTCGCGTCCATGAAGCCGAACGAGGTGGTGAAGATGATGTTGCAGCCGGAGCGGGCGAAGCGCTCGATGGCGCGCTCGGCGTCGGCGCCTTCCGGGATGTTCTCGACGTAGGCGGTCTCCACCTTGTCCCCGAGTTCCTGTTCAAGCTGCTGTCGGCCGAGTTCGTGAGCCTGGCTCCAACCGCCGTCGGTCTTGGAGCCGACATAGACGAAGCAGGCTTTCACCTTGTCCGCCGCCTCGGCACCGCCTGCGGCGAGGACCGTGGCTGCCAGCGCCAGTCCGATCAGTTTGGTCTTCATGCTTCAAGGTTCCTTCTGTTGTCGGGCGCCCCGCCCCCATTTGCCGGGCGCCAATTCCGCCGACGGTCGTGCCGGACTACCGGTCCGGCACGAAGGGTTTGCCGAGTGCCGCCGGCGTGTTCACCAGCGTCAGGCGGCGGTTCCGCGAGATCAGTACCAGCACGAGCATCGTTGCAGCATAGGGCAAGGCCGAGAGCAATTGGGCAGGTATGCCGAAGCCGAGCGCCTGAGCATGGAGCTGACCGATGGTGACGGCGCCGAACAGATAGGCGCCGGCGATCAGGCGCAGCGGCCGCCATGAGGCGAACACCACCAGCGCCAGCGCAATCCATCCGCGCCCCGCCGTCATGTTCTCCACCCATTGCGGAGTGTAGGCGAGCGACAGGTGCGCGCCGGCCAGGCCGGCGCAGGCGCCGCCGAACAGCACCGCGAGATAGCGGATCCGGACGACGCCGATGCCAAGCGCATGCGCGGAATCCTGACTGTCGCCGACGGCGCGAAGCGTCAGGCCGGCACGGCTGCGGAACAGGAACCAGCTCACGCCGAACACCAGCGCGAAGGAGGCGTAGACGATCACATCCTGGGAAAACAGCACGCGGCCGAAGAACGGGATCTCTGAGAGCACTGGCACGACGATCGGCTCGAGCCGCACGCCCTGGAGCCCGACATAGCCTTCGCCGATCGCCCCCGACAGGCCAAGGCCGAGCAGGGTCAGCGCCAGGCCGGTGGCGACCTGGTTGGTCACGAGCGACAAGGTTAGGATGCCGAACAAGAAGGCGATGAAGACGCCGCCGAGGATGCCTGCGACGAGGCCGACATAGGCATTGCCGGAGATATGGGCCCCGGCGAAGGCGATGACGGCGCCGACGACCATCATGCCTTCGACGCCAAGATTGAGCACGCCGGAACGCTCGACGACCAGTTCGCCGATCGCGGCGATCAAAAGCGGCGTGGAGGCGGTGACGATGGTGACCAGGATGGCGGCGGCGAGATCCATCACGCCTCCCCCACCGCCTGCGGCCGCACCCTGCCGGCGCGCAGGCGCACCCGATAGAGGATCAGCGTGTCGCAGGCGAGCACGAAGAACAGCAGCATGCCCTGAAACACCCTGGTGATCTTGTCGGAAAGCCCGAGTGTGATCTGGGCCTCCTCGCCGCCGAGGTAGGACAGGCCGAGAAGCAGCCCGGCGAACAGTATCCCGATCGGGTTGAGCCGTCCCAGGAAGGCGACAATGATCGCCGTAAAGCCGTAGCCGGGCGACACCACCGGGCGCAGCTGCTGCACGGCGCCGGACACCTCGCTGATGCCGGCCAATCCCGCCAGCGCGCCCGACAGAAGGAAGACGAAGAACGTCAGCTTCTTGTTGGAAAAGCCGCCGAAGCGACCGGCGCGCGGGGCCTGGCCGAACACCTTGATCTCAAAGCCCTTGAGGCTGCGTCCCAGCAGCACCGCCAGCGCCACGACGGCAATGAGGGCAAAGACGGCACCATAGTGCGCCCGCCCCGAAGACAGGACTTCCGGCAACACGGCATAGGCGTGAAAGACGCGGGATTCTGGAAAGTTGAAACCCTCGGGATTGCGCCAGGGGCCCCGCACCAGCCAGTCCAGGAAGAGTTGGGCGATATAGACCAGCATCAGGCTGGTCAGAATCTCGTTGGTTCCGAAACGGGTCTTCAGCGCCGCCGGTATGGCGGCATAAAGGGCGCCCCCCGCCATGCCCATGAGCAGCATCAGCGGCAGGACGAGCGGGGTCTGCCAGTTGGGCATGACGATCGGCAGGAACGAGCCGAAGATCGCGCCCACGACGAACTGGCCCTCGGCGCCGATGTTCCAGTTCGACGACAGGAAGCACAACGCGAGGCCGACGGCGATCAGGATCAGCGGTGCGGCCTTGATCGCGAGCTCGTGCAGCGACCACACGTCCGTCAGCGGATGGACGAAGTAGATGTAGAGAGCTTCAAGCGGATCCTTGCCGAGCGCGGCAAACAGGATCGCGCCGAACACCGCGGTCAGCGCAATGGCGAGGAACGGCGACAGCACAGCATAGGCCGTCGAGCGCTCGGCGCGCTTTTCGAGCTCAAGCCGCATGATGGTGCTCTCCGCCAGCGGCCGGTCCGGCGTCTTCGCCGACGCCGCCCATCAAGAGCCCGATCTGCTCCCGGGTGATCGAGGAAGCCTCGACGGCGGGCGAAAGCCGTCCACGGGAGATCACGGCGATGCGGTCGGCGATCTCGAAGATCTCGTCGAGATCCTGGCTGATCACGAGCACGGCTGCGCCCTGGCAGGCGAGATCGACCAGCTCCTGGCGGATGATGGCGGCCGCTCCGGCATCAACACCCCAGGTCGGCTGATCGACGACCAGAACTCCCGGGTTGCGGTCGAGCTCACGGCCGACGACGAATTTCTGCAGGTTGCCGCCGGACAGGGCCCGTGCCTCCGGATCATCGTGCGACATGCGGATGTCGTAGTTCTTCTTCAGCCTCGCCTCCAGAGCGCCGGCGGCAGCGCCCGACACCATGCCGCGGCGCACCAGGCCATCGCCCGTGCCGTGCCGGGTCAGCACGATGTTCTCGGAAAGCCGCATGCCCGGTACGGCGCCGTGGCCAAGCCGCTCCTCCGGCACAAAGGCGGCGCCGAGGCGGCGCCGGGCGGTCACCCCACGTCGGCCCACAGGCTTGCCGTCAATGGCGACGGCCTCCGCCCGCTCCAGCTTCCGTTCCCCCGAAAGGAGCTCGAACAGCTCGCCCTGGCCGTTGCCGGCGATGCCGGCGATGCAGACGACCTCTCCGGCGCAAATCGTGAGCCTGATCCCCTTCAGGGCAACCGAGAACGGTCCTTCGGCTTCGGCAGACAGCCCATCGATAACAAGGCGCGGTGCGCCGGGGTTGACGCGTTGACTTTTCCTGACGTCGTGGACGGAAGTTCCGACCATCAGCCGCGCCAGAGAGGTCGCCGTTTCCCTGGTCGGATCGCATTCCATCACGACCCGGCCTTGACGCAGGATCGTGGCATGGTGGCAGATCCGCTTCACCTCCTCGAGGCGGTGCGAAATGTAAAGGATGGCGCAGCCCTCATTGGAGAGGCGGCCTAGGGTCGCGAACAGCTGGTCCGCTTCCTGCGGCGTCAACACGGAGGTCGGCTCGTCCATGATCAGGAGCCGCGGCTCCTGCAGCAGACAGCGGACGATTTCGATGCGCTGGCGCACACCGACAGACAGGTCGGCAACCACCGCATTTGGATCGAGCGGCAGTCCGTAGTCGGCAGAGACGGCGGCGATCTTCGCCGAGAGTTCGCGGAACGAAATCTTCTCGGGCAGGGCGAGCGCAATGTTCTCGGCGACAGTCAGCGCCTCGAACAGGGAAAAGTGCTGAAACACCATCCCTATGCCGAGGTTGCGCGCCTCGCGCGGCGAGGTGATCGTGACCGGCCGCCCCTCCCACATGAGCGTGCCGGCCGTCGGCTCGAGCGCACCGTAGAGAATCTTCACCAGCGTCGATTTGCCGGCACCGTTTTCGCCAAGCAACGCGTGGATCTCACCGGCCCGAAGCTGAATCGAGATCGAATCGTTCGCCAGCAGCTCGCCGAATCGCTTCGAGATGTCGCGCGCTTCGAGCAGGATCGCGCCGCTGCGTTCGGCGGCCTTGCGGTCGGCTGCGGTCTCGTCGGTCGTGTTCGTCATCGATCCCCCGGGGCTGTTATCCGACGATGACTGCCTTGGCTGCAAGCCCGCGGTCTTCAGCTTGGCCGGCGAGGGCCTCGCGGCGGATCAGAAGGTCGGCCGCAACCCCCGCGGCGATCGCCGCCGGGTGCTTGGAGCGGATCGCCGGCAGGCCGATCGGGCATACGAACGGCGACAAGGCGGCTTCTGTGAGTCCGGAAGCCTTGAGCCGAGAGCGGATCCGCGCCCGCTTGGTGCGGCTGCCAATCATGCCGACATAGGCAAACCGTCCCTCGCCCAATGCTGCATGGACGACCGCCTGGTCTAGGGCATGGCTGTGGGTCATCACCAGGATCATGGCCCCGTCGGGCGCCTGCGCCAGAACGGGTGCTGGATCTTCGGCCGCCACACACCGGACAGACGCGGGAACCCGGGCGGGAAAAGCGTCCGGCCGGCCGTCGACCCAGGTCACCCGGAACGGCAGCGGCGCCAGGGCCAGCACCAGCGCCCGGCCGACATGTCCGGCGCCGAAAAGCACGACCGGCGTGGTCTCGGCGCCGAAGGTTTCGACGAGTTCGCCCGGCCGGAGCCGGATGGCAATCTCCCGATCGCCGTCGATCGGTTCGCGTGGCCCGACCCGACCCTCGGCCGACACGACGGCGCGGGTCGTGAACCGCCCCTCCGCCTCCGCGGCTGCAAGACTGTCCACCTCGGCGCGCCGCGCGGCGGTCACGACCTCGATCGCAAGCCGGACCCTGCCGCCGCAGCACTGACCGAGGTCCGGACCAAGCGAGAAGCCTTCCGTCCACAGCCCCTCCTCGCCCGCGGCGGCAAGCCTGGCAGCCATCGCGATCGCCCGAAATTCGAGCGCGCCGCCGCCGATCGTACCGGAGAAACGACCGTCGGGCCACACCACCATGCGCGCCCCGGTCTCGCGTGGGCTTGAGCCCTCGACGCCGAGCACGGTGACGAGAGCGCAGGCGCCGGTGGCTTCGATTGCATCGCGCACCGCACCCCAGATGGTGCTGCCGCTCATGCCGCCGCCCCCCGCTTCATCTTGGCCACCGCACGCAGGATGGCTTCGGGCGTTGCCGGCGCATCGAGATCCGGCACCTGGCCCGGCCGAAGGCTCGCGACGGCGTCGACGATCGCCGAGAACACCGAATTTGCCAACATGAGCGGCGGCTCGCCGACCGCCTTCGAGCGGTAGATCGTATCCTCGGGGTTGCCTTCGGACGCGTAGAGCCGCACCTGAAAATGCTCCGGCACATCCGAGGCGGTCGGGATCTTGTAGGTCGATGGGGCATGGGTGCGCAGCCGGCCCACCTCGTCCCAATAAAGCTCCTCTGTGGTGAGCCAGCCCATGCCCTGGACGAAGCCGCCCTCGATCTGGCCGATATCGATCGCCGGATTGATCGATCGGCCGACGTCGTGGAGGACGTCGACGCGGTCGATTCGCATCTCGCCGGTCATGGTGTCGATCGTCACCTCTGAGCAGGCGGCGCCGAAGGCGAAATAGAGGAACGGACGGCCGCTCGCCGTCGGCCGGTCCCAGGTGATGTGGGGAGTGGCATAAAACCCGGTCGCCGACAGCTGGATCCGCTCCAGGTGCGCTTCCCTGGCGAGCTTGGCCAGCGGCACGACCTCGCGGCCGATCAGCACGGCGTTGCCGCCGAAATCGATCGTCTCCGGCCGGACCTGGTAGCGCTCGGCGGCAAAGGCGACAAGCCGCTGCTTGATGGTTGCGGCGGCACGCTTGGCCGCCATGGCATTGAGGTCGGTGCCCGAGGAGGCGGCGGTCGGCCCGGTGTTCGGTACCTTCGCGGTGTTGGTCGCCGTGATGCGGATCTTGTCCGGCGTGACGCCGAACTCCTCGGCGACGACCTGGGCGACCTTCTGGAACAGGCCCTGGCCCATCTCGGTGCCGCCGTGGTTCAGGTGGATTGAGCCGTCAGTGTAAAGATGGACCAGCGCGCCGGCCTGGTTGAGGTGCTTCAACGTGAACGAGATGCCGAACTTCACCGAGGTCAGCGCCAGCCCCTTCTTCAGGATGTGGCTCGAGGCGTTGAAGGCGGCAATCTCCTTGCGCCGGCGCCGATAGTCCGCGGTTTGCTCCAGTTCATCGACAATGGCGTGCAAAGTGGCGTGCTCTTCAACGGCCATGCCATAGGGCGTGATATCGCGGCCGGGGCCATAGAAGTTCTGCTTGCGGACGTCGAGAGGATCCTTGCCGAGGGTGATCGCGATGGCATCGATCATTCGCTCGGCTGCAAGCATCCCCTGCGGCCCGCCGAAGCCGCGAAAGGCGGTGTTGGAGCAGGTGTCGGTCTTGAGCCGGCGCGAATGAATCAATGCATCGGGGTAGAAATAGCTCGAATCGGCGTGGAACATGGTGCGGTCGACGACACCGAGCGAGAGGTCCGCCGAGTAGCCGCAACGGGCGTAGAACCGCATGTCAACGGCGCGAATCCGGCCTTCGCCGTCGTGCCCGACCGTCCAGTCGACCCGGAAGTCGTGGCGCTTGCCGGTCATGATCATGTCATCGTCACGGTCAAGCCGCAGCTTGCACGGCCGCCCGGTTGCCCGCGCCGCCAGCGCTGCGATCACCGCCCATTGCGCCGCCTGGGATTCCTTGCCGCCGAAGCCGCCGCCCATGCGCCGCACCTCGACGGTGACGCCGGCGTCCGGCACGTCGAGCGCCCGGGCGACGAGATGCTGCACCTCGGACGGATGCTGGTTGGAGCTGTAGACGAGCATGTCGCCGTCCTCGCCGGGCACCGCCATCGCCACCTGGCCTTCGAGGTAGAAATGCTCCTGGCCGCCGATGCGCATCGTGCCCGACAGGGTCTCCTCGGCAGTGGCAAGCCCGGTCTCTGGCGATCCACGGCGAAACTGGTAATCCGGCATCACCGTCACGTCGGCTTCGAGCGCGTCCTCGACCGTGATGACGGGCGGCAGCGGGTCGACCTCGATCCGCGCCAGCCGGGCCGCGCGGCGCGCCGCGTCGCGGCTCGTCGCAACGACGGCGAACAACACCTGGCCGAAGAACTGGATCTCGCCTTCTGCCAGTACCGGGTCATCGCCAAGCGATGGTGAGCAGTCGTTCCTGCCTGGAATATCCTCCGCCGTCAGAACGGCGACGACGCCGGGGGCGGCGCGGACCTCGTCAAGGCCGAGACTTCGGACCTTGCCGCGGACATGATCGCGCGCCCAGCCCGGGACGACGTGAAGCAGCCCGGCTGGCTCGCGGATGTCGTCGACATAGGTCGCCGCACCCGTGACGTGCTTCTTGGCACTGTCGTGGGGCCGGGGCTGGTGGACCTCGGCAAATTCGTGCGGAGGGCGGTCAGGCCGCATCGTCCTGCTCCCTGTAGCCGACGATCCGGGTGCGCCGGTCCGAGGTGCCACCGGCCTCCACCAATGCCTTGGCAAGCAATGCGCGGGCGACCTCGCGTCGATAGCCGGCGCTCGCCCGCATGTCTCCGATCGGGCTGAAGTCGTCGGCGAGCGCCCGCACCGCCACGGCCCAGCTCGACGGTTCGGCCGGATTTGCCCCGATCAGCGCGCTCTCGGCTCCGCGCGCCCGCTTCGGCGTCGCGGCCATGCCGCCATAGGCGATCCGCGCCTCGGTGATGCGACCCGCGTCGATCGTAAAGCGGAATGCGCCGAGCACCGCCGAGATGTCCTGGTCGAACCGTTTGGAAATCTTGTAGCAGCGGAACACCTGATCGGGATCGAGCCGCGGCACATAAAGACCGGTGACGAACTCGCCAGGTCTGCGATCCTGCTTGCCGTAATCGAGAAAGAAGTCTTCGAGCGCCAGGGTGCGTGCCGCCGCGCCCTGGCGAAGTTCCAGCGTGGCGCCGAGCGCCATGAGGGCCGGCGGGCTGTCGCCGATCGGGGAGCCGTTAGCGATATTTCCGCAGACCGTCCCGGAGGCGCGCACCTGTTTGGATCCGACTCGCCGCCACAATTCGGCAAGATCGGGGTCGAAGCGGGAGAGATGCGGCTCGACTGCGGCGAAGGTTGCCGCCGCGCCGAGCAGCAGGCCACCGCTCGTCATCTCGACCCGGTCGAGACCCTCGACGCGCCCGAGCCAGATGATCTTGGGCAAATCGCGGAGCTGCTTGGTGACCCAAAGGCCGACATCGGTGGCCCCCGCCACGATCGTTGCATCGGGATGAGCTTCATAAAGCTCGGCAAGCCCCTCCACGGTCGCCGGCGCTGCAAAAAATCGCTCGTCGTTGCCGATGAACACGTCGCGTCCGTCGGCGAGCGCGTTGAGCGCGGCCCGCGTCTCGTGGGCGCGCCAGGAAAAGGCATCATCCGCCGCGTCGAAACACGAGGCGAGCGCAGCATCGACAATGGGCCGATATCCGGTACAGCGGCAAAGGTTGCCGGCGAGCCAGTCGGTCACCGTCTTGCGGTCCGCCTCCGCATGCGGTGCGTGGTAGAGCGTGAACAGGCTCATGACGAAGCCGGGTGTGCAGAAGCCGCACTGCGAGCCATGGGCATCGACCAGCGCCTGTTGCACCGGATGCAGCCGGCCGTCCGCGGCAAGATCCTCCACCGTCACCAGTTCGGCGCCGTCGATCATGCCGAGAAACTGAATGCAGGCATTGATGGGCTGGTAGATCAACCGGCCGTCGACAAGCCTGCCGAGAGCTACCGTGCAGGCACCGCAATCCCCTTCCCCACAGCCCTCCTTGGTGCCGGTGAGCCCAGCCCGCAGCCGCAGGTAGTCGAGCACCGTCTCGGTCGGTCCGACCTCCGTGAGCTCCACCACCGCGCCGCGATGCAGGAAGCGGATCGATTTGCGCATGCGCCTCAGCTCCCGCGATAGGTCGAATAGCCGTATGGCGACAGCAGCAGCGGCACGTGGTAGTGCCCATCACGGTCGGCGATGCCAAAGCGGATCGGCACCACATCGAGGAAGGCCGGTTCGGGAAGCGTGACGCCGCGTGCCCTCAGATAAGCGCCTGCGGCGAATCGGAGCTCATAGACCCCGCAGGTCATGTCCTCTCCCTGTAGCAGGGGTGTATCGACACGGCCGTCCGCGTTGGTCGTGGCCGTCCTGACATGCCTCGGCACGTCGTCCATGCGCCACAGTTCGATCGCCAGCCCCTCGGCCGGTCGGCCGAGCGCCGTGTCGAGAACATGTGTCGTCAGCCGGCCCAATTCTCCGTCCCCTTCATTCCAACGGCAAGCCCCTACCCTGAATCGCCTGCGATCTAGGCACGCGCAAATATGCTGCACCATCCGGCGACGCGGGACTAGCGTAGATTTGCGGGGTGCCGGTTCCGTCCACGGTCTCGGCGTGGTGAGGAAGGCTCGAGGCGCTCCGATCCCGGCATATACCGGCGCCCCTTCACCACAGCGCAAGGGAAGGTGCAGGATTCCTGCACCCCCGCTATCTGTTTCGGCCGCTAACAAGATCGCCGCCGAAGGAACGGCGGTTTCACCTCCTCACGGCACCAGCACCGTGGCCCCCGTTGTCTTGCGCCCTTCCAGATCCTTGTGCGCCTGCACGGCGTCGGCAAGCGCATACTCCTGATTGATGGCGATTTTCACCGCACCGGATCCGACCACCTCGAAGAGGTCACTGGCCGTCTCCTCAAGGTCGGAACGTTTGGCAATATAGGTAAACAGGGTCGGCCGGGTTGCAAACAGCGACCCCTTCTGGGCGAGCAGGCCGAGGTTGAAATCCTTGATCGGACCAGAGGACTGGCCAAACAGCACCCACATGCCGAGCGGCTTCAGGCAGTCGAGCGAGCCCGGATAGGTGTCCTGCCCGACCGAATCATAGACCACGTCGCACAGCCGCCCGCCCGTGATCTCCCGGACGCGTTCGACGAAATTCTCCGTGCGGTAGTTGATCACGTGGGTGTAGCCGTTGGCCCGGGCGAGTTCCGCCTTCTCCTCGGACCCGACGGTGCCGATGACCGTTGCGCCGAGGTGGGCAGCCCACTGGCCCGCGATCAATCCGACGCCGCCGGCAGCAGCGTGGAACAGCACCGTGGTGTCCGGGCCGACGCGGAAGGTCCGCCTGAGCAGGTAACGCGCCGTCATGCCTTTCAGCATCATGGCGGCCGCTGTCCTGTCGTCTACGCCGTCCGGAATCTTCACGAGCCGGTCGGCGGGAATGACACGCTCGGCGGCGTAGGCGCCGAGAGGGCCGACATAGGCGATCCGGTCGCCGATCGAAAGTCCGCTTACCCCCTCGCCCATGGCCGTGACCGTGCCGGCTCCCTCGCTGCCAGGGATGAAGGGCAGTCCGTCCGGCGCCGGATAAAGCCCCGTGCGGTAGTAGGTGTCCAGAAAGTTGAGCCCGATCGCGGTGTGCCGGATACGCGCCTCGCCCGGACCGGGCGCCGGCACCTCGACTTCTTCGTAGCGCATCACCTCGGGTCCGCCGACCTCGTGAACGCGAATCGCTTGAACCATAGTTTCCTCCTGAAGCGATGCAGGTCGGACCGCCTGAACGGGGCGGTTGCCGTCCTCCTGTTGGATGGGATCATGACGAGGCAAACGCCTCCCGACAAGGTGGGGACGCTGAACAGTCGCTCGCTCCGGAACGCCCGGTCTCAGGCTGAGTGGTCGCCCCGCGCCGCCTTTCGCTTTGACTTTGCCACGACGTTGATCATCTCGACGCCGGCGGAGAATGCCATGGCGAAGTAGATGTAACCGCGCGGAATATGGAAACCGAGGCCGTCGGCAACGAGTGCGACACCGATCAGGAGCAGGAACGCCAGCGCCAGCATCTTGGTCGTGGGGTGCTCGCGAATGAAGGCCGCAATCGTGCCGGAAGCGACGTACATGCAGATCATGGCGATCACCACGGCCGCGACCATAACCCCGATGTGTTCGGCCATGCCGATCGCAGTGATGATTGAATCGACCGAGAAGACCAGGTCGATGCCGATGATCTGGGCAATCACCGCCATGAAGCTGCGCCCGGCAGACTGTTCGGTGCCTTCTTCGTCTCCTTCGATCTCCTTGTGAATTTCATGCGTGCCCTTGATGAGCAGGAACAGACCGCCGGCAAGCAGGATGATGTCGCGCCACGACACGCCTTCGCCGAACACGGTGAACACCGGCTCCGTCAGCCCGATCAGCAGCGTCAGCATCGACAACAGGATGATGCGGAAGATGAGGGCGAGCGCCAGGCCGATCTGCCGCGCCCGCTTGGCCTGCGCGGCCTCGAGGCGGCCGACGATCACCGAGATGAAGACGATGTTGTCGATGCCAAGGACGATTTCCATGACCGTCAGGGTCAGAAGGCTCGCCCAGATTGCCGGATCGGTCATCCATTCCATAGCGCTATCTCCGTCGCCGAACTGTCGCGACACGGCGGCCTTCCAACAACGCGACGGATATCAGCCGGTACGGAGATGCGCTAGGGGCTCTTAAGTATTCCTGCGTAAGAACAGCATGCGGCCCCGGCCGAGAGACACCCGAAGGGTCAGCCGGTGAGCAGGGCCTGGCCGGGCGCCCCGACGGCAAGAACCGTCATGCCCCAAACAAGAAGACTCATTCCAATTACATAAGGAATCCAATCGGTAAATACGGTTCGTTCAACCACCATGACAATTGACAGCACGGCGATCCACAGCACGTTCATGATGCCGGTGGCGAACATCACGGCCATCAGCGCCCAGCAGCATCCGAAGCACAGCACCCCGTGCTCCAGTCCCACGCGGAAGCCGCCTGTCCGCCCACCCGCGAGCCGTACCGGTCGCCTGCAGCGCCGCAGGCAGGCGCGTTTCGCCGGCGTGAACTGATAGATCCCGGCGGCAACGAGCACTGTACCGGCAAAGACTGTCGTTGCCGGGGCCATCATCGGCGACACCGCACCGGCCGCCGTGAGCCCCCATTGCGCCAGGGTGGCGATCGCAGCGAATGCCGACCAGACCGTCAGATATCCCAGCGCGGCCCCGAGGGTCGGCACGGCTGAGCGCGCCCCGGCGGCCTCGGCACGCCCGGCGACGGCAGCGAGCATCGGCGCGGCCGTCGGCAGCATCATCGCCAGCACCATCATCACCCACATCACGAAGACCAGCGCCAGATCGAGGGCGCCCCAGCCAGAGGCGGCCGGCATGCCGAAGCTTGTCGCGCTGGTCGGCAGGCAGAGCGCCGCAAGCGCCGCGCGCAGCTCTGGCGACAGTCCGGAGAACAGGTTGAAAGCGTTGAAGACCTGCATGCCCGGCCCGAGCTCGGCCATGTCCATCGCCGGCACCATTGCCGCCACCATGGCGGCAAGATACGTCCAACCAATTGCCGCGAGCGAACCGACCGCGACATAGACCACCAGTGCCGGACGTCGGAGAATCGCTCCGGGATGCGTCGGTCTCCTGCTGCCGAGGTCCGAACGCGATGCGGCGTCCGCCTTGCTCATGATCATGCGGTTCCCTGGACGATTGACCTGTTCAACCCATAGCGGATTTGCCATCACAGCACGATCGGCACGATGACGCACACGGCAATCGGCGCAGGCTTGCAATCAGGCGCTGGATGGCCATTCTTCAGGCAGTTGCAGCGGGCGCGGAACAAATCCATGGCTAAAGCACGCAAGGGTCAGGCGCCGGAACACGGTGTCACGGAGGCACAGATCGCCGTGGCGGGCGCGGGACCGTCGGGCATGGCGGCGGCGATCCTGTTCGCGCGCCACGGCTTTGACACCGTGCTGATTGCGCCGCCCGCCGCAGCCAGCGACGGCCGCACCACGGCCCTGCTCGAATCCTCCGTCGAAATGCTGAAGGCTCTCGGCCTTTGGGAGGCGATTGTGCCCAAGGCCGCGCCCCTCGCCCACATGCGGATCGTCGACGCCACCGATCGGCTGATCCGCGCGCCGGAAGTGGTGTTCAATGCCAGTGAACTGAAGCTGCCGGCCTTCGGCTACAACATCGAGAACCGCGACCTCAATGCCGTGCTTGCCGAAGCCTGCGGCCACGAAGCGCGGCTGACGCGGCTGGAGAGCCGCGTTTGCGATGTCTCCATCTCCGGAGACCGGGCGATCCTCGCGCTCGATGGCGGCGCATCTGTCCACGCCGCGCTGGTGGTCGGAGCCGACGGCCGCCGGTCGCGGGTGCGGGAGGCGGCCGGAATCGAGGTCTCGGAGTGGCGGTACCCACAGAGCGCCCTGGTGCTCAACCTCGATCACCGGGTGCCCCACCGCGATCACTCTACCGAGTTCCATACCCGGACCGGGCCGTTCACGCTGGTTCCCCTGCCCGGCCGGCGCTCGTCGCTGGTGTGCGTCGAGCGGCCGGAGACGGTGGAGGAACTGATGGCGCTCAGCGACGCCGCGCTCGCTGTCGAGATCGAGCGACGTGCCTGTTCGATCTATGGGGCGATGACGGTGTCTTCAACGCGTCAGAGCTTTCCCCTTGGCGGCATGACGGCGAAACGGGTCGTGGCAGATCGGGTCGGGCTCATCGGCGAGGCTGCCCATGTCTTCCCGCCCATCGGTGCGCAGGGCCTCAATCTTGGCCTGCGCGACGTCGCCATGCTTGGGGAAATCGTTGCCGAGGCCAAGGCGCACGGCCGAGATATCGGCGCGGCCGATGTTCTCGCCCGCTACGAGCGGATGCGTCGCCCCGACATCCTGTCGCGCACCGCTGCCGTCGACCTGCTCAACCGCTCCCTGCTGAGCGACCTGCTGCCGGTCCAGGCCGGGCGC
This sequence comes from uncultured Hyphomicrobiales bacterium, assembly GCA_964462985.1. Taxonomy (GTDB): domain Bacteria; phylum Pseudomonadota; class Alphaproteobacteria; order Rhizobiales; family Stappiaceae; genus CAYXAA01. The sequence continues at coordinate 5,249 of CAYXAA010000050.1, read as the reverse complement.
AGCTTCGGGCTCTATCTCGCCGGCCGCGTCGGGCCGTTGCGCCGATTCCTGATGCGCGAAGGCATTGCCCCGATGCTCGCCCGTCCCCGGCTCATGCGCGGTCTGCCGTTGGCGTGACGTCGTCTACCGTCATTCCGAGGGCGGGAGCACCCCGCTCCGATGCCGGATCGCGCAACGGTTCCGCGATCGGCACCACGAGGGCCGGAACAACGCCGTCCCCGCTGCTGACCGTGCGACCAAACAGTCCGCGTCCGGCGAAATGCGGGTCTGCCATCGCCTCATCGAGGGTGCGCACCCGCGTCGCGCAGCAGTCCGCCGCCGCCAGAACCGGCTCCCAGTCGGCCGCATCGCGGGACGCGATGATCGCCGCCACCGCGTCCGTCGTGGCGACGGGATCGCGCCGGTCGTTACGGAAGTCCGGTGCCAGATCGATCGCGGCACAGAACGCCTGCCAGAACTTCTCCTCCAGCGCCCCCACGGCGATCAGCGCACCGTCGCGGGCCCGATAGAGCCGGTAGCGCGGCGAGCCGCCGGTCAGAAGCGCCGCGCCGTCTTCCGGCGCGCGCCCGGTGGCGCCGAGTTCGGCATAGGCGAAGACGGCGAAGGTGAACATGGCGTCCGCCATGGCAATGTCGATCCGGCCGCCCCGTCCCGTCCGCTCGCGCTGCAGCAGCGCCAACAGGATGTTGGTGACAGCGGGAAAGCTGCCGCCACCGATGTCGGCAATCTGGGTCGGCGGCAACACCGTGCCCTCGCCCCGGCCGCAGGAGAGCGCGAGCAGCCCTGTCAGCGCCAGATAGTTGAGGTCGTGCCCCGCTTCGCCAGCCCGCGGACCATGCTGGCCATACCCGGTGATCGAACAGTAGATCAGCCGGGGATTGAGCGCCGAGACAGCATCGTAGCCGAGGTCGAGACGGTCCATCACCCCGGGACGGAACTGCTCCACCAGAACGTCGGCCCCGGCAATCATCGACGCCAGGCGCTCGCGCGCGGCGGCATCCTTGAGGTCAAGTTCGATCGAGCGTTTGCCGCGGTTGAGCAGTGCAAAGGCGGCAGACGTGCCGCCGACGAACGGCGGAAAGGCCCGCATGTCCTCGCCACCCGGCTTCTCGATCTTGATGACGTCCGCGCCCGCTTCGGCCAGCATCAGTGTCGCCAGCGGGCCCGGCAGAAGCGTGGTGAAATCAAGCACCGTGACGCCGGAGAGCGGCAGATCGCCCATGGCACAGTTCCTCCGTCCTCAGGTGGGGCCCCGATGAGCTCAGCGCGGCACCAGCCAGCCGCTGGTGATCGCATACATGAAGCCGGTGACCGTTACGGTCGAGGCGATGGTCCCGATCAGCACCGCGCTCGAGGCCCGCTGGACATAGACCCCGTATTGCTGGGCAATGACGAAAACGTTCGCCGCCGGCGGCAGACAGGCCATCAGCACAGCTGTGGCCACCCACACCGGGTTGAAGCCGCCGATCCACTGCAGCAGCTGGAACACGATGATCGGGTGGACGACCAGCTTGATCGCCAGCACCACCGGGAGTTCGGCCGGCATCCGGCCCAGTGGCTGCAGCGCGACCGTCACCCCCATCGCAAACAGGGCACAGGGCGCCGCCGCATTGCTGAGAAAGGTCAGCAGCGTATCGAGTGCCTCCGGCGGCTCGAACTCGACCGCCGCGGCCAGCACGCCGGCGATGGTGGCCACGATGAAGGGATGGGTGAAGATCCGCTTCAGGACCGTCAGCGTCGCCTTGAGCAGCGGTTCGTTCTCCGTACCGCCGACAGCCATCATCAAAGGCGCCAGCGTGAAGAGGAGAATGTTGTCGAAGCAGAAGATCAGCGCCGTCGGCACCGCTGCCGCCGGTCCGAGTACCGCGAGCGTCAGGCCGGGTCCCATGTAGCCGATGTTGGAATAGGAGCCTGCGAGCGCCTGGATCGTGGCTTCCGGAATGTTGCCGCCGGAGGCGAGCACGCCGATGCAGAACGCGAGCGCGAAGGCGCTGTAGGTCGCGAAGGTGGTTGCCGCGACATAGCCGATGTTGGTCAGCTCCTCGACGGGCGTCTGGGCAAGCAGTCGGAAGAACAGCGCCGGGAGCGCGATGTAGATGACGAAGAACTGCATCCATCCCAGTCCTTCGGCCGGGATCTTGCGCAGCTTGCCTGCCGCAACACCGAGAAAGATCAGACCGAAGAACGGCAGCGCAAGGGAGATGACGTTTGTCATGACGGTCCGCTTGAGCCCTTGCGCGGGAGGTTGCCATCAGTGAGACGGTCCGGTAATGACCGCAGGCTGCCGCGTCTCTGCGTCCGACGTTTGTTCGGCGGCTGGAATACGCGACGGATCAATGAGATGAGCGCACCGCCTCCCCTGGAGCGCTCGCTTTCGTCGGTTAATGCTGTATCGGGTTCGGCCGGACCGGTCAACGGCGAGGCAGGCCCTCTCCCAGGCTCGGACGGCATCTGCGCGGTGGCGGCGCCCGGGGACGATTGGACGTGTGAAGCGAATGGGATCCCTGCTCGAACGGCTGCGCTTCCGCGCGGAATGGCTCGGCCTGAAGGCCGTTATCGTGCTGGTACGCCTGTTGCCGCTCGACACCGCCTCCGCATTGAGCGGCCGGATCTGGCGTGCCGTTGCGCCGTTCAATCAGCGCCATCGCCGGGCGATCGCGAACCTTCGGGCCGCTTTTCCCGAAAAGTCTGAAAAGGAGTGCGATCGGATTGCCCGGGCGATGTGGGAGAACCTCGGCCAGGTTATGGCAGAGACGCTGCAGCTCGACCGGCTCGCCCGGTTGCCCGAGCGCTTCGTCTACGACACGGCCGAGGCCAAGGACGCAATCGGTACCGGCGGGTCGGTGGTGGTCACCCTGCACAGTGGCAACTGGGAACTCAGCGCGCTTGCCGCACTGGAGGCTGGGCACGGCCCGGCTGGCGTCTATCAGGCGCTCAGGAACCCTCTGTCGGACGCCGAGCTGCACAGGCTGCGCAGCCCGCTCTACCCGGCCGGCCTGTTGCCCAAGGGCCATGAAACGGCCCGCAGGCTGCTGTCGGCGGCCAAGTCCGGCGGCATGGCCGCCTTCGTTGGCGACCTGCGCGATGTGCGCGGCATCCGTGTGCCGTTCTTCGGCCGCCCGGCCTGGGCCAACCCTTTTCCGGCGAGCGTTGCCCGCTCCGCCCGGGTGCCGCTGATCGCCTGCCGCGTGATTCGCGAGGGCGGCGTCCGGTTCCGCCTGCACGCCTGCGTCGTCGACTATCCCGTTACCGCCGACCGCAGGGCCGACATCGCAGTGGCGACGGAGCGGCTGCACGCCGTGTTCGAGTGCTGGATCCGCGAATATCCCGAGCAGTGGATGTGGATCCATCGGAAGTGGGTGTAGGGCTCGGCGCCAGCGGGCGATCTGGGCGCCCCATGATCACCCCCGCTCTCTCCCTCCTCCGATCGTCGGATTTTTTGCGCTGCGGCAGAACCGCTATATCCTGACGGATGACCGCGGCGCCGCCCGACAGCAGGAGATCGACCCGTGAAGACGCCCCGCGCCTTCTACCAACCGCTCGCCATTGGAGCCCCGGCGCCCTACCGCGAGCTTCCCGTCCGGCTCGAGCGCATGATCCATTTCGTGCCGCCACACATCGACAAGATGCGGGCCAAGGTGCCGGAGCTGATCACCAAGGTCGACGTCATTCTCGGCAATCTGGAGGACGCAATTCCTGCCGACCAGAAGGATGCTGCCCGCCGCGGCTTCATCGACATGGCCCGCGACAATGACTTCGGCACCACTGGTCTCTGGACCCGGATCAACTGTCTCAACAGCCCATGGGCGCTCGACGACCTGATGGAGATCGTGCCCACCGTCGGCCACAAACTCGATGTCGTCATGCTGCCCAAGGTGGAAGGACCCTGGGACATCCATTACCTCGATCAGCTGCTGGCACAGCTCGAAGCCCGCGCCGGCATTGGCCGGCCGATCCTGATCCACGCCATCCTCGAGACGGCCGAAGGCGTGAAAAATGTCGATGCCATCGCCACCGCGAGCCCGCGCATGCACGGCATGAGCCTCGGCCCGGCCGATCTTGCCGCCTCGCGTGGCATGAAGACGACCCGGGTCGGCGGCGGCCATCCCGACTATGCGGTGCTGGCGGACGCCAGCGGGGATGGCCCCCGCACCGCATATCAACAGGATCTTTGGCATTTCACGGTCGCGAAGATGGTCGATGCGTGCACGTCGGCCGGCATCAAGCCGTTCTACGGACCGTTCGGCGATTTTTCCGATGTGGCAGCCTGCGAGGCCCAGTTCCGCAATGCCTTTCTCCTTGGCTGCCTCGGCGCCTGGACGCTGCACCCGAGCCAGATCGCGATCGCCAAGCGGGTGTTCAGCCCGGCGCCGGAGGAGGTCGCTTTCGCACGGCGCATCGTGGAGGCCATGCCGGACGGCAGCGGCGCCGTGATGATCGACGGTAAGATGCAGGACGACGCCACGTGGAAGCAGGCCAAGGTGATCCTTGACCTTGCGCGTCTCGTCGCGACCAAGGATCCGGAACTGGTGGAAATCTACGGCGCAGCGGACGAGCCGGCACCGGAGCCGGGTTGACAGCACGGCGCTGTTGTGCGCTTAGAGCGCGATGGTAGCGATCGAGCCTGGGAGAGATGAATCCGACGGCCATCGGTGTTCCGATCGGTGGAACACGCCTGCGGCAGGATGAAGGGGCGTGACGGTCAGACGCCCGCGCCGCATGAAGCGGGCCCCGGAGCGCGGATTATGGACATGCAGAAAGTACGCACGGCGAAATTCGGCATCGGCCAGGTGGTTCGCCACCGGATCTATCCGTTCCGTGGCGTAATTTTCGACGTCGATCCGACCTTCAGCAACACCGAGGAATGGTGGGAGGCGATCCCCGAGGACGTGCGGCCGCGGCGCGACCAGCCCTTCTATCACCTGCTCGCCGAAAACAGCGAGACGGAATACATCGCCTATGTCTCGGAGCAGAACCTTCTGCCCGACGACACCGGCGAGCCGATGCGCCATCCTCAGATCGACGACATTTTCGAGACCCGCGACGACGGCACGTACCGCCCGCGCGACGTCGAGCTGCACTGAGAACGCCGGCCGGCGCCACTTGCGGCCCCCTCATTCTGGCCGCATGCCGCGCATCGGCAGGCGAGACTCCGGAGAATGATGGGGCGGTAAGACGCCCGATGAGATGGATCGCCAGCACGAATTGCTCCGAACCCGTTCGGGCCGGAGGTTTGAGGGGACTCGGCG
>CAYXAA010000049.1:0-26925 GCA_964462985.1 uncultured Hyphomicrobiales bacterium | reverse complement strand
GATTTGGTCTCCTCGACCGTGATGACGCCCTCGTTGCCCACCTTCTCCATGGCCTCGGCGATCATGCGGCCGATCTCGGTGTCGCCGTTGGCCGAGATCGTCCCGATCTGAGCGATCTCGCTGTTGGACGTCACCTTCTTGGCGTTCTTCTTCAGGTCCGCAACGACTGCGTCCACGGCAAGGTCGACGCCGCGCTTCAGGTCCATCGGATTCAGGCCGGCGGCCACCGCCTTGGCGCCTTCCTTGACGATCGCCTGGGCCAGCACGGTCGCGGTTGTCGTGCCATCGCCCGCGGCGTCATGCTGCTTGCTGGCGACTTCGCGCACCATCTGGGCGCCCATGTTCTCGAGCTTGTCGGCCAGCTCGATCTCCTTGGCCACGGCCACACCATCCTTGGTGATGCGCGGCGCGCCGAACGACTTTTCAATAACGACGTTTCGCCCCTTCGGGCCGAGCGTGACCTTCACCGCATCGGCCAGAATGTCGACACCTCGCAGCAGCTTCTCGCGCGCCTCGGTCGAAAACTTGACTTCCTTGGCAGCCATGTTTCGTCACTCCTTCAGACGTAACGATATTGGACTCCGATCTTGGACAAAATAGGTATCAGGCGGCGGCCTTGCGCTCGGCGGCAGACTCAAGGATGCCCAGGATGTCGCTTTCCTTCATGATCAGCAGATCCTCGCCCTCGAGCTTGATCTCCGTGCCGGACCATTTTCCGAACAGCACCACGTCGCCGACCTTGACATCGAGCGCGACCAGCTCACCCTTCTCGTCGCGTACGCCCGAGCCAACGGCGATTACCTCGCCCTGCTGCGGCTTCTCCTTTGCGGTGTCGGGAATGATGATGCCGCCGGCGGTCTTTTCGTCCGCCTCGATCCTCCGAACCAGGACACGGTCGTGCAAAGGACGGAACTTCATGAAGCTTCCTCCTATGATTCCAACTGGTTGAGATCGTGCGCGGCGCGGGTCAAATGCGCCGCGCGGCTCCCTTAGTGGGGGGAGCGGATTGCACCCCTTCGCGGGCTTGCGATGCCGATATTAGCACTCTCACTGAACGAGTGCCAATATCCTTGAAGCACTGTCAGCACTCAGCCCCAAATGCTGCTAATGCACTGAAATCGTTCACAAAAGCCAAAAAGATGGCTTGCGCAACCTCTACAAGCCTGCTGTAGTGACCGTGTCAGCAACGTTCTGGAGGTTTCCATGTCGGTTTCGACGGAATTCCGGCGCCGGATCGAAGGCTACGGCATTACCACCGCTCAGATCCTCTATCGCATGCCAGATCATCGTCGGCTGCTGCAGGAATTCATCTGGCAGGAATACGACCTTTATCCGGAGTTCCCCGAGTTGAAGCGGTTCCTGACTTTCTGGCAGGAGAAAATCGACGGCCCGCTTCAATCCGTGACCGTTGCCCACAACCTTCTTGTACGCCCCGCAGACTTCCGGGCGATCGATGGCGAATTCCGCCTGCAGTGACGCGATGCGGAAGGCGCGGCCGTCCGACTGACACAGCAAAAAGCAGCAGCCAGGGCGAGCCGCGGGCGCAATGGACGCAGACGGCGTTACGTCGCTGCCCGTTCTGCGCTGCGCGAAAAGCGGATGCCGGATCGCCTGGGCCGATCTCCGCCGGTGCCGCGGCCGAAAGCGGGCGATGGCCGCGGCAGGGCCGATCAGCAGAACGCCTTGAGCATTCCCTGCGCCGCACCGGTCAGAAGCCCAAGATCGGTGCCGAGCGACATGAAGCGGAAGCCCATCGCCTGGGCGGCTTTGGCGTCTTCGACCGAGTTGCAGAAGATTCCCGCAATCTTGCCGGCCGCAACCGTGGCGCTGGCGATCCGCGCCGCCGCCCCTTGCGTCTCTGCGCCGCTCGGATCGAGCCCGGCACCGCCCGAAAGGGTCAGGGACAAGTCGCTCGGGCCGACAAAGACGCCGTCGAGCCCATCGACGCTGAGAATGTCCGGCAGCGCCTCGATTGCCGCCGGCGTTTCAATCATCGCCAGCGCCAGCGTTTCGGTGTTGGCGATCTTCAGGTACTCCGGCGGTTGGTGTCCGAGCAGCGTGGCGCCGCGATGCGGTCCCCAGCTCCGCGCTCCCACGGGAGGGTACTTTGCCGCCCCGACCAATGCCAGTGCGTCCTCCACCGAGTTCACCATCGGCATGATGATCATCTCGGCCCCGAGGTCGAGCAGCCGGCTGACCATGCCGAAGTCGTCGACCTGGGGACGGGCCACCGGATGCGCGCCGCCGAGCACCGCGGCCGACATGCCGTCGCGCGTCGAGGCAAGATCGTGCTGGCCGTGCTGCATGTCGAGCGTCACCGAAGGGTAGCCGGCGCGCGCAAGCGCTTCGACGACGGACGGCGCAGGCAGCCCGCACCAGGCGGTGACAATGGTTTCTCCGGCGCGAAGCCGGGCGGCAAGCGAAGGACGGGAAGAGGGCATGGAATGACGGATCCGAAGCGGTTGTTGACCGGGAGCGCCATCAAACCGTGCCGCCGGCGCCAGATCAACCTGCTTTGACGTCGGACCACCCGGGCTCGCCGTCCCGGTCGAGCCGCAGATGCGTTTCCAAGCGCGGCGCCGCGCCGCTGCCCCGAATGCCATTGCAGCGGCGTGTGGTCGGCAGCAGGGCATGACGTGGCGGAGTGACGCAGGGCACGCTCCCAATGTCGGTGCGGGCGGCGTCGGTCAACCCGATCCAGTTCAATGCAGAACCAGTCGAGCCCGCCTCCTTCCGGAAACGGGCCCGTCGTTGATCCTGAGCTGATGGCGCTGCGACGCAGCGTCAGCCTTCGTTCTTGATCTGCTCGATGGCGACGGCCATTAGTTCTTCCATGGTGCGGCGGATCTGGTGGTCCGACTGGTTGACACCGGCGTCATCAAAATCCTTGCGGATCTTCCGGAACACGTCCTCCTCGCCCGGCTCCTCGAGATCCGAGCGGACGACCGCCTTGGCATAGGCATCGGTCTGCTCGGGATCGAGCCCCATCTTCTCCGCAGCCCACTGGCCGAGCAGCTTGTTGCGGCGGGCGACCGCCTTGAACCGCAGTTCCTCGTCATGCGCGAACTTGTTCTCGAACGCCTCTTCGCGCCGATTGAACGTGCTCATGAGCCTGTCTCCTACCTCACTCCTGCCCGGCGGCCTGGCCTACCCGGACCTCCGACAATCCACCTTCGACGCATCGCGCGGCGACCCGCCGATGTCCGTATGCAGTGCCCGGGATCGTTGATACCCCCCGCACCACTTCCCATATGGGAGGTGTTCGATCGATCTGCGAACATAAGCGTCGGCTCAGCCGCGAAATTGTGATCGACCCGCTGCCCTCCGCATCGCCTGTCCGGCCGAGCGGTTCCGCTCGGTGGGAGAAACGACGCTCCGGGGGCCTTTGAATAGCTCCGCAGACCGGCTAAATCAACGCGAGATCACGCGCCTGATCCCGGCCTAGCACCTGGCCTGCCGCAGGGGCGCCGGCACGTTGTGCTTTCGCGGGCGATCGTGTAGGTTCCGCGCCACCAATGCGGGGGCCGCACGACGTATCCGCCCTGGCTCTGTTCCTCCCGACACCGGCGGACTAACGATTTGGAGTTCCGGCACGCATTATGGATTTCCTCAACCACACACGGTACATCCCCATGAACCGCCGTCGGCGCATCTATGAAGGCAAGGGCAAGATCCTGTACGAGGGACCGGAGCCCGGAACTCTGATCCAGCATTTCAAGGACGACGCCACCGCCTTCAACGCCAAGAAACACGAGATCGTGGACGGCAAGGGCGTCCTCAACAACCGGATCTCGGAATTCATCTTCAACCATCTCAATGCGATGGGCATCCCGACCCATTTCGTGCGACGGCTGAACATGCGCGAGCAGCTGATCCGCGAAGTCGAGATCATTCCGCTTGAGGTCGTTGTGCGTAACGTCGCAGCCGGCTCGCTGTCGAGCCGGCTCGGCATCGAGGAAGGCACCCAGCTGCCGCGCTCCATCATCGAGTTTTACTACAAGAACGACGAACTCGGCGATCCGATGGTCTCGGAAGAGCACATCACCGCCTTCGGCTGGGCGACCCCGCAGGAGCTCGACGACATGATGGCGCTCGCCATCCGCGTCAACGACTTTCTTGCCGGCCTGTTCCTCGGCGTCGGCATTCGCCTGGTCGACTTCAAGATCGAATGCGGCCGGCTCTGGGAGGGCGACATGATGCGCATCGTTGTCGCCGACGAGATCTCGCCCGACAGCTGCCGGTTGTGGGACATCCAGACCGACGAGAAGCTCGACAAGGACCGCTTCCGCAGGGACCTCGGCGGCATGCTGGAGGCCTATCAGGAAGTCGCACGCCGTCTCGGCATCCTCAACGACAATGACCGCCCCACCGGAACAGGGCCCGTCCTCGTCAAGTAGGCCGAATCGCCGTGAAAAACGAAGGGCCGCGGCAACGCGGCCTTTTCCTTTGCCCCCGCCCGCGCTATGAGCGACGCAAATCACCGCGCTGATCAGGATGGTCCGATGAAGGCACGCGTCACAGTCACGCTGAAGTCCGGCGTTCTCGACCCCCAGGGCAAGGCGATCGAGGGCGGACTTGCCGCACTCGGCTTTTCGGGTATCGAAAGCGTGCGCCAGGGCAAGGTGTTCGACATCGTGCTGTCCGGCCGCGATCCGGAAACCGCCAAGGCGGACCTCGCCGCCATGTGCGAAAAGCTCCTCGCCAACACCGTGATCGAGGACTACGCCATCGAGGTGCTGTGAGGCCCACATGAAATCCGCCGTCATCACCTTCCCCGGATCGAACCGCGAGCGCGACATGATGCGGGCGCTCACGCTCATCACCGGCGTCGCTCCAGTCTCCGTCTGGCACGCCGACACCGAACTGCCCGACGTCGACCTCGTGGTGCTGCCCGGCGGCTTCTCCTACGGCGACTACCTGCGCGCGGGTGCGATCGCGGCCCGCTCACCGGTCATGTCGGCCGTCAAGCGCGCCGCCGATCGCGGCGTGCTGGTACTCGGGGTCTGCAACGGCTTTCAGTCGCTGACCGAGGCGGGACTCCTCCCCGGGGCCCTGATGCGCAACGCGCGCCTCACCTTCGTCTGCAAGGAGGTCAAGCTCCGCACCGAGACCACCTCCAGCCCCTTCACCGCGGCGTTCGAGAAGGGTCAGGTCTGGCGCTGCCCGGTTGCCCACCACGACGGCAACTATTTCGCTGATCCGGAGACGCTGGCCCGGCTCAAGGGCGAGGACCGGATCGCCTTCCGCTATGCCGAGGGCACCAATCCCAACGGCTCGATCGACGACATCGCCGGCGTTCTCAACGACCGCGGCAACGTCCTCGGCATGATGCCGCACCCCGAAAACATCATCGAACCGCTGCAGGGCGGCACCGACGGCCGGCTTCTGTTCGAGAGCATGCTGCACAAGGTCGCGGCCTGAGCGGGGTCGCGGCGACCGGAGGGATGGCAATGGCTGCGGTGCCCGAACTCTCGAAGGAGGAGCGCACGGCCCTTGCAGGCGGCGTTCGCGACTTCCTGCGGGAGGAGCTCGACCATGAGATCACGCCCATCGAGGCGGAGATGCTGCTCGCCTTCCTGTGCCGCTCGCTCGGACCGCACTTCTACAATTGCGGCCTGCACGATGCGCAGGCAGCAGTCTCCGGGCGCCTCGACGAAATCCTCGAAGTGGTCTACGGGCTCGAGCAGCCTGTCGACCTGATACGGTGACGCGCGCACAACGACCGTCAGTTGCTCGAGCTGCGCGGAGGGTCGCCGGAATCCCAGAACGGGCGCCGCGCTTCGCGCATGGCTGCAGATCGCGTCAGGCCGATATCCCGCAGCATCTCGTCCGGAAGCTCCGCAAGCTGAAGCCGCGTACGCCGCAACCGGTTGCGCTGCCGGCTCCAAGCCCATGCCCTGCGCAACGCGGCGCCGATCGTCCGCAATCCCAGATCGGCAGATGCTGACGCTGTCTGCGGCTGTTCAGGCCTGATTGTTTTGATTGTACCCATATTCAACTCTCGCAATAAAACCGCCCGCCTCAGCGACACAATCTAATGAATTGACTCCGAAAAGGACGCAATATACTCACTTGTCACCATGACAATTTGGCTTCCCGATCTGCGGTCCGGCCACGGTCCGCTCTATCTGCGGCTCGCCGATCAGATCGAGCACGATATCGCCGCCGGGATTCTGAAGGCCGGGGACAAGCTGCCGCCCCAGCGCAACCTTGCCTTCGACCTCGGTGTCACCATCGGTACTGTCGGTCGGGCCTATGCTCTCGTGCGGGAGCGCGGCCTTGTGGCAGGCGAAGTCGGCCGCGGTACCTATGTCCGCCCGCCGTTGCAGGGCGATGCGGATGACTTGGACACGATGCCTGAGGCGGCCGCCTATCCTTTCCCTGGGGGTGTTGTGCCGGCCAAGCCCGATATGGGGGGCACACGGGTGGTGTCGCCGCGGCCGGGTGTTATCCTGCTCGACAGCACCGCGGCACCCGAGGTCGGCCAGGCGGAGACAATCGGGACAATAACAGCGCAGATCGTGGCTGATTGCCCGCATCAGATTGCGAGCTACACCCGCATCGTGCCGCCACTTTGGCGCGAGGCCGGGCAGACATGGCTGGCTCATGGCGGCTGGGAGCCCGACGGCGACTCGATCGTGCCGACGACCGGGGTTCATGCCGCCATCATGGCCATCGTCGCCGCGGTTACCGGACCCGGTGACCGCATCCTGTTCGAGGGCCTGACCTACAGTTCCTTCGCCCGCAGCGCGACGCTGATCGGCCGGCGCCCGATCGCGGTACGCTGCGACAACGAGGGGGCCGTTCCGGAAGATCTTGAGCGCGTCTGCGCCCAGCAGCACCCCAAGCTGCTGTTCCTGATGCCGGACATGCACAACCCGACGCTTGGGCAAATGTCGCCGGCAAGGCGCGCGGATGTCGCCGAGATTGCCCGGCGTCACAATCTTTGGCTGATCGAGGACGCCATCTACGGCGCCCTGGTCGAGGAACGCGAGACGCCGCTGGCCGCGCTCGCACCCGACCGCACCTTCCACGTCAGTGGCCTTTCCAAGTCGGTGGCCGCGGGCGTGCGCGGCGGCTGGATCGCCTGCCCGCCAGGCCATGCTCACCGGATCCACATCAAGCACAAGATGGTGACCGGTGGCTGGTCGTTCCTGCTCACCGAGATTGCTGCCCGCCTGGTGATGAGCGGCGCGGCCGACACGATTCGCGCCGCCGCCCGCCGCGAGATTGAGGCGCGGCGCGCGCTTGCTGTGAAGGCTTTTGCCGGCAATGATTTCCGCACCCGCCCGAATGCGCCCTTCCTGTGGCTGAAGCTGCCGGATCCCTGGCTCTCCGGCCAGTTTCGCCAAGTGGCGGCGAGCGAGGGCGTCCTCGTCGACGATGAGGACGAGTTCAAGCCGAACCGGACACAGGAACTGCACCACCGGGTTCGGATCGCCTTCACAACACCGGCCGAGCGCGACACTGTCGCGGCCGGCTTTCAGATCCTGCGCCGCCTTCTCGACACCGGGGTCACCGTCTACGACAGCTATACGTGAGGGCGCCGGCGCGCATGGCGGGCTCTACTCCACCGTGACGTAGACGGCATTCTCGTAGATCTCGACGCGGACCCAGACCAAGCCGTTGACGATCCGCCGCCCGGCGCTCGGCTCGATATGGCCGTTGAGGATCATGCGTTCCATCCGCGCCCGGTTGGCCGCCGAGGCGAAGAAGCGGTCGTCCTCATCGCCATCGTCGCGAATCCCGAAGCGATGAAAGTTGGCCCGATCCTGGCGCAGCACCTGCCATGGCGCGGTAAGCCGCTGGCCGTTGGAATTGAAATGATCGGCCTCACCAAGAAAGGCCACGTACTCCTCAAGCAGCCGCCCCTGCGCCTGCGCCGCCTGTCCCCCGGCAAGCCACGCGATCGCCACTGCGCCCGCAACAAGGCACTTTGCGAAACCCCGCATCATCCAGCCCTCCAGATGCACCAGCGCAGCAAGTCTACACCGGCAGCACACGGAAGGGTGTGATCTTTGCCACGGATGGACCGCTCGCCATGCGTCGCGGGGTCACGGGGCCGCCTTCACTCTCCCATTTGCGGTCATCATCTGCTACACCGGCGCGCAATCGGGACCCGGCCTTGCCGCCGCAGCTACTTCGGACGCGCATGATCCCCAACGACATCAAGATCACTGCCGAGCTCGTCGCCGCCCACGGCCTCAAGCCCGACGAGTACGAGCGGATCCTCAAGCTCATCGGTCGCGAGCCGACCTTCACCGAGCTCGGAATCTTCTCGGCGATGTGGAACGAGCACTGTTCCTACAAGTCCTCGAAGAAGTGGCTGAAGACGCTGCCGACCAAGGGCGCGCGCGTCATCCAGGGCCCGGGCGAGAACGCCGGTGTGGTCGACATCGGCGACGGCGATGCCGTCGTCTTCAAGATGGAGAGCCACAACCACCCGTCCTACATCGAGCCCTACCAGGGCGCGGCGACCGGCGTCGGCGGCATCCTGCGTGACGTCTTCACGATGGGCGCGCGTCCGATCGCGGCCATGAACGCACTGCGGTTCGGCGACCCCGGCCACCCGCGCACCCGTCATCTCGTCGCCGGTGTGGTTGCCGGGATCGGCGGCTACGGCAATTCCTTCGGCGTGCCGACGGTCGGCGGCGAGGTCGAGTTCCACCCCCGTTACAACGGCAACTGCCTGGTCAACGCCTTTGCCGCCGGCCTCGCCAGGTCCAATGCCATCTTCTATTCCAGGGCCGAGGGCGTTCGTCTGCCCGTGGTCTATCTCGGCGCCAAGACCGGCCGTGACGGTGTCGGCGGCGCGACGATGGCGAGTGCGGAGTTCGACGAGACCATCGAGGAAAAGCGTCCGACCGTCCAGGTCGGCGATCCCTTCACTGAAAAATGCCTGCTCGAGGCCTGCCTGGAACTGATGGCGACCGGCGCCGTGATCGCGATCCAGGACATGGGCGCGGCCGGCCTGACCTGCTCGGCCGTCGAAATGGGCGCCAAGGGCGATCTCGGCATCGAACTCGACCTCGACAAGGTGCCCGTGCGCGAGGAGAGCATGTCGGCCTACGAGATGATGCTGTCAGAAAGCCAGGAGCGCATGCTCATGGTGCTGCGGCCCGAGAAGGAGGCTGAGGCCGAAGCGATCTTCCACAAGTGGGGCCTCGACTTCGCCATTGTCGGCCGCACCACGGACACGCTGCGCTTCGTCGTCAAGCATCAGGGCAAGATCGTCGCCGACCTGCCGATCAAGGAGCTCGGCGACGAGGCACCGGAATACGACCGACCCTTCGTCGAAAGCGCCAAACGCCCGGTGCTCTCGCCGGCGCAGGTGCCCGCGCCCACCGACTACGCTGAGGCCCTGCTGACTCTCGTCGGCAACGCCAACGGATCATCGCGGCGCTGGGTCTACGAGCAGTACGATACGCTGGTCCAGGGCAACTCGGTCGCCCCCCCGGGCGGCGACGCCGGCGTCGTGCGAATCGAGGGCTCGAAGAAGGCGCTGGCCTTTGCCTGCGACGTCACGCCGCGCTATGTCGAGGCCGATCCCGTCGAAGGCGGCAAGCAGGCGGTCGCCGAGTGCTGGCGCAATCTCACGGCCGTTGGCGCCGAACCGCTGGCCGCGACCGACAACCTCAACTTCGGCAATCCGGAGAAGCCGGAGATCATGGGCCAGTTCGTCGGCGCCATCAAAGGCATCGGCGAAGCGTGCCGCGCCCTCGACATGCCGATCGTCTCCGGCAACGTCTCGCTCTACAACGAGACCAACGGCGTCGCCATTCTGCCGACACCGACCATCGGCGGCGTCGGCCTGCTGCCCGATGTCGAGAAGCGGGCCGCCGCTGCCTTCGCCGGCGACGGCGACGTCATTCTCCTTGTTGGCGGCCATGGCACCCATCTCGGCGCCACAGCTTACCTGCGCGACATCATCGGCCGCGAGGACGGCGCCCCGCCACCGGTCGACCTTGCCGCCGAGAAGCGGCACGGCAATTTCGTTCGCGAGGCGATTCGCGCCGGCCGGGTGACCGCGGTGCACGACATTTCGTCCGGCGGCCTCGCCGTCGCGCTCGTCGAAATGGCGATCGCCGGCGGCAAGGGCTGCCGTGTCAAGGTGCCGTCCCCCGCCCACGCCGCACTGTTCGGCGAGGACCAGGGCCGCTACGTCGTCACCGCCACGGCCGACGAGGCCGGCGCCCTGCTGGAGGATGCTCAGGATGCCGGGTTGGTCGCGGAGGAAATCGGCACGGTCGGCGGCGCGGATTTGACGGTCGACGGTCTTCTCACCATATCCGTTGCAAAGCTCGCCCGCGCCCACGACAATTGGTTTCCGGAGTATATGAGCGGGCACTGACAACGCCTGCCAACAACAGGACCAGGGCGAGAGGACAGCCGATGGCAATGGACGCAAGCGAGATCGAGGCCTTGATCAGGCAGGCACTGCCGGATGCTAAGATCGAGATCCGCGATCTGGCCGGTGACGGCGACCACTACGCAGCGGTCGTCGTGTCCGACGCCTTCAAGGGCAAGACCAGGGTGCAGCAGCACCAGATGGTGTTCCAGGCGCTGAAGGGGAAAATGGGCGGGGAACTCCATGCCCTCGCCCTGCAGACCAGCGCGCCCGACTGACGAGGCACCCGGCAACGGCCGAACCGGGCAGCAGCAATCACGTTCGCCGGCACTTGAACCCGGCAGATCGAAAGGACGCGAGAATGAGCATTCAGGACTGGATCAAGAACGAGGTCGAGAGCAACGACGTGGTGCTCTTCATGAAGGGCACGCCGGCGTTTCCGCAGTGCGGGTTCTCGGGCCAGGTCGTACAGATCCTCGATTACGTCGGCGTGACCTACAAAGGCATCAACGTGCTCGAAGACGCCGAGATCCGCCAGGGCATTAAGGACTTCTCCAACTGGCCGACCATTCCGCAGCTCTACGTGAAGGGCGAATTCATCGGCGGCTGCGATATTGTGCGCGAGATGTTCCAGAACAAGGAACTGCAGACAATGCTCGCCGACAAGGGCATTTCCACCGCAGCGAACGCCTGATCGGCCACAAGCACAAGCCTGTTGACAAGGCGAGGCGCCGGCGCGCCTCGCCTTTTTTGTGCCTGATTGCCAAATGCCGTTCGGAGCGGCACCGAATCAGCTACTGTTGAGTGTGGACAACTGCCGTTTTCAGCGTTCCTTCAGCTGCGTTCGGCTAGTCTCCGCTTCGAATCGGCTCGGTGGCCGGCGATCGAGAGGACGATAACCATGAGGACGATCCCGTTCGCAGCGCTGTGCCTGTGCGCCGTCGCGGGATTTGGCTTGATCACGATTGCCGAAGAACGCAGGCCCGATCTGCGCCGGGTCAATTGCGTCGAGCTTACGGTGTTCGCGCCGCTGAGGGGCCTGTCCGACGAAGAGCTCTGTCGATCCTATGGCGGCCTGGCCGCCGCCGGTGCGGCGCCCGCAGACGCCGGCCTCGTCATCCTCGTCCGCAACCTGCCGATGGGCGGAGCCGCTGGCCTGCTGCCGCGCGACAATGGGTCCTGAGGCGCTTCGCCCTCACATCGCCCGCGCAGCCGCCTTGCCGTACTTGCGCTCCGCATCGAGCGCCAGTCCCACCCCGACGCTGCCGAACACATCGCCCTGCACCACCCGCGCCTGCGGCAGCATCTTTGTCAGCCGGTCGCGAATGAAGGGGATCAACGCCGAGCCGCCAGTCAGGAAAACGCAGGAAACAGCCGCCTCGGGCACGCCGGCAAGCCGCCGACAATCGGCCAGCGACGCGGCGATCCTGTCGACAGAGGCCTTGATCGCCTCGACCAGATCCGCCCGCGTGAGATCGACCTCGAGGGTTCCGTCACGCAGGGCAAACTGGAGCAGATACCGTTCCGCGTCCGACAGCGCGATCTTTGCCGCCTCGACGGCGCTGGCGAGCGCATGCCCCTGCCGCTCGGCGACGATCGCGATCAGCCGCTCCACCAGCTCCGGCCGCGCTGCGTCCTGGCGCAGACTGCGGAGCCTTGCGTCGATCTGCGGACCATAGAGGAAATTGATCCGGTGCCAGGTCGCAAGCTCAAAGTAGGCCCAATTCGGCAGGGTGCGGCGCTTGTCCCGCGCCGGAGTGCCGTAACCCAGGGCCGGCATCACGCGGGCCAGACTGAGCAGGCGGTCGAAGTCGGTGCCGCCGACATGAACACCGGCGTTGGCGAGAATGTCGCCGCGCCGGTCTGCCCGCCGACGCCCCTCCGGAGAGACCCGCACGATCGAGAAGTCCGAAGTGCCGCCGCCGAGATCGACGATGGCGGCGATCTCCTCGCGCTCCACGCCGCGCTCGTAGTCAAGCGCGGCGGCGATCGGCTCGAACTGGAACGCGACCGAGCCAAACCCCGCCGACCGTGCGATCGCCGCTAGCTCGTCCTCCGCGCGCCGATCGGCCGCATCGTCGTCATCAACGAATCGCACCGGCCGGCCGAGCACAACCTCGTCCAGCGCTGCGCCCGCGGCCCCTTCCGCCCGATGCTTCACCTGGGCGAGATAGAGCCCGATGATCTCAGAAAAGCTCCAGCGCTGCGCCTTGATCGTGGTCTTCTCCGCCATCGTGCTTGACCCCAGCACGCTCTTCAGCGACCGCATCAGACGGCCTTCGATGCCGTCGATATAAGCCGAAACGGCGTCGCGGCCGAAGCGGACGTGGGTTTCCTCGAAAGAAAAGAAGATCGTGCTCGGCAGCACAACGCTATCGCCCTCGAGGGGCAGCAGGGTCGCAGTTCCGTCCGCCGTCACCGCGGCGGTGGAGTTGGACGTGCCGAAATCGATGCCGCAGGCTCGACGCTTGGTCATGAGCGAATTTCACCTCTCAGGAGCGCGCGTCGAAGACGACTACTCGGCCGCGAAAAACCCCTGCGTCAGCGCCAGCCCGGCCCCGCAGGGCTCCTCGGCCTCCCCCGGTCCGTCCGCTGCATTCGCACCCGGGCGGATGGCGGCGAAATCGTAGAGACGGCGGTCGAGCAAATGCGACGGCCGCACATGGCCGAGGGCGCGCGCCAGGACGCCAAGCCGACCCGGCGATTGTCGCTCCCAGCCCTCCAGCATCTTCTTGATCTCGGCGCGCTGCAGCCCGTCCTGGCTGCCGCAAAGGTCGCAGGGAATGATTGGGAACCGCATCGCCGCCGCGAAGCGGGCGATGTCCGCCTCGGCGCTGTAGGCGAGCGGCCGCAGAACCAGCAGGTCGCCCTCGTCGTTGACCAGCTTCGGCGGCATCGCCGCCAGCCGGCCACCATGGAACAGATTCATAAAGAAGGTGGCGAGCGCATCGTCGCGGTGATGGCCGAGAACGATGGCCTCGCAGCCTTCCTCCCGAGCAATCCGGTACAAGATCCCGCGCCTGAGCCGGGAGCACAACGAACAATAGGTGCCGCCCGGTGCAATCTTCTGCGTGACGATCGAATAGGTGTCCTCGCGCACGATGCGATGCGTAATGCCATGGCGCTCCAGGAACTCCGGTAGCACATGGGCCGGGAAACCCGGCTGGGCCTGATCGAGGTTGCAGGCGATGAGCTCGACCGGCAGCAAGCCGCGCCATTTCAAATCGAGCAGGACCGCAAGCAGCGTGTAGCTGTCCTTGCCCCCGGACAGGCATACCAGCCACTTCGCCGCGGTTCCCGCCGGCGGCAGCATGCCGTAGTCGGCGATCGCCTGACGGGTCTCGCGCAGCAGGCGCTTGCGCAACTTCTTGAACTCGACGCTCGACGGAACGTCCCTGAACAGCGCCGGCACCTGGTCCGTATCGGCGTCGGGGCTGGTCTCCGCGGCCGCTCGCATGGTCATCGCTCCACTAGATCCTTGGGCGCTTCGATCGGACTCGATGGATCATCCAGAACGGACCGAGACCTGCACACCCGGCAAGCGCGCCGGGAACCATCGGCCGGCTGCTCGCCGGGTTCGCCCTGTCGAGCCTCGATCGCCTGAGTAACCGATTGCCGACGCTGCCGCAATCGGCCAGCGCCGGACAGCATCGCTCATCTTGGACATGGCCGTTCCTATTCAGGGTTGAACTCCGCGAGCAGCGGCTACCGGCCGAAGATCGACCAGCCGGTCGCCCGGGCGAGCCGTTCCAGCACGGCCGTGCCGAGCAGCGAATTGCCGTTGTCGTTGAGGCCGGGCGACCACACGGCAATCGCCGCCTTGCCCGGCGTGATCGCCAGAATGCCGCCACCGACACCGCTCTTGCCCGGAAGGCCGACGCGGAAGGCGAAGTCGCCCGAGTCGTCATAGTGGCCGCACATCAGCATCAGCGAATTGATCCGCCGCGCCCGCTCACGCGACACCACCGTGCCGCCGGTCGCCAAATTGCGCCCTTCCGCGGCAAGATAGAGCCCGGCGCGGGCAAGCTGACGGCAGGACATCGCCAGCGCGCAGTGGTGGAAATAGACGCCGAGCACATGATCGACGGGATGGTCGATCCGGCCGAAGGCGCGCATGAAATTGACCAGCGCCGCATTGCGGAAGCCGTGCTCGGCCTCGGACCGCGCCACCGTCTTGTCAACCGTGACCGTCTCGTCACCGGCGAGGTAGCGGGCAAACTGCACGATCTCGCCGATCGCCTCCTTCGGTTGATGCCCGGCAAGGACGACGTCGGCGACCACGAGAGCACCGGCATTGATGAACGGGTTGCGCGGCTTGCCCTGCTCGTATTCGAGCTGGACGATCGAATTGAACGCCGACCCCGACGGCTCGCGACCGACCCGCGTCCACAGCCGGTCGCCGATCTTGCCGAGCGCCAGCGTCAGGGTGAACACCTTGGAGATACTCTGGATCGAGAACGGCTCGTCGGCGTCACCCGCCACATGCACCGCGCCGTCGACAGTGGCAATGGCGATGCCGAACGCCTCGGGATTAACCTTGGCAAGCTCGGGAATGTAGGTCGCCACCTTGCCCCTGTCCTGCCAAGTCGACAGATCGGCGTGAATCTCGTCGATCAGGCTCTGCAGGTCGATCATGCCGCTGATGCCCGTCCATTGACAAAAAAGGCCGCCCTGTGGGCGGCCCTTCTTAAACGCTTCCGAGCGTCTTTTAAACGCTCCAACCGTCAGCGCGAGTAGAACTCGACGACGAGGTTCGGCTCCATCTGCACCGGATAGGGCACGTCGGAGAAGCTCGGCACCCGGGTGAAGGTGGCAGTCATCTTGTGATGGTCGGCGTCGATGTAGTCCGGCACATCGCGCTCGGCGAGCTGGACGGCTTCCAGCACGAGCACCATCTGCTTGGACTTCTCCTGGACCTCGATCACGTCGCCCGGGCGGACACGATAGCTCGGGATGTTGACCCGGCGGCCGTTGACCTTCACGTGACCGTGGTTGACGAACTGGCGCGCGGCGAACACGGTCGGGACGAACTTGGCGCGGTAGACCACCGCGTCGAGCCGGCGCTCGAGCAGGCCGATCAGGTTCTCCGAGGTGTCGCCTCTCATGCGCGAGGCTTCCTCGTAGATCTTGAAGAACTGCTTCTCGGAGATGTCGCCGTAATAGCCCTTCAGCTTCTGCTTGGCGCGCAGCTGCACGCCGAAGTCGGAAAGCTTGCCCTTGCGGCGCTGGCCATGCTGGCCCGGACCGTACTCGCGGCGGTTGGCCGGAGACTTCGGGCGGCCCCAGATGCTTTCGCCCATCCGGCGGTCAATCTTGTACTTGACGCTATGGCGCTTTGACATTCGCGGTTTCCTTAACCGTTGGTCTGTTCTTCAAGGAAACGCGCCCTCCTTTTTCCTCACAGCCGAAGCCGATTGGAACGACAGGGGCCTCGACACAACAAGCGCCGGCCGGAGGCTCCACGGGTGCGTGAAAAAGCAAGGCGGACCGAAACGGCCCGCCAAGCTAGCGGTGATCTAGTCGAGATCGGTCGGCGAGTCAACCAGATCCCCGCCCTCAGCGGGGAGCGCGGCTGTCCGACGATCTCAGAAGCTCACCGCTGACATTGGGTGACAGCCGCTGCTTGGCCTCGTCGGTCGGCTGCTGCGTCATGTCGCCGGCACCGCCGGTTTCCTCGAAGTCGCGTTTGATCTCGACCGGGCTCATCGCATAGGCCGTGATCAGTTCGGCGAGGGAACGCAGCGCATGCATGTGAATGCGTTCATAACCATGCGAGGCGTCGACGCCGAAGGTGATGAGCGACGTCCGCACGTCGGCGCCAGCCTCCAGCGCACTGGCGGAGTCGGAACGGTAGTAGCGGAAGATATCCTTCTGGTAGCGGATTTCATTGGCCCGGCACAGCTCGACCATCTTCTTGGTCAGGTGATAGTCGAACGGCCCGGTCTGGTCGGCCATGGCGATGGTGACCCCGAACTCGTCGGAGTTCTGCCCCGGCGCTGTGGTGCCGTTGTCCACGGTCACCATCGAGGCAACGTCCGGTACCAGGATCGACGACGCGCCAACACCGACCTCCTCTGCGATCGTGAACAGGAAATGGATATCCACCGGTGTGACAACCGCCTCATCCTGCATGGCCTTCAGCGCGGCCAGCATCACCGCGACGCCGGCCTTGTTGTCGAGGTGACGCGAGACGATGAAGCCGTTCTCCAAAAACTCCGGCTGCGGATCGATTGCGACGAAGTCGCCGACATCGAGGCCGAGCCGTGCCAGGTCGCCCCGGTTGCGCGCCAGGGCGTCTACGCGCAGCTCCACGTTGTCCCAGCCGATCGGCAGCGTGTCGACCTCCTCGTTAAAGGTGTGGCCGGAGGCCTTCACCGGCAGGATCGTGCCGCGATAGCCGCCGCGTTCGGCGAACACCGTCGCGCGTGCTCCTTCGGCGAACCGGGCCGACCAGTGCCCGATCGGCACCAGCGACAGCCGGCCGTTGTCCTTGAGAGTCTTTACCTGGGCGCCGAGCGTGTCGAGATGGGAGACGATTGCCCGTGCACTGCCCCGTTCGGCCCCCCGCCGGGTGGCGCGGATCGCGCCGCGCCGCGTGAGTTCGACCTCGACACCGAGCCGTTCCAGTTCGGCCGAGACCTCGGTAACGATCGGATCGGTGTATCCGGTCGGGCTCGGAATCGAAAGCAGGCGCTTCAGGATCTCCAGCAGATAACCCGTGTCGATGGTCAGTCGCATCATCGTCCAGTTCCCGCCTCGGGTGCCTCCTGCACCGCCTGGCGTACACTGGTCGGAATTGAGAGCGGAAACAACAGGTCGACGAAGCGTTCCGCCGTCGGCTGTGGTTCATGGTTTGCGAGCCCGGGGCGTTCATTGGCTTCGATGAAGGCGTAGTCCGGGCTGATCGGCGAGCGCACCATCAGGTCGATGCCGACCACCGGGATGTCGATCGCGCGCGCCGCCTTGATGCCGGCCTCGACCAGCACGGGATGCACCCGATCGGTAACGTCGTGGATCGTGCCTCCGGTGTGGAGATTGGCAGTCCGGCGCACCTGCAACTCCTTACCTTCCGGCAGCACGGAGTCAAACCCATATCCGGCGGCGCGGATCGTGCGTTCGGTTTCGGCATCGAGCGGGATGCCAGATTCGCCTCCGGTCGCCGCCGCCCGGCGCCGGCTCTGCGCCTCGATCAGCGCCTTGATGGTGCTCTGGCCGTCGCCGACGATACAGGCCGGCCGGCGCACCGCGGCGGCAACCAGCCGGTAGTTGATGACGACCAGCCGCAGGTCCTCACCCTCGACACATTGCTCAAGCAGGACCGAATCCGAGATCGACCGGGCGGCCTCGACGGCTGCCTCGACCTCCGCCATCGTCGACAGCCCGACCGAAACGCCGCGGCCCTGCTCCCCGCGCGCCGGCTTGACCACGACCCTGCCGCAACGCTCAAGAAAGGCGGCGATGGCGTCCCTGTCGGCATCGACCGAAATCTGCTCGGGCACGCAGAGCCCGGCCTGTTCGACGACACGGCGCGTCGTGGCCTTGTCGTCGCAGATCGACATGGCGACCGCCGTGGTCAGTTCCGACAGGCTTTCGCGGCAATGCACGCTGCGCCCGCCGTAGGACAGCCGGAAGAAGCCGCCATCGGCATCCGTGACCTCGACGTGGATGCCGCGTCGGCGCGCCTCTCGCACGATGATCCGGGCATAGGGGTTGAGCGCAGAATCGGTCTCCGACCCGATGTAGAGGGTCTCGTTGATCGTGTTCTTGCGCTTGACGGAGAAGAACGGCACCCGCCGGAAGCCGAGCTTCTCGTAAAGCGCGATCGCCTCCTCGTTGTCATGCATGACCGAGAGGTCGAGATAGGCGGCCCCGCGCGCTGCGAAATGCTCGGCAAGCCGCCGAACCAGAGTCTCGCCGATCCCTGCCTGGCGTGCCTGCGGATCGACTGCAAGGCACCACAGCGAGGCGCCATTTTCAGGATCATCGAAGGCGCGCGCGTGGTCGATACCGGTCACGGTGCCGAGCACCGCGCCGGTCACCTCGTCCTCGGCGACGAAATAGCTGATCGACCGCGCGTCGCGCCTTGCCCAGAAGAATTCCGGCGGGACTCGGACCATGCCGCGCGCGGCATAGATCCGGTTGATGGCATCGGCGTCGGCCCGCGACGTGAGGCGCCGGATGAAGAAGCCCTTTCTCTGACGCCGCGACGCTCGGTAGGTCGAAAGATCGAGCCGATAGGTGTGCGACGGATCGAGGAACACCTCCTGCGGCGCATTGGCCAGCAGCACATGCGGGTCTCGGATGTAGACGGCGATGTCCCGCCGGTCCGGCTTCTCCTCCTGCAGGGCCTGGGTCAGGTGCTCCGCGTCGGAGAAAGTCTGTCCGAAAATCAGCCGGCCCCAGCCGCAATCGAGGACGAAATCCTCCTTCGGGTTCGATGTGGGATCTCCTTGCGAGGCAATCGGCGGCTTCAGCCCGTGATCGCGCAGGCGCTTGAGCCGATGGGCATAGGCGTCACGCGGACGTGGCTCGCGGGTGGCGCGATGGGTGCCGTTCTCGCCTGATTTGACGTCAACCATGCTGTCTACCCCTATATGCCGTGGGTCTGGAGCCACATTTCCAGTAGTGCAACCTGCCAGAGCTCCGATCCCTGGAGCGGCGTGATGTGCGCCGTCGGATCCTCGAACAGGCGCTCCAGGTAGCTTTGCCGGAACAAGCCCCGCTCCCGGGCCGCCTGCGTGGCGAGCGCATCCCGAACCATCTCGAGATAAGGACCTTCGATGTATTTGAGCTGCGGCACCGGGAAATAGCCCTTCTTCCGGTCGATCACCGCACCCGGCACCACCTGACGGGCCGCATCCTTGAGGACACCCTTGCCTCCGTCGGCCAGCTTGAAGTCGGGCGGGATTGCTGCCGCAAGTTCCACGACCTCATGGTCGAGGAAGGGTACACGCGCCTCGAGCCCCCAAGCCATTGTCATGTTGTCCACGCGCTTGACCGGGTCATCGACCAGCATCACCTGGGAGTCGAGCCGAAGAGCGCGATCAACGGGGGTCGCGGCACCCGGGTGCGTCAGGTGGGCCTCGACGAGCGCCCGGCTAACATCTGCATCCGTGATCCAGCCGTCGCCGAGCTGCGTCTTCAAGGTCTCGTGGCTGCGGTCGAAGAACACCCTGGCATAATCGGAGACCACGTCATTGGAGGCGGCAAGCGGCGGGTACCAGTGGTAGCCGCCGAACACCTCGTCGGCCCCCTGCCCCGATTGAACCACCTTAATGTGCTTTGCCACTTCCCGTGACAGCAGGAAAAAGCCGATGTTGTCGTACGAGACCATCGGCTCCGACATTGCCCGGATCGTGGCCGGCAGGGCGTTGATCAGGTCGGCGGACGGAACGAAGATCTTGTGGTGGCGGGTGCCGAACGTCTCGGCGATGAGGTCGGAATAGACGAACTCGTCGCCCTTCTCGCCGTTCGCCTCCTCGAAGCCGATCGAGAAGGTCATCAGCCCGTGCTGCCCCTCCTGCGCGAGCAGGCCGACGATGAGGCTGGAATCGACCCCGCCCGACAGCAGCACGCCAACCGGGACGTCGGCGACCATGCGCCGGCGCACCGCGGCCCGAAGCGTCTCCAGGACACGGTCGCGCCAGTCTTCGCGGGTGAGCCCGCTGTCCTCCGGCCGCCGCTCGTAGGGCACCGACCAGTATATCCTGTCCTGCGCCGTACCATCGGCGGTGATGCGCCGGATCGTCGCCGGCGGCAGCTTGCGGACGCCGTTGAGAATGGTGCGCGGCGGCGGAACCACGGCATGGAAGGTCATGTAGTGGTGCAGGGCCACCCGATCGATCGAGGTGTCAACTCCGCCGGCGGCAATAAGCGCCGGCAGCGACGAAGCAAATCGAAGCGCGGTGTCGGTCTCGGCGTAGTAGAGCGGCTTGATGCCAAATCGGTCGCGGGCCATCACGATCTCGCCGCTGTCGCGTTCGGCGATCACGAAGGCGAACATCCCATAGAAGCGCTCGACGCAGGCCTCGCCCCAGGCGTGATAGGCCTTGAGCACCACTTCGGTGTCCCCATGGGAAAAAAACCTGTAGCCCTTGTCCTGCAGCTCGGACCTGAGCTCCGGATAATTGTAGATGCAGCCGTTGAAGACGATGGTCAGCCCGAGATCGGGATCGACCATCGGCTGCCCGGCCTTGACCGACAGGTCGATGATCGTCAGCCGTCGGTGAGCAAAGGCAACCGGACCTTGTGCGACGAGACCGGCGCCGTCCGGCCCGCGCGGGGCGAGGGCCTCCATCATCCGCGATACGGCGCCCGTATCCGGGAACCCTCCGTCGAAGCGTATTTCTCCGGCAATGCCACACATACCGTTTCGTGCTCTCCGTGTTGTCGGCCAACGGCCCCGGTGCCGGATGTGTCCGGCGCTACACGCCAACGGCAACGCGGACCGATCCGCGCCGGTTCCGCGGATTTACTTAGACCACATATAATTTGAAATCAAATCATTTTTACTGTAACGGTGACGTGGTATCGACGGAGTCCTGCTTTGACCGACATCGCCACCAGACAGAACGAAACAATCGCGGCCGTGATGAAGTCGATCCGGCGCATTTCCCGCGCGACCGACATGCGGTCCAAGCGGGTGGCTCGCGACACCGGCCTGACGCTGCCTCAGATCGTCCTGCTTCAGGCCGTGCGCGATCTCGGCGAGCTGACGACTGCCGCAATCTCGCGACAGATCGACCTCAGTCCGGCCACCGTGGTGACGATCCTCGACAAGCTGGAGGCTCGCGGTCTGGTCGAGCGCCGCCGCAGCACGGTCGACCGGCGCATCGTCCACACCAGGCTGACCGACGAAGGCGCGCGCATTCTCGCCGCCGCACCGCCGCTGTTTCCGGATCATTTTGTCCGCGGCTTCGCCGCATTGCCGGAGACCGAGCAGGCGCGCGTTGTCCAGGCATTCCGCACGGTTGCCGACCTGCTGGATCCGGAACAGATCGCCTTTTCGGCTGCCGATCCGATCGAGGCCGGTCCAATCGCACCGCTGCCGCCAGATCCTGGGCTAATCGGCGAGCGGCAGTAGGAAGGGCCGTCCGGACGTGTAGAGCGCGCGGTCGAACCGACCGGCCGGGCCGGCCTCGGCCGAAATAAGACTTGCCAGCCGGCGCGCGATGGCCGGCGCCGGGTCGATCCAGGTCACCGACCAGGGCGCGGCGGCGTGGAACGCATCGATCAGGAATGGGAAATGCGTGCAGGCAAGCACGACGACGTCGGTGCGCCGGCCGTCCTTTTCCCGGAAGCACGGAGCGATCTCCCGGGCCAGGAGTTCCCGGTCGAGCGGCCGCCCGGCGAGCTTATCCTCCGCGAGCCGCGCAAGATGGCGCGCGCCGACCAGGGTCACCGCCACCTCCGGCGCGAATTGCGCGATCAGGTCGAAGGTATAGTCGCGCTTCACCGTCCCAGGCGTTGCCAGCACCGAAACGTGGCCGCTGCGCGTCTGCTCCGCCGCGGGCTTGATCGCCGGCACCGTCCCGACGACCGGGATCGTCAGCCCGGCCCTCAGCGGCGGCAGCACCAGCGTGGAGGCGGTGTTGCAGGCGATCACCAGCGCCTGTGGGTCGTGCTCCGCGACGAGCGTTCGTGCCAGGGCGACGATATGCTCCCTGAGCGCGCCCTCGTCCCAGTCGCCATAGGGAAAGGCGGCATCGTCGGCGGCGTAAACCAGCGGCAGGCCAGGCAGGAGCTTCCGGATCTCCCGGGCGACCGTCAGGCCGCCGACACCACTGTCGAGCACCAGGACCGGGCGGCCGTCGCTCATGCCCCGCCGTTCCGTTCGGTCGCGGCAGGTGTTTCCTGATCCCGGCGCGGGCGGGTCGGCCGGCGTTCCAGCGCCGCGATAATGCCACGCAGCGTCTTGACTTCCTGATCGGTCAGATGCGCCTTCTGAAAGATGTTGCGCAGATTGCGGACCATGGACGGACGCCGTTCGGCAGGACGGAAGAAGTCGACGCGGTCGAGCGCGCCTTCAAGGTGCTCGAACAGGCGCACGAGATCCTCCTTGGAGGCCGGCGGATTCTGTGTGGCATCGAGGCGGAACGGCAGGGCGGCGCCGGTCGCCTTCACTCGCCATTCATAGGCGCAGACCAGCACCGCCTGGGCGATGTTGAGCGAAGCGAAATCGGGGTCGACCGGCAGGGTGACGATTTCATCGGCGAGCGCAACCTCGTCGTTGTTGAGCCCCCAGCGCTCTCGGCCGAACAGATAGCCGGTGGCATAGCCGCCGGCGCCGATCCGAACCGCGGTCTCGGCCGCCTCGTCCGGGCCGCGCACGGGCTTGGGAACCTCGCGCGACCGCCGGGTGGTGGCAAAGACGAAGGTGAGGTCGGCGATCGCCTCCTCCACGGTCGAGAACACCTGGACGGCATCGATGACGTGGTCGGCCCGGCTCGCGGCCGCCCTCGCCTTTTCGCTTGGCCAGCCGTCGCGTGGATTGACGATGCGAAGATCGGTCAGTCCGAAATTCGCCATGGCGCGGGCGGCCGTGCCGATGTTCTCGCCGAGTTGCGGTTCGCACAGGATGACGGCGGGCGGCCGGGGTTCCGCCGCGGCGCCGCCGCTTGGATCGTCTGCGGTCATGGCGCGGATGTATCCGAACCCGCTGGTGATGGAAAGAGGTGCCTCCCGAACAAGCTACCCGGATCCGGTCCGGCCGCGTCGCTAGGCGGGAATCACCGCGCGCGATATCCTGCTCGCATCGTCAGTGGAAGCGGAGGATTCGCCATGACGCAGGCGGAGACGAATTTTGGCTATGCCGCGGACAGGCTCCGCGCGAACTGGGGCTGGCTCCTGGCACTCGGCGTGGTGCTCGTCATCGGCGGGCTTATCCTGATTGCCGCACCGCTGGCCTCCTCGATCGCCATTACCCTTCTGATCGCTGCCGTGCTCGTGATCGGCGGACTGGTGCAGATCTATCACGCCTTCAAGTCCCAAGGCTGGAGCGGCTTTCTCTGGGATCTGGTCACCGGCATCATCGCCGTCGTCGGCGGCATCGTGATCTACACCCACCCGCTTGCGGGCACGCTCGCCCTGACCCTGGTGGTCGCGGCCGTGTTTCTTGCGCAAGGGGTCAGCCAGCTCGTGTTCGGCTACCGGCTCCGGCCGACCCGGGGCTGGGGCTGGATCGTGGCCGCCGGGGTGATCTCGATCGCCGCGGGACTGATGATCTGGTTCGAATTCCCCGCATCGGCCGGCTGGGCGCTCGGCCTGATCGCCGGCCTCTCGGTCGCCTTCAACGGCTGGAGCTACATCGCAATCGCCCTCGCCGTCCGCCAGCTGGGACGCTGACGACGGCACCGGCGCCCGGCGCAGGGTCAGCCCGCCATCGCAGCGGCAACGTCGGCCGGCTGCGGGTTGAGCTCGACGTGGAAATCCGAACCGACGCCGGGCTGGCTGGTCGCACCGATGGTCCAGCCGTGACGTTTTGCAATCGTGGCACAAATGGCAAGGCCCATCCCGGTGCCGCTGTATTCGCCGCGGCCGTGCAGTCGCCGGAACGGCTCGAACACCTGCTGACGGTGCATCATGTCGAAACCGATGCCGTTGTCGCGGACATGGACCGTCGCGACTTCGCCCGTTTCATCACGATCCACACTGATCCGGATCTGCGGCGCAACATCCTCGCGTCGGTATTTCAGACCATTCGAGATCAGGTTCTGGAACAGCTGCTCGGCCAGCAGAGCGTCGGCCGCAATCACGGCATCGCCGTCTTCGAGCTCGACCGTCGCCCCTGTCTCGCGGATCTGTTCGGACAGGCTTTCCGTGACGCGACTGACCAGGACCGCCAGGGAAACCTCGGCCTTGGCAATCTCCTTGTCTGACGCTTCGGAATACTCCAGCAGACCGGAAATCAGCCCGCGCGCCCGCTCCGCCGCGGAGCGCATGACATTCGCGGCATAGCGGATTGTCTCGGGATTGTTCTCGTTCACGCCTTCGAACAGAAGGTCACTGAAGACCCGGATCTTGCGCACCGGTTCCTTCAGGTCGTGGGAGGCGATGTTGTTGAACTGGCTGAGCCGCACGTTGGCTTCGCGAAGATCGGCGATGGATTGCGCCAGCTCCAGCGTTCGTTCAGCCACGCGCTCCTCCAGCTCGGCCTGCAGCCGGTGCATCCGGCTGCGATCGATGAACATCAGCGCGCCGGCAGAGGCGATGCTGACCACCAGACCAATCACCAGCGCCGTCATCACCCGCAGCGACGCCGTAAGGGCATCGCGCTGCAGGTCGACGTCTTCCACCCGCTTGGCATAGATCTGCGACCGGAATTCCTCGATTGGCTCCTCGAGAGCGATGAAGGTGCTGCGCATCTCCCAGGCCGCCTCCCGGTCGCCCTCGCGCATCAGGGTGAGCAGCCGGTCTCCCTTCTTGAGGCCGTCCTGCAGTTCCTCGAACAGGGCATCGGCGCCGGGAACCTGGCGCAGCTCCCGCCCGATCGCGCCCGCTTCCAGGTTGGCAGCGCGGCTCCAGAAGATGTCGAAGCGGCGAGAGACGTTGAGGATGTCCTCGTCCATGCCCATCAGATACTCGTCCAGCCGGCGCACGAACGCGTTCAGTTCACCGGACAGCTGCGCGGTGAACCAGACCAGGTTTTGCCGATACTCGCGCACGTCCTCGCTGTACTGGTTGGAGATCGAGAAGATCAGGAACAGCAGCGAGGCGGCGATCACCACAAGACCGGCGAGCAGCGAAAGGTAGAGTGCCTTGGCCCAGCGCATCGCAAACCGTCACCGTGCGATCCAGCGTCGCCGCCCCCGCGCGGCTTCGCTTCCACAATCCAGCACAATCCGGCGATTCTTGCCACCATTTGCGGTGGTAGGCCCATGGCAAAGCCGCCTCCGCAGCCGGACTCGCGCGAACGGCAAAAGTCGGCATCGTGCCAATGGATTGCCACACTATTTGAGCGCCTGGTGGCGCACGAGGGACGCTCGTCGACCTTCGGCGGCTTTCCGTCAGCCCGACGCTTTGCTATGAGGGCCGCGCGATCGCCATCGTTGCCCGTCGATCACCCGACGGCGCCGTGGCCGAACCAATACCCCGCCTACCCGGCGCCACACCAAGAACGAGGTCCAAAGCACCATGGCGAAGATCAAGGTTGCCAACCCGGTTGTCGAACTCGACGGCGACGAGATGACCAGGATCATCTGGCAGTTCATCAAGGACAAGCTGATCCACCCCTATCTCGACATCGATCTCAGGTACTACGACCTGTCGATCCAGAAGCGCGACGAGACCGACGACCAGATCACCGTGGACGCCGCCAAGGCCATCAAGGAATTCGGCGTCGGCGTAAAATGCGCCACGATCACGCCGGACGAGGCCCGCGTCCAGGAATTCGGCCTGAAGAAGATGTGGCGCTCGCCGAACGGCACGATCCGCAACATCCTCGGCGGCGTCATCTTCCGTGAGCCGATCATCTGCAAGAACGTGCCGCGCCTGGTGCCTGGCTGGACCAAGCCGATCATCGTCGGACGCCACGCCTTCGGCGACCAGTATCGCGCCACCGACTTCAAGTTCCCCGGCGCTGGCACGCTGACGATCAAGTTCACCGGTGCCGACGGCCAGGTGATCGAGCACGAGGTGTTCCAGGCACCGGGCTCCGGCGTCGCGATGGCGATGTACAACCTCGACGATTCGATCCGCGACTTCGCCCGCGCCTCGATGAACTACGCGCTGCAGCGCGGCGTACCCTGCTACCTGTCGACCAAGAACACGATCCTCAAGGCCTACGACGGCCGTTTCAAGGACATCTTCCAGGAGATCTACGAGGCCGAGTTCGAGGACAAGTTCAAGGAAGCCAAGATCTGGTACGAGCACCGGCTGATCGACGACATGGTTGCGGCCGCGCTGAAGTGGTCTGGCGGCTACGTCTGGGCCTGCAAGAACTACGACGGCGACGTCCAGTCCGACACCGTCGCGCAGGGCTTCGGCTCGCTCGGCCTCATGACGAGCGTGCTCATGACGCCCGACGGCCGCACGGTCGAGGCCGAGGCCGCGCACGGCACGGTCACCCGGCACTACCGCCAGCACCAGGCCGGGCAGCCGACGTCGACCAACCCGATCGCCTCGATCTTCGCGTGGACGCGCGGCCTGGCCCACCGGGGCAAGCTCGACGGCACGCCCGAGGTGACGGCGTTCGCGCAGACGCTCGAGGACGTCGTCGTGAAGACCGTCGAGAGCGGCGCGATGACGAAGGACCTCGCGCTGCTCATCGGCCCCGACCAGCCGTGGCTGACCACGGAGGGCTTCCTCGCCGCGCTCGACGAGAACCTGGCCCGCCGCCTGGCCACGTCCGCCTGACCCCCGTCCGACCGGCCGCCGCCGAGGAGACCCCCCGAGGAGCACCATGACCGGCCCCGCCGAGACCGCGCCGGTCACCGTCACCGTCACCGGCGCCGCCGGGCAGATCGGCTACGCGCTGCTGTTCCGGATCGCCTCCGGGGACATGCTCGGCCCGAACACCCCGGTGCGGCTGCACCTGCTGGAGATCCCGCAGGCCGTCAAGGCGGCCGAGGGCACCGCGA
>CAYXAA010000048.1:0-28933 GCA_964462985.1 uncultured Hyphomicrobiales bacterium | reverse complement strand
GTCTTCGACGGGCCGGAGCCCGAGGTGCATGTCTGCGCGGACCAGAACCATGAACGAGACAGGGCCGCACAGGTACTGCGCGAGGCTATCGATGCCGGATTGTCACCCCGAGAGATCGGCGTCTTCGTGCGGTCCGAGGCGCAGCTCGCTCGCGCCCGCGCGGCCTTACGATCCGCCGGCCTGCCGGCGCGCAGCCTCGTGGACTCCGCACAGGACGAGGCGGATACCGTGCTGGTCGGCACCATGCACCTTGCCAAGGGGCTCGAGTTTCGCATGGTCCTGTTGATGGCCTGCGACCAGGACGTGGTGCCACTGGCGGAGCGGATCGAGCAGGTGGCCGACGAGTTCGAGCTGGACGAGGTACTCACCACCGAGCGCCAGCTGCTCTACGTCGCCGCGACGCGCGCCCGCGACAGACTCGTGATCACCGCATCCGCACCGGCATCCGAGTTCATCGACGATCTGCTAAGCCCCGACTGAGGCAACCGCCTCTCCGAACAGGCTTTCGGCGTCGCTTTCGGATACGGGCGGCATGAGCAAGTCCCGCGAGAGCGCCCGCTTGCGCTCCAGCAGGTCGTCGAGCTTGAGATCGAATGAGGCCTTGTCATACGCCGGGTGGATGGCAAGTGGTACGTGGATGAACACCGGCTTCTCCTGACCGATGCGATAGACGCGGTCATTGCACTGGTCCTCGACGGCCGGGTTCCACCAACGGCTCAAATGGATCACGTGGTTCGCGGCCGTGATCGTCAGGCCAACGCCCGCCGCCTTCGGGGAGAGCACGAGCACCGCAAATCCGGGCGGAAGCGACTGGAAGCGATCGACGATCTGCTGACGGCGGTCGCCTGGCGTTTCGCCGTTGATGATGTCAGGTTCGGCCGGAAGGTCAAAATGCGCCGCCACGACCGCTGCGAAAACCGACTGGACCGCACGATCCTCGATGAAGACCAGCGCCTTTTCGCCCTGCCGTCGAATGTCGTCGAGGATGGAAAGTGTCTGCTGCACGCGCGCGGAGCTTTCAATCCACATCCTACGTGATCGCGGATCATAGGGGTCGACGCCATCCGCACCGTTTGGGTGCAGGGATGTCCCACGCAGGGAGTGAATCGCCCTGAGCATGTCCCCCTTGCTGCGGGCGCCTGCCTTAGCGGCGCGTACCGCCTCGGCATAGGCCTCCGACTGAGGTGCGGGCATGACAGGATCCCGATACTTCTTGACCTCACGCTCGGGGAGGCCTCGGAGATGGTCGCCCTTCATACGACGCAGCAGAAGTGGCGGATGCCCCGCCTGGGGCTGGTCGACCTTGGACTTGAGGATGCGCAAGGCTTCCTCGTCCTCACCGCCATAGGTTTGCGAGAAGGGCTTGAGCGCGCCGAGATAGCCGGGTGCGACCCGGTCCATGAGACACCACAGGTCCTCGATGCGGTTTTCAATCGGCGTACCGGTCATGCCGAGCACGAAGTCGGCGTTCATCACCTTGGCGGCGTGGGTGTTGATCGTGTCCGGAGCCTTGATCTTCTGCATCTCGTCAAAGACGATGATGGGATAGGCGACCCGGGCGAAGGCGCGGTGGTAATTAGCAAGGGTCTCATAAGTCGTGAGCACCCAGTCGGCGCGGCGCATGGCATCGACGTCGAGTGCATCTTCCGGCGCTGCGTCGCGTCGCCTTATCCGCGCCAGACCCGTACCGAAAGCGGCAAGGCAGTCGCCCAGCCCAGGATCAGCAAGGTGGGTGTCGGCTTCTTTCGCCCAATTGCGTAACAGGGCGGTCGGAGCGACGACGAGAATGGGCCCCGCATACTGCTTCGCGCGCACGCCGCCGACGCGTCGGTTCTCGCGAAACCAGGCGAGAAAGGCGAGCGCTTGCATTGTCTTGCCAAGGCCCATGTCGTCTGCGAGCAAGACTCCGGGCAGGCCGGAGGTCCAGGCATCGACGAGCCAGCCAAATCCGTCCGTCTGATGTGGCTTGGGCGTGGTAACCACCAGATCCGACGGGAAGAGCTTCTGGGCGAACAGTGGGCGCGGCGTGAGATCGATCGCGAACTCGACCTCTTCGAAGTTCTCCTTCTTCTTGAGGACAGCGCGATCCGGTTGCGGCTTTTCTTCTGCTTCGGTGGAGGGTCCTGTTTCCGGGGAATGGCCACCATTGTTGTCTTGTCCGAGTTGGTCAAGAGCGGTGGAAACGTCGTGAGTGGGGAGTACCATACCGTTGTACTGCACCCACTCGTCACCGCGGGCGCTCGACTCCTCAAAGGCCAGCGCCAGTTCCTTCAATCCCTCTTCATCTATCCGGATGGATTTCGCGCCCACCTGAAGCTCGAATGCCTCGGGCAGCCAACCTGTCCCCTTGCGCCGGATCCAGTCGAGCTTGGGCTTTTCCCATATGCCGAGCTCCGTCACGCGTTCGGAGTATTGCCGCGTCTCGATGAAGATTGTTCCGGTCGTATCATCCGCGCCGGGCAGGGCCTGAACGAGCGCTGCGCGAGGGTTCTGCACGAAACGCCGGCGCTCTTCGGTGGAGGCACGCTGCGCCCGCTTGACTACGTCCAGCGCTTGCTGAAGCTCCGGCTCGACCACCAGATAGGTGTTGCGGGTAAGCACATAGGAGGGACGCGTCGCCAGGCCATCCTGGTTGAAAGCGCGCAAGAATTGCTCTTGTAGTTCGGGCGACAGCAGTGCGTGCTCGGTTTCGTCCCGCAACGCATCCGTGGGATCGACCCCATCCTCCGGGGCATCGGCCTCGTCGGCCAGGGTAGCCCGAAGCGCCGCGCTCATCAGCACGGGGTTGAACTGCGGGCCGTCGAGAGCCTGCTTGACGTCAAGGCTGAATGCGCCGGCCTGAAATATTCGGAAGCTTCTCAGAACGCGATCCGCTTCTACCTCGGTACCGGTCAGCGATTGCAAACGCTGCTGAACCCCCGCCCATGCGGCGATGCGGTTCTCCGAAGGCTGCCCCTTGGTCGCATTGTACCGGTCAATCGCGTCAACCAGGCCGTAGATCGGCGCCGTGAGGCGGCCGATCTTGCCGGCCCAGTGCACGATCAACCCTTGCCGCGTCGGAACCAGGGAGCGGTAGTTGCTGTCCGTCCAGGACGAGACGATCTCACCCTCGGGGCTCTCGATACGGCCGTGCAACGAAAGCTTCAGCGACAGCGGCGCGACGGCAGGCACACCGATCTGGGCCAGGATGGTCCCCGGCATTGCCAGTAGTGTCTGGCACGAAACCTCGATACCGTCGCC
Organism: uncultured Hyphomicrobiales bacterium; assembly: GCA_964462985.1. Classification (GTDB taxonomy): domain Bacteria; phylum Pseudomonadota; class Alphaproteobacteria; order Rhizobiales; family Stappiaceae; genus CAYXAA01. The sequence goes on along the minus strand of CAYXAA010000048.1, from coordinate 25,693 downwards.
CAGTTCTGTTGCATCCCCGCTGTGCACCAGTCGTAGCAGGTAGCGTATTGCGGGAGCGACGTTCTCCGCGTTGGTGTCCCTCCAAAGAGCGGGCGCTAATCGTCGGCTGCTGAACAGCCCTTTCCTCTGTAACAATATTTTACCGCCACCAAGCGACGGTTGGAAAATGAACTCAACACTCATAAGCGGTAGACAGACTGCGGAATCTCAATTCCGATGAGACGCTCAAGTCTGCCGGCGATCTTGCTTTGCCAGGATAGCGTCTCAGAACCGCCATGGCCCCATGACAGCTCGGTGTCCGTCTCGTAATGACCACGGCCGGAAAAGATTTGAACCTCGCGTGAGTCATATTCGTTCTTATAAAGGATAGGAGCACCGTCCTGATGGCACGACGACCAGATATGGCATTTGCCGTTCTGGTTCCAATCAGTAACCATCACATCTCCGATCCGTATCAGCAGAACGGCATGTTCTGGGCTTACATACTTGTCGGATGTCGACAAACGCTCCAAGGTGGCAAATGTAGCCTCGTCGCCAAAGCTCTGGCGTGCGCGCGCGCTCCCCTTTTTGCCGAATGCTACCCAAGCTTCAATGCCCACTCCACATTCTTTATAGTAGTTGTAAATTCCTTCCCAGAATGCGCGTCGGTAGTCCCACATTTTTTCGTCAGATATTTCGTCTACAACATCGAGGAACTGACGTAGAGATTGCTCCGACAACCACGATCTCACCAAACGTACGAGAGTGTCGGGGACCGAAAGCCAGTTATGTTTGTGTGATTTGAGGCGGGGATCCCCTAGTAGCCGGAGCAGCAGCGATAGGAACCTGTCCCGCAGCGTTCGCTCGGGCTGCGACTGGCCGAACGGCTTGAGCAGCGCCTCGGCGATCTTTCCCAGCATCCCATCGAAGCTCGGCTCGCCACGGGAGCCGAGTGCATAGCGTTCGACCTTTTCCAGCCGCAGAAGGTGGTTGGGTTCACCACCATTCGCCAGTTGATCAAGAAGCGATATGGTCACCGCCCGCACGTATCCACCCTTTGCCCCCATGGTGCCGATATCATATCCGCGGATGATGTCCGGCGCTGGACGGTCTTGCGCGATAACAGCGGCGGCAAGTCTGTCGGGACCGATCCTGGCGTCGAAGAACGAATAGTCTCTGTGTAGGCGCGCCCACGGTGTGTCCCACCGATCGGCCAGTCGCTGCAGACACGACGACACCGCATCCATGCCGGCCATCCCTTGGTCGAAGTAGTCGGCGAAGGCCGTTGCAAGACTGTTGAAAGCGGAAGGACGCGCCGCCGCGGATATCGCCTCGAGAATGGCGTTCAACACAACCGGTTGCTGGGCGAGACGCGTGTCCTTGTGCCATAGGCACCACGAAGCCTCCCGCACCTGCCGTCGGCTGAGCTGACTACCTGAATCAATGCATTCGCAGATCTCGCGAGCGAGCTGCACGATGTCGCGTGGTTGCCTGGCAGTCAGCACCGCTTCGGGGAGGTTCGCCGCAAGTTCGTCGAGTTTGCTCCTCTGGGGCAATCTGATGCCGGAGCCCCAGTACCCTCTCGCCAGACTGGTGCAAACATCCCTCAGGCTAGTGGGCATTTGCCTCGTCCACCGCCTTCTGAAGTTGGTCGAGATGCTGCTGCATCTTTTCAGTGAGCTCCATCACGTCCTTGAGCCGCTGCGACGTATCCGCATCGAGGACGAAGCGCAGATCGATACGACGATGTCGATCATACTCGCTTGGATCGACACCCGGGATGGGGCGAGAATCGGCGTAGCCTGCGGCTGACAGAACAGGCGTGCCAGCACGGTTTTTGAGTTCTTGCAGATAGGGCTGCTGCTGGACCAGTCGCCAGAAGGTGTTGACGGCTCTGGCCGTCGACAACTGCCAGTTCAGCTCCGCAGTCCCGGACCTGTCAGTATGCCCTTCAATGAACACCGTTTCCACATAGGCAGCCTTTTCGCCTCCCTCTGGCGTATACTGGGGCAACACCGCCACCAGGGCGGCCGCCAGCTTGTCGACATTGGCCGCGGCCACCGCATCGAGGGCGGCACTATTGACGGCGAAGTTGATTGCATCCTCCCCAAGGCGAAGGACGCCGCTCCGGACATCGACCTCAACGGCCAGGCCTTCGTCCTGCAGTCGGTCCCTAAGCTGCTCCAACAGCTCTCGGGTCAGCTCGGCTGCGGCTGCAGCTGCGGCGATTTCTTCCTCCACCTGCTCCTGGAGTCGGCTGATCTCCCTCTGCACGACGCTCGCAGTCGTCGCGACCTGCTCCAACCGTTTGATGCGGTCTTCCGACGTGTCGGTCTGCTGACGAAAGTTCATGGCGAACACCATCAGCAGAATGATGAACACGAACAGGATGCCGACCATCATGTCGGTCATCGAGATGAAGTAGTTCTCGTCTTCCTCCGCGTGATGGTCGATTTCGGCCAGACTGATATCGCTCATTGTCGATTACTCCGCGGCCTCACGGGTTTGTGCGCGGACCCAATTGTCCAGGGTTTCTGACAGTTCGCTCGTACTCTCGCTGATGGTATCCAGCGTCGGCTTGAGATTGCCGAGCACTCTTTCGAGCGCGCTGTCCATCTGATTGACGTGGTCAACCAAACGTTGGAACTGCGTCTCGGTCGCCTCGGACAATGTGCCGACGGCGGCTGCCAGGGACTGGTCGATCTTGTCGAATTGCTCGCGGTACTTGTCCCAGGTCTGACTGAGCCGGGTCACCTGCTCGGAGAGCGACTGAGCGAGCTCCGATGAAGCAGCGCCGGCGCGCTGCAGTTCGTCGGTGCTGCGATCCACCGCGGCACGAAGGTCCGCGGACGCCGAAGCAATGCGTTCGCTGCCCTGGATCAGTGGCGCCGAGGCGCTTCGAACCTGCGTTGCAACGCCGGCAAAGGCCTCGGCCGTCTCGCGTGTCCGCTCGGTAGCGTTCGAAATGGCGTTAGCCTGACTCGTATAGGCCGACACCCCAGCCTGCATCGCGGCTTGGAGCCTTTCGATCTCTTCGTTGATCCGGGCCAACACGTCCGTCAGCCCCGACTCTAACGCGGCAGCGGCTTCGGAGGTGGCCTTGCTGACCGCACTTGCAGCTTCAGTTTGCAGCGTGGCGAGCTGATCCCTCGTGGCCGCAACCTTGAGAGCGGACTCATCCTGGAATTGCTGCATCGAGCTCATGAGGACACCGATCTGACTATCAATGCGATCCATCACCACGCTCATCGCCTCCTCTACCTTGGAGGAGGCGCCGGCCGCTGCATTGGCGAGGTCTTCTTCCACTTTCGCGTTCGCCCTTTCGAAGGCGGCTTGCATGGCCTCGACCACCTCCTGAAGCGCGGCGCGACTGCTTTCCGCGCTGCCCTCGAGCCGGCTGCTCGCTTCGCTGACCAGGCGAGTGAGCGTTTCGGCCGCGTCTGCCATCTTGCGCGAGAAGTCTTCACCTGAACCGCTGAGCCCGCGCTGGGTCTGCTCCAGTGCTGCGTTCGTCTCCGCCAACGTACTCGCGAGCTGGCGGAGTTCAGTCCCGGCACTGCCCTGCACAGTTTCGGAAAATTTTTTCAGCAGGTCCGTCACACCCGATTGGCTCGTGCTGGAGAGGGCGCCGACAGCGTCGCCGATTTGTTGCGTCACAGGCGCCATCGCCCGCGCCATGGCCTGCTCGAGCAATGGGGTTATGCTCTCAGCCAGCTTGGTGAAGTACCGATCGCTGTTGATTTCCTTCAGTTCGTCGCGTTGCTCCTTTGCCACCTCGTTCATTTCGACGGCGATCGACTGTGGCGGCACATAGCAAAGCTGGTGCTCGACCGCGTCGCAAAACCTTGCCAAGGCTCCTTCGTCAAAAATCACTATCAATCGGGCGAAGATCGCAAAGACGATCGAAACACCGAGCCCTGCGATTGAGGTGGCAAATTTGAATGAGGCGATCTCGAGCAAGTGCACCATCGCCGACTGCATGGCATCAGTGCTGGTGAAATTCCGAGGATCACCAGCGGTATTCAATGCAAGAACAATGCCCATGAAAGTAAAAAGCAGGCCGATTCCAACGAAGTAACCAGATATGCTTCCTATGATCTTCAGACAAGGAAGTTTATCTTTCAAAAGCCCAAAGTTGAGAAACGCCTGAGGGCGCACGGTGTTGCCGATCACACCATCCAGACTTCGCGCTCCTTTCAGGAGTGTCTCGTCGAATTCCTTCCATGCGTGGCCGATAAGTGGATGTTCCTTGAGCCATGGGTAGATTGCATTCTCATAGGCGTCCGAAAAAGCCTTCCGGCTGTCGTACCGAGCAACTGCTCGTCGCACACTTCTTATCCCCAGCCTAACGACAGCGAGGTGCATGACGAGGTACGCTACCAGGAAGCCTCCGCCCACTGCCGCCAGGTCGGCCGCGAGCGTCAATGCGAAGCCGGGCTCGCTTAGTGCCTGTATGGCTTTAGCGCTCTCGGCAAGGCCGGCAGTTGTAACTGCACTCCAAACGGTACTGCCGATGCCCGGAAAATCGAGAAAATCAAAATAAAAATCTGCTGCCGCCGGGACGCCGACGACAAGCGTCCAAAAGCAGATGATGCGGAACCAACCGCTCCAAATTACCCTGCCAAACATCAAACAATGCCCCCTGCTTGCTAGCGGCCATTGTCTCTGCCCCTAGCGATGCTAAACTAGTAAAATCCAACTGAATTGGGTAGCTGTTCGCGTCGACTCTCAGCCGTGGCTGCGGCCTCAGCTTGGGATGATCTGGACACTCGCGAAAGTCCGCGCCTCGCCAGCCAGATCACCAACAATAGGCAACCGCACTCATCGTATTCTGAAGTTGGGAGCCACACGCCTCCAGTGACCACGGAGAAGGAGATGCCCAACGAAGAATGGTTGTAGCCAGCGCCTGCGCCACTCAGTGCTGGTATGCTGCAAAGCTGTCTCAATAATGCTAACCGTCTCAGTGGCTGCCGTTCGATCCTCGTTGCTCAAAAACCGGACCGTCCGGAAACGGCGCCGAACGCGACACAAGGCGGCAGGGTCTGGCGTGGAAGGCTCATAGCCCGGCGTTTCCCTTCGGCATATCCCAACACCAAGCCCGCGCCTTCAGCCGAAAGTCCAGTCGATGCCGCCGCTGTCTCTCGCCAGCCCCGTGACGTGCTGGCCAATGCGCCTGTCCAGCACCTGTTGCCAGGGCACAAGCTGGAAGCCGAGCCCGTGTCGATCATCGCAAAGCGGCCAGAGGCGAGGTTGACGGCACCCGCAAGCCGGCCGCTGACATGGTCACCCCGCCTCGTCGGAAGGAACGTGAGGCCGGCCTCGGCCGCCATGGCGTCTTGCACCTCCCGGCCGAAGCCCACCTCCGCAAGCGGCGTCCTGTCTCGTCAGACGAGTTCCCGGTCCAGCCAGGTCGCGCCGCCGCTTGCCACCTGCCGACCGAGATCGAGATAGGACAGTGCGCGCACAGTAAAATCCTTGCCGTGTGTGCGGGCGTCATGGGTGCCATGCCGCGCTCGGCAATGTCGTCGGGGATCTTCCAGTGACCGGCATCGATCCCTCGACAATGCCGGCCCGCCTCAGGGCTTCGAGCCGGCGCACATGTGCCTGAATGAAGGCGTCGGGCCACCGTTGCTATGCTCGATCTGCGGCCGTGCCGCTTGCAGATTCGCGGTCGGCCGGTAGATGCCTCCGCGGTCGGCCGCCATGTCCCGGACGCGATCAGAACGTCATCCCACATGCCTGGCGGATGGCGACCTGAACCGGCGAAGGCGGCAGGGCCGGATCGAACTCGCCTTTCGGCAGCAGCGGCGGTTGCGCCATGAAGCGTGGCTGCTGCCCCCGGTGAGGCTGTGCGGCATGGACCAGAAATGGGTGGCACAGATAGACGGTGCCCGCCGCGCCCGTCGCTAGTTCCACCTCGCATTCCTCTGTCGAGGCATAGCCATTGGCAGACAGTTGCCTGAGCGTTGCGCCCGCCTCGCCGTAGGGCAGCAACTCCCGCGCAATGACGGCATGCGAGCCTTTGCGTATCCTCGTCGGTGCGTCGTCCGGGCCGACATCCGAAAGCAGGAACAGCATCAACAAGGCGCGTCCGCTACTCTTCACATTGAGACGCCATTCCATGAAATCCGGATGGTCGGTGCCAAAGCTCACATCCACATGCCAGCCATCGTCACCGGGCGATTCTGGCGAGGGAAAGCGGATCGGAAAGGTTCCGAGGCCCTTGGGGGCAAGCCAGCGGCCTTCCCCAACGAGCTGATCGTAGGCTTGGTTAAGTCGCGGTGTGTTGGCGGCTCTGATGAAGGGGAGCGAGGACTTAAATCCCACCCGAACAACAGGTTGGACCCATTGCTTGGGCTGATCCGGCGACAGGCCTATTTCGGCCCACAATTCGTCCCTGCATTGCCTTGCAAGGTCGGCACTGAAGGCATTTTCGATTTGGACGAAGCCCTCGTCAATGAAGCTCTGGACCTGACCAGACGTCAGGCCGACATGCTCGATCTTGGGCATTGTACGTTCTCCGTTCGGCTACCGCATCAAGCGGAGCCGTTTGATCTGAATGGCGCAAACTGCGCCGGAACGACCTTCAGTCGTTCAGATCAGCGGGAAGAACGTGGACATAAACATCATGCAGAGCGGGATAACCCAAAGCGAGACCGTGAACAACCACCGATCGCGATATTCCCGACAGGCTTTGCCAAGCAAGGCATACTGCGACCCGTTGAGCTAAAATGTCTCATTGTCAGCAAGAACGGCGCTTGCAGACGCCGCGCGGACGATGCTGACCGACTGACCTGCGCCCGAAAACTACATGATGGGGCCGCCTTCGATCGCCTGGACGACATGGCACATCTGCATCTGGTGGGCGAAAAAACCATCGCTCACCTCGAAGGGGTGATTTCACACTTGCCAGACGACGTGCCATGGCAGTTGCCGCGGGCCAACCTGAAATCGGATTGCGGGTTGTCAGCGGCGGCGAAACGGAAACCCCGGGTCGATATACCCGAGGTTTCCGTTTGAAGCAGTTGCTCAGCGGTTCAGGAGCTGGTCGACATCGGCGTATCCGCGCATGCAGCGTTAGATGGGTACCTACCAGGAAATCTGACCTTCGGCCTCACGCACCCGGCGGATCGCCGGACGTGCCTCTAGACGTTCCATATAGGCGCGGATATTCGGATAGGGATCTAGGGAGACTTGGGCAGGCACGGACCAATTCAGAACAATCAAGGCGTAGCCGTCGATGACCGAATACTGATCGCCTAAGATATGTTCCCTGTCGGCCAGCCGGCCTTCCAGAACCTTCAGACGCCGCGCCACGCGATTGTCATAAAGAGCTTTGGTCTTTTGCTTGTCGTCTTCGGCTGTGGGCAGCGCTTTATAGATGTATTCGATCAGCGTCGGATGCAGATCCGAGGCGACGAACGAGAGCCAGCCTTCCGCTTGCACCCGCTCAATCGTGTCCCGGGCAGGAAGCAGCTTCTTCTCGGGCACGAGATCGGCGATATAGGCCAACGTCGCAGCGTTCTGGGTCAGGACCGTACCGTCTTCCAGCACCAGTACGGGGGTCATCGCCATCGGGTTCAGTTCGCGCACCTTGATCGCAACCGGGTCGTCCAGGCGATCAAGGTGAACCTCTATCGCTCGATAGTCGACGCCTGCTTCCTCGAGTGCAAAGTGGTTCGAGGTCGAGCAGGCACCGCGGTGATAATAGAGCGTAATCATGCTGTTTCCTAGCTTCTGTGCACCGGAATGGTTGGGCTTCGATCAGGTATTCCTTGCCAGCGGTGTAGAACTGTTGAAGGCGTGGGCGTCGAGCACGAGAGGGATGAAGGCCCCGGAGTGCCGATATGTTGAAACGGATATGTCGTCAGAGACGCGAGCCGCCGTCTATGTGAAGGACCGCGCCGTTCATGTAGCGGTTGGCCATCAGGAACAGCACGGCATCAGCAGCCTCGTCAGCGCTGCCCCACCGGTGAAGAGGATGTTTCTCGGCCACCATACGCATATAGGGATCGCGTTGGTCACCCATCGCTTTGCCGATCAGCGGTGTATCGATGGGACCAGGCGAAAGAGTGTTTACTCTGCGTGGGGCCAGTTCCAACGCAAGTCCGCGCGCCAGCACCTCAAGCGCCGCGCAGGCGCTGGCCACAATCGCCGTGCCATTTCCGTCAGGGCGATGTGTCAGCGCCCCCGACACAAGCGTGATAGATGCATCCGCTGTCAGCCTTTCGCCAAGCGCGCGCAAGACATGCACGACCGACCAGATGCGTTCGTCATAGGCGCGCCGGAGTAAGCTGATGTCGGCCTCCATCACCTTGCCGATGGTCAGTGCGCCCGCCAACATCACCAGATGATCGACCCGTTCGATTGAAGAAAGCCCCTGCCGGATTGATTCAGGGTCGCTGATCTCGGCTGCGAACGAACCTGCAAACTCATGAGTATGGGCAACTTGAGCGGCTCGGTCGTGGTCGCGCCCGGCGACGGTGACAGTCGCGCCGGCCGCTTTGGCCGCGAGCCCAGTGGCCAGACCGATACCCGACGTACCTCCAAAAACCAGGACGGACTGTCCAGTCAGCGAAAGGACTGGACCAGGAACGGCTGCAAAGGCCGCATCTTCCTGCATGGCGTTCTCCGACTTGTGGACCGTGAGGCATTCGCAAACCAACATAATATGCGGCTTCAGTTTGATAATGGATGGCAAACTCGTTATTCTCATTCCGCTATGGAACAAATCAGCGTTGAGAGGCTGGCTGGGTTGATCGCGTTTTCGCGGGCGGCCTCTCTTGGAAGCTACTCGGCCGCAGCGCGTGCGCTGTCGATTTCGCCTTCCGCGGTGAGCAAGAGTATTCAGCGACTCGAGGAGAGGCTGGGTTTCAAGCTGTTTGCTCGCACCACGCGTTCGCTGAGCCTGACCCCGGAGGGGCGCATTTTACACGATCGGGCGATTCGGCTCCTGCGTGAGGCAGAGGAAATCGATCAAGTCGCCGCAACAGTGCGCGGAGAGCCCGCAGGAGCCGTCAAACTCGCCGCCCCCGGTCCAATCGCTTTGCATGTGCTTGCGCCGAATCTGGCCTTGTTCCGTGAACGCTACCCCAAGATCACGGTCGACCTTCGGGTCAGCGATACGATCAGTGACCTCATACAGGAAGGCATCGACGTAGCGATCCGGATTGGCAGCCCGGAGGATTCTCGGCTGATCGCCCGCAAACTGGCTGCAAATAAGGCTGGGACGTTCGCTTCGCCTGCCTATCTGGAAAGGCGCGGTGTCCCACACCAGATCGAAGATCTGGAAAGACATGAGTGTGTCAACGTTCGACACTACGGTTCCGGGCAGTTGTTGCGTTGGCCGTTTCAGGTAGGGAACCGCACAGTTGAGATCCTGCCCACTGCCGGCGTCGTCGTAGATAATTCCGAGGCGGTGGCTATCGCTGTTGCTGGCGGTGCAGGAATTGGCCTTTCGCCAACCTACGTCGCCGCGCCCTATGTTGCTCGAGGTGAACTGATTCCCGTTCTCACTCAATACTGGACGGATAGGGGTGCCATAACCGCGCTTTGGTCGGAAAGTCGAAGAGGCAATCCGAACGTAAGGGCCGTCGTCGCGTTCTTAAGCGAAATCGTTACAGCCTCAATGCCGTAATCGAATTCAGACACAAAATAGCGTTCCGAAGAACAACCTGAATTGCCACCGTGATAGCGGCATCAGGGCGGCCCACCTACAGGGGGACACGTTCGCTACCGCTCTGTGAACGAGGCAGAGGGTCGAAGGTGCTGGAGAAGGACACGCTGAAGTCATGTGGATGAGGGGCCCGAGCAATATCCGTGACGACAGAGGCGAAACGGAAAACGCCGGGCCGGGTGGTTTGCGATCAGAGCCGGCTGCGGAGCAGATTGGGAGCTCGTTTCGAGGATCTCACGCGAGAAGGCATTGCCCATTCTCCGTTCTTCCGGCTCGGCGGGTTCACGCCACTGTAGTCGTCCGCCTCGAACATCCTCCTAATCCCCGGCACATTGTCCTCTGCGCATCTGCATGAGAATTTCGCAGCGGTCGATATCGATCTGCCGGGCGACGCGCTCAAGGAACCGGACGGATCGCGGAACATCGCGCGCGTCCACCCGACCGCGAACCGCTCGTCACGCACAGCGACGCTGGCGCGCAGCAGTGGATCTATCGCCCAAACTCCACCGCCGCAGGCGTCCAAAACCCTTCGTGCACCGCGGCGGACTCTTCGACAAGCAGAGGGCCAAGAACCTCGACCTGCCTCTGCCCTGCCGCGAAGATCTCGCGACAGGGCAAGTCCATCGTCAGGTTCTCCGGGTCGGGGCCGATCAACTCCTTCAGCGCCTTTTCGCTAATGCCGTGCACGACTCGTCCGACTCCCGCCCAGTATACGGAGCCGGCGCACATCGCACAGGGCTCGGCGCTGGTGTACATGGTGCAGCCGGCGAGGAAATCGGAGTCGTATTTGATGGAGGCTTCGGTCATCAGGTTGCGCTCCGCATGCCCAGTGCGGTCGCCCTTGGTGCCGCAAGTGTTCGTTGCCTCCAACAGGATGTTGCCGTAGAAATCGGCCAGGAGTGCGCCGAAGGGATGATTGCCGCAGGCGCGAGATTCCTCCGCAAGCTCGATCGCGCGACGCAAAAGTTCTATGTCGCGAGCGCTGCTGATTGTCATTCGGCTGCTCCGTTTGTCGAGTGGATAGCCCGCGCGGGCCAAGAGTAGCACGCATGGGCAGCATACATTTTGGGCTGCCGAAACAATTGATCAAAATGTAATCAACGTGAGCGCGACTGCACATCGTCGCGGCATTTGACCCCTGAACCAAAGCCCAAAGCCTTTTGAAATCAAACGGCTATGTTCTGGCACGTTTCCTGCCTATGTGTCGGTGAGTAGAAGCGGTCAGGGCATCACGGCCCGGGACATTGCTCGGCACAAAGCGATCCTGCGACCCTGGGGGCGTATATGCCGGCTTCTCACTCTGCTCTTTGCACATCCCCCGCAAAATCACTTTGGGCGCCGGGCCGCGTGCGCCGAACATCGTAATCCTATGAAAGGGGAATTCAGAATGACGAGAACAATCGCAAAGGCAATGCTCGGCGTGTTTGCCTGGACCGCCGCGCTTTCCACGGCGCAGGCAGCCGACAAAGTGGTCTATCAGTTGGACTGGCTGCCCGGTGGCGACAAGGCCCCGATCTATGTCTGCATTCAGAAGCGCTTTTGCGCCGACGCGGGGTTGGAGGTCACGATTGAGAGCGGCCGCGGCTCTTCGGAGGCGATCACCAAGCTGGCCACCGGCGTATCCGACATCGGCTCAGCCGGCATCGGCGCCCTGATGTCGGCCAAGGCAAACGAGGATGTTCCGGTCACCGCCGTCATGTCGCTCTTCAACAAGGGGCCGCACGCCTTCTACGCCATTTCCGGGAGCGGCATCGAGAAGATCGAAGATGTCAAGGGCAAGACCGTGGCCACATCGCCCTTCACAGAATCCAATATCTATCTTCCCCTCGTGCTTGAGGATTTGGGCATGTCGGAGACCGATATCGAGCTCACCAAGGCCGACCCGGGCGCGCTCGGACCGATGCTCATGACCGGGTCGACCAACGTAATCATCGCCTGGCTCACGGATGTCACCCGGTACACCAATCAGGCCCGGGAGGCAGGCAAGGAGCTTGTCATCTTCCCTTGGTCGGCTGCCGGCCTCGAGCTCTATTCGGCCGCGCTCATCGCTTCGGATAAATTTCTCGAGGAACGCCCGGAGGTCGCCCGACGCTTTCTCGGGGCCTACAAAAAATCGATCGCATTCGCGCATGAAAACCCGAAGGAAGCGGCCGAGGCCGTCGTTGCGATGGTGCCGGAGCTTTCCGCCGAAAACGTCGAAGGCTCTTTGAAGGACGCCATGGCGCTCATCTACAACGAGGTCACCGAAACGGACGGCCTTGGGGCGCTCGAATCCGGCCGGCTTCAGGCAACCTGGGAGCGCGTTTCCAAGGCCCAGGGCCTGGACCCGGCATCGCTCGATCCCGAATCGATCGTCGACCGCAGCTTCGCCGCCGGGAGCTAACGTCTATGGCAATCGCGCCACCCGCCATCCACTTTTCCCGCGTCGGACAGGTGTTCCGCACAAGATCCGGCAGGCTCGAGGCGTTGTGCGGTGTCGACATGACCATCGACCGCCACGAATTCGTTGCGGTCCTGGGACCGTCGGGCTGCGGCAAGTCCACGCTTCTGCGCCTGACGGCCGGCCTGATCAACCCAACCAGCGGAACGGTCGAGGTCTTCGGCCTCCCGGTCATCGAACCGCGAGACGATATTGGGATTGTTTTCCAGAAGCCGACCTTGCTGCCTTGGGCCAGCGTGGAGGACAACGTTGTCTTCCCGATCCACCACAAGACAGGGCGCGTCGGCAAGGACGACCGAGAGAAGGGCCGCCTCATCCTGGCGAAGGTGGGGTTGGAGGGGTTCGAGAAGCGGCTGCCAGCCGAACTTTCGGGGGGCATGCAGCAGCGGGTTGGCATCGCTCGCGCGCTGTTCATGGATCCGGACATTCTGCTCATGGACGAACCCTTTTCCGCGCTCGATGCCCTCACGCGCGAAGAGATGGGGTTCGAGCTTCTCCGCATCTGGGAGTCCCAGCGCAAGACGGTGATGTTCATCACCCATTCAATCGGGGAAGCCGTCCTCCTCGCCGACCGCGTGCTCGTGATGAGCCGCCGGCCAGGGCACATCGTTGAAAACCTCCGCATAGACCTCCCGCGCCCGCGGGGCGTTGAAACCAGCAACAACAAGGCCATGCATGACTATGTCGGATACCTCAGAGGCCTCCTCCTTAAGCGTGCGGCCTGAGCCGGCCGGGGACTGGCGCCAGGTTGCGGCCCGTATCACCCACGCGCCCGGCGTGCTGCCGGCCGTAACCCTTCTGCTGATCTTGCTCATCTGGGAGGGGGCCTGCCGCCTCTTCGCAATCCCGTCCTTCGTGCTGCCAGCGCCGACACGCATCCTGGGCGGCTTCGGCGCCGTCGATACCGCGCGCTGGCTCGAGCATGTATGGGCGACCCTACGTGTAGCGATGATCGGCTATTTCGTGTCGATCGCGATCTCACTACCAGTCTCGATCATGCTGGCACGCTCGGAAATCCTTTCACGTGCGATTTATCCGATCCTGGTCGTGGTGCAGGCTACTCCGGTCGTCGCCGTCGCGCCCGTCATTATCGTTGCGCTGGGTTCGAGTGATCTGCCGCGTGTGGTCATCACGTGCCTGATCGCCTTTTTCCCGCTCGTCGTCTCCACCACAACCGGCCTCATGGCAACGCCGCCGGAACTGATCGAGCTGTCACGCAGCCTGCGTGCGCCCGTCTTCAGGGAGATCACTCAGATTAGGCTTCCTTACGCGGTTCCTTATCTCTTTTCCGCGCTCAAGATCTCGATCACGCTGGCCGTCATCGGAGCGGTCGTGGCGGAGTTCGTCGCAGCGGAGAAGGGGCTCGGCTATTACATCCAGTTCTCGACCTCGATGTTCCAGGTCCAGCAGGCATGGGCAGGCCTTGTCGTCCTGGTCCTGCTATCCCTGATCCTGTTCCAAATCGTCGCCGCGGTTCAGCGGATCTGGTTCCCTTGGAGCATGCCGGGAGACCGGACATGACAAACTTTCTCATCATGAACGCCGTGGGCATCCTCACCGGCCTGGAGGGTGGGGATGCGCGCGCGAAGGGTGACATCCGGGTGCGCGACGGCGTGATCGCTGCCATCGGCGCGCTTGAGCCGTTGCCGGGAGAGCGGGTTGTCGACGCCTCGAATGCGGTTGTTACGCCTGGCCTGATCAATACACACCACCATCTCTTCCAGAGCGTGCTCAAGGCGGTGCCGGAGGGCATGAACCTAGCGCTTGCGGCATGGCTGCGCCTCGTCCCCTATACCTATTGGGACAGGTTCGACGAGGAGGCGCTCCGGGTTTCGGCCACCATCGGCCTGGCGGAACTGGTGCTGTCCGGCGCCACGACGGTGGCAGACCACCACTATTTCTACTCGGATCGATACGATTATGATCCGGACAATGTCCTCTTCGAAACCGCGACGCGCTTCGGGGTGCGCTTCGTTCTGGCGCACGGCGGCGCCACGAAAGCGCGCAAGTTCGACGGCGACGAGATCACTCCTTTGCCAACCGCTTCGCTCACGGAGATGATCGATGCCGTCGCCGCGACGGCCCGGCGCTGGCACGATCCTTCGCCCAACGCTATGCGCCGCGTCGCCCTGGCGCCGACCACACCGACGTTCTCGCTCTACGAGCCGGAATTGAAGGAGGTCGCGTCCGCAGCCCGCGCGATGGGTCTTCGCCTGCACAGCCATCTATCGGAGAACATGGACTATGTGGAGCATACGCTTTTCAACTACGGCAAGCGCCCGGTCCATTGGCTCGCCGAGCACGACTGGCTGGGGCCCGACGTCTGGTTCGCCCATCTGGTCGAGTGTGAGCCCGATGAGATACGCGTCCTGGCTGAAACGGGGACGGCCATGGCGCATTGCCCGCAGGCAAATGCGCGGCTCGGCTCCGGCATTGCGCCAGCGGCCATGCTCGATGCGCTTGGCGGCACGGTGTCGCTGGCCGTCGACGGAGCCGCCGCCAACGAGGCGGCCGATATGGCTTCCGCGCTTTATACGGCCTTCTCAATCCAGCGCGCCGCAAATGGGGTGAATGCGACGACGGCCGTGCAGGTGCTGCGCTGGGCGACCGCCGGAGGGGCGAAGGCATTGGGCTTCGATACGATCGGCACCATCGAGGTCGGGAAACAGGCAGACATCACCATCTTCGACTTGGGTGCGCCACGTTATTTCGGCCAGCACGACCGGGTGATCGGCCCGATCATCTCGGGCGGCGAGGCGCGGGTGCGCCACAGCTTCGTCGCCGGGCGCACGCTGGTGGAGAACTATGAGCTTCCCTGGCTCGACCTTGATCAACTCGCAGCGGATGCGGTCTGCGTGGTCGACCGGATCTCAAGAGAAATCATGGAAAGGAAGGAGAAAGCCCGGGCCGTCGGCTGAGGGATTGCCCGTCCCAAACATTCGTCGGAGTAGAAGCAGTCAACGCCGTCGGCGCCGGTCATTGCTCCTTTTTGTCACGCGGCTTTTGCCGCAGCTCGCAAACCGAGAGAATGATGGAAACCACAGCAGTAAAGAAGGACTACACGCTCGCCGAGCTGAACAAGGAGGCGACTTTCGGCGGCATGGGCCGGGTCAAGGAACGGACCGTACCGCAAATCGACTTGAGCGACTTCGAGCGCCGCAAGGCGGAGGTCGCCGACGAGCTCTGGGAAGCATCCACCAAGATCGGCTTCTTTCAGCTCGTCAACCACGGCATTCCGCAGGCGCAGATTGATGAGGCCTTCGAGTTCACGGCCCGCTTCTTCGATCTTGCCACTGAGGTGAAGGCGCAATATCCGCTGCTCAAGGGCACGAATGCCGGGTGGGAATACAAGGCGCAGGTGCGCCCCTCCACCGGGACGGCCGACAACAAGGAAAGCTACCAGGTCACGTTGCCGCGCATGGCCGATCTTTGGCCAACGGGCGAGGAGCTTCCGGGCTTCAAGGCTGTCATGCTTGCCTTCGAGCGCGCCAACTGGGCCCTCGGCATGAAGGTATTGTCGTGCTTCGCGCTCAAGCTCGGCTTCGCGCCAGACTTCTTCACCGACGCCCACGATCCGATGTCGCCAGAATACCAGAGCACCCTGCGTCTGATCCATTACCTGCCGATGCAGAATGCCAAGCCAGAGGATTTCACAGGCTGGCGCGCCGGCGCGCATACCGACTTCGACTGTCTCACCCTCCTGCACCAGCGCGTCGGGCAGGGCGGCCTGCAATTGTGTCCGGGCAAGGAAGCCGTATCGGGCGATCTGGAATGGACCGATGTGCCGCCGCTTCCCGGCGTCATCACCTGCAATATCGGCGATATGCTCATGCGCTGGAGTGACGATCAGCTTCAATCGACGCTGCACCGGGTGCGCATGCCACGCGAGGACGAATATCTCGGCTCGCGCTATTCGCTGCCCTTCTTCTGCCAGGCGAACAGGGATGCCGTGATTCAGGGGCCCGGCAGGAAATACGACCCGATCACCGCGCACGACTATCTTCAGCAGCGCATCGCGGCGAACAGCCTCTGAGTGGTCCGCACGGCATGCAGGTTTAAGGTGTGTCCGTTGCGTTCGAATAGATGGGATTAGTGCCTCCGCACGCCTTGCGGGGGCACTGATCTGCGGCGCGTGGCCGGCTGTCACTGTTCGGCGCCCGGCGCGAATTCCTGCATGCAACTTGCAGGTCATGTGCCGCCGAGCGGCCGCGCGCGCATTCCACGCAAAGCCGCGGCAGCCGGCCGAACCGCTCGTCTGTCCAGGGGACATCGCGCCCGCCCTGGAGCTTCGGCGACAGGAGGGCAGCGCCAGCCAGTGCAGTTTTGCGTGGCGTATCGCTCAGAAAGACGTCGGTCGCTGCTTCCGCCGCAACGGTGGTTGACTGGACTTCGCGGCGACCAGACGAGGTGCGGGCCGCTGCCCGTTAGCCCACTTTCCGCCGCACCCGTTGTTGCTCTCAGCCGCGTTCGCAGATCGATGGCCGAGTCACTGCTAGGCAAGGCCCACCCTCACGCGCTTTCCACACGCTTGTTGGTCGGATTGGCGCCGATCGGCATCTCCCGTTGTTCATGTACAAGATCCACGAAGGCGCGCAACGGCATGGGCATGAAGCGGCGGGAGAAATAGAGGCGGGGACCTTCATACCGAGGCCACCAATCTTGGAGAAGGGGAACGAGAGCGCCGGTCGCGAGGTAGGGCTCCAGCCAGTTGCGGAACGTATAGACGATGCCCTGTCCCACGAGGGCATGGTGTATCATGGCCTCTACCCCGGCCGGGCCGAGAACGAGACGCGCGGGCGGGTCGACGTAAAGTGTCTCCTCGCCCCGCTCGAACTCCCACGGCGCCAGGGCCGCATCCGAAAATCGGATCCGCAGGCAGTCGTGAGCGAGAAGATCGCGCGGGTGTTCGGGTTTCGAGTGGCGGGCGACATAGTCGGGCGCCGCAGCCACTGCGCCTTCCTGATGGGACGGCCCGATCGGTACGGCGATCATGTCCTGTTCGAGATGCTCGCCATAGCGGATACCCGCGTCGCAGCCGGCGGCCGTGATGTCGACCAGTCGATCCTCTACCACGATCTCCACCTGCACTTCGGGATGGCGTTCGAGGTAGAGATCAATCAGCGGCGGCAGGATGTCCCTCATCACGGCGCCCGGCACGTTCAGCTTCAGCCGTCCGCGCACGATGTCCTTAGAGTTGGCAATCTCGCGCATCGCCGCGAGGGTTTCGCTGAACAAGGGTGTCAGCCGCGATGCCAGCGCTCCTCCAGCCTCGGTCGGCGCGACGCTGCGCGTCGTGCGTGCCAGCAACGGCACACCAAGCCGAGCCTCCAGGCGGGACACAGTCTCGCTGACGGTGGAAGGCGAGAGACCAAGGCGGCGCGCTGCGAGGCGGAAGCCGCCGGCCTCCACCACGGTAAGGAACACCCGAAGATCATCGAAAGATGCGGACTGGTCATTGATCGGCATGGCGAACAGGCTATTCGCCACGACCCCGATTATCAATTTCCTGCCGAATAGGCATTTCAGCTCCATCGGCAAAGGAGACGATCATGTCCGACATACATACCGCACCGAGCGCCGCTGCAGCCGGCCGCTTCACCTTCCCCGGCACTTCGATCTCAGTGAACCGCATGGGCTACGGTGCCATGCAGCTCGCCGGTCCGCACGTCTTCGGAGAGCCAAAGGATCCCGACGAAGCCAGGGCCGTCCTCCGGGAAACGCGGCGGCTCGGAATCGACCACATCGACACCAGCGATTTCTACGGACCCCACGTTACCAACCGCCTTATTCGGGAGGCTCTGCATCCTTATGACGGGGACCTGACGATCGTTACCAAGGTGGGAGCATACCGCGACGACACCGGCGGCTGGATCCTGAAACGCGACGCCGACTTCTTGCGCCAGTCGGTGGAGGACAATCTCCGGAACCTGGGCCTCGACCGGATCGCGATTGTTAATCTGCGCATGGGTGGCCCCGAGGATGACGTCGTTACACCGATGAAGGCTATGCGGCGCATGCAGGAGGAGGGACTTCTTGATCATATCGGCATCAGCACAGTCGACAGGCGTCAGCTTGCCCGGGCCCGCGATATCGCGCCGATCGTCTGCGTTCAGAATCTCTACAACCTCGTGCACCGCACGGACGATGCGATGATCGACGAACTGGCGGCGCACGGGATCGCCTACGTGCCCTACTTCCCCCTTGGCGGCTTCACGCCCTTGCAGGCCGATCGTCTGAAGGAGGTGGCAGCCGATCTTGGCCAGAGCACGCAAGCCGTAGCCCTTGCTTGGCTTCTCCAGCGTAGCCCCAACATCCTTGTCATTCCTGGTACGTCGCGGCGCACCCATCTCCACGCCAATGTTGCGGCTGCATCTCTTCGACTTTCGGATCGCCACATCCGCCAGTTGGACAAACTTCAGAGCGCTCGCTGACTGCAAGCTCAGCGCTCGCCATCGGAACCAGCGTCCTTGCAGCTAAGTCAGGTGCCCATTCGAACCGGCGCATCTGACAGCTGGGTCGGAAGGCTGCTACCGGCGCAGGCCGTGAGGCCATTTTGTTTGAGTCCATCCTTCGCTGGTCGAAAGCTTTCTGGGGAGAGGACAAGAAGATATAAGTAGAGCCAATATCGTAGTGACCTATACCAGATCATCGCGTCCCTTGAGCGGAACGGTCAATGCAGGATTTGAATGATCTCTACTATTTCGCCAAAGTGATCGAACGTCGGGGTTTCGCAGCCGCAAGCAGATCGCTCGGCGTGCCGAAGTCCACCCTTAGTCGGAGGGTCGCCGCCCTGGAGGAACGGCTTGGCGTGCGTCTGCTTCAGCGGAATGCGAGCAAGTTTTCGCTGACCTACATCGGCGAACTGTATTTCAGGCAGTGTCAGGCAATGATTGCCGAGGCAGAAGCCGCACAGGATGTGATCGATCGTACCAAGGCGGAGCCACGAGGGGTCATCTCGGTCACCTGCCCGGTCTCCCTGCTGCAGGCGCTTGTCTCGCAGATGGTCGCCCGATTCCTGGCCACCTATCCTCTGGTTACAATCAATCTTGCGGCGACGAACCGTCGCGTCGACGTCATAGAGGAGGGCGTGGATGTTGCTTTTCGTGTTCGCTTTCCGCCGCTCGAAAACAGCAATCTGGTGATGAAGACTCTTGGTAGCAGCGAGCAGTTGCTTGTCGCGCATCCCGCCTTCTTGGACGAGCACGGCCGTCTTGAGGATCCGTGGCAGGTAGCGACCCTTCCGACCATGGACCTCTCGCGGGTCATGCCGCGGCATGCCTGGGAATTAACCGGCGAGAATGGCGACATGATCACCATCCCCCTGCAGCCGCGCTATGTCTCCGATGACATGACGGCGCTCCGTGACGCTGCCCTCAACAAGATTGGCATTGTTCAACTGCCCGAATATATGGTTCGCAATCATATCAGCGCCGGGGAGTTGGAGGTCGTACTCCCGAAATGGAAGCCGAAGGCAGGCATCGTGCATATTGTCTTCGCCTCCCGTCGGGGGCTGGCACCGGCCGTGAGACATTTCATTGATTTCATGGAAAAAGAATTCGCTCTGATTTCTCGCGGCGCGCTGAGTTCCTTCCTTAAGGGCTGAGAGGGCGCGGGCGCCAATCTAGACTAACGTCTCAAAACAACGATCGCGGGCCGGGCGAGCTGTACGAAAACACGATCATTGGCGATGGTGCGAAGAGCTCCGGAATGGGATGAGGAAAGCCGATTGATGAGATCCGGAATGAGATCCGGAATATGAGCCCTCTCATAGCCCGGGATGTAGGAAGGCCGGCGGCTTCATCGTCAGCCATGCGCGACTTTCGGGTGTCAGGCGACCTTGGCTGGGGTGGATTGCCAAGACGCCATTCGCCAGCCATCCGCGGTCTTGACCCAAGTCATAATGAAGAGATTGTCCAGCGGTCGGGACCGGCCGTGTTGAATGATCTGCATCACCGCCCGGCCGCTGAGAAGAACCACACCGGCGGCAAGCCGGCGAAGCTTCGTCACGGTGATATCGATGGCTTCATATCGGATCTGCCGTGACTGGAGCGGCACCAAGTAGCTCTTTTCGTCATCCACATCTGCGGAGGAGTGGATATAGATCGCATCGTACGCCAAAAGCTTTGCCAGCGCCGATGTATCTCCGGACACCATCGCCCGTTCGCGACGTTCCTCCGCTTCGAAGAGTTCCATGAAGTCCGCCTGATCTGCAGGGGTAAGGTTTACATCGATATGCAATGACATAATCTTCATCTCCCATACTAATTGCCGATGCATTGGCGGAGCCAGAAATCGCCAGCCAATGACTGGTGTGAAACATTGACTTCCATCTCCAGCGCTGCTCATTGAATGCCGCAGCGGCCCATGTCATGCCGCTGCGGCGAGGCACTCACCTGGTCCCTTCCTTGAGATCAAGGAGCTGCCATTCCCAACGCAGACCCTGGCCGAAGCCGCCGCCGTGTTCCTCGAAGAGCTTGGTAACCTCGCCCGCCGTGTCCTCGCGCGCCCAGTCCCGCTGCAACTCGCTGACATAGGACCATGTGGTCGTTGGAATTGCGCCGGCTTGGATCATGCGCTCCACGGCCATGTCATGCGCCTCGCGACTCGCGCCGCCGGAAGCGTCGGTGATGAAATAGACCTCGTAGCCGTCGGCTAGGGCGGAAAGTACCGGCATCTGCAGGCAGACTTCGGTCCACAGTCCAGCCATGACCAGCTTCTTTCTTCCGGTCTGCTTGACCCAATCGACAATACGAGGATCTTCCCAGCTGTTGAGCGTGGTGCGGTCGACCGGGACCTGATCAGGGAAAATGTCCTGGATTTCCTTGATAAGTTCCTGCCGTTCCGCAAATGCAGTGGTGAGAAGGGTCGGAATCTTGAAGACCTTCGAGGCCTTGGCTACCGCCTGAGCGTTGCTGATGATTTGCGAGGCCTCGTGTGAGCGCAGCGTCAGAAGCTGGAGATATTGATGATCGATTAGCAGAAGCGCATGATTGTCAGGGTTCAAGAGGATGTCCGATGCCATTGTCTTTCTCCTTCGTGAATGGCTGTCTTTAGCCCGATGAGACGAAGGTAGATTTGCACCGGCTTGCCGCGTAGTTCGTGATATCGGGACGTCGCGTTCCATGGGTGGAACACGATGCGGAAGTCACGCAGTCATCCGCTCGCAGTGTCGTCACTGTAGGTCGACCCGTTGCGGTCGGCGCAACTAGTTGACGTTACGACAAAATGCCGGGCTTGAAGGCGCTGGCAACGACCGCCTTGCCGGGATGCAATGGAGCGAGTGATGCGAGGCGGACACGACGCATTTCGCCGTGGTCAGACTAGAATGAGGGGGAGATTTTGGATGCCTACCAACGCCAAGCGCTGGCACGAACTGCGCCCTGCGCCGCGCGCGCCACATCGCATGCGCCTGTGGTGGCGTTCTGCGGAGGATTCCTCGTTCTCACGTCGACGTGCCCCCGATCGGTAGCTGCTGGGGCGAAGCGTGTCGAGATTGTCCTTGCTCCGGCAGGAGCCGCGGTGTTTGCCTCAGTTGTACGCCTGAGCCACACGCCCGGTTTCTCGAGTGGTCAATGGTTCACACGCTGCGAATCGTGTCGGCGATGTTCGGATGCGTCACAAGTAATTTGCCAGCATTCGGCCTGAAGTCTCTCCGCGATGAAGTCGAGGAAAAGTCTCATGCGAAGCGGGAGATGCGAGCGTGACGCATAAACAGCATAAAGATTGATGTCGTCGCACTCAAAATCTTGCAGAAGACGAACCAGTCTTCCTGACTTGATGTCTCTCTCCACGTCCCACAAGGCCTTGTACGCGATGGCTTTGCCCGCAACGGCCCATTGATGAATGACTTCCGCATTGTTTGACAACAATTTTCCAGTGACCCGAATTTCCCGCACCTCGCCGTGTTCGTTGTACACCCAGCGATCAAAGACCCGGCGACCGCGCACAAGCCGCGCGCA
This sequence comes from uncultured Hyphomicrobiales bacterium, assembly GCA_964462985.1. Lineage (GTDB taxonomy): Bacteria > Pseudomonadota > Alphaproteobacteria > Rhizobiales > Stappiaceae > CAYXAA01. Next base: position 3,639 of record CAYXAA010000048.1, on the reverse strand, counting down.
ATCGTGTTCGAGAAGGTCGGCAGGTTGAGTGATCGGTGGACGGCTTGCCAGATAATGGGCTGACGCGACGGTCACGCGCCGGCTGCGTAGCAAGGTTCGCTTAATAAGGCTTCCGTCGCTCGGTTCATCGAGAAAGATCCCGATGTCGATCTCTTCTTCTAGGATATCGACATAAGCATCGTTCAAAACCAACTCGATGCAGATGCCCGGATAGCGGGCGGTGAATTCTGCAGCCAGCGGTGCTATGCGGTTCCTGCCAATTTCGAGCGGCGCGCCGATCCGCATATAGCCTTGGGGATATTTGGCGCGCGCCATGACCTCGGCTTCGGTTGCGTCGAGATCGCGAAGGATAGCCTCGGCGCGTTCCAGCAGGAAGCTTCCCTCGTCGGTCAGCGTGAAGCGGCGCGGACCGCGTTCGATCAACCGTACGCCGAGGCGTTCCTCCAAAGCGGCGAGGCGCCTGCTGACGGCGGGCAGAGAGCTTTGAATGCGTCGCGCCGCTTCCGAAAGACTGCCAGCGGCCACGATACGCACGAATAATCGCAGATCGTTAAGGTCGTCCGTCACCAGCATCCTTCCATTTTTCGGAAGGATGCCACCAATTTTCCGTGCCTACAAGGCGACGCGCGGGTAGCCACATAGGCGTCGAAACACATCGGCTGACACACCTGAACTTGTCTCTCACGATGACTGATACTACGCGCCCCGTGCTGACGCCGGAGCAGCGCTTCCGCCGCAGCGTCTACACCGCGACCGCGGTTGGAGCCCTGTTGCTCCTCTACACCGTGGTAGCTGACCAATTCATGCCTGTTACACCCGAAGCGCGGGTGCTTTACGACACGACCCGCGTCGCGCCGGAGGTGTCCGGGACCGTCGTTCGCGTGATCGTCACTAACGACCAGCGGGTCAAAGCCGGGCAAGTGCTGTTCGAGATTGATCCCACTCGCTACCAGCTCGCCGTGGATGCCGCAAAATTGGCACTCGAACAGGCTGAACAGACGATCCTGAGACGAGATGCGGAGATCGCCGAGGCGCGTGCCGCCGTCGCGAGCGCGAAAGCAACGGCCGATGAAGCCATCCGGCGAGCGAACCGGAAATGGGCGTTGAGTAAACGCAATGTTGTTTCGCTCAGTGCCGCCGAAGCCTCCGCTGCCGAACGCGATGCGGCCCTGGCCGCCGTTCAGGTGGCGGAGGCGCGGTTGCGGGCGAGCCTCGTCCAACGCGGAGAAGAGGGACCCCACAACCTTTATCTGCGGGAAGCCCGCAACAAGCTAGCCATTGCACGACGCGACCTCGCGCAAACACGTGTTGTCGTGGCGGAGGACGGCGTCATTGCCAACATGCGGCTTCGTCCTGGCGACTATGTCGCTGCCGGCGCTCCGGTGCTGGCCCTTGTGGGCCTCAATCCCATTATCGCGGCCGACTTCCGTGAAAAGGCTCTGGCGCGGGTCGGTGTCGGCGACGAGGCCCTTGTAAGCTTCGATGCGTTGCCCGGCCAGGTATTCGTCGGACGCGTCGCATCGATCGATGCAGGTATAGCGCAGGGGCAGGTCCACGCCGACGGCACTCTGGCACAGACGGTGGAAACCGACCGTTGGATCCGCCGTGCTCAGCGCGTGCGCGTGAACGTACAGCTCGACGCCCCTCCGAGGCTCGTCAGCGGTGCGCGCGCGACGGTGCAACTCGTGCCGAACGGATGCACCATCGCTCGCGCTTTCGCGCAAGTCCAAATCCGGCTCATCGCTCTGGTGCGTTATGTCTACTGATACGATCCCTGCAATGAGCGCGAATGACTGGCGCCAGGCCTGCCGCATGGTGTTCGGCGCATTCGCAGGCTGGGCTCTGGCCACACTGTTCGCCTGGCCGTATGCCGTCTATTACGCCGTATACCCGCTTGTTCTGATCGGTCTGTCCCCGGCATTCGACCGTCACATCGCCTTGCAGTTCCTCGTCAGCGCCCCCGTGGGCATGATCGCCGCCGGCATCATGGTCGCCGTTTTCTCCGCGCATCCGATCGTCATGACGGCGTCCTATCTTGGATTCGTGAGCGTCTGCTTCTGGCTGATGACCAGTCCGCAAAAGCTGTTCATGTTCGGCGCCCTGTCGCTGAGCATCTGCAGCGCCCTGGTTCACTATGGCAGCTATCCGGAGATGTCGTGGCAGTCGCTGTTCTGGGCTGCTTGGGGCGCCATCTTCTGGAGCGTCGTCCTGTACATTCTGTCCTTCGCAATTTTTCCGGACGTGGAGCCCCGTTTAGGTCGCATTCCGCCTCCGCGGTCTCCGGCGCAGCGGCGCCATATCGTTCTACTCTGTGCGCTAGGTGCGACCGGATCGTTCACATTCTTCCAGCTTTTCGAGATGAGTGATTCGCTGAGCGCGCAGATGGCGACCGTCCTTATCCTGCTCGCGCTGAGCCGCGACGGCATCTGGAATGCCGGCCGCACGCGCCTTTATGGATCGGTCATCGGCTCGGTCCATGCAGCGCTGGCGCAGCTGGCGATATCGTGGCATTCGAGCTTCTGGCCATTGACCGCCTGCGCATTCTTCGTGGGTTTGTTGTGGTTTAGCGCGGAGCACACGCGGGAGGGGGTGCCCGGAAAGGGCTTTGCCGCGGTCACGGCGCTCGCGATCCTGTTCGGCCTGCTTAGCCCGACTGACGACATGATCCAGAACTCGCTGTACCGCGGCGTATCAGTGGTCATTTCGATCTCGCTAATGCTCGTGTTCATCTCGCTTCTGCATCGAATGCTCAACCTGTTTCCCAAGACCCGTTGGAAGGCGGAAAGCTGACCCGTCGATCCGCCGGCCGCTCCATCCACGTCGAACAGAGACTCAAGACACACCGCAGCGTCGACCCGCTTCCCCGAGTGAAGCAGGCTCAAGTTGTAAGAGGAATTCCGATATGGCTGGACAGAGCTCTCCTGCGAACAAAAGCCAATTGCTTCCTTTCATGGCAGGACTCTATGCCAATGCCGCCCAGCCTGTGAGTTGGGCCGCGTTTCGTCTGATCATCGGTGGGCATCTGATGGTCTCGGGCTGGCCCAAGATCCTCGACCCCTTCGCCCAGGCCGCCTTCGTGGAAAACATCGGGTTCTATCCCGGATGGCTGTTTTCAACGGCTTTGGCGGTGCTTCAGTTCGTAGGAGGGCTCTTGATCTGCCTCGGTCTGCTTACGCGTCCCGCGGCTCTTGCCAACGCGGTCATGCTGCTGATCACGCTCTGGTTTCATGTCAGCCATCCTTATGGCGAGAGGTTCCTGACGGGTGAGGGCCTAACGTTCCTGGCGAAGGCGTCTCACTACTTGACGGCCGCAGGTCAAGAGCGGCTCTTGCTCGATGGGGGACGAGCATTCCTCCTTGAGGTGCAGGAAAAGGCGGTGTTCAACTCGACATTCTGGAGTGCTGGTGCCGGTCTCATCGCCGTCTTCGGCGGAGGGCCGATCTCGATCGACCGGCTTGTGATCAGGCGCGAGTCCGGATGTCGGACTTCCTCCGCTGCCGACCCCCGGCAGAGGCCGAATACGTCCCAGGCCGATCGAGCCGCAGACAGTGATGATTTTCAGCCATCGGTTACCAATCCTTCGAGCCTCACTCGTGTCGGTCGTCGATCGTGATCGGCATTCCGTCGCGACCCACGCAT
>CAYXAA010000047.1:0-29334 GCA_964462985.1 uncultured Hyphomicrobiales bacterium | reverse complement strand
GCTTCGCAAGTTGGAGGACGCCGGGATCGTCCAGCGCACGGCGTTCGAGGGCTATCCGCTCCGCGTCGAGTATGATCTGACGCCGGCCGGCCACAGGCTTGTGCCGTTGATTGACGCTCTGGGAGATTGGTGGGCGGCAATGGAAGAGGAGGGCGGGCACTCGCAGAGCGGCGGCAATGCGACTCGCACTCACTTGCCGGGGAGTGGCTTTCGTGGCTGATGGACATCCCGGGCTTTGGGCGGACGTCTGGACCCGGTGAAACTCTTTTCCGCAACGACACTCTCAGAAGAATCGGGGGTGCCGCGCCATGATGTGATCGACGCTTGCCAGTGTTCCCGACAGGTGCTCCCGCACGGCTGTTTCCGTTGCCGCGAGATCACCGGCGGCGATCGCGTCGAGAATCCGACCGTGGTAGAGCAGGATGTTGTTTGGTTTGCCCGGTTCCGGCAGGTTGAGCTTGCGCAGCCTATCAATGTGACCGGAGCGTGCGGTGATAAGCGTCCAGAGATTAGCAACGCCGACCGCCTCGCACAGAGCGCGATGAAACAGCCGGTCCAGATGCGAAAACCGTTCAAGATCCGACGCCGCAAGCGCAGCTTCCTGCAGGACGAAGATCTCCCGAGCCGGTGCGATCTTGTCACGAGCGGCGGCGTCCTCCGCTAGTCGCCGCGTCACCTCCAATTCCACCGAAAGACGCAGGAACTGCGTTTCACGGGCCTGCCCTACGTCAATCTTTGAAACCTCGGTCTTGGACTGAGGGAAGATGATCAGAAGGCCTTCTTCCTCAAGCTTCAGCATTGCGTCGCGCACTGGCGTCTGGCTCACGCCATAGTAGTCGGCAATTTCGCCGCGTGAGAGGTTCTGGCCAGGAGCGAATTCGAGCGAAACGATGCGCTCGCGCAGCGCCTCGTGAATCTGCTGGCTGACCAAGACGCGCCGGATTCTCGGCCGGTGCGTCGGATCAGCTAGGCCGCCGCTCGTTGCGATCACGGTAGGATCCCGACTGCTCATGTCATCAATGCCGTATCCTGACGGTGTCCGATGGGCGGCACTATATCCCGCCCTTGACGCTGAAGAACTAATACATTAGTGCATCAGATGTGCTTGGGGTAGTGAGGCCCCGCGCATCTGATGGCGCGCGATGCCATACGCCAGACGGTCCTCACTGTCGGATCGATCATCTGGCTCGTACTGGGTGCTGTGTCGCTCATCGGCATCTACAATCGCATCGGCGGCGGCGAGTTCCTGCGCGGGTTGCTGACGACGCTCGACATCGGACCGATCTGGGTGATCGTGGTCATGATGCTGATCGTGATGGTGCTCGGGACCTTCCTCGAATGGATTGCGATCATTTTCATCACGGTGCCGATCTTCGCGCCCGTCGTTGTCGATCTTGGCTTCGATCCGGTCTGGTTCGGTGTATTGTTTGCGATGAACATTCAGCTCTATTACCTGTCGCCGCCATTCGGTCCTGCCTGCTTTTTTCTCAAGTCCGTTGCATCAAAGGACAATGCGCTCCAGGAGATTTTCGTCGCAGTCCTGCCTTTCATCTTGCTGCAGGCCTTGGGTCTCTTCATCGTCCTGTTCTTCCCGAACGTAGCCCTTTGGCTGCCCGCAATGCTTGACTGAGGAGGGGGAATGAAAGCGAAAAATCAGGATCTTACCCGCCAGGACGAAGACATCTCCTTTTTGGTTTTCGATGCCTAGGAAGAGCGGGCCCACTACAACTTCGGCAGTTGGCCCGAGGCGGCCGGCGCGGCATTCACCATTTTCGTTGTCTGGCTGCTGTTTACATTCACCGGATAAAACAATGCTCAAGAAACCACCCAAGGATCTGCGCTCCGCACGCTGGTTTGCCCCCGACGATCTGCGGAGCTTCGGCCACCGTTCGCGCCTTATGCAGCTGGGCTATGCCGAGGATGACTTTCGTGACAAGCCGGTGATCGGTGTGCTCAACACCTGGTCGGAGCTGAATTCCTGCCACGCCCATTTCCGTGAGCGGGCGCAAGACGTCAAGCGCGGCGTGTTCCAGGCCGGTGGTTTCGCCTTGGAGTTGCCGGCGCTTTCGGTCGACGAAAGCTTCACCAAGCCGACCTCGATGCTCTACCGCAATCTGCTGGCGATGGAGACCGAGGAACTGATCCGTTCCCATCCGCTCGACGGTGTCGTGCTGATGGGCGGCTGCGACAAGACCACCCCGGGTCTCGTGATGGGAGCGTTGTCGGCAGGGGTCCCGATGATCTATCTGCCGGCTGGGCCGATGCTGCGCGGCAACTACGCGGGCAAGTTTCTTGGTTCGGGATCGGACGCGTGGAAGTACTGGGACGAGCGGCGCGCCGGCAATATCTCCGATGCCGAATGGCTTGGGATCCAGGGCGGCATCGCGCGCTCGGCCGGAACCTGCATGACCATGGGCACGGCATCGACGATGACGGCAATTGCGGAGGCGATGGGCCTGTCATTGCCGGGTGCGTCCTCGATTCCTGCCGTGGACTCGAACCACCAGCGCATGGCTGCAGAATGCGGCCGTCGGATTGTGGAGATGGTCTGGGAGGACCTGACGCCGGACAAGATCGTCACCGCTTCGGCCTGCCGCAATGCGGCCATCGTGGCAATGGCGACGGGCTGCTCGACCAACGCGGTCGTTCACCTGATTGCCATGGCACGGCGCGCGGGCGTCGACCTGACGCTTGACGATCTCGATGCACTGGGGCGGGTGACGCCTCTCATCGCCAACGTTCGCCCCGCCGGCAAGGAGTACCTGATGGAAGACTTCTACTACGCCGGCGGACTGCGCGCCCTGATGAAGCAACTTGCTGACAGGCTCGATTGCTCGGCCGTGACGGTCACCGGCAAGCCCCTGGGCATGACCCTCGAGGGGGCGCAGGTCTACAATGACGACGTCATCCGTCCCTTGTCGAACCCGGTCTATCATGAGGGTTCCCTTGCGGTGCTGCGCGGCAATCTCTGTCCCGATGGGGCGGTGATCAAGCCGGCGGCCTGTGATCCGAAGTTTCATGTCCACGAAGGGCCGGCGCTGGTCTTCGACAGCTATCCCGAGATGAAGGCGGCCGTCGAAGATGAGACTCTCAACGTCACGCCGGATCACGTTCTTGTCCTGCGCAACGCCGGGCCGCAGGGCGGGCCGGGCTTTCCTGAATGGGGCATGCTGCCCATGCCCAAGGCGCTGATCAAGCAGGGCCACCGTGACATGCTGCGGATATCGGATGCGCGCATGTCAGGCACCTCCTATGGCGCCTGCGTCCTTCATGTTGCCCCCGAAAGCTATGTGGGCGGTCCGCTGGCGCTGCTGAGGACGGGTGATATCGTTCGCCTCGACCTCCCGAGCCGTCGTCTCGACATGCTCGTCGACGAGGCCGAACTTGCCCGCCGCCGCGCCGCCTGGGTGGCGCCGGAACCCCGGTTCGAGCGTGGCTACGGCTACATGTTCCTGCGCCATGTAACGCAGGCCGACCGCGGGTGCGATTTCGATTTCCTGCAGACCGACTTCGGCCGGACCGCCGGCGAGCCCGACATTTTCTGAGGAACCCATGACCGACTACATACTCACCGACGACACGCGGGCCAAGCTGATGAAGGTATCGACCGCGTCCGTCGCGACCGCACTCTACAAGCGCGGCTTGCGCAATCAGTTCATCCAGGGCGTGGTGCCGGTGGACCCGAAACCGGACAACATGGTCGGACAGGCCTTCACCCTGCGCTACATTCCAGCGCGGGAGGATCGCAATCCGATCACCGTCTTCCGCAACCCGGACCATCCGCAGCGCGTCGCAATGGAGACGTGCCCGCCAGGCTGGGTGCTCGTCATGGACGCCCGCAAGGACGCGCGCGCGGCAACCGCCGGCTCGATCCTGATCACCCGCCTCGCGCTGAGGGGAGCGGCCGGCGTTGTCTCGGACGGCGGTTTTCGGGACGCAGAAGGCATCGGCAAACTCGACATGCCGGCCTACTACGCCAAGCCCTCAGCGCCGACCAACCTCACGCTGCACGAGGCGCTAGACATCAACGTCCCGATCGCCTGCGGCGATGCGCCGGTGTTTCCTGGTGACGTGCTGGTCGGGGACCGCGATGGCGTGATGGTGATCCCCGCGCATCTTGCCGAAGAGATCGCTGAGGAATGCACAGCCATGGAAAGCTTTGAGAATTTCGTGCTCGAGGAGGTGCGGGCCGGGGCACCGATCATCGGCCTCTATCCCTGCACAAAGGAAGAGAACCAACGCAAGTATGAGGAGTGGCGCAAGAGGACAGGTCGCTGAGCGGCGGCGGAGCTTTCCTGCCGTTTCCGGGCACGGCTTTCGAGAGCTGATCGCTTCTGGTTGGTAGGAAGCTCGCTCCCAACGGGAACAGGGCGCCGAGCCGGCGGTTCGGACATCTTCAAGACCAAGGAGGCGACAGGATGAGCAAGGCGACCACCACCACCAACCACGACGAGATCCGGAAATGGGCCGAGGAAAGGGATGGCCATCCGGCCGTCGTCAGAACCCAACAGCCCGGCGGAATCCTGCGGATCGACTTCGGGGAGCCGGAGGAAGCCCTCGAGCAGATCGACTGGGACGAATTCTTCGAGATTTTCGAAAACAATCGGCTGGCGTTCCTGCACCAAGATCAGGCAGGCGGCAGCACCAGCCGGTTCAACAAGTTTGTCGAGCGCGACTGAACCCGATCCCGCGGACGGATGTGAATCGCGGCAAAGCATGCTTATTGCGCATTCATGCAGCCGGAACCTTTCCGGTTTCCCCTCGTTCGTCTTCTAGACGATCGGACGATAAACGATGGCGGACGCACCCTTCCCAGAGCCTGACCCTCAACAGCCGCCGCGGCAGCCACCGCCGTTTCCGGACCCGGCGCCGCGGCCTATTCGGGAGCCGGATCCGCCATCTCTTCCCGATGAAGATCCGGTGCCGAACCCGGACGAGACGGATGCGCCGCCGCAGCAGGCGCAGGATGCATGAACATCGAAGGTTCTACGGCCCCGCCGTCACTCCGCGTGCATAACCGGCATAACCCGCAAGCCCTTTCCCCCGGTTGACTTCAGATTTTGAGCAACGCGTAAGGACGTTTGCTCGGGTGCTCGATGGGGAAGGCGATCGTGGTTCCGATAGGGGCCCCCGGCTTGGCGGCTGACTGCCCCATAGCGCGACGTCAAGTTTTGTTGCGGAGCCAGCGCAAAACGGTGGATTCGTCACGGTCGAGCCCAGACAACGGGCGGCGATAGCGCCGCCGGAGGTCGGTAATCTCTGATGTGAGCCGGCCCGTTTTCCAAGTTTCAATGACGTCCGGGTGGATATAGCCGCTTCGGCAAACGGCGCGGGTGTTGCGCAGGCGGGCCGCGATGGTGTCGATCACCTCGTTCAGTTGCCGGGTACGGCCGCGTTTGGAGGCCGGCGGGACGACGCCGGCCAGCATCACCGCCGCCCGGGTGGTTGCGCCCCACGTTCTGAAGTGTTTCGAAGAAAACTCCGGACCGGCCGCATCTTGGATGTAGGCGTTGACGTCATGGGACCGGAGCGGACGCTGTCCGAGGCCCTCGTCCAGATACTGGAACAGGTGCTGTCCCGGCAGCTCGTCGATTTCGGCAACTATCCTGGAGATGCGTCGGTCCATCAGCCGCAGGTTCCATTTTCGTCCGGACTTGCCGGTGAAGCAGAACCGCAGACGCGAGCCTTCTACCGTTACGTGATTGGACCGGAGTGTGGTCAGTCCGAAGCTTGCGTTTTCCTTGCGATAGCTTTCATTGCCGATCCGGATCAGCGTGCGGTCCAGTAGCCACACGACGGAGGCGAGAACGCGGTCGCGGCAGATGCCGGGACGCTTGAGGTCGTGCTCTACATGTCTGCGCAGGCATGGCAGCGCCTCGGCGAACGCCGCAAGGCTCGAGAACTTCACATCGTCGCGGACGACGTGCCAATCGGGATGGTAGCGATACTGTTTGCGCGCCTTGGCGTCACGGCCGGTTGCCTGAATATGGCCATTCGGATCTGCGGATATCCACACGTCGGTCCAGGCCGGGGGAACGGCAAGCGCCCTGATGCGCTTGAGGGTCGCGATATCGGTGATCCTGCTTCCGTCCGGCGCGAGATAGAAGAAGCCTCTCCCGGCCCGGCGTCGGTGGATCCCGGGCTCGGAGTCGCTGACATAGCGAAGGCCTGACCTGGTCACATCAATCAGGTTCGTCGTTGGTGGTGCGTCAGCCGATTGTCGCAGGTGAGTGACCCCCAAATGGTCAATCCCGAACATGGAGCGAGCCGCCTGCGGCAACACCGCGCCTTGGCCGGATTCTCGGTGACAACGCCCGGCGGTCTGCAGCGGTTCCCGCCATCCTCCAAGTCAGTCGCACGCTACCCGTCGCGATCCAGCGGGGAGACCGTCTTGATGTCCGCGTCCGGGCGGTCGGTACCGCGAGCCGTCTCGCGATGCCAGGCACCGTCCTCGTCCTGATACTCGATGATCTCATCCTCGCCCACGCGTTCATGCTCCGCGGCTGCCCGTTCGGCAGCGTTTTGCGCCTGCTGGCGCGTCGGGAACGTCTCTGAAAAGACATCGCCGAGCCTGTAGGCCCAGCCGCCGTCGTGTTCGACGACTTCATAGATGATGCGGGTCATGACAGTCGCTTTCGGTCTGTTGCCTCCGATCGGAGCGCAAGAACCTGAGGCGGACGGAATGTTCCGATCCGCTCGTTGCTGAATGCGCCACGAACTGACCTTCTGATCGTTGTAACGGTCACGTGGCGTCTCCTTCTGGTAGCACGCCGGCTCCTGTTTCGCGATCCCGCCGTATTGCTTGTATGACAGGCTCAATCGGACGAGGCTCGATTCCAAGTTCTCTCAATCCTGGCTTGTCGCCGAAGGGCACGTTGCCCTTTTCAATCAGTGCGATCTGGTGCCGAGTGAGTGGTGCAGTCGGAAGTCGTTCCGCAATCGCCGCGAGACTCTTCCAGACGCCGAACGGCACTGCAATGGGGCGTGTCGAGCTGCCGGTTTCGATCGCTACTGTCTCCACCAACTCCCGGTAGGTGTAGGCCGTGGGACCGGCCAGTTCGTGTAGTCCGTTTCCGTCGTGGCGGGGCTCCTCCAGCAATCGGCGAACTGCCGCGCCCACATCCTCTACATAGGCGGGCTGAAGCTTCATCCCTCCGTCGCCGAACATCGGATAGACGGGAAGCAGGTCGACAAGCCGGACGATCGTAGTCAAAAATGCATCATCGGGGCCGAACATTACCGCCGGCCGGACAATGTTCGCTTCGCCGAAGGCCGCTATCACGGCGGTCTCCCCGCGACCGCGGGCACTGATGTATTCTTCTGTCGAGAGCGGATCGGCCCCTAGTCCGGAAACATACACTAATCGCCGGACACCCGCCTTCCGCGACAGCGCCGCGATATGCTCCGCAGCATCGACGTGGATGGCCTCGAACGTCGCTCGTCCATTCTCGACATAAAGGCTGACGGCGTTGACGACACCGTGTGCGCCGTCAACGGCGGCGGCAATGTCGTTGTCCTGGAGCACGTCGGCATGGACGGCTTCAATCGTTTGCGTCCTGAACAGTGAGGTCACCTTCCCGGGGTGACGGGTTGCGGTGCGGACACGAAAGCCCGCGTCGAGCACATGCCGGACAATTCGGCGGCCAAGAAACCCGGTGCCGCCGAACACCGTAATAAGCTGACCGTGCGCTTCGGTTGCTCCTCCATTCATGATGTGATCACTCCGAAGGACGGGGCGGCGACGACGTGAGTGGTTGCCAGCATCGCTTTTGCGCTCAACCGGCACTGCTGTCGAATGTTCCCGATATTGGACGTGGAACAGACCCTTGACAGAGGAGTTGGGGGAGATCGCCGGCGCGCAGCGCGGCCGGCGTTGAAACGCGGGAGTGATGATCATGAGAATTAGCGAAGCAATGACACGAAACGTCTGCATCGCACGGCCGGACCAGACGATTCAGGATGCGGCCAGGATGATGGTGGAGGAGGACATCGGGATCGTTCCGGTCGGCGATAACGACCGCCTCGTCGGCATGTTGTCAGACCGTGACATCGCGGTCCGGGCAATTGCACAAGGCAAAGGCCCGGATGCGAAGGTTGCTGATGTAATGACAACCGACATCAAGTACTGCTTCGAAGATGAGGATACGCATCAGGTCGCACGCAACATGGGCGATCAGCAGATCCGGCGAATTCCCGTAGTCAGCCGCGATAAGAGACTTGTTGGCATACTTTCCCTTTGCGATCTGGCGCATCTGCAAAGCCCTGAACTTGCTGGAGAGGCGTTGTCGGACGTTACCCGGGCAGGCGGCTTGCACACTCAGACCGCAGCCGCCCGGATGTAGGCCGCCGAATGAAATTCATCCGTCGCGGATGACGTCTTGCGGGGCGCCGCGTTTTGGTCCGGGTGAGATGTATGTCTCGAGACCCGTGCGGGAGGTTGTCGGCCCGGCCAAGCTGTGAAGCATGACACAAGGAGTTGTAAATTGACCGTGGCGCGATCGCCGAGGCAAAGAATGCGGGTGCGGGGGCTGAGTGCGGATTGATGGATGACCCAAATTTTAGGTGCGGAGACCAGGGCCGAAACGACCTTGTCGGCCCTGGAGAAGGCGGAAGCACGCTGTAAACGCTGCCCGCTCTATCTCAATGCCACCCAGGTCGTGCCGGGCCAAGGGAGCCGCGAGGCAAGGCTAATGTTCGTTGGAGAGCAACCCGGCGACATGGAGGACAGGGCAGGCAAGCCATTCGTCGGTCCGGCTGGCAAAGTCTTCGACAGGGCTCTTGAGGATGCAGGCATTCCACGGCGAGAAGTGTTCGTGACCAATGCAGTCAAGCATTTCAAGTTCGATCAGCGCGGCAAGCGTCGACTGCACAAGCGTCCCAATACCTTGGAGATCGAGCGCTGCAAATGGTGGCTGGATCAGGAACGGGGCTTGGTAAAGCCGGCCCTCATTGTCATGATGGGCGCCACCGCGGTGCGCAGCTTGCTTGGCCGCCCCGGAACGATCTCTAAGCTCCGCGGCCGCGCCTATGCGCTTGCCGACGGCAGTCCGTATCTCGTTACCGTGCATCCCTCGTACCTGTTGCGAATCCGCGACCAGGAAACGCGGCAGCGGGAGTACAACGCCTTCGTCGAGGACCTCATGCAATGCTGGCGTGTAGCCGGATCCCGGTGATCCGCACTGCACTCCCGTGATCGCCATCGGCATACTGTGATGAGCCGAATGGGGAACAAGTCGCACGCGTAGGCCGTTACTCTCTTACGCAATTGGCTCCCCGTCCGCAGCAGGTGTGTTTCCGTAAGAGACTGAAAGTCATCATCTTTTGAATGCTGATGCTGCGCCGGGTGGTGTTTGCTGAATGGCGTCCCTTCGCATGTGCTGAAAGGCGACCGATCTTGCAGAGGGAATCGCACTGACCTGAAATTTGTTACAGCGAGGAGACAATGGCTCGCAATCCGGAAGATCCAGACACTCAGGACGAGATCGTTCTCAATGAAATGGAAGCGCGACAGGGCCGCGAGTTCCATGAAATGCGTTACGTCCTCCTCATCGGTCTATTCGGCGCCTTCGGTGCCATGATCGTCGCCTATCTCTTCTTTTTCGCGTGATCATCCTGGCGGCGATCAACGTCCGGCGCGATCTTGCTGGAAACGGCAACGGCTTCTGACGGCTGTGGTGACCGGCCCTGAACCTCTTGCGCCGTGCCAAGTTCGTCCTCGACCCAGAGCTTCTTCACCAACGCAAAGGTAGTTACGGCGAGCGGGGCGGCGAAGAGCACGCCGATGGGGCCGAAAAGGAGCCCAAAGGCGAGTACGGCGAACAAGGTTACCGCCGGGGGTACACGAACCGTACGCCGTTGGATCAACGGTACCACCAAAAGCTGCTCGAGCTGCTGTACGGCGATATAGATCGCGATGGTCCATGCCGCCGTAGCGGCGCTTTCAGCCAAGGCAACAGCGAGCGCGGGAATGGCGCTCGCGACCGGTCCAACGAAAGGCACAAATTCGAGCAGACCGGCGAGTAGGCCCAGGGCGAAGGCGTTCGGCAGCCCGAGAAGCAGCAGGCTCGCCGTCGTCAGTGCTCCTACGATAATCATCGACAGCAGCTGGCCGAGCAACCAGAGCCGGAGTGTTTCCGAAACGCATGTGATCGCCTCGTCCATGGATGCGCGTTTCTCAGTCGGAAACAAAAGTAAGAAACCGCGGCGGTAGAGATGGGGATCGGCGGCGAAGTATATGCCGCCGATAAGGACGAGCAGCACGTTCACGGCGGCAGCGGCCAAGGTCGCCGAGATATTGGCGAGGTCGCTTAGAACCGACGAGTCGCCCAGCAACCTTCGAGCTTGGTTTGCCGCCCATGTCTCCAGTTCTTCGAATCCGAGCTTCGTTTCGATGGCCGAAATCAGTTCGGGCATTCGCTGCAAGAGGGCGGTGAGATCAGTCTGGATCCGGGAGCCAAGCAGATAGACAAAGATGACAAGGACGATCGTAATCGTTGCAATCGCTGCCGCGAGCGCGAAGCTGTCGCGCATTCCGGACCGATGGGCAATCACATCCGTCAGGCTTCGAAGCAGGACGGCGATGAAAAGCGCTCCGAACACCAGAAGTAAAAGATCCGCCAATTGCCACGTGACGAGCCCAAGTACGACGAGCCCGGCCGCCAGAAACAAAAGTCGGCTGTCGTGGCGCGACGTCCGGGGATCCTTTTGTGAGGAGGACATCGCGCTCCTGCTCCGCCCTGCGGCAGCTTTCTAACTAACAAATAGCGCCTGTCGCATTCGCCGGTGGTGCGTCAGGTGGACGTCTGCGCCACCACGGCGTTCCCGCGGGCTTTTATCAACCGGCTACAGGCCCAGATTGTCTCGATCCGACCGGCCCGCTCTGGCCGCACCCAGCGGGCCTACGAGCCTGTTCTTTTCGGCGCGTCTTCGAACAAGGTCGGATCCGACATTCCTTCTTCGTTGAACGGATCCTCCGGCGCCGGCTCGGCGGCGTGCGAGATTGCCCAATCCTCCGCCGCCCTCGGTGGTGGCAGTTCGATGACTTCCGGCAGACGGCGAGATGGCGATGAGGACTCTATGCTCGTTTTCGGGTGGGGCTTGACGGCTTTCATAACATTTGTCCTCCTCTATCGGACAACAGGGAGCCCGGCCGATTGTTCCGCACCGGTTCTGGCGCGTACTCTGAAGTATCATCCGGCCATCAAGAACTTCGTGGTAACAAAGACACCGGCGTGCACGACTGCTTCCTATTGTCTTCGTGTGCAGTCAGACGGACGGGATGCGCCACTATCCCAAAGGAACCTTTCACGTTGCAAAGGTGTTCAAGGAGGTGGCTGGCGGGGTGCCGAGGCTCTTCACCAGCGCAAGGCAAACCTCGGCCGACAGGAGCCAGACGCCATGGATACGTCAGACCTTCAACTCATAGGCCTGCACGCCGCCGTTGCGGCGGTGATCGGCTGCCTGAAGCGCAGGGGCCTGGTGACGGCTGGAGAGATTGACAGGGCACTGTGCGAGGTTGAGGCGCAGGCGGTCTCAACCGGAATTTCCCATCCCAGGCTTTCGTCAGACAATATTGAAACGATGTGTTTCCCGGTTCGCTACCTCAGAGCGGCCAACGCTGTTGACGAGGGTGCCACACCGCTTCCCTCCTTTGTCACGTCTCGTGCCACGCGGACCGGTCGCACAACCTGATTTTTCTTGAAGCATCTTGCGATGCGCTATTGCGTTCGGTGACAGGAGAAACTGCGTGGAACAGCTGTTCATGGAGTTTGACCGAACGACTTGGCTTCCCTTCGAAGTAATCGCCGTCCGCCTCCTGCTCGCGACCCTGCTCGGAGCGGCGGTTGGATTCGAGCGGGAGTGGCGCCGCCATCCGGCAGGACTCCGGACCCATATACTTGTGTGTCTGGCATCGGCGACCGTTGCGGTTGTAACGGTGGAAATTACGCATTCGCCATTGTTCACAGGGGACGGTATCCGCTCCGACCCCGTGCGCCTCGTGGAGGCTGTCACTGGAGGTGTTGCTTTCCTGGCCGCGGGCCTGATCGTCTTTACCCGAGGTGAAATCCATGGGCTCACGACTGGAGCAGGCATGTGGCTCGCCGGAGCGATCGGTCTGACCGCGGGTCTCGGATTATGGACGGTGGCTGTGCTGGCCACCGTTCTCGGCCTGATCGTACTTTCGCTCCTGCGCCTGCTGGAAAACAAGCTCCGGATGAACACGACCAATGCGATTCTTCCGGGGCATCCCGAAGACGAAGGCGAGTCGCAGCCGCAACGTCACGGCAGGCCGAACACCCCTGGTCGGTCATGATGGCCGACCGGGGATCATTGCCGCAAGCGTCCTGAGGACTTGATGATCTTTCTACCGCTGGAATTTCATCGACGTTGAAAGATCATACTCACTGCTTTTTCTTGTGGTTCGGGCTTCCGGTGTGGGTCGGCTGTGTGACCGAAATCGGGTCACTTGCGGGAAACGTGTCCTCAAGTCCCTGGTCAAGCTCATCCTCGATATCGCGGTCCGGATCGTTAGGTGTCTTCTGCTTCGGCTCCTTATCATTGCCAGCACCGCCGAAAACGGCGGTCGGGTGAGCGCAAAACTCTGCCGCGTGAGTCCTGATCGTCATGATTGTCACTCCCATGGTGATTTGGCTGCACTGGTGTGCACTCAACGTCGATTCACTTACAGGCGTATCCTCTGCATCGGAAATGCAGACGGCATCTGCCTGGACGCACAAACTGCGGTTGGCCATCGTCACATCGACTTGATCGCAGCGACACCCATTTCCGTTATGGTGACGCAGCCGTCGTCGTCGAGCTTGACCATCCTTTTCTCAGCCAGCGTTCGAGCGGCTTGGCGAACATCCACCTTGCTATCGTTTGGAAATGCTTGGCAGATCTCATCTATTGACTGATATTCGCCATTTTCGCCCGGCCCATGCGTCAGGGCCTCGAGTAAGGCCGTCTCGTTGGTCGTCAATTTCATGGGTGCCCTCTATCGCACGACTGTTCGGTCGAAGGTCAACGGTCGAAGGTCGCGCTGGTTCCCCTAAGGCGGCAATCGCAAACGTTGAGTATGGGAACCATCGATGCGATCAACGGGTTACGTGCTATGGTGATATGCGCCACCGGCGTGTCGACCGATCGATCAGGGGCGGCCATGGCATCTCGGACATACTGGAAAGGTTATCTCAAGCTGTCGTTGGTGACCTGCCCGATCGTTTTGCAGCCGGCGACGACGGATACGGGCAAGGTGCGTTTTCATACGCTCAACCGTCAGACCGGAAATCGCGTCAGCAGTCGCTATGTCGATGCGATCAACGGCAAGCCCGTTGATGAAGACGATGAGGTCAAAGGCTACGAGCGCGGCGAGGGCGACTATGTGCTGCTTGAAGACGATGAGCTGGAAGCCGTGGCGCTCGAAAGCGTGCGCACCATCGACATCGAAATGTTTGCTCCGGCCGACAGCATCGGATGGATCTGGTATGATCAGCCCTACTACGTCACGCCCGACGATCCGGTCGGAGAGGAGGCCTTTGCTGTAATTCGTGAGGCCATGCGTGCAACCGGTACCGTTGGCATATCGCGGCTCGTGCTTTATCGGCGCGAGCGTGCAGTCATGCTACAACCCCGGGGGAAGGGCATCGTGCTGTGGACCTTGCGCTACGGCCGTGAGGTGCGGGACGAGTCCGACTATTTTGACGCCATCAAGCAGCACAAGGTCGATCGTACGCTTCTCAAACTCGTCAAGGAACTGATCGACAAGCGCACGCAGCCGTGGGACGAGCGCATGGTTCGTGACCCGGTGCAGGAACGACTGCTGGATATTATCTCCGCAAAACAGAAGGGCCGAAAAAAGCCATCCAAGAAGAGGGCCCCAGAAGACGATACAGCAAGCGGCAACGTCGTCAGCATCATGGATGCGTTGCGCAAGAGCATTGCGTCTGAGACCGGCCGGAGCAAACGCAAGTAAACAGTCTCGGTCCGCGACGGTGCGTCTCAAGACGCGCCACGGTTTGCCCCCTTCGCCGGTAACGGGACGGCTGCGGAACGAAAACCCTCCCATGGATCGGCGGACAACGAGGCGAGGCGCGTTGGCGTGTTGGCCACCGTGAAATAGGCGGGGCCGATTTGGGTGCTGAGTTCGTCCCAGGCTAGCGGCATTGCCACCGGCGCACCCGGCCGCGCCCGTGTCGAATAAGAGGCAACTGCCGTGGCACCGCGCTGATTGCGCAGGTAGTCGACCAGGATCTTGCCCCGCCGTTTTGCCTTGCTGATGGTGGAAACGTACCGGTCGGGGCTGTCGCTAGCCATGGCGTCCGCGATTGCCTTGGTGAAGGCCTTTACCCTTTTCCAGTCTGCCTTGGGCTTAAGAGGCGTCACAACGTGCAGTCCCTTGCCGCCGGACGTCCGAACAAATGCGGCGAGACCGTGTGCTTCGAAGCGCTCGCGCACCTCTTGAGCGGCATCGATCACCGCTTCCCATGTCACGCCCTCACCCGGGTCGAGATCCATAACGACCATATCCGGCCGTTCCCAATCCGTTACCGTCGATCCCCAGGGATGAATTTCAAGGGCTGCGGCCTGAACCAGGCCGAGAAGACCATCCAGGTCGCTGATGCTGATCAGCGGCGCCTCGGACTTGTCCTTGGGGTCCTGCACCAGCACGATGTTGCGACTCAGCCCCTTCCACGCGTGCTTTTGAAAGAACTGCTGTCCCTCAATACCGCTGGGGCACCGCACCAGCGCCAGCGGCCGGCCGACGACGAAGGGCGCAATCGAGCGCCAGACCTCCGAATAGTAGTCGGCAAGGCCCTCCTTGGTGACGCCGGCATCCGGCCAGTAGACCCGATCGGGATGGGTGAGACGAACGGTCCGCCGCGCCTCAGCCGCCGGTGCAGTCTTGCGACCCTCGCGGACGACATCCCTGGCCATCTTGTCCTCCCGCAGCCCTCGGAAAGCAGCGTGACGCAAATTGCCGTCTGCGGTCCAGCCGCGGAATTCCACTTCCGCCACGAGCTCCGGCCGGACGAAGCGAACGTCCCGGGCGGCCTCCGAGGACAGCTTCCCGGCAAAGGGTGATGCCTTCACGCGAATGCCTTCAAGCTGCCGATAAAGGTCCTGTGCCACCGCCCGGGAAAACCCGGTACCGACCCGGCCGACGTGGCGCAGATCATCGCCCTCGTAGACCCCTAGGACCAGCGAGCCAATTGCCGAACGGGTTGTGGTCGACGGGACGTAGCCGGAGACCACGAACTCCTGTCGGGCGGAGCACTTGGATTTGATCCATGTCTTGGTACGGCCTGATCGGTATGGCGCGTCAATTTGTTTGGAGACGACACCTTCCAGGCTCAGCCGGCAGGCATGGCGCAGCACCAGAGCGCCGCTTTCGGTGAAATGGGTGCTCAGCCGAACAACATTATCGCTCTCTCCGATCAGCGGTGTGAGCAGGTTCTTTCGTGCCGCCAGGGGTACGGTGCGCAAGTCGCAACCGTCCAGATAAAGGAGGTCGAAGGCGTAGTAGACAAATCGGTCGCTGCGCCCCCCGCTGAGATCGGCCTGAAGAGCAGAAAAATCCGAGGCACCGCTGTCGTTCTCGACTACCAGTTCGCCGTCGACCAGCGCGGTCTCAACCGGCAGCTTTCCAAGGGCCATAACCACCTTCTGGCCAAACTTGTCTGTCCAATCGAGCCCGCTTCGGGTGATCAGCTTGACCTTGCCCGACTTGATGCGCGCCTGAAGCCTGTAGCCGTCGAATTTGATCTCATGGACCCACTGGTCGCCGGTCGGCGGAGAGGGCCTCAATGTCGCCAGCGTCGGCTCGACGAAGGCCGGCAAGGGCGCCTTGCGTGCGCCTTTGATCTTCGCGAGATCGCCGACCGGCTCGTCGTTTTTCGTCTTCCGAGTGCGGTTGCCAGACGCCGCTTTGGCGGCCTTCTTCACCTTGACCTCACCGGACTTCGTCCATTGGCTCGTCGCTTCGCTTTCGACCTGCCCGATTTCCCTGCCGGTCTTGACGGACTCCGGCCGTTCCTCAAGGACGTCGAGCGAATCCTCCGCCTGCGCGACCTGGTCGTCCGCCTTGATCAGCAACCAGTTGCGCCGCTTCTCCCTCGGCTTCGGTGCCATGCGGACGAGATGCCAGCGACCGCCGAGCTTCTCCCCCTTGAGCTCAAATTCAAGATGGCCCTTCGCCAGGCCCTTGTGCGGGTCGTCGTGGGGGATCCAGGCTCCATGATCCCATAATAGCACCGTGCCGGCACCATATTCGCCCTTCGGGATGATGCCCTCGAACTCACCGTATTCAAGTGGATGATCCTCCACTTCGACCGCCAGCCGCTTTTCGCCAGCGACAAGGCTCGGACCCCTGGTAACCGCCCAGCTTTTCAGGACGCCGTCTAGCTCAAGGCGGAGATCGTAGTGCAGCCGCCTTGCATCGTGCTTCTGGATGACGAAGCGGTGGCCGCGTTTGCGAGACCGCCTCCCTCGCGGCTCTGGCGTCGTGGAGAAGTTTCGCTTCTTGCGGTAGGTCTCGAGTGTCATAGATTAGCTCGCCTTGCGCTTCCGTGCAGTCGCCTTTGCGCTTCGCCCCGAGGCTGACCTCGAAGATCCTTTCTTCTTGCCCTTTGCTCCGGCGCTTTCGCGTAGCGCCTGCATCAGATCGACCACCTTCGAAGGCTCCGGAGCCTTGCGGCGCGGAAGCTTGCGGCCTTCCGCCTTGGCCTTCACAAGTTCAGCCACGGCCGCATCGTAACGATCCTCGAACTGCGTCGGATCGAACTTCCCCGCCTTGGTATCGATGATATGTTCGGCAAGTTCGAGCATTTCGCCTTCGATCTTCATCTCCGGGACGTCGTCAAAGGCTTCTTCGGCAGAGCGGACCTCGTAATTGAAGTTGAGCGTATTCGCGATCATACCCTGATCATGGGCGCGGATCAGGACCGTCCGCATGCGCCGGAACAGGACGGTCCGCGCGAGGGCAGCAACGTTCTTGGCGCGCATGCCTTCGCGAATGAGCGCATACACCTCCTCGGCGTGCTTGTCGGCCGGCGCCAGATAATATGGCCGGTCGAAATAGACGCGGTCGACGTCGGCGCAATCGATGAACGCCTCGACATTGAGCGTCTTGTCGCTTTCAGGCACCGCCTCGGCCAATTCTTCCGGTTCGAGCACGACGTAGTCATCGGGGCCGACTTCATAGCCTTTCACCTGATCCTCGCGGTCGACCGGTTTTCCCGATTCACTGTCGATGAACTCGCGGTTCACTCGATGCCCGGTGGCGCGGTTGATGGTGTGAAAAGCGATCCGCTCCGAGGTGGAGGCGGCCGTATAGAGGCCGACGGAGCATGAGAGCTCGGCAACTTTCAGATATCCCTTCCAATTCGCCCTCGGCACCTGACTGCCCTCGTATTATGTGGTGAGAACTTGTTCTCAACGGGCGGGCGGTCGGGGTGGTTCCATGGGCTCCGTCGCCGCCGGTGGCCATGGCGGATCATTCCTCCATCCTGTTCGTTTGGCGTGCAAGCCAGTCGCTTCCGTCAGTGTGAAAGGAAAGCAAATGACAAGGGAACAGGACAGGGTGCGCGAATACAGAGCACAGGATGTCCGCCAAGGTGAAATTATCCTGCGCAGTCAGAGGCGGCGGATCATCTTCATCGCCGGGCTCGTGGGACTCATTCTACTGACGTTGTTCTTACGGCTTGCAACCTGATTGGTTCAGAGCGGAAGGGAACCATTCCCGCCAATGATCGTTACGCAAGATCGATCCGAGCGACTCAGTCCGGGCGGGTGAAACGGCGCGCATACCGAGGGGCCGATGAACAAAGTCTATTCGTGGATTGCCCTTGCCTATTTCATCACGGCAACCTTGATGCTGGTGTTCCTTGCTTTCGTGCTGCTTCTGCTCGCGGTCTGGGAGGCTGTAAACAGCCTTGGAACTGCCGATCAGGTTGGATCGGTTTTGAGCAGCATCAGTCTGCTCATCATCGGTTTTGCGGTGGTGGAGACGGCGAAATTCATCGCGGAGGAGGAAATCATGCGCAAAAGGGAATTGCGCTCTCCAACGGAATCGCGCCGTTCGATCACGAAATTCACAACCATTATCGTCATTGCGGCCTGCCTTGAGGCCCTGGTCATGGTGTTCCAGTCCACCCGCGAAGGCATCCAGTACGCCATTTATCCCGCCGCGCTGTTCTTCTCGGCAATGTTCGCTCTGGTCTCCCTTGGCGTTTATCAATGGCTTTCGAGCCGAGTCGAACACTCTGGGCAGATCGAGAACGCGCCCTATGACGTCTCCGTCGAGTGACGCTCATGCGGCTCGATGCCGCGTTCCGCCGCGAAGAGTTGGCATAGCGCTGTGGCCAATATTGCGGCGCTGACGCGCGTTGGCCCGGTCGCATAGCGCAGGCTTTCACCGGGTCTCTACCTCTTCGGCCCCGACGCTCCGAAATGCTTCTGCGGCCGTGTCCAATTGCTGTGCGTCGACGTCCGCTGAAACCTGGATCCGGCCGTGCAAGGCGGCAGGGAACTGCGAGCCTTCGAGCTCGTTCCCTGCGGCGTCACCGCCGGAAGGAGTGGAGCCTGAGGTGTTGCGCGTGTCGGCTGCCTGAACGAACACGTCCGCACGATCTATACCGTGCTCCTGAACAAGGCGCTCGACTGCACGATCGGCGGCCTCGCGCGTGTCAAAGGTCGCACAGATCGTCCTGGTGCTATCATCACCCATGCTGGATCTCCCGGTCTCAGGCTTGAACGTTAAGGCTGCCATCACGAGTTGGAAGCGTGTTCCGGCTTGCCCTTGCGCTTGGTCGACGCCATGTCATGCAACTCCTTCTCGCTCATGGATTTTTCCATGCTCCGGGAGGCGCCCTTCAATTCACTTTTCTTCTTCTCGCCCCGTTTCGCAGCGAGCGCAGCGCCCGCAGCCTTCTGCTGGGATTTCGATTTGGCAGGCATTGATCGGTCCTCCATCGTGATGGTCCGGCGAAGAACCGCGGGCAGATCCGATTGTTCCGTCCGGCCGCACAGGGAGCTCTGGTGCGGAACGCTCATTCAATGGTTCTGTGCGCGGAAACGACGCTTACGGCAGTGAATAGGCGATCACGTAATCTCCGGGCTTCGTGCCGACGGAGCCGTGTCCGCCCGCGACGATGACGACATATTGCCTGCCGTCGTCGGTCATATAGGTCATCGGCGTCGCCTGACCGCCAGCCGGCAACCGCGCCCGCCACAACTGTTCACCTGTGGTTACGTCATATGCGCGCAGATAGTTGTCCACGGCCGCCCCAAGGAAGGCAACGCCGCCGCGCGTGAGCAGTGGCCCACCAATGCCCGGCACGCCAAGCTTGAAGGGTAAAGGCAGCGGCGTCATGTCGATCACGGTGCCATTTTTGTGCCGATAAACAATCTCGCCGCTGCGCAAATCGACGCCGGCGACATAGCCCCAGGGCGGCGCCTGGCAGGGGATTCCGAGCGGACCGAGAAAGGGGCCGAGATATACGCCGTATGGGGCACCTTCATTACGGTTAAGACCTTGTTCGCTGCCGGTTTCGCCTTCCTGCTTCGGTGGAATTTCCGAGCGCGGCACCAGCCGCGAGGTAAAGGCTAGATAGGTTGGCATGCCGAACATGATCTGCCGTTCGGGGTCGACTGCGACGCTGCCCCAGTTGAAGACGCCGAAGTTGCCCGGGTGAACCAGGGAGCCTTGAATGGAGGGTGGGGTATAGCGGCCTTCGTAGCGGTAACGATGGAATGCGATTCGGCATACCAGCTGATCGAAAAGGGTAATGCCCCACATGTCCTTCTCCTGCAGAGGCGGCGGCGCGAAGCTCAAATCGGAGACAGGTTGCGTCTTAGCCGTGAAGTCTTCGGGGATCGCCCCTCCTGGCGCGGGTACCTCGCTCACGGGGATAATCGGTTCGCCGCTGCGCCTGTCGAGGACATAGATGTCACCCTGTTTTGTGGGACCAACCAGCGCCGGCACGACGGTACCGTCCTCCCGTGCGAGGTCGAACAGCACCGGTTGGGCCGGCACATCCATGTCCCAGAGATCGTGGTGGACGGTTTGGAAAACCCAGCGCAGTCGTCCGGTGTTGATGTCGAGCGCAACAATGGAGGAGGAAAAGCGCTCGACGTTTTCGCTGCGGCCCATGCCAAGCTGGTCCGGCACCTTGTTGCCCAGGGGGATGAACACGAGGTCGTGTTCTGTGTCGACGCTGAAGACAGACCAACTGTTCGGCGAATTTGTCGTATAGGTCTCGCCGGGCGCGAGCGGCGCTGTCTCATCGGGATTGCCGGAATCCCAGTTCCACAAAAGTGCCCCGGTGCGGATGTCAAAGGCGCGGATTACGCCTGATTGCGCCTCGATCGAATAATTGTCATTGACTGCGCCACCAACGATGAGTTTGCCCTCGACGGCGACCGGCGGAGAGGTCGAATAGTAGTAGCCAGCCGGGTTATATTGCATCCCGGCTTCCATGTGCAGTTCGCCCTGATCGGCAAAGCCGGTGCAAACTTCGCCGTTTGCCGCATCGAGCGCAATGATCCGCGCGTCCGATGTCGGGAGAAAGATCCGCGCTTCACAGGGTTGCCCTGGTGCCGCCTGCGGATCCGCCCAATAGGTTACGCCCCGACAGGTCTGATGCTGCCGATCAGGATTAAGGCCTGCCCCCGGGTCGAACTTCCATTTTTCCTCGCCTGACGTGGCATCGAGGGCGATAGCCCAGCTATGGGGCGTACACAGATAAAGAGTATCGCCGATCTTCAGCGGCGTGACCTGATAGGTGGTTTCGCCGACGTCTTCCGGCAGCTTGACGTCCCCCGTCTGGTATTGCCAGGCGACTTTGAGGTTGGCGACGTTGGACGTATCGATCTGATCCAGAGGTGAATAGCGTTGACCGAGCAGGGTGCGCCCGTAATCGCGCCAGTTTTCGGGAGGTACGTCATCTCCGACGTTGGCTTCGCCAATGACGTCGGTGGGTAGGCGGCCCGCAATGTCATGCGGATCGTTCATCATCGCGTAGCCGGCGACGACAATCGACACCAGAACAGGGATGGCCAAGAGCCAGCGGGCCGCCGTTGCGTCTTGCCCATGTTTTTGGCCGAGGCCCCGGCGGATCCAGGGCGTCAGCAGCCAGAGGCCTATCAGGATGATCAGACCGCCGCGTGGTCCGAGTTGCCACCAGTCGAAGCGAACCTCCCAAACGGCCCAGGCCAGGGCAACAAGCACCAATGTCCCGTACACCCAGAGCGAGATAGCGCTGCGCTTGAAAAGCAGACCGGCGGTGAGAAGGAACATTCCACCGGCGACGACGTAGAAGAGACTGCCGCCGAGAACCGCGAGCCAAACCCCACCCCCGGTAAGAAGAAGTCCGATGAGGGCAAGCACGAGCGATGTGACAAAGATCGTCATGGCCTGAGCGCCTTGTAGCAGGAGAACCGGGTCAAAGCCTTAGGCCGGCGCAGGATAGGAGCCATCACCATGCGTCATTCGGATTGGTCCAGGGCATGAGGTGAAGGTTGGCCAGGCTCGACCTTTTCCTCTCCGGTCATCCTGACCACCTGAATGGTGGCCACAAAGACCACCGCCACGATCGCAATCCATAACCAGTTTCTCGCCATGGTCTGCCGCCCGTTCAAAGCACGCTCCCGGAAGTTGTACGGAACAGCTCTAGCGGCAGAATGTTCCTAGGCGCCGTCGAACCGAGCAGGGAGACTTCTAGCCATTGGTTTCCTCGGCAGACGCACGGAGCCGGAACAATGCTGCCGCCGGTTGGTTCTTCTTTTCACTCTGCAAGAAACGGGAAATGCCGGATATGGCGAAGAAATCAGCGCCGCGGGCTACGCCAGCGCAGGTGCGCGGCGACATCCAGCAGGGCCTGTCGGGCGACAAGAAGCCGGGCTTCGACCCGGCTGCTGCACCTTTGGAGACCGATGCGGAGGCCGCTGGCGCACCTATGGACGGCCGCATGGCCGAGGATACAGTTATCGATCAATTCCGCCCGGATCGATCCGATTGGGCCGGCAGCAACGCCGATGCCATGCGGTCCTTTCATGAGGTGGCAAAGCCACGTCGCATGAGCGCGCTTGTTACCACGGCACTGGTCCTGGCGGCCTTCGCGACAATCGTTCTGATCACGCTGTGGCTGGCATAAGCGGGCCTCGTATGTCGCCGACGTGGGGGGCATGGCACGCGCATTGAATGGGCGAACCGTGCAATGACCAAGGCTGGCCAGGTTGGATCGGTGGATGTTGCCAAGGGGCTGAGCCGAGCTGCTGGCGGTGCGCTCATATTCTCTCTGCCGATGCTGATGACCATGGAGATGTGGTGGCTCGGCTTTCATGCCGACCGGTTGCGTTTATTCCTGCTTGTCGCCCTCGCCATGCCGCTGCTCATAGGACTGTCGCACTATTCCGGCTTCGAGGAGACCGTTCGATGGCGCGACGACGTGCGCGACGCGCTGATCGCAATGGGCATCGGCATTGTTACATCTGCCGTGGTGCTTACGCTCTTTGGTCTCTTGGCACCCGGCATGCCGGCTGATGAGCTTGTGGGCAAGGTCGCCATCCAGACGGTGCCGGCCAGCGTCGGTGCGCTGCTCGGACGCAGCCAGCTTGGTGCCCATGAAAGCAAACCCGAGGAACGCTCCGAGGATGCCAGTTACCTCAGTCAGGTTTTCCTCATGGCCGTCGGTGCTCTGTTTCTCGGTCTCAACATGGCACCGACAGAGGAGATGGTGCTCATCTCCTACAAGATGAGCGAGTGGCACGCGATTGCACTGATGCTCGTTTCGCTTCTGCTCATGCACGGCTTCATCTATGCGATGGAGTTTCGCGGCGAGCCGTCCCTGCCGGAGGGTACGCCCTGGTGGAGCGCCGTTCTTCGCTTCACCGTGGTCGGCTACGCGGTAGCGGCCTTGATCAGCCTTTACGTGCTTTGGACGTTCGGCCGCACAGATGGTGTTTCGATTGAGCAGGTGGTGATGGCCGTGACCGTTCTAGCCTTCCCGTCGTCCATCGGCGCGGCGGCCGCGCGCCTCATTATTTGAGGAAAGTCCATGGACGCCGCATCCCAACAAACCAACACGAAAGGCCCCGCCGGAGCTCGGCCGCGCAGCGAACTCGACAGCAGGAACGAGCGGAGCGAGACGGATCAAGAGCAGACCTCACAGCCGGGAGCTGTCGAGTGGATCTTCGCAGCGGTCTCGGCCGTACTGGTGCTCGCTATGCTTGGTCTGCTTCTTTATGAGGCGCTGGACCAGGATGTCGCGTTCGCCGATTTTCAAGCCGAGCAGCTCCAAACCGAGCGGGTGGGAAGCCGCTATCTGGTGCGGTTTCGTGTCACCAATCGCGGCGATGTCACCGCGGCAACCGTGCTTGTTGAAGGCACGCTCAAGCGGGGGGACGCGTCCGTCGAGACCAGCGTGGCTACGTTCGATTACCTGCCCTCCCGATCCGAGCAGCGAGGAGGTCTCCTGTTCTCCAACGATCCAGCCGAATACATGCTCAGCCTAGAAGCTAAGGGCTACAGCGATCCCTGAGGCCGCATTTTCCGGTGCGCATTGCGTTGGCACTGGAACAAGTGGGCCCTCCTCGTGTTTTCAGCGCCACAGACAGGAGGCCCGCATGGCACAGCATCCGCAGCACTCGTATCACACGCCGCCTTTTCCCGAACAGCAGCAGGAGATGCCCGGCATCACCAGCGTCATGGATCCGACGCCCGACCATGGTGAACAAAGTTATCGCGGCAGCGGACGCCTGAAAGATCGGGTCGCCCTGATTACCGGCGCCGATTCCGGTATCGGCCGTGCGGTGGCAATTGCCTTCGCTCGCGAAGGGGCGGATGTTGCCATCTCCTACCTCTGCGAGGACGATGACGCCCGCGAGACGGCTCGATGGATCGAGGACGCCGGTCGCAAGGCGACGCTGCTCCCGGGCGACATCGCTGACGAGGCTCATGCCCGCTCGCTCGTGTCTCGGACGATCGACGCGTACGGGCGTATCGACATTCTTGTCAATAATGCCGCGCATCAGGCGAGCTTCGACAAGATCGAGGACATCAGTTCCGAGGAGTGGAACGCCACGTTTCGCACCAACGTCCATGCGATGTTCTACCTGTGCCAGGAGGCAATCAAGCACATGCAACCAGGCGCAGCGATCATCAACACGTCCTCGATCAACGCGACCAGCCCCAATCCGATGTTGCTCGCCTATGCCACCACCAAGGGGGCGATCGCCAATTTCACGGCAGGGCTTGCCGGCTTCGTCGCGGAGCGGGGCATCCGGGTCAATGCCGTCGCGCCGGGGCCGATCTGGACGCCGCTGATCCCGTCAACGATGCCGGAGGAAAAAGTCAAAAGCTTCGGCAAGAATACGCCACTTGGCCGTCCCGGGCAGCCGGCGGAGCTTGCGGCAACCTATGTGCTTCTGGCCTCGGATGAATCGAGTTACACGACGGGGGCTCTGGTTGAGGTGACTGGGGGGCGGCCGATGCTGTAGCCCCCGGGAAAATTCCTGCTTCTTCTGGAACAATCCTTGAGACGCTGCGTTGACGACGAGATGCCGCGGCACGGTTCCTGCTGCGGGCATTCCGATCGCCTGGAGGGGAGACCAATGGCAATAAAGCCGGATGCACGAGTGTCGCCCGAAAGCCAGACCTATTCTCGCAACGGCACGGAACCACTCGGAAAGGAAGGTCAGGACATGAGCCCCCGCAAAACCAGCACCGAAGGGAACGGAAATGGGGCGCCGGCTTCGACGCGGGAGCGGGAGTCGGCCGCGTCGGAGAACTGGGATCAGGTTACTGAACATCTGCAGCGACTGCGCGACGAGATGGGCGCCGTCAGTGCTGCTCTGCAGGGCCTGGCAAAGGCCGGTGTAAGCGAAGGACGCGAGCGCGCCATGGCGCAAATGGACGACGTTGCCCGGCGCGCCCGGCAGATTACAGACGATCTCAGCACCCAGGGCGCACGGGCTGCACGACAGGCTTCTGACACCGCCGGGGCACTCGCCCGCGATGCGGAAGCTGCGATCAACCGTAATCCGATAGCGGCCCTGTTCATTGCGCTCGGCGTCGGATTTCTGATCGGCCTTACCTCGCGTCGGCGCTGATGCTACGCAGAGCGATGATGTTTTATAGCCTGGCGAACCTTGCCGGGACGAGAGCCAGTCATGCGGCGCGCCGGGCAATCCGGAGCGTCGCGCTGGCCGTCGTGGCGCTGTTCTTTCTCGCCATCGCCGTTGTGTTCGCCGCAATCGCTGCCTTTCTTTGGCTTGCCACTGTCATGGCGCCACCTCTGGCCGGCCTGTGCATTGCCGGTGTGCTGCTGCTCGTCTCAATACTGCTCCTTTTGCTTATCCGTCGCCCACCGGCGGCGGCGGTGGGCAGCAAGACGGCATCAGCGTCCTTGACCAGTGATATGGAAGCATTCGGCAAAAGGCTTGGGCAGAACGTCAACGGCTACTCGCTCATCCTGGGTGCGCTCGCACTCGGCGTTCTGCTTGGCTCGAGGCGTCGCTGAAGCGTCTGTGCATGGCCCTCCTCTTTGGGCCCTGTGGTTTGAAGCATCCGTCGTTCTACACCCAAGCAGGCCGCCTACGGGTCGACTGCCACCGGAACAAGTCCGGTGATGGTCGGTTCGTGGAGAAACGCAGCAGCATTTCTCAGACAGCATCTAGAGCGGAAGTTCCGAAGATGACGCCTCGGACTACCATCCCCCTTCGCAGCGGCAACCGCATGCCGGTGTTGGGCCTCGGCACCTGGCAATTGACGCGCAGCACCGCAACGACGATCGCCGAAGCTCTGGAACTCGGGTATTCAATGATCGACACCTCCGGTGATTACGGCACACAGCAGGGTATCGGCCGGGGTGTCAGGGAAAGCGGGGTAGGTCGCCAGTCACTATATCTCGTGACCAAAGTCGAAGAGACTGACAACGCCTATGAGGCGGTAATGGTCAATCTCCGTGAGCTGGAATTCGACTATGCGGATCTGGTTCTGATTCATCGCCCGCCGCAGAACGGCGTCGGCGCCGAACTCTGGCGCGGGTTGATGCGTGCGCGTGACGATGGCCTTGTCCGCGACATCGGTGTCAGCAACTATTCCGCCGAGCAGATCGATGAACTGGCTCAGGCGACCGGTGAAATGCCGGTGGTCAACCAGGTTGAGTGGAGCCCGTTCGGCCACAGTCAGGATCTGCTGAAGTACGCCCGGACCCACGGGATGGTCCTCCAGGCCTACAGCCCGCTGACCCGTGCCACCCGTCTTGAAGACCCCATGCTTATGGAAATCGCCGACCGGCACCATCAAACACCTGCACAGGTTCTGATACGCTGGAACCTCCAACTCGGCACCATTCCGCTGCCAAAGGCGAACCGGCCAGACCACCTGCAGGAAAATCTCGACGTCTTCGATTTCGCATTGACGGACGACGAAATGGCAGCGCTCGACGGTCTGAACGAATACTACTCCTCTCTCGGCACATTACCCTACGGCTAGGAGCTGCCCGGAGCTCGACGCATTCGACGGGCAACATAGCGAAAACTTCGAAGGCCGTTCCTATCCCGGGTGATGGGGGCGGTCGGTGTTGCCTGATGAGACGGGAGTCTGATGATCATCTTTCCGAATTGGGTGGAAGCAGTTCTCATTCTGGCGGGGGCGCTTCTGCTCGCCTATCTCGTTCACCGGCTGCTCTATCCCGTCCTTGAGCGGCTCGTTTCCGGACGCGATCTGCAATGGCGCTCGCTTGTTTCGCGAGCGCGGCGACCTGCGGGGCTCGCACTTGCCGTCGGTTTCATTGCTGTGGCTACCCGTCTCGCGCCGCTCAGTGCATCGCAGGCCAGTACGGTGCGCCATATCCTGTTGATCGGGATCATCGTTCTCGCAGCCTGGCTGGCGCAGACTGCACTGCACATCTGGTCGACCATTTATCTCCGTCGGTACAAGCTGGATGTCGACGACAACCTGATCGCCCGCAAGTTTGTCACGCAGTCGCGGATCCTGCGCCGGGTCGCCGAAGTCCTGATCGTCATTGTCGCTACCGCTGCGGTGTTGATGAGCTTCGAGAGCGTGCGTCAGTTCGGCGTCAGTCTGCTCGCCTCCGCCGGCGCGGCAGGTCTTGTGGTCGGTCTGGCATTGCAGCCGCTATTGAAGAACCTTTTTGCCGGAATTCAGCTCGCGCTGACACAGCCGATTCGTATAGACGACGCCCTCATCGTCGAGGGCGAGTTCGGCAACGTGGAGGAGATTACCTCCACCTACGTCGTCATCCGGCTCTGGGACAAACGTCGGCTCATCGTCCCGCTCAACTACTTCATGGAGCGACCGTTCCAGAACTGGACGCGTGAGGACGCGGCGCTGATAGGATCCATATTCATTTACGTTGATTATTCGGCAAGCGTCGATGCGATCCGGGCCGCGGTAGCGGACGTGCTCAACCAGTCGGAGTACTGGGACGGGGTCGTGTCCGCCGTCCAGGTAACCGACCTGCGGGAGCAGGTCATGGAAATCCGCGTGCTCGCCAGTGCTACGAGTGCCGGGAATGCCTTCAATCTGCGCTGCGAACTGCGCGAGGCGCTCGCACGATTTGTCTCGCAAAAACACCCAGGACATCTGCCCAAGATCCGCTCCGACGTGACGATCGACGGCTCATTTCGCACCTTGCGGGATTCTGGATACCGACCGGGAGAAGAGGCCGATGAATACAGCCAATCTGCAGATCGAAGGCCTGCTCATGGCGATGACGGCACTCGCGAAGCTCATGCGCGAAAAGGGCGCCGCCACCACGGATGAGATCGACCAGGTGCTGGCGGAAGCTGAAGCAATCACGAAGTCCGATGCGGTGCGTCACGGCGGCATGCGCGATGCCAATGTCGAGGCGGTTCTGTTTCCGTTGCGCTTCCTGCGTATTGCGAACCGGCGGGGAGAGCCTGTTGCGGCGTTCTCCGAGGTGGCCGCCGAGGTTGGCCGCCTCACTACCGATGCTTCGCCAGAGGTGGCTGCTAAGCGGAACTGACCAGCGCGGCGGAACCCCGCTGCCGGCCTCGAACGCGCCCATCTTTTGAATGCGTAAGGATCGCATCGCATACGGCGGAACAAGCCTGAGCCTGGCGCGTTCGGCGCCCGTACGACGGGAACCGCGGAGGCAGCCATGCATCATCGACATCACGGGACCCACGCCGGTGGCGTCGGCCTTGGGACCGGCCTTCTTGCCATTGCGGCTGGGGCGCTCGCGATCGCCGTCGCAAGCCGTGTCGTCGGACGACGGCGGGCCTCGGGGCCGCAGGACGCGCCGGCGAAGGCGTTCCGCCGCAATGGCCACGGTTGGCGCGAGCATCGGGTGGTTGGACGCACCGTAACCATCGACCGGCCGCGGCATGAGCTTTATCAGACCTGGCGCAGCTTCGATGCGTTTCCACGGTTTATGGAGAACGTTGAGACCGTGGAAAGGCTCGACGACAACCGCTCCCGCTGGACGATCAAGGCACCCGCTGGCCAGACCGTCTCGTTTACCACGCGTATAACGGAAGATCGCCAGAACGAGGTGATCGCCTGGGAGTCCGAGGAAGATGCCGAGGTCCGCAACAGCGGCCGCGTCGAGTTTCGCGACGCACCCGCCGGGCGCGGTACCCAGGTCGATCTCACGATCGCCTACGATCCGCCTGGCGGTATGATCGGAGCGCTGGCGGCGAAGCTCTATCAGCGCGAACCGCAGCTGCAGGCCCGCCGCGATCTCAAGCGCTTCAAGCAGTTGATGGAAACCGGCGAGATTGCCGTCTCTGCGCTGCGTTCGCTTCACTCTCCCGCCTGATGAAGGACGCCCCATATGCGAGCTCTGACCTGGCACGGCAAGCACGACGTGCGCGTCGAGACCGTCGATGACCCCACCATCATCAACCCGCGCGACATGATCCTGAAGGTGACGTCGACCGCGATCTGCGGATCCGACCTTCATCTTTACGATGCAATGATCCCCGGACTGAAATCCGGCGATATCCTCGGTCACGAATTCATGGGCGAGGTTGTCGCACTCGGCAGCGGCGTCAACGCGTTCAAGGAGGGCGACCGGGTGGTTGTGCCTTTCGTGATCGCCTGCGGCAAGTGTTTTCACTGTTCCAAGCAACAGTACTCCGCCTGCGACAACTCCAATCCTGTCGACGAGGCGGATGCGTCCGAAACGCTCTACGGCTATCAGATGAGCGGACTTTTCGGTTACTCGCACCTGACGGGCGGGTACCCTGGCGGACAGGCTGAGTATGTCCGCGTCCCGTTTGCCGACGTTGGTCCTATTGCTGTTCCGGATGGACTGGAGGACGACCAGGTCCTGTTTCTCTCCGACA
>CAYXAA010000046.1:29085-29746 GCA_964462985.1 uncultured Hyphomicrobiales bacterium | reverse complement strand
ATGATCGGCGCCACCGCCGAGGCGATAGACAAGGCCGAGGATCGCGAGCTGTTCCGCGAGGCAATGGCCAGAATCGGGCTGGAGACGCCGCGCTCGGCGCTCGCCCACAACATGGTGGAGGCGCTGCAGGCGCTCGAGGAGATCGGCCTTCCGGCGATCATCCGCCCATCCTTCACCCTCGGCGGCACCGGCGGCGGCATTGCCTACAACCGCGAGGAATACCTTGAAATCATCGAGCGCGGCCTCGACGCCTCGCCGACCAGCGAGGTGCTGGTCGAGGAATCGGTGCTCGGCTGGAAGGAGTACGAGATGGAAGTCGTCCGCGACAAGGCGGACAACTGCATCATCGTCTGCTCGATCGAGAACATCGATCCGATGGGCGTCCACACGGGAGACTCCATCACCATCGCGCCGGCACTGACGCTGACCGACAAGGAGTTCCAGATCATGCGCGACGCCTCGTTGGCGGTGCTGCGCGAGATCGGCGTCGAGACCGGCGGCTCCAACGTGCAGTTCGCTGTCAATCCGGAGAACGGCCGGCTGATCGTGATCGAGATGAACCCGCGTGTGTCGCGCTCCTCGGCGCTGGCGTCGAAGGCGACGGGTTTCCCGATTGCGAAGGTCGCAGCCAAGCTTGCCGTCGGCTACACGCTCGACGAGC
>CAYXAA010000046.1:0-29075 GCA_964462985.1 uncultured Hyphomicrobiales bacterium | reverse complement strand
ACCGGCGGCCGCACGCCGGCCTCGTTCGAGCCGTCGATCGACTATATCGTCACCAAGATCCCGCGCTTTGCCTTTGAAAAGTTTCCCGGCGCCGAGCCGATCCTGACAACGGCAATGAAGTCCGTCGGCGAGGTGATGGCAATCGGCCGCACCTTCCCCGAAAGCCTGCAGAAGGCCCTGCGCGGACTGGAAACCGGTCTGACCGGCCTCGACGAGATCGAGATCCCCGGGCTCGGACAGGGCGACGACAAGAACGCCATCCGCGCCGCGCTCGCGGTCCCGACCCCGGACCGCCTGCTCAAGGTGGCTCAGGCGATCCGTCTCGGCGCCGACCTTGACCTCGTTCATACCGCCTGCCGCATCGATCCCTGGTTCCTGGAGCAGATCAAGGCGATCATCGACCTTGAGGAGAAGGTGCGCGCCCATGGCCTGCCTGCGACGGCATCCGGCCTGCGCCGGCTGAAGGCAATGGGCTTTTCCGACGCCCGCCTCGCCGCGCTCGCCGGAATCGACGAGGAGGCCGTCGCCCAGTGCCGTGCCGAACTCGACGTCCATCCGGTCTACAAGCGCATTGATACCTGCGCGGCCGAGTTCGCTTCGCCCACGGCCTACATGTACTCGACCTACGAGATGCCATTCGCTGGTCATCTTTCCGACGAGTCCCGGCCGTCCGACCGCGACAAGGTGATCATCCTCGGCGGCGGCCCGAACCGCATCGGCCAGGGCATCGAGTTCGACTATTGCTGCTGCCATGCCGCCTATGCGCTCGACGAGGCCGGCTACGAGTCGATCATGGTGAACTGCAACCCGGAGACCGTGTCGACCGACTATGACACCTCCGACCGGCTTTATTTCGAGCCGCTGACGGCCGAGGACGTGCTGGAGATCATCCGCGTCGAGCATTCCAACGGTCGACTGAAGGGCGTCATCGTCCAGTTCGGCGGCCAGACGCCGCTGAAGCTCGCCCAGGCACTCGTCAGGGCCGACGTGCCGATCCTCGGCACCTCGCCGGACATGATCGACCTCGCCGAGGACCGCGACCGCTTCATGAAGCTGCTGAAGAAGCTGGGTCTGAAGCAGCCCGACAACGGCATCGCCTACTCGGTCGAGCAAAGCCGGCTGGTTGTCGCCGACCTCGGATTGCCGCTGGTCGTACGCCCATCCTATGTGCTCGGCGGCCGCGCCATGCAGATCATCCGCGATGAGGACTCGCTGAATTCCTACCTGCTCGGCACCCTGCCGGAACTCGTTCCCGCCGACGTGCGCGCCAAGTACCCGAACGACAAGACCGGTCAGATCAACACTGTCCTCGGCAAGAACCCGCTGCTGTTCGATCGCTATCTCGACGGCGCGATCGAGGTCGACGTCGACGCGCTTTCGGACGGCACCGACGTTTTCGTCTGCGGCATCATGGAGCACATCGAGGAGGCCGGCATCCACTCCGGCGACAGTGCATGCTCGCTGCCGCCGTTTTCGCTGTCGGCCGAACTGATCGACGAACTCAAGCGCCAGACCGTGGCGCTTGCCAAGGCGCTTGAAGTCGGCGGACTGATGAACGTTCAGTTCGCGATCCGCAACGGCGACATCTACGTGCTCGAGGTCAACCCGCGGGCTTCGCGCACCGTGCCCTTCGTCGCCAAGGCCATCGGCGTGCCGATCGCCAAGGTTGCGGCCCGGGTGATGGCCGGGGAAAGGCTCGCCGATTTCGCCCTGAGCGAGATGAAGCCCGACCACATAGCGGTCAAGGAAGCCGTGTTCCCCTTTGCCCGCTTTCCTGGCGTCGACACGGTGCTCGGCCCGGAGATGCGTTCGACCGGCGAGGTCATGGGCCTCAACGGCACGTTCGAGAGCGCCTTCGCCAAGTCCCAGATCGGCTCCGGCTCGCGGGTGCCGACCGAGGGGACCGTGTTCGTCTCGGTGCGCGACGCCGACAAGGAGCGCGTGGTCGATCCGACCCGGCGCCTTGCCGACTGCGGCTTCAAGATCATCGCCACCAGCGGCACCCAGCGCTATCTGGAGTCCAAGGGAATTCCATGCGCCAAGGTCAACAAGGTGCTTGAAGGCCGCCCGCACATCGTCGATGCTATCAAGAACGGAGAGGTCCAGCTCGTCTTCAATACGACCGAAGGCGCGCAGGCTCTCTCCGACAGCCGGTCGCTTCGCCGTGCCGCGCTGCTGCACAAGGTGCCCTACTACACGACGCTGGCTGGGGCAATTGCGGCGGCCAAAGGCATCGAGGCGTATAAGGCCGGCAGCCTTGAAGTGAGACCGCTGCAGTCCTACTTCGCCAAGGCCTGAGTGCTTTTTTCCCCGATCCGCGGCTGATCCCGGGATCGGGCGATATGTTTGTTGTGTGCCCGCGTCCGGAATGACGCGAGAACTCAAGAGGTCGGAGACCCATGGAAAAGATCCCGATGACATCCGCAGGCTACGCCATGCTGGAGAGGGAGCTGAAGGAGCGGACGGCCGTCGAACGCCCCCGCATCATCCAGGCGATTGCGGAAGCGCGCGCCCATGGCGATCTGTCGGAGAACGCGGAATATCACGCCGCCAAGGAGCAGCAGAGCCTCAATGAGGGCCGCATCTCGGAACTCGAGGACAAGCTCGGCCGCGCCGAGGTGATCGACGTCAGCAAGCTCTCCGGTTCCACGGTGAAGTTCGGCGCCACGGTGACTCTGGTCGACGAGGACACCGAAGAAGAGAAGCGCTACATGATCGTCGGCGACGTCGAGGCGGACGTGAAGTCCGGCCGAATCTCCATCTCCTCCCCGATCGCCCGCGCGCTGATCGGCAAGGCCGTCGGCGATTCGGTCGAAGTCTCCACCCCCGGCGGTGCCCGCGGCTACGAAATCATCAACATCGCGTTCGGGTGATCGAGTGGCGGCCGAGAGTGCGCCGGAGCGTTGCGCTCCAGGCGAAACGACCTTGGCCGCCCCACGTTCTGTCGTTTTCCCCGCCTCCGCGCCGGAACCCATTCCCCGGCGCCGCAGACGCTGTCCTTGCGGACCGCCCGCTGATGCCCGACTCGAGCGCCGCTTTACCCGATCGGCACCGCGGGCTCGTCCTTGGTGCGGCGAATTGTCAGCGCCGTGCGAACGCTGTCGACGTTGGGCGTGGCGGTGAGTTCCCGGATAATGAAGGTCTGCAACGTGTTGAGATCCGGCGCGACACACTTCAGGAGGAAGTCGACCTCGCCGGACAGCATGTAGCTCTCGCGCACGATGTCCCATGAGCGGACCTTCTCCTCGAAGGCATTGAGGTCGGCCTCGGTCTGGCTGTTTAGACCCACCATGGCAAAGGCGGTGACGTCGTAGCCGAGCTGCCTCTCGTCGAGCAGGGTGCGGTAGCCGCGGATCAGCCCCGCCTCCTCGAGCGCGCGCACCCGCCTCAAGCATGGCGGCGCCGAGATTCCGACGCGCCGAGCCAGTTCCACATTGGTCATGCGGCCGTCGTCCTGGAGTTCTTTCAGGATCTGCCAGTCAATCTGATCAAGGCGCGCTTTCAAAGGATCACTCCAATCGCCGCCCCGGCCGATGGGCTGGCCGAAGACCGACGAATCTCGCACTGCACAATAAATTTGGCTGTCAGCGAAATAAGGTTTTTTGCGCGTCTGTGCAACTCTATAACAATCGCACGCATGATTGAGAAAGATTCCAATTCGGATGACCGGTGCGACATCCGCTCGGCCTGGGTGCTGACCGACGGCAAGGCCGGCGACGAGCAGCCTTGCATCGGCGTCGCCGAAGCGCTTGGCGTGCCGTATCAGCTCCGCCGGGTCGCACCGCGCCGACCCTTCCTCTGGGCCATGCCGTGGGGCCCGGTCGATCCGCGCGAAGCGCGGGCAGCGGATGGCCCGCTTCGACCGCCGTTTCCCGACGTCGCCATTGGCTCCGGCCGCCGCTCCGTGCCGTATATCCGCCGCCTGCGCCGGGCCGGCGTCTTCACCGTCTTCCTCAAGGATCCCGTTGCCGGTTCTGCTGTCGCCGACCTGATCTGGGTCCAGGCTCACGACCGACTGCGCGGGGACAACGTGCTGGTGACGCTGACCCCGCCCCACCGCTTTTCCGCCGATCGCCTTGCGGCGGCACGCGGTGCCCCCCTTTCCGAGATTGCCGGCCTTGCCCGGCCGCGCGTCGCCGTCCTCGTCGGCGGTGACAGCCGTCATCACCGGTTCACCGCCGCGGATATCCACCGTTTCGTCGCCGGGCTCACCGAGCTTGCCAATGCCGGCGCTTCGCTCATGATCACCCCGTCACGGCGAACGCCCCGCGCTCTTGCCGATGCACTGGTGCCGCTTGCTGCGGCCGGAGGGCACCTGCTGTGGACCGGCAGCGGCGAAAACCCTCTTGTCCAGTACCTGGCGCACGCCGATGCGGTGGTGGCGACCGCGGACAGCGTCAATATGATTGGCGAGGCAACCGTGACCGGGCGCCCGATTCACGTCTTCCGCCCGAGCGGCGGCCATCCCAAGTTCGACCGATTTCTGGAGGAACTGCGGCGATTGGACGCCGTCCACCCCTTTCCCGGACCGCTGGAAACGACTACCTACGACCCGATGAACGCAACCCCCGTGATCGCCGCTGCTGTACGCGAGGCCTTCGCCGCCCGTAAACTTCGGCGCGGTGCGCTCTGATATCGGAGAAGCCGGCCCCTTTGCCAGGAGAGACCGAACCCATGACGCAGGAACATCACAAGCTTCTCATCGTCGGCGCAGGGCCGGCGGGCTATACCGCTGCGATCTACGCCGCACGGGCGATGCTGGAGCCCGTGCTCGTCACCGGCGTCCAGCCCGGCGGCCAGCTTACGATCACGACCGACGTCGAGAACTATCCGGGCTTCGCCGAGACGATCCAGGGGCCCTGGCTGATGGAGGAGATGCGCAAGCAGGCCGAGCATGTCGGCACCCGGATCGTCTACGACACCATCACCGAGGCCGACCTGTCGACGCGCCCGTTCACGCTCAAGGGCGACAGCGGCACCACCTACACCTGCGACAGCCTCGTGATCGCAACCGGCGCGCAGGCCAAGTGGCTCGGCCTGCCAAGCGAGA
Organism: uncultured Hyphomicrobiales bacterium; assembly: GCA_964462985.1. Lineage (GTDB taxonomy): Bacteria > Pseudomonadota > Alphaproteobacteria > Rhizobiales > Stappiaceae > CAYXAA01. The sequence continues at coordinate 24,025 of CAYXAA010000046.1, read as the reverse complement.
CCGCGCTGATGGGCGCCGGAGTCTCCGCCTGCGCCACCTGCGACGGCTTCTTCTACCGTGGGCGTGAGGTCATCGTCGTCGGCGGTGGCAACACCGCGGTCGAGGAGGCGCTCTACCTCGCCAATCTCGCCAGCAAGGTGACGGTCGTGCACCGCCGCGATCAGTTCCGTGCGGAAAGGATCCTGCAGGACCGGCTGTTCAAGCACCCGAAGGTCAACGTGATCTGGGACAGCGTGGTCGAAGAGATCCTCGGCGCCGGCGAGCCGCGCACCGTGGTCGGCGCCCGCCTCAGGAACGTCAAGACCGGCGAGATCACCGAGCTTGCCGCCGACGGAGTGTTCATCGCCATCGGCCACGCTCCCGCGGTCGAGCTGTTCAAGGACCAGGTTGAACTGAAGCCATCCGGCTATATCTGGACCGCACCCGACTCCACGGCGACGTCCATCCCGGGCGTTTTCGCCGCCGGCGACGTCACCGACGAGACCTATCGCCAGGCGGTGACCGCGGCAGGCATGGGCTGCATGGCGGCGCTCGAAGCCGAACGCTATCTCGCCACCCTCGAGGTTGCCGAAGCGGCAGCCGCAGAATAGCCTTTCACGACAGGATCCGGGACGGGCGTCCCAGCCACGCGTTTGTGGCGGGGATAACTCCGAATCGGACGCCGCAAAGCTTGAGATAAGCCGGGCATTCGATACAGGCTGAGGCGACGGCAGCCGCGACACCGAGAGCGTTGTTGCCGCGGCCGCAGAGTGCGTTGGTGGTGGCCCGGTTCGAAAAGAAACAATCCGCGACGGGACAGGGGAGCACGGTCACCCGACAGCGGGACACGAGGCGCCGAGGCGCGAACACCGAACGAGGGGCGCGGTGGAAACATGCCGATGGACTGGGACAAACTGCGGATCTTTCATTCCGCCGCGCAGGCCGGGAGCTTTACTCATGCCGGCGAAGCGTTGAACATGAGCCAGTCGGCGGTAAGCCGACAGGTCAGCGCCCTGGAACAAGATCTCGGCGTGCCGCTGTTTCATCGCCATGCGCGCGGCCTCCTTCTGACCGAACAGGGCGAGTTGCTCTATCGCACGGCGCGCGAGGTGCTGATGAAGCTCGAGGCGGTGCAGTCACGCCTCACCGACACCCGCGAGAAACCGTCCGGGACTTTGCGCGTTACCACCACGGTCGGCCTCGGCTCGACCTGGCTGACGTCGCGGCTGCACGAGTTCATCGACCTTTACCCGGACATGGACCTCCGGCTGATCTTCGACAACGATGAGCTCGACCTGTCGATGCGCGAGGCCGACGTTGCAATCCGACTGCGCCAGCCAACACAGCCGGACCTGATCCAGCGCAAGCTGTTCACGGTCCACTTCCACCTCTACGCGGCCCCGGCCTATCTGCAGCGCTTCGGCAGCCCGAAGACTGTCGAGGAGCTCGACGACCATCGCATCATCATCTTCGGCGAGCATGCGCCGGCCTATCTACGGGACATGAACTGGCTGGAAACAGCCGGCCTGCCTCCCGGCCAGTCGCGGCGCGTCGTGCTGCGAATCAACAACGTTATGGCGATCAAGCGCGCCGTGCAGCGGGGTATCGGGATCGCGATCCTGCCGGACTATCTCAACGAAGACGATTCCGGTCTGGTCCAGCTTCTGCCGGAAGCGGAGGTGCCGAGCTTCGACACCTATTTCGTGTATCCGTCCGAGCTGAAGAACACCGCGCGCATCACTGCCTTTCGTGACTTTCTGGTCGCTAAGGCCGAGCGCTGGGCATTCTGACTTTCAGGCTGAACAAGCTCCCCGCTTTCTGCATAGCAGCAATGCGGCGCCGCCGCTTGTTTGGGCGGCTTGTGCACCGCATATAAGCACTGCTGTTGGTTTGCTGCGTTGCTACCTCCTCCCAGCGACGCGTTATGCAGCCAGCTGTTCCCCTCTGGAAGGTGATTGCACCATCCCAGGATGGTTCGATCGTATAACTGCCGGGCCTCGTGCCCGGCATTTTTTTGCCCCGGCCCTGGTGGCTGCACGGGCAAAATCCTTGTTATCTCAAGGCACTGATAGACAAGTCCCGCGAATGGAATTGAGGGGCGGCTCGGCGCTGCCGCGGCCACTGGCGCTCTCTCGCGCGGAACGGGCGTCACCGCTTGAAAAGCTCGGCTGCGACCTGCTCAATGGCTGAGCAGAGACGGCGTTGCTTACGCAGGCAGTCTCGGTCCCGAGAGGCTCACATGTAGAGCTTCTCGTCCCGCATGTCCCGGTAGAGGTCGGCGACCTGAGCGCCATATCCGTTGTAGAGCAGTGTCGGCACCCGCTCGCCGGTGTGCAGCACCTGCTCCATCGCTTGGCTCCAGCGCGGATGGGGCACATGCGGATTGACGTTGGCCCAGAACCCGTACTCCGAGCTCTGGATTTCCTCCCAGAAGCTCACCGGCCTCTCGTCGGTGAAGCTCACTTTGACAATCGACTTGATCGACTTGAAGCCGTATTTCCACGGCAGCGCCAAGCGAAGGGGCGCGCCGAACTGATTGGGCAGCGGCTTGCCGTAAACGCCGGTCACCAGGAAGGCAAGTTCGTTTGCCGCCTCGGCCATGGTCACGCCCTCGACGTAAGGCCACGGATACCAGGGCGCACGCTGCCCCTCGGCCGTTGCAGGATCCATGAACGTCTCGAACCGCACGTACTTGGCCCCGGATTGCGGTGCCGCCAGCTTGACGAGATCGGCCAGCGGGAAGCCCGTCCACGGCACGACCATCGACCATGCCTCGACGCAGCGATGGCGGTAGACCCGCTCTTCCAGCGACACCCTCTTCAGAAGATCATCGATGGCAATCGTCTGCGGATTGTCGCACATGCCGTCGATCACGATTTCCCACGGCCGGGTCTTCAGCGCCTGGGCCGAGGCGGCGATCTGCTTGTGCGAGCCGAACTCGTAGAAATTGTTGTAGCGCCCGGATAGCTCCTCGGGGGTGAGGCCGCCATCCACCTTGTAGGCCTCGTTGCGCGGCGCCGGATAGAGTCCGGCGCTCGGGTCCGTCTCGGCATGGGCGGACGGAGGAAAGGCCGCTCCGCCCGCAAGCGCGGCGCCGGTGAAGCCGAGTCCGGCCAGCACCGCGCGCCGGTTGCAGAACACGCTCTCGGGCGTTGCAAGTCGCTCCGGGATCTCCCAGTCCCTTCTTCTTATGATCGACATCGGAGTCCTCCGCTTTTCCAGCCCTCTGGTTCCGAGTAGCGCCTTCACGCCCACACGGGCAAATCAAGCCCGGTTGAACGCCCGGTTGAGCGCAACGTCAGCCGCCCGAAGGGGCGATGCGGTAGAGGCCGCCGTTGCCTTCATCGGTCGAGAACCAGATCGCCCCGTCGGGCCCGTTGCGAAGCGTGCGTATCCGGCCATATTCGCCGGCAAGCAGTTGCTCCTCGTGAGCGATCTCGCCGTCTTGAACCTCGAGCCGGCTGATGAGCGATGCCGCAAGCGCGCCGACAAAGATGTTGCCCTTCCACTCCGGGATGGCGTCGCCGGTGTAGAAGATCATACCTGACGGCGCGATCGAGGGATCCCAGTAGTGAAGGGGCTGCTCCATGCCCTCGGCATGAGTACCGACACCGATCTTGGCACCGGAATAATCGCGCCCATAGGTGATGACCGGCCAGCCGTAGTTCTTGCCCGCCTCCGGCCGGTTGATTTCATCGCCGCCCCGCGCGCCGTGCTCCACGGTCCACAGCCGGCCGGTATCCGGCTCGATCGCCGCGCCCTGAACGTTGCGGTGACCGATCGACCAGATCTCCTTCAAAGCCTCCTCGCCGTCGGCGAACGGATTGTCATCGGGGATGGAGCCGTCGGAATTGACCCGCAGAACGGAGCCGGCGTGGTCGAACGGGTCCTGGGCGCGGTCGCCGTCGCCCCGGTCGCCCAGCGTGACAAACACCGTACCATCGGGGGCGGGCACCACCCGCGATCCGAAATGGCGCGTCGTCGACGTCTTCTTCTCCATACGGGCGATGACCTTGAGATCCTCGAGCCGCGCGGCCTCGCCGTCCCGCACCAGACGCGCTCGCGCCGCTGCCGTGCCGGACCCGCCCTGCCCGGGTTCCGAATAGGTGAAATAGACGGTTCCGCTCGTTGCAAAGTCTTCGGCCACGACGAGGTCGAGCAGGCCGCCCTGCCCCTGCGCCATGACCTCCGGCACGCCGTCGACACCGACCGGCCGTTCCCCGTCCGGCGAGAACAGCAGCATCCGCCCGCCGCGCTCGTTGACCGCAATCGTGCCGTCCGGGAGGAAGTCGAATCCCCATGGGTGATCAAGGCCGCTGAGCACCTGGGTCACTGTGAACGCCGCCTTCTCCGACTGGTGCTGCGTCTGCGCCGCCGCAGGCGCGGCCATGGCGAGTGCGGCGAAGGCAGCCGTAACGGCCGCAATCGCTGTCCGTAAACGATCCGCCCTCGGCCTTCCCCCGATCCGGTGCCTCAGGGTGCTGGATATTGCGCCGGTCACGGCATGCCTCCCTCTGAAATAGATTCCGACGCCCTATGTCATAAGCCGCCGCTCGCGGGCATCCAGCCCGCGGTCGCCCGGTTGTGGCCGCCTCGACCCCACCGGAAGGGGCAGCGGCCCCTCCCCTCATCGGCGCGGTGGCAGGCGCGGCGGGATTCAGGCCGCCTGCCGGCCATGGCGGGCGAGCACCTGTTCGGCCGCCTTGCCCGACAGCTCCGCCATATGGCCGAAGCGTTTGACGAAGCTCGCAACGCCGGCTGTTGCCGAACGCAATTCGATGATGAGATCGCCGATCTCCGATTCCGGCATCATCGCCCGTACTTCGTCCCAACCCGGCCAGCCCGGCCGACCGTCGAAGCCGAGCAGCTGGCCCCGGCGTGCCGAGACGATGGCATTGATCCGCGCGGTCGCATCGCTCGGGCACGAGATCACGACTTCATGGATCGGTTCGAGCAGCACCGGCTTGCACTGCGGCAGGCCCTCACGCATGCCGAGGATCGCCGCCATGCGGAACGCCTGGTCGGAAGAATCGACCGAGTGGTACGAGCCGTCGGTGAGTGTCACGGCAATGTCGACCACCGGGAAGCCGAGCGGCCCCGTGAGCAGCGCCTCCTTCACCCCCTCGCCAACCGACGGGATATACTGCTTCGGCACCACGCCACCGGTGATGCGGTCGGAGAAAACGAACCCTTCACCGCGACCAAGGGGACGGATCTCCAGCACGACGTCACCGAACTGGCCGTGGCCGCCCGACTGCTTCTTGTGCCGCCCGCGAACGGTGGTCGACCCGCGGATCGTCTCGCGATAGGGTACGGAAGCTGGACAGGTCTCGACCGCGAGCCCGTATTTTCCGGTGAGCCGTTCGAGCGCGACGCGAAGGTGCATCTCGCCCTGGCCCTCGATCAGAGTTTCGGCGGTGTCCTGGGCGTGGGTAACGAGCAGCGCCGGATCCTCCTCGGCGAGCTTGGCGAGCGCAGCCGAGAGCTTGACCTCGTCGCGCCGCTCCTTGGGCAGGATCGCCATGCCGAGCACCGGTTGCGGCGGGTTGAGCGGCGCGAGCTGCCGGGCTGGCCGGCTTGCCCCGATCGTCTCGCCCGTCACAACACCTTCAAGCTTGCCGAGGCCCACGGTTTCACCCGCCTCCGCCGGCTCGCGCTTGGTCGCCTGCTGGCCCATGACCCGGTAGAGCCCGGAGATCTTGGCCTCCTCGCCGTTGACGCGCACCAGCGCGTCGGCGTCGGCAACCGAGCCGGCCAGCACCCGCGCGATCGACAGCTTGCCGGCATGCGGCGTATGCACCGTCTTCAGCACCTGCAGCACCGCCGCGTCGCCCGCCGCGCAGCCGAGCCGATCGCGCGTCATGGCGATCCCCGGCGCCTCGTGCCGCAGAGCCTTCATCAGCCGCCCGATGCCGTTGCCCTTTTCGGCCGAGCCGATGAACACTGGGCAGATCTGGCCCTGGCGCATTTCCTCCACCAGATCGGCGAAGATCCGCTCGCGCTCCGGGGCGATGTCCTCCAGCAGGGCTTCCATAAGGACGTCGTCGTGGTCAGCAAGCAGCTCCAGCATCGAGAACCGGGCCTCGACCTCGCGCGCCTTCTCCTCGTCGGGGATGTCGATCACCTGGCTTTCGGCGTGCTCCTGGTAGACCAGCGCCCGTTCCAGCGCGAGGTCAATCACACCGGTGGCGATCCCGTTCTTCCAGATCGGAATCTGGCGCAGCACCAACGGCACAGCCGAGGACGGCTGCAGCATCGGCAGCACCTCGCGTACCCGCGTCGTGGTCTTGTCGATCTTGTTCAGGAACAGGATGCGGGGGATCTTCAGGTCCTCGAGCCGCTTCAGCACCAGTTGAAGGGCCGGCACCTTCTTTTGGTCGGCCTCGGCGACCACGATGGCCATGTCAATGCCGCCGAGCACACCTTCCGCCTCAGCAAGGAACTCGACCGATCCCGGACAATCGAGAAACGTATACGTGTCGCCGAGATAGCTGGTTTCGGCCACATTGACCTCGACGCTCATTGCGTGGGCCCGCGCCTCCGGCGAGGCATCACCGACCGTGTTGCCGGCCGTGACCGTTCCCTGTCTCTGAATGGCCCCCGTGCGCTCGAGAATGGCTTCCAGAAGCGTTGTCTTGCCGCTGGCAAACGGCCCCAGGATCGCGATGCACCGGGGCCCGGCTACTCTGCCGCCGCCATTGTCGTCTCCCATGATCGTGCCTCCGCTGAGTTGAGGGCGGGTCCGGGAGAAGGGCATGCGCCCCATCACGGACGCTGCCTATCGTTGTGTCTTGACGTGTCTTCTGCTCATTCGGGACGATCCGCTCGAATGGAAAGCACGCGAAGTCATCGGCACAGTCGGCCGGCCGGCGAGCTCGAAGTGCGTGCCGGATGCGCCGCAGCTGCCGCCGCCATCAAGGCGGATCAGCATCGTCACCCGTCTTGGGCGCGCAACGCAAGGAAATCCGTTGCCGCAGTGCGGAATGATCCGGATGCCGTGGCTAGTCCCAGGCGCTGCGCAGCTCCAGCTCGGCAACCCCGGCCGCAAGGTTGAGACCGGTCTGCGTCTGCAGGCTGAGAGGCTGCAGAGAGAAAGCGCCGTCGCGGCCGCGGACCAAGATGTTGGCGCCAACGCCGACACCGGCCGTTGCCTCGGCCGACACGCCGAAGTAGTCGCCCGAAAGGTCCGCCGCCCTGGCGGCGTCGGGCCGCGCAAGCACCAGCCAGCGCATCTGGCTCGCTTCCGTCACGCCGATGTCAATGCCGATCTTCTCGATCGCGCCGAAGTAGGGGATAGGCCGGCCGCCGCGGGCGGGAAGAAAGACGCATGACAGGTCCATGCCCGATGAAAACAGGGTCCGGACTTCGCCGCGCATCGCGCAGTCGAGCACGCCGACCTGCAGCCGGTTTTCCTTGGGCGCCTTCCTTTGCGGAGTGCCGTGCTTGATATGCGCGTTCTGTGCGGCGGCAGCCACGGCAAACACACCGAGGACAACCGCTGCGCCCGCGACACGTCGCGCGCACCGCCACCAGATGCCCATCATGCCTGGCTGCTTCACCACTTCCCCCCGCCCGCGATTCGCGACCATCGCAGCTTATCAGGTCCGGCAGCCGTTTGCGCAGGCGTCTTCGGTCGGGACTGTATCCCCCGATGACGCACCTCGGCCCCATCCGGGCGACGCGAGCCATCGCGCCGCCACGATATCCGGAAAAGCCGAGGGGAGATAACGGGTCCTAGTTGATCGCCTCCAGCGTCAGCCGTGCGACCCCGAGCGTCAGGTTGGTGCCGGTTTCGCTCTGCAGGCTCAGTGGATTGAGCGCGATCGAGCGGTTCAAGCCACCGACCAGGGCATTGGCCTGAACGCCAGCGCCGATGCTGGCGCCGGCCTGCACACCGGCGTAGTTGCCGGCGAGCGCTCCCGGCTTCATGTCAGCCGAAGGGGCCAGCACGCCCCACACCAGGCGGGCGTTTTCGGTCGTGCCGATGTCAAGGCCGAACTCCCGGACGGTTCCGCGATAAAACTCCACGGGAGCAGCGGCATCCGCCGGCTTGTAGTTGCAGCCGAGCGACTGGGTCGAACCGACGACGAAATTGGAGACGCCCTCGATGTCGCAGGTCAGGACGCCCACCTGCACGCCGGGCGCCGCATCCTGCGCCAGCGCTCCTGGGGCAAAGACACATCCGGCAACAGTCAGAACGGCAAGCTTCGCACGCAAGGTCATGGGCATCATCTCTTCCTCTTGAACCCGGCCGAACCGCCGGAAAGACGCGCCAAAGCAACGTGCGGCCGCCGGAAACGTTCCCAACGGCCCCGATCGTGAGGATACCGCAAGCCGCTGCCGGCGCCTATTTCAGATTGCCGCAGAACCGCTGAATCCGTGTGCAGGCTTCCTCGAGCGCCTCGGTGGAGGTCGCATAGGAGATACGGAAGTTCGGGCCGAGTCCGAACGCCGAGCCCTGCACCACCGCGACGCCCTCCGCCTCCAGGAGCTCGGTGACGAAATCCTCGTCGGATTCGATCATCTTGCCGGACGGGGAGGTCTTGCCGATCGTGCCGGCGCAGGACGGGAACACGTAGAACGCCCCCTCCGGGATCGGACAGGTCAGACCCTTGGCCTGGTTCAGCATCGACACCACGAGGTCACGCCGCGCCTTGAACACCTCGTTGTTCTTCGGGATGAAGTCCTGTGGGCCGTTCAGCGCCTCGACGGCGGCATACTGCGCGATCGAGCAGGGGTTGGAGGTCGACTGCGACTGCACCTTCGCAATCGCCTTGATGAGCTCGGCCGGCCCGCCGCCATAGCCGATGCGCCAGCCGGTCATGGCATAAGCCTTGGAGACCCCGTTCACGGTCAGCGTGCGGTCGTAGAGCCCTGGCTCGACCTGCGCCGGCGTGGTGAACTCGAAGTCATCGTAGACGAGGTGCTCATACATGTCGTCGCTCATCACCCAGACCTGGGGATGGCGCATCAGCACCGCGCAGAGCGCCTGCAGCTCGGCGCGGGTATAGGCCGCGCCCGACGGGTTGGACGGCGAGTTGAAAATCAGCCATTTGGTCCTGGGCGTGATCGCCGCCTCGATCGCCTCCGGCGAAACCTTGAAGGTCATCGGATCGGCATCGACGATCACCGGTTTGCCGCCGGCAAGCAGCACCATGTCGGGATAGCTCACCCAGTACGGCGTGGGGATGATCACCTCGTCGCCGGGGTTCACGGTGGCGATCAACGCGTTGTAGAGCACCTGCTTGCCCCCGGTGCCGACGGTGATCTGCTCCGGCTTGTACTCCAGGCCGTTCTCGCGCTTGAACTTGGCGGCGATCGCCGCCTTGAGCTCAGGGATGCCGTCAACTGCAGTGTACTTGGTCTTGCCTTCGGTGATCGCCCGGATCGCCGCCTGCTTGATGTTATCCGGCGTATCGAAATCAGGTTCGCCGGCACCGAGGCCGATCACGTCGCGTCCCGCCGCTTTCAGCTCCCGCGCCTTGTTGGTGACCGCGATCGTCGCGGACGGTTTCACACGAGATAGCGCGTCGGCGATGAAGCCCATAATGCCCTCCATGGCAGGCCGGGATCGGCGGATTTTTGGCGGGCGGGACCGTAGTCCCAGAGCACCGCGCGCGCAAGGGAGCGGATCTCAAGGGAGAGGGCAATTCCGCAATTTTTATCCTGGGCGGCCGGATCGGCCCCGGATGGCGACCTGATGCCGCAACCGGAGTGCCTGCACCAGCCCCGGTGTGTAAAGGGGCGCGGCGCCCGACCGACGCGCCCCCAACGTCCCGCCACGCCGTCGACTCACCCCACCAGCGCGTTGTCGTCCCGCTTGATCGCCACGATGGCCGAGCGCGGCAGCTTGCCCTCGCCGTCGGGGAACGGCGCGTCGGGGTGCTGGATGCCGACGAACATGGTGCGCCGGTCCGACGACCAGGTCAGGCCGGTGACCTCCGAACCCTTCGGCCCGGTGAGAAAGCGCCGGATCTCGCCGGTGACCGGGTCACCCGCCAGCATCTGGTTGTTGCCCATGCCGGCGTAGTCGCCCTCATTGGAATCGTTACCGTCCGTCTGGATCCAGATCACGCCCGTGGAGTCGATCTGCATCCCGTCGGGCGAGTTGAACATATTGCCCTTGTTGATGTTCCGGCTGCCGGCATGAGCGCTGTCGGCATGGACCTCCGGATTTCCGGCCATGACATAGAGATCCCACGTGAAACGGTCCGCGGCATGGTCGTCGTTGTCGGGCCGCCAGCGCAAGATCTGTCCGTATCTGTTGGTCTCGCGCGGATTCGGCGCGTTGACGGCCATCGGGTCGCCGCCGGCGTTGGTGCGGATGCTGCCGTCGTCTGCCGTGGCGCCACGCCGGCTGTTGTTGGTCAGGCAGCAGTAGGCCTCGATCGCCACCGGGTTGACCGCGACCCATTCGGGACGGTCCATCGTGGTCGCGCCCACTTTCGACGCCGCGGTCCGGGTAAAGATCGCGATCTCCGCCGCCGACATGTCGGTCGACTCGGGCGTCAGCGCCAACCATTCACCAGTCATGTCATCGTTGAACTTCGCAGCGTAGAGCGTGCCTTCGCTCAGCAACGTCGAGGTGTCGCCACCAGGCACATAGACGTCGCGGGAGACCCATTTGTACATGAACTCCCCGCGCTCATCGTCACCCATATAGACGACAACGCGGCCGTCCGGCGCCACCACCGTGGCGGCGTTCTCGTGTTTGAAGCGGCCCAGCGCAGTGTGCTTCACCGGGACCGACGCCGGATCCGCCGGATCAATCTCTACGATATAGCCAGCGCGATGCGGCTCGTTCGGGTTCTTCGACACGTCGAAGCGCGGGTCGAAGGCGTGATAGTTGTAGCCGGCGCCCTTCTCGTTGATGCCGTAGCGCTTGTAGCCGGCCGCCACGGCCTCGTCGGTCGGCATCTCGCCGCTGGCGCCGAAGTAGCCGTTGAAGTTCTCCTCGCAGGTCAAATAGGTGCCCCAGGGCGTACGGCCGGCGCCGCAGTTATTGAAGGTGCCGAGCGACCGGGTGCCGGACGGGTCGGCCTCGGTCTTGAGCAGGTCGTGGCCGGCGGCCGGGCCGTCGAACGACATCGGTGTCAGATGGGTGATGCGCCGGTTGAACGGGCTGTCGACCACGATCTTCCAGCCGCTCTCGTCCTCGGCGATCTCCATCACCGTCACGCCTTGCAGGTTCTGCAGTGTCCGCACATCTTCGGCCGAAACCGGTGTGCCGCCCTCGGCATGTGGCAGGTTGATCTCGTTGTTGGTGTATTCGCTGTTCACCGCAAGCACCTGATGGCCTTGAACGTTGAACAGCTCCATGCCGTCGGTGTTCTCGCCGAACACTCGGTCGGCGCCGGCCGCCGCCACGCCCTTTTCCGGATCGAAAACTGGCGCGTCGGAGAACAGCGGATCACCCCAGCGGGCAAGGATCTTCCAGCTGTAGCCTTCCGGAACGTGCACGGTGTTGTCGGTATAGGCCGGAATTGGGGTGAAGGCGAAGCGAGAGGCCTGCTGCGCCAGCGCCGTCGACCCCTTGAGGAACGCCGTGCCCATGACGGCCGCACCGGAACCAAACGCCAGCGCACCGCCGAGAAAGCCGCGGCGGGAGATTGCGCGCTCGACCACCCGGTCGAACTCCTGAATCTCGGGGCGGGGGAAGTTGAGCTCGTCCCACTCGTCGGCGGTGAGGTTCTTCGGATCGACGTCTTTCATGGCTGGCTCCCTGACAATCAAGTTGCTGGCCCGGCACGGACTCCGTGCCCAGGTGGCTCCCGCTTAGAGGATGGACATGAAGGCGCGATGACGGTCACGCCGCCCTCGGCTCCGCCCCGTGTTCACCGCAATAATCGAGCCCATTCGGTCGCCTGCCGAGGGTAACCACACCTCCAAGGATGGTCGGACAAGGCCTGTTGCATTGATCCTATGCATCCCGTGGTCAAACATTGACCAGTTCTGACGGAATTCTCCGGAGAGACCCGGGATCAATGCAGCTATACCTTTGAAATATCGCGGGTTAATCGAATAACGAAGACGTGGCCCCCGTTTTGCTCTGATCGGCTTGCGTGCAGCCTTGTATGCAAGCTGAAAGACAAGCGGGGCAGCGTGGGCAACCCACCGGTCGACATCGAAAGCTCCATTCTCACCTCGGTGCTGGCCGGTCGCCTGCCGCCCGGAATGCGCCTCGGCGAGACCGACCTCGCCGACCTGTTCGGTGTCTCCCGGACCAAGGTTCGCGAAGCCCTCGTCCGGCTGCAGACCCGGGGCATCGTCACCGTCAGTCCGCGTCGCGGCTGGTATGTCGTGGAGCCCTCGGTCGCCGACGCGGCCGATGCCTTCCACGCCCGCAAGATTGTCGAGACCGGCCTCCTGCTCGCAGCCCGCACGGTCCCGCCGTGTGCGATCGAGCGTCTGAAATCCCACCTGGAGGAGGAGCGGGTCTCGATCGCGCGGGACGACGTCAGCATCCGAACCTGCCTGCTCGGAGACTTTCACATCCATCTCGCCGAACTCGTCGGCAACCGGCTCGTCGCCGACATCGTCCGCGACCTCACCGCACGCACGACGCTGATCTCGATGCTCTACCAGCCGAAGGAGAAGGCCGAGCAATCCAGTCACGACCACGAGGACATCGTGGCCTTGCTCGAGAACGGAGACTTCGAGGGCGCGGCGGCCCTCATGAGCATGCACATCGACCATGTCGAGGCCGGTCTCGACCTCAGTGCCCGTCCCGATCCGCTGTCCGGACTGCGCAACACCCTTTCCGACCTCGCATCGCCCGTCCCGGGCGCTGCCACCCCAGCCCCGCGCAAATAGGAGACCTGACCCCATGAACCGCAGATACTTTCTCAGTCTTGCCGCCGGCCTCGTGGCCGCAGCCGGCCTCGTCCAGGCACCGGACCTTGCCCGCGCCGACGCCCTCGCCGACATCACCGCCCGCGGCACGCTTCGCGTCGCGGTGCCCCAGGATTTTCCTCCGTTCGGCTCGGTTGGCGCCGACATGACACCGCAGGGCTACGACATCGACGTGGCTCAGCTTCTCGCCGACAAACTCGGGGTAAGGCTGGAGCTGACGCCGGTGACCAGCGCCAACCGCATCCCCTACCTGCAGACCGACAAGGTCGACCTCGTGATCTCCTCACTCGGCAAGAATGCGGAGCGAGAGGCGGTGATTGATTTCTCCGACGCCTATGCCCCGTTCTACAACGGCATTTTCGCGCCGGCCGAGGTCGCCGTGGCCGCGATCGAGGACCTCAAGGGCCATTCGGTGGGAGTCACCCGCGGCTCGGTCGAGGACCTCGAGATCTCCAAGCTCGTCGGCGACGACGTTGAGATGAAGCGCTACGAGGACAACAACGGCACGATTTCGTCCTTCCTCTCCGGGCAGGTCGACGTGATCGCCACCGGCAACGTGGTCGCCGCTGCGATCCTTGCCAGGAACCCGCCGAAGCGTCCGGAGCTCAAGTTCCTCATCAAGAACTCACCCTGCTACATCGGCATGAACAAGGAAGAGCCCGCGCTGAAGGCCAAAGTCAACGAGATCATCGCAGCTGCCAAGGCTGACGGCTCACTCGACGCCATATCGGAAAAGTGGCTCGGCTACACCCTGCCGAAGGACCTCTAACCACTGTGCGGACGGCGGACCCAAGGGGGCATCCGGTCCGCCGTCCGCCGCAAGACCGTCGCCGAAGAGGAGACGCGATGTCCTACGCCTTCGATTTCGGATGGGTTGCCGCCTATTTCCCGGTGATCCTGAAGGGGCTCTGGATCACGGTCGAACTCACCCTCGTCGGCGCCGTCGCCGGCGTCGCCCTCGGCACCGCCTGCGCCTGGACCCGCTCACTGGGGCCGAGAGCTTTGAGGCCAGTCGTCGCGGCCTATGTCGAGCTCATCCGCAACACGCCATTCCTGATCCAGCTCTTCTTCATCTTCTTCGGGCTGCCCGCACTCGGTCTCCGTCTGTCTGAGCTGGAGGCGGCCAATCTGGCGATGGTGGTCAATCTCGGCGCCTACAGCTGCGAGATCATCCGCGCCGGCATCGAGGCGACGCCTCGCGGCCAGTTCGAAGCCGGGCTGAGCCTCGGCATGAGCCGGTTCGAGACGTTTCGCCACGTGGTGCTCATCCCGGCGATGCAGCGGATCTGGCCGGCGCTGTCATCACAGATCGTCATTGTCATGCTGGGCTCGGCGGCAGTATCGCAGATCGCGGCCGAAGACCTCACCTTTGCTGCCAATTTCATCCAGTCGCGCACCTTCCGCGCCTTCGAAACCTATTTCGTCTCGACGTTGATCTATCTCGCGCTGGCGATCCTGCTGCGCCAGGTGCTGCGAGGCCTCGGCTGGACCCTGTTTCCGCGGCGGACGGCGCGATGATCGAGTTCACCACCTGGGACATCCTGCGCAACCTGCTGCTCGCCGCGCGCTGGACCGTGCTGCTTTCCCTCGTGTCCTTTCTCGGCGGTGGACTGGTCGGCGCGCTGCTCCTGTTCCTGCGCATCGGAAAGGGCAAATGGCAGCAGGCCTTCGCCAAGGCCTATGTCGAACTGTTCCAGGGCACGCCGCTCCTGATGCAGCTGTTTCTCGCCTTCTTTGGTCTGGCGCTGTTCGGCCTCGACGTGCCGGCCTGGCTGGCGGCGGGCCTTACCCTGGTGCTGTGGAGCGCCGCCTTCCTCGCCGAGATCTGGCGCGGCTGCGTCGAGGCGATCGCCAAGGGACAATGGGAAGCGTCGGCCAGCCTCGGCATGGGCTACTTTCAGCAGATGCGCTGGGTGATCCTGCCCCAGGCGCTGAGGATTGCCGTGCCGCCGACGGTCGGCTTCTCGGTGCAGGTGGTGAAGGGCACGGCGCTGACCTCGATCATCGGCTTCGTCGAACTCTCCAAGGCCGGCACCATCGTCACCAACGCCACGTTCCAGCCGTTCACCGTCTACGGCTTCGTCGCCCTCATCTATTTCGCGCTCTGCTTTCCGCTGTCGCAGGCGAGCCGCGCCCTGGAAAGGAGGCTCAATGTCGCTCATCGAAATCACTGAAGTGAAGAAGCGCTTCGGTGACAACGAGGTCCTGAAGGGCATCAACCTGGATGTCGCCGCCGGCGAGGTTATCGCCATCATCGGCAAGTCGGGTTCGGGCAAGTCGACGTTGCTGCGCTGCATCAACGGATTGGAGACCATCGATGAAGGCTCGATCCAGGTCGCCGGCGCCCAGCTCCTGCCCGACGAGGCCCATCTCAAGGCGCTGCGCCTCAAGGTCGGAATGATCTTCCAGAGCTTCAACCTGTTCCCGCACCATACCGCTGGCGGCAATGTCATGCTGTCACAGATGGTGGTGAAGAAGGTGCCGAGGCCGGACGCCGAGGCGATGGCGCGCAGGATGCTCGACCGGGTCGGCCTCGCCCACAAGTTCGATGCCTATCCGGAGGAGCTGTCCGGAGGTCAGCAGCAACGCGTCGCGATCGCCCGGGCGCTCGCGATGCAGCCGATGGCGCTCTTGTGCGACGAGATCACCTCGGCCCTCGACCCGGAGCTCGTCAGCGAGGTGCTTGCCGTGGTCAAGGAGCTGGCGGCCGACGGCATGACGCTGCTGATGGTGACCCACGAGATGCGGTTCGCCCGCGACGTCTGCTCCCGCGTCGTCTTCATGCACCAGGGCCGCGTCCACGAGATCGGCCCACCGGACGAGGTGTTCGGCGCGCCCTCCACGCCCGAGCTGCGCCAGTTCCTCGGAATGCTCTAGGTCGACGGGTGACCGGACCGTCGCCCGATCGTGTCCGGCAAGGGGAGAGCTTACGCTGCGCCGGGTGCGCCCAATTACAGCCCGCGCCGATCCGGTTCGAACGCGCTATTGCCTGCCTTAGTGCTTGCTCTCGATCAGCAGATGCACGCTGTCGCCGGTCTGAATGATGCTCGCACGCAGGCGTTTTGAGTTGGATACGCCGTCGAATCCACTGACGGTCGCCTGCAGCGGCGTGGTGATGCCCTTGCGCGCCTGATCCACCAGCGCCACGAAGGTTTTCGGATGCAGCAGCGTCTCGGTAATCGGTGCCAGTTCCATCAATTGCTCGGTGAGCGCATAGGCTTTTCGCGCCGCCTGGTTCGCGGCGACGATCATGCGCGTCTTGATGTCGACCACGATGAGCGTCGCGCTCGTGGCATTGAAAATCTGCGCATAATCGATGTCGCCGCTGGACTTGCGCTCGGCGGTGAAGACGACGCCGCCGAGGCCGGCCGAGACGCGGAACGGCACCAGCGAAAATTGCAGCGACACCGCATCGCCGCTCGCCAGGAAGAAGCGCCGCATGCCATCGGCCGGCGCGCGCCGCGCCAACGTGGTCAGCACGACCTGTGACAGCGTTTTGCCGATCCGGTTCGGAATGTGCGAAATGTTGCGGCCGATGCAGAACGCCGGATCGTCGATATTGAACAGGTCGAAGAAGTTGTCGTTGGCGTAACGGACGTAGCCGAAGCTGTCGACGACAAGCACCGACTTTGGGCTGCTCTCTACCAGGTGCCGGATCAGCGGCGCCACGCCGCGCACGGCCGCACTGCCCGCGTCGCCATCCCCGTCCGGATCGGCCACGGCCACGACGAAGGCGCGCCCCCCAGTTGCCTCATAGCGTGTGGCGGTCAGCGTCAGACCACGACCGAGATCGTCGCCACCGAGTTCGATCGGCCCGCCGGAACCGGTCGTGATCGTCTTCTGGATCAGCGACAGAATCTGGCGCTGGTCGCCCTGCGACAGGTGGCGTAGCGCACTTGACAACGGCGCTTCGCAAAGGCCGGCATGGCCCTCGAAATCGAGGCCGCTGGACTCCATCCACACGACCTGTTTGGCCTGTGCGTCGACCATGAAGAAGGTCAATCCGGCGATTGAAAGCGCCGGCTCCGCCGACCCGTCCGAACGCCTGGCGTCGCCTGCCGCGCTCTGGCCGCTGCCGTTTACCTGCAACGCGTCCGTCACCTGCCCGTCCATTCGATAGGTTCCGCGTCGGTACGTCACCGCCTGAGGCCTCCGCATCGACGTCGGCGAGTGTCCTCCCATCTGCTGAAGATCGGGTAAAGAACATCGCTAAGGCCTTATCCTTTCTGCCTGGGTATTGCCATGGGTTGGGAGACGGTACGCTGCCCTCTGTCTCGTCGCACCGGTGTTTCCATGGGGGATCCCGCGCCGCGCTTGAACCTGCGCCACGATCTCTTTGATCCCGCCCAAAGCGCCATCGTTTCGCCGCAACATCGACCGCTTTCTGCCGGCAGTCGAACCTTGTCGAGCCGTTATCCTGTTGGACGCTCGGCCGGTCGAGGCTTGTCGATCATCCTGAGGAGAGGTGAAATGACACGGAAGCATCGGCCGCGCGGCGGAATGTCTGGAGTGGTTGCTCGCGGCTTGGTGTTCGTCCTGTTGACGATGGTTCCCGTCGTGCTGGTTGTCTCCAGCGCCCGGGCGGCCAGTCTCACGGGCGAACAGGACCTCGTCATCGGCCTGATCGGTCTCGCCTTTGCCGGCATGCTCCTGCTCCTGACCGTTCTCACGCGTCAGTTGAAACGCAACATGATCGCCGCAATGCGCCGCCGGCCGGATCGGCTCGACATCGACTAATCGGTCGCGCCGACCAGCCCTCGCCCGACCCGTCGCCCAATCGCTTCAAGGCGCCCCGGATCCTGATCGGTCCGGGGTGCTTTGCTTTGGGCCATTCAGCGTTGCAACAGAGCTCAGGTCCCTGCGGAGCCGGAACAGGGTGTTCCATGCACCTGCCAGGCCAGGCGGGCTGGTGGGTCCGGCGTTTCGCCAGATCGCGGAGAGTGGCGACGATTGCGAGAGAGTGGTTTAGTATGACACTCGTTTCAGGACAGACAGCAATGGAATTGGAGCAGCCTCTGATGCCGGTCGATCTGTCTCTCTCGCCGGATACGATCCGGATGCTGGCGCAGAAGGCACGCGCCATGGCCACCTCGCTCGAGGACGGGTTTGACGGCGGCACCGATCACGAGATCGAATTCGACGCCGAGACGCTGACCGATGCGCACACGCATGACGGTCTCGCCGAGGAGGAGAGCAACGACCTGTCCGAGGAGGAACTGCGCGAGCTCATCGACGATCTCAACGTCGACGAGGCCGCCGAGCTGGTCGCCGTGGTCTGGCTCGGTCGCGGCGACTTCGACGCGTCCGATTTCGATCAGGCCGTGGAGGAGGCCCGTGAGCGCGCCGTCGGATCGACCGCAAGCTACCTGCTGCGCATGCCGCTCCTCGCCGATTACCTCGAGGCCGGTCTCGACATGCTCGAGCTCTGAGCCGGCCTGCGTCGTCGGCACACCGCCCGCAAGCCCCGCCCACCTGTTGCGCAATGGCCATGACGCGGCGGATTTTGCCGGACTTGACCCCGTCCTGGATAGCCTCCGCGCATTTTGTTGGTGACAACCTGCCCGATCGGATTTTCTCGGCTTCATACTTTGTTAACCATAAGCCGAGATCGTGCTGTCCGGATCAGCGGATACCGTCGAACCGACGAAGCATCCGAGAAGCCGATCGACTGCAAGGTGCCGGCCAGCTTGCTTGCGCCGGACGCAGCCTTCACTGGACCGATTGCACGGGGACCTTGCGCATGAGCCCATTGGACCGGACCGGATCACAGACCGCCCAGGACCTGTTTTCTGCCGCCAAGCCATCGCCATGGCCCTTCGCCTTCCGCGCCACCGTCCTGGCCTCTGCCCTGGTCTTCGTCGCCTTCATTGCCTTTCCCAACGGCTGACCACCGCTTCGGCGACCCTCCGCCCCCTTGAGGCTTGTGGCAACAGAAGTCCAGGGAGAGGCAGATGAATCGATCGCCTTACGCGATATACGGCCAGGACAGCCTGCGGTCCGCCTCCGCAATCTCCGCGACGACCCGGGCGGCGCTCGGCCGCGCGTTCACCCTCTGATACCAGGCCGAGAGGGCCGGAAAGGCTGCAAGGTCCGGACCGCCGAGACGGACGGCATAGTGCATCGTCATGAACATGGCGATGTCCGCCGCACCGAATGTGCCGCAGAAGTACTCCTCGCCGCCAAGGCGTGACTCGATTCGACGATAGTGCTCGGCGAGGCCGGCCTCGCCCCGCACGCCCTCCATCTCGCGCGCGGCCTGACGCTCCGCATCCTGCAGCGGCGGCTCGGTGCGGTACATCAGCCGGCGGACGTCGACGAGCAGGATCTCGTCCGCGTCAAGCTCGACCATCCTGCAGCGCGCCCGCACTGCAGGATCAGCCGGATAGAGCGGTGGCTTGGGATAGGCGTCCTCCAGATACTCCAGGATGATGGTTGAATCGAACAGCGTGAGGTCGCCGTCGACCAGCACGGGCACCTGCCCTTTCGGATTGGCCGCAAGCACGGCCGGGTGCTTCGGTCGATAGCCTTCGCTCTGGGTGAAGGGGACGTCGATGCGGTCGAAGGCGAGCCCCTTCTCGTAAAGAGCAACCTCGACCTTGCGCGAGAACAGGCTGAGCGATGCGGTATAGAGCAGCATGAATTTCTCCCGGAGCCATTCGAGGAACAATAGGAGAACACTTTCCGCTGAGCAACGCCAGAACCGCATCGAAGGGAATAGCCCGGGCGGGAGGGATGACGCACCGCCGTGACCGACCATGCCGCCCCTCCACGCCACCCTTTTCCATTGTCATCACGTCCGGCGGGCTGTCTTCGTTGCCCGCGGCCCGCCTCGGCCGCTGCAACGCAGCCATGTTGTCAGCCGCGGTGTCCAGGGCCTTCGTGCACGCGGGGCTCTGCTTGCGCCCGATTGCCGGATCGGCTAGCAGCGCGGGATGAGCCGCCTCGCCGCCAACGGACTTCTCCTCCTTGCCGCCCTGATCTGGGGCTCGGCCTTCGTTGCCCAGTCAACGGCGATGGCCGACCTCGGTCCGCTGATCTTCACCGGCATCCGGTTCATGATCGCCGCCGCCGTCGTCGCGCCCTTCGCCTGGCGCGAGGCGCGCCGCAATCCGAACCGACCGATGACGGCGGCACACGGCTACGCCTTCACGCTGGTCGGGATCGCCTTCTTCTTCGGCATCACCCTGCAGCAGGTCGGTCTCACCGCCACTTCGGTCACCAATGCCGGATTCCTCACCGGCCTTTATGTCGTGCTGACGCCACTGCTCGGCCTCATCGTCTTCCGGGAGCAGCCGCATTTCGTCACCTGGCCTGCGGCGCTCACGGCGCTGCTCGGCATCTGGCTCCTCGGCGGCGGCGGGCTCACGGCGCTCAATTGGGGCGACGGCCTGATGGTCGCTTGCGCCGTGTTCTGGGCGCTGCACGTCGGCCTGATCGGCCGTGCCGGGGCGTCCAGCGGCCGGCCGCTGACGCTCTCCGTCTATCAGTTCGCCCTTGTCGGCGTGCTTGCGCTCGTCCCGGGGCTCGCGACCGAGCCGTTGTCCCTGGCCGCACTGCAGGGCGCCGCCTTCGAGCTGTTCTACACCAGCGTGATCTCGGGCGGCCTCGCCTTCACGCTCCAGGCCGTCGGCCAGCGCTGGACTCGCGCTTCCGATGCCGCGATCCTGCTGTCGTCCGAGGCGCTGTTTGCCGCCCTGTTTGCCGCGCTCCTGCTCGGCGAACGGCTTACCCCCATGGGCCTCGTCGGCTGCGCCCTGATCTTCCTGGCCATCCTTGCGGTCCAGCTCGTGCCGCTGTTTGGTACCCTGCGCCGCCGCAGCATCGGATAGTGCGTCACGCCGCGTGACATCGCCGCCCGCTCCCCCTATTGCTCGGAACATGGAGCAGAACTCGCCCGCCGCCTTTGCCACCGCCGATCCGGCGTTCGAGGCAAGCCGCCGGCCGCGCCTCGACGTGATCGACATCGCGCGCGGTATCGCGCTGCTGGCAATGGCCGTTTATCACTTCTCCTGGGACCTGTTCTGGTTCCGTTTGGTCGACTGGGACGTCGCGCAGGGCGCCGGCTGGAGGGCCTTCGCCGTCGCTATCGCATCGAGCTTTCTGGCGCTGAGCGGCGTCTCGCTGGTGCTCGCCCACGGCAAGATCATCCGCTGGCGCGCCTTCGGGCGCCGCTTTCTGGTGATCGCGGTGGCCGCGACCGCCGTGACGGTCGGTACATGGTATGTCTTCGGCAACACCTTCGTCCGTTTCGGCATCCTCCACTGCATCGCGCTGTCGAGCGTGCTCGCCCTGCCCTTCCTGCGGCTACCGTCCGTCGCAACACTCGCCGCGGCGGCTTTTCTCGGCACGCTGCCACTTTGGCTCAGCGCCGAGATCTTCGACCATCCTGCACTGGTCTGGACCGGTCTTGGCGTCTATCCGCCTCCGGCGGTCGACTACGTGCCCCTGCTGCCCTGGTCCGCCGCTGTGCTCACCGGCGTCGCAGCGGCGCGCGTTGCGCTGGACCACGGCCTGGTCGAACGCCTTACCGTCCTGCGCGCCCGGCGCCGGCCGGCCCGGCTCGCGGCCCTCGCCGGACGGCATTCCCTTGCCGTCTATCTGCTGCACCAGCCGATTCTCTACGGCCTGGTCGTGGGCGCGGTCGCGCTCGGCCTCACGCCCGAGCGCGCCGAGATCGAGTTTTCCGACAACTGCCGGCTGACCTGCTCCGTCACCGCCACGGATGCGGTCTGCGCCCGCGCCTGCGATTGCACGCTCGACACGCTGAAGGCCGAAGGCATCTGGTCGAAGCTGCTCGCCAACCCCTCCGACAGCCCGCTCACGGAGCACATGCGCGAGACCTACGCCGAATGCCGGCGCGCGGCCGAGTAGACTGGCGCTCAGTTCGCCGCCCGCGCCACGTCGCACCGACGTTCGCCGATATGCCCCATCACCGAGAGAACGCCATCTGACATCGGACTGATCCCATGCCGCCAAAGCCTGCCGTCACCATCACCTACTGCCGCCAGTGCAACTGGATGCTTCGCGCTGCCTGGATGGCGCAGGAGCTGCTGTCGACCTTTTCTGAAGACCTCGGCTCCGTCACGCTCGTGCCCGGAACCGGCGGCATCTTCACCATTGCCTGCAACGGCGTCCCCGTCTGGGATCGCAAGACCGACGGCGGCTTTCCGGACGCCAAGATGCTGAAGCAGCGCGTGCGCGACGTCATCGACCCCGGCCGCGATCTCGGCCACAGCGACGCACATCATCGCGAGGGCTAAAATGCAGCCGGCATCGCCCCGATCCGTTCGCAATACCCGGTTCGTAGATGCCCGGATTTAGGTTGACATCAACTTAACTATCGACGCACAACGGGGGCGGAACGACGGAGGAGAGGCAATGCACGGCAATTTCATCTGGCATGAGCTCATCACCACCGACACCGAGGCCGCCAAGGCGTTCTACGGCGCAGTGGCGGGCTGGGAGGCCGAGGTCACCGGCGTCGCCGGGTTCGACTACACACTGTTCAAGGTCCCCGGCTACGACATGGCCGTCGCTGGCCTGATGACGCTCACGCCGGAAATGGCAGAGCGCAAGGTGCCGCCGAACTGGTCGGGCTATGTCGCGGTCGAGGATGTCGACGCCATGGTCGGTGTCTTCGCCGAGGAGGGCGGCAACGCCATTGTCGCGCCCCAGGACATCCCCAACATCGGCCGCTTCGCCGTGGTGGCGGATCCGCAGGGCGCGGTGATCTGCCTGTTCAGGCCGACCATGCCGGATGGGCCGCTGCCGCCGGCGCCGCCCCCAGGCTCGCCGGGCACCTTCGGCTGGCACGAGCTGTTCGCCGGCGACGGCGCTTCGGCCTTCGCCTTCTATGCCAAGATGTTCGGCTGGCAGAAGGACATGGCGGTCGACATGGGCGCGGCCGGCACCTATCAGTGCTTCGCGGTCGATGGTCGGCCCATCGGCGGCATCATGACCAAGATGGCCGAGATGCCGGTGCCGTTCTGGAACTACTATATCAACGTCGACGCGATCGATGCCGCCGCCGAACGCGTCAAGGTCGCCGGCGGCAAGCTGATCAACGACCCGATGGAAGTGCCCGGCGGCTCCTGGATCGTCAACTGCTGCGATCCGCAGGGCGCCATGATCTCGCTGCTGGCGCCGCAGCGCTGACACCAGCCTGTCGGCAGGCAAGAGGCAACCGCCGGCGACGTGCGATCGTCACGGTCGAAACGGGAACCCGGCGGTTCCTGCTGCCACCGTCCTGTCAGCAGCCACGGGAAAACCGCGGCACAAAACGGGAACTGCCCTTTTCTCGGCACGGCTTTGACCCCATAGTTTGGCCATGGCCAAAATCCCTTCTTCCCGCACCCGCCCCGCCCCCCGGCGGGACGACGACACGCTTCCGACCGCGCCCGATCGCGCCGATGCTTCCGGGTTGGGCGAGGCGCCGCAGCGCCCGCTCGGCGGCGCGCCGCTGAGCGGTTCCGTTTCCGACTGGGCGGCGCAGATTGCCGAGGACGAGCCGGCGCCGAAGGCTCCGGCGCGGACCGGTGCCGGGAAGCCTGCGCCCGCGAAGGCCCAAAAGCCCGCGCGCACTGCGCGCGGCACCTCGATGGGCGCCACCACCGACCCGCGCGAGCGCGCCGCCGGCGGCCTCAACCCGATCGCCGGCCTCGACATCTCGCTCGAGGACGCCGAGAAGCTGCTCGCCGCCCACGCCAAGGACAACAGGAAGAAGAAAAAGGCCAGGGACGCCCTGCCCGAGCTCTCCGCCGGCACCGGTCACACCGCGACCGTCGCGGCGCTCTCGGCGCTGATCGAGAGTGGCAACCCGCTGCACAAGGACGGCAAGCTCTGGGTGCCGCACCGGCCGGCCCGGCCGGAAAAGTCCGAAGGCGGCGTGCCGATCCAGCTCGTCTCCGACTACGAGCCGCGCGGCGACCAGCCGACCGCGATCGAGGACCTCGTCGAGGGCCTGCGCAACAACGACCAGACCCAGGTTCTGCTCGGCGTCACTGGCTCGGGCAAGACCTACACCATGGCGCAGGTCATCGCCCGCACCCAGCGCCCGGCGCTGATCCTGGCGCCGAACAAGACGCTGGCGGCCCAGCTCTACGGCGAGTTCAAGGCGTTCTTCCCCAACAACGCGGTCGAGTATTTCGTCTCCTACTACGACTACTACCAGCCGGAGGCCTACGTCCCGCGCACC